>NZ_JBEYUP010000021.1:0-111097 GCF_040643575.1 Streptomyces sp. NPDC047108
GAGTTCTCGCGTCAGCGGGGGTTGGCTGCGGATGGTCGGTGCAAGGCGTTCGCGGAGGGTGCGGATGGTACGGGGTGGGGTGAGGGTGTCGGTGTCCTGGTGGTGGAGCGGCTTTCGGATGCCCGGCGTCTTGGGCATCGGGTGCTGGCGGTGGTTGCCGGGTCGGCGGTCAATCAGGATGGTGCGTCGAATGGTTTGACGGCGCCGAACGGTCCGTCGCAGCAGCGGGTGATTCGTGCGGCGCTCTCCGGTGCGGGGTTGAAGCCTGGGGATGTGGATGCGGTGGAGGCGCACGGCACGGGCACGGCTTTGGGTGATCCGATCGAGGCGCAGGCGCTGCTGGCGACCTATGGTCAGGATCGTGAACGGCCGTTGTGGCTGGGGTCGGTGAAGTCCAACATCGGTCATACACAGGCCGCCGCTGGTGTCGCGGGGGTCATCAAGATGGTGCTGGCCATGCAGCACGGAACCCTGCCCCGCACCCTGCACGCCGACGAACCCACCACCCGCGTCGACTGGACGGCCGGCGACGTACGGCTGGTCCACGAGAACACCGACTGGCCGCGAGTGGGGGACCGCCCGCGGCAGGCGGGCGTGTCGGCGTTCGGCGTCTCCGGCACCAACGCCCATGTCGTCCTGGAGCAGGCCCCCGACGAGCCGGCCCCCGAGCCCGGCATGCCCGACCCCGTCGCGCCGGAGCTGCGTCTGCCGTCCGCGGCGGTGCCGTGGACGGTCACCGGCCGTACTCCCGCGGCCCTGCGCGACCAGGCCCGGCGGCTGGCCGAATTCGTACGGTCCCGCCCCGAGACCGACCCCGCGCGCACCGCCGCCGCGCTGCTCACCACTCGGTCCGTGTTCGAGGAACGGGCCGTGGTGCTCGGCGCCGACCGCGACGAACTGCTGCGCGGTCTGGACGCCCTGGCCGCCGGCCACGCGCGGCCCGGCCTGGTCACCGGATCCGCCACCGGGGCCGGCCGTACCGCGTTCCTCTTCGCCGGCCAGGGCTCACAACGACTCGGCATGGGCCGGGAGTTGTACGACACGTACGAGGTCTTCGCGGACGCCTTCGACGAGGTGTGCGCCCAGGTCGACACCGTTCTCGAACGGCCCCTGCACGAGGTCGTGTTCGGCACGGAACCCGACCTGCTGAACCGCACCGAGTACGCGCAACCCGCCCTCTTCGCCCTGGAAGTCGCCCTGTTCCGGCTCGCCGAGTCCTTCGGCGTACGCCCCGACGTGCTCCTCGGGCACTCGGTGGGCGAGCTGGCAGCCGCCCACGTGGCGGGGGTGTGGTCGCCGGCCGACGCCTGCAAGCTGGTGGTGGCGCGAGGACAGATGATGCAGGCGCTCCCCGCGGGCGGTGCCATGGTCTCCCTCCAGCTGCCCGAGGACGAGGTGCTGCCTCTGCTGGAAGGGCGTACCGACCGGATCGGGGTCGCAGCCGTCAACGGGCCCCTGGCCACGGTGATCTCCGGAGTCGCCACCGATGTCGAGGAGATCGCGGAACGGGCGAGGGAGCAGGGCCACCGCGTCACCGCCCTGCGGGTGAGCCACGCCTTCCACTCGCCGCTGATGGGCCCGATGCTGCGCGACTTCCGACGCGTCGCCGAGTCGCTGGAGTTCCACCCGCCGCGCCTGACGCTCGTCTCCGACCTCACCGGCCGTCCGGCCGACCCCGATGACCTGGCCGACCCCGACTACTGGGTACGGCACGTGCGACACGCCGTCCGCTTCGCCGACGGCGTCCGCGCCCTGACGGATCTCGGCGTCACGCGCTGCCTCGAACTCGGCCCCGACGGGACGCTGTCCGGGCTGGCGGCGCAGAGCCTGCCGCCACAGGAAGACGTACTCGCCGTCCCGTCCCAGCACAAGGACCAGTCCGGTCCGCGGGCCTTCGAGACCGCTCTCGCCGCGCTCTACACGCGCGGTGCTCCCGTCGACTGGACGACATGCCTCACCGGCACCGGCACCGGCACTGGCACCGCGACGGGCACGGGGAGGGGCACGGGGACGGGGACGGGGACCGGGAACGAAACCGCCTCTGTCCCCCCGCCCACGCCGCCCGAGCCGCTGCCGACCTACGCCTTCCAGCGACGCCGTGCCTGGCTGCCCGCCGCGCCCTCCGGCGGCGCCGGCATGCGTGCCGCGGGCCTCGGCGCCGCCCGGCACCCCCTGCTCGGCGCCGCCGTCGAACTCGCCGATGCCGGCGGCATCCTGCTCACCGGTCGGCTCTCCGCACGGTCGCTGCCCTGGCTCGCGGACCGTGAGACGGCGGGCGCCCCCCTGCTGCCCGAGTCCGTCCTGGTCGAACTGGCCGTCCGGGCCGGTGACGAGGCCGGCTGCACGGTCCTGGAAGAGCTGACCCTGCGCGAGCCGCTGCCCCTGCCCCGACACGGCGCGGTGCGCATGCAGATCCTGGTCGGCGCCGCCGACGACACGGGACGGCGAACCGTGGCCGTCCACTCCCGGCCGGACGACGACGAGGGAGACCAGCCCTGGCGCTGCCATGCCGAGGGCACCCTCACCTCGGCCGCCCGGCCCGCCGGGGATGCGCCCGGTACCGGCGTCTGGCCGCCCGAGCAGGCCGAACCGGTCGACGTGGACGGCCTGTACGACATGCTGGCGCTGCGCGGCCACTCCTACGGTCCTGCGTTCCGCGGCGTACGCGCCCTGTGGCGGCGCGGCGCCGAACTCTTCGCCGACCTCGCCGTCCCGGACGAGCTGCGCGGCCAGGACGCCGGGGACTTCGGCCTGCACCCCGCGCTGCTCGACAGCGCCGTGCAGACGGTCCTGTCGGCCGCGCCGGAGCCCGGCGAGGGCCGGATCGCGCTGCCGCTCGGCTGGCACGGGGTGACCGTGCACGCGACCGGGGCGGTGACCGCGCGGCTGAAGGCCGGCGGCGCGGGAACGGACCGGGTGTCGTTCGGTCTCACGGACACCGAGGGACGCCCTCTGGCCGACATCGACGCCCTTGACCTGAGCTCCGTACCCGTGACGGACCTCGCGGCGGGCCGGCCGGTCGACGGGCTGTACACGCTGGAATGGACCCCGGTGTCCGGCCGGACCGCCGACGCCGTCCCCGCCGGGCGTGAGAACGGCGGCTGGGCGGTGCTGGGTCCGGACGGCCAGGAACTGGCCGCCGACTTGGGCGAGCAAGGCGTTCCCGTCCGTGCCCACCACGACCTCGCCGCCCTGCGGGCCGCCCTCGACGAGGGAGCGGAACCGCCCGCGACGGTGCTGCTCCCGGTCGGCTCCACCGGCATCCCCGCCGACGGGGCCGACCTCGCCGCGGCGGCCCAGGACGCCACCGCGACCGTTCTCGCCACCCTCCAGGAGTGGCTGGCCGACGAGCGCTTCGACGCGGTCCGACTCGCGGTGCTCACCCAGCATGCTGTGGCTGCCGCCCCCGGCGAGCCCGTACCCGGCCTCGTGCACGCCCCGGTCCAGGGGCTGGTGCGTACGGCCCAGTCGGAGCACCCCGGCCGATTCCTGCTCATCGACCGCGACACGGCCGGCCGTCTGCCCGCCTCCGCCCTGCGGAGCGAGGAGCCCCAACTCGCCGTACGCGGCGACGCGTTGCTGGCGCCCCGGGTGGTCCGCGCGCCACGGACTCCCGCCGAGGAACCTCCGCGCCCCGCCCCGGGGGACGCGCCGCGTCCCTCCGATGAAGCGCCGCACACCGCCTCCGAGCAGGCGTCGCCACCCGCCGGCCAGGACGTGCCGCACCCGGCCGACGACACGCCGCCCGCGTTCGGTCCGGACGGTACGGTTCTGATCACCGGCGGCACCGGTGGCCTGGGTGCCCTGGCCGCCCGGCACCTGGTGACCGAGCACGGAGTCCGACGCCTGGTGCTGGTCAGCCGCCGGGGCGCCGATGCGCCCGGCGCGGGCGAACTGCGTGAGGAACTGACCTCGCTCGGCGCCGAGGTGGCGGTCGAGGCGTGCGACGTCGCCGACCGCGCCGCCCTGGCCGCCTGCCTCGCCGGAGTGCCGGACGAGCACCCGCTCGCCGCGGTCGTCCACACCGCCGGAGTCCTCGACGACGGCCTGCTCACCTCCCTCACCCCGGAGCGCCTGGCCACGGTCTTCCGGGCCAAGGTGGCCGCCGCCGCGCATCTGCACGAGCTGACGCAGCATCAAGACCTCTCCGCCTTCGTGGTGTTCTCCTCGGCGGCGGGCCTGCTCGGCAACCCGGGCCAGGCCAACTACGCGGCCGCCAACACCTTCCTCGACGCCCTCGCCCAGCACCGCCGCGCCACCGGGCTGCCGATGACATCACTGGCGTGGGGACCGTGGGAGCGATTCGGCGGCATGACGGCCGGCCTGGACCGCACCCGGACCGCCCGGATGGCCGCCCAGGGCGTGATCCCGCTCTCCGCCGAGCACGGCCTGTCCCTGTTCGACGCCGGGGCCTCCGCCGACCGGGCGCTGCTGCTGGCGATGCGGCTCGACACCGGCGCCCTGCGGTCCCGCGCCGAATCCGGCGAACTGCCGTTCCTGCTGCGCGGACTGCTGCGGGTCACCGTCCGTCGCGACGCGGGCGCCGGAGCCGGCCCGGGCGGCGGGTTCGCGCGACGCCTCGCCTCGCTGCCCCGGGCCCGGCGGCACCGGGCGGTGGCCGAGCTCGTCACCGGGCAGGTCGCCGCACTGCTCGGCTACGAGAGCGCCGAACGCGTGGGCTCCGACAAGCCGTTCAAGGAGCTGGGCTTCGACTCGCTCGCCGCTGTCAATCTGCGCAACCGGCTCGGTCAGGAGACCGGCCTGCGCCTGCCCGCCACCCTCGTCTACGACCACCCGACCGCCGGCGCCCTCATCCGTCACCTGGCCACCGAATTGGGCCTGGACGGCGAACAGCGCGACAGCGACGACGCCCCGGTCCTCCCCGGCGCGGTCGCGGCCGACGCCGACCCGGTAGTGATCGTCGGGATGGGCTGCCGCTTCCCCGGCGGAGCCGATTCCCCCGAAGCCCTCTGGCGGCTTGTCGCCGCGGGCGCCGACGGGCTGGGGCCTTTCCCCACCGACCGCGGCTGGGACCTCGACGCGCTCTACGACCAGGACTCCGACCGTCCCGGCACCACGTACGTCCGCGAGGCCGGATTCCTCTACGACTCGGGCCAGTTCGACGCCGAGCTGTTCGGCATCTCCCCCCGCGAGGCGCTGGCCATGGACCCGCAGCAGAGGCTGCTGCTGGAGACCGCGTGGGAGGTGTTCGAACGGGCCGGGATCGCTCCCGCCTCCCTCAAGGGCAGCCGTACCGGCGTGTTCGCGGGCGTGACCTACCACGACTACGCGTCCGGCATGCAGATGGGCACGGCGGGCAACGTGGCCGCGGGCCGGGTCTCGTACGCCTTCGGTCTGGAGGGCCCCTCGGTCGCGGTGGACACGGCCTGTTCGTCCTCCCTGGTCGCCCTGCATCTGGCGGCGCAGGAGCTGCGCGCCGGCCACTGCGATCTCGCGCTGGCCGGCGGTGTGGCGGTCATGTCGCAGCCGGACCCGTACGTGGGGTTCAGCCGGGAACGCACGCTTGCCGCGGACGGCCGGTGCAAGCCGTTCTCGGCCGACGCCGACGGCACCAACTGGGCCGAGGGCGTCGGACTGTTGCTGCTGGAGCGCCTCTCCGACGCCCGGCGGCGCGGCCACACCGTCCTCGCCCGGATCGCGGGCAGCGGCATCAACCAGGACGGTGCCTCCAACGGACTGACCGCCCCGAGTGGCCCCGCCCAGCAGCGCTTGATCCGCCAGGTGCTGGCCTCCGCCGGGCTGGTCTCCGCCGACGTGGACGCCGTCGAGGCGCACGGCACCGGAACCCCGCTCGGCGATCCGATCGAAGCCCAGGCGCTCGTGGCCACCTACGGGCGGAACCGTGAACGGCCGCTGTGGCTCGGCTCGATGAAGGCCAATGTCGGCCACACCCAGGCGGCTTCGGGTGCGGGCGGCATCATCAAGATGATCATGGCGATGCGCCACGGTGTCCTGCCCCGCACCCCGCATGCGGACCGGCCCTCCCCGCACGTCGACTGGTCAGCGAACTCCGTCGAGCTGCTGCGCGACGACGTGCCCTGGCCGCGCGGCGACCGCCCGCGCCGGGCTGGCGTCTCCTCCTTCGGCATCAGCGGCACCAATGCCCACGTGATCATCGAAGAGCCGCCCCGCGAGGGAGCGGACGGAGCGGACGGAGCGGACGGAGAAGGCGGTGCCGGTGGTCCCGGCACCCCCGAGGTCCCGGCCGACGACCGCGGCCGGACCGGCGTCCCGGCCCTGCCCGGACGCATCCCGCTGCCGCTGTCCGCCCGCAGCCGCGAGGCGCTGCGCGGCCAGGCGGCCAGGCTGCACGCCTTCCTGGCGGACGAACCGGCGCCGCGGCTCCACGACGTGGCACTGTCCCTGGCCACCACACGTTCCGCCCTGGACCACCGCACCGTTCCGACGGTGTCCGACCACCCCGGCGCACTGCGCATCCTCAAGGCACTCGCGGACGGCACGGAACCCGACACCCCGGTCATCAGCGGCACCGCCCGGCCGGGGTCCGAGGAACCGCCCGTCGTCCTCGCCTTCCCGCCCGCCGACGCCGGGTGGACGGCGAGCGCCGCCCCGCTGGCCGAGTCCGCCCCGGTGTTCGCCGAGACGCTCAGGACTTGCGGACGGGCGCTTAAGGGACAGGTCGACTGGATGCCCGCGGACGTCCTGGCCGGCCGTACCGCCCCCGACTGGCAGCAGCGCCCGGACATCGCCGGACCGCTCGGCTGGGCGGTGGCCGTTGCCCTGGCCGCACAACTGCGCGCCTACGGAGTCGAGCCCGCCGCCGTGACAGGGCAGGGATACGGCGAGATCGCGGCGGCCTGTGCCGCCGGGTTGCTGCCCCTGGAGACCGGAGCCCGCCTCGCGGTGCACCACGGCCGTGCGGTGGAGACCAGCGCGCCGCCGGTCCGTTTCGCCCCTGCGGAGGTGCCCTTCTGCTCGGCGGTGACCGGCGGTTGGCTGGACGCGGGGGAGGAGACCGACCCCGAACGCTGGGCCGCGGACCTGGCGGAGGCGCCCGGCCGGAAGGGGCAGGTGCTGCGGACACTGCTCGACAGCGGGCACCGCACCATGGTCGTCCTCGGCGCGGAACTCCTCGGCGACGGACGGGACGACGACGCCGGCTCGGAGCAGGACGAGGCGACGGCCCTTCCGGGCGGAGGCTCCGAAGAGGGCGGGCAGGCCGACCTGTTGCCGCTCATCGGCCCGGACGGACCCGACCTGACGGCTCTCCTCGCGCATCTGCACGTCCGGGGTGTCGAGATCGACTGGGACACCGTGTTCGCCTCCACCGGTGCCCGCCGGGTGCCGCTGCCGACGTACGCCTTCCACCGCCGCCACTACTGGATGCTTCCGGCCGGGCGTCCCGGCGGCGAGACGCCCGCCGCCGGGCACGGCGGCGCGGCGGAGGACGGGCACCCCCTGCTGGACTCGGCCGTCGAACTCCCGGAGCAGGGCGGTCTGTTGCTCACCGGCGGGCTGTCCCGCGCCGCCGCCCGGCAGTGGGCGGCCGCCCCGGCGGGGGACGGTGCGGTCGAGGCGGCCGGTTCGGTCCTGGTCGAACTCGCCGTGCGGGCCGGCGACCGGGTCGGCTGCGACCGTATCGCCGAACTGACCGCGGAGGCCCCGCTGCTCCTGCCCGAGCAGGACGACCTCCGGCTGCGCGTGACGGTCGGTGAACCGGATGCGTCGGGGGAGCGGTCCCTGCGGATCCACTCCCGGCCCGCGGGCGCGCTGCCCAGCGTGCCCTGGACCCGTCACGCCCACGGCGTGCTGTGTTCCGCCGGGAGTACGGCCTCCTTCGACCTGGAGATCTGGCCGCCCGGCGAGGCGGAGCCCATCGACCTCGGCGGCCTGCCCGAGCCGCCCGCCGAAGGACTCCGGTGCCTGTGGCGGCAGGGGGACGACCTGTTCGCCGAGGTCGCGCTGACCGCCGAACAGCGGCCCGAGGGCGCCCGGTACGGCCTGCACCCGGCTCTGCTGGACACCGCCCTGCGGAGCCTCGCTCTCACGCAGGACACCCGCCCGGCGGATCCCCCTCCGCTGCCCGACTCCTGGCGTCAGGTGACGCTGTACGCCGAAGGCGCCACGGCGCTGCGCGTACGGCTGACCCGGACCGGTACCGACACCGTCGCCGTCGACGTGGCCGACGACACCGGACTGCCCGTCGCCTCGATCGGCGCGGTCCGGCTCAGCCCCGCCGATCCCGCACGTCTCACCGGCGCCCGCATCGCCCAGCACGGCCCGCTCCTCCGGCTGCAGTGGCCGGTCACCACCTGCGAGTCCCCCGAGGCCCGACCCCGCTGGGTGATCGTCGGCGCCGACACGCTCGGCGCACGTGCGGCCCTGATGAAGGCGGGCCTCTACACCGAGGCGTACGACACCCTGGGCCGCCTCCAGAAGGCGGTGGACTCCGGTGTTGCCGCACCCGATGCGGTACTGGTCGGCTGCGTACCCGATCCCGCGGACGCCACGGCCGCCCAACTGGTCCGGTACGCGGCCGAAGTGGTCGGCGAATGGCTGTCCGACGAGCGGTTCGCCGAGGCGCGGCTGGTGTTCCTCACCCAGGGCTCGCTCGCGGCCGCCGACGGCACCGGGGCGGCGGACCCGGCGGCCGCCGCCGTATGGGGCCTGATCCGCTCGGCACAGCAGGTCGACCCCGGCCGGCTGGTCCTGGCCGACGTGGACGGCACCCGTGCATCCTGGCGCACCCTCCCGGGCGCCCTCGCCCTGCCCGAGCCGCAACTGGCCGTCGTCGGCGGCGCCGTGCACGTACCCCGGCTCGCCGCCGTACCGGCCGCGGCGGACGGCACGGGCCTGCCGTTCGATCCGGCGGGCACGGTTCTGGTCACCGGCGCCCTCCGTCCGGCCGGTGCCGCGGTCGTACGCCACCTGGTGGCCGAGCGAGGCGTACGGCGTCTGCTGCTGGCCTCCGCGGGGAACGGCGACGGGCTCGCCCGGCTCGAGACGGAACTGATCGCGCTGGGCGCCGACGTGACCGTCGCCGACTGCGATCCCGCCGACCGGGAGGCGCTGGCCGCGCTGCTGGAGTCGGTTCCGGACAGCCATCCGCCGGCCGCCGTGATGCACGCGGCGGAGGTGCCGGAACCCGGCGACGGTGCGGACGCGGAGGAGGAGCTTCTGGAGAGGGAGCTGCGGGCCGCACTGAACCTCGCCGAACTGACGGAACATCAGAGTTTCTTCTCGGCCGCTCCCTTGGTCTTCCTCTCGTCCGCCGCCGGCACGCTGGGATTCGCAGGGCGCGGCGGCGAGGGCGCACTGAGCGCCTTCCTCGACGCCCTCGCATCGCGCCGGCGCGCCACGGGACTGCCGGGGACGTCGGTGACCTGGGGGCCCTGGGACATCGAGGGCCGAGCGACGGGTGGCGCCCCCGCGGGTGCGGGACGGCTCTCCCGCGCCGCCGGACTGGACCTGTTCGATGCCGCGTGCGCCCTCGACGCTCCCACAGCCGTCCTCCTCCGCCCGGACACCGGCGTCCTCGTCGGCGGCGACGCGAGCCTGCCCGCGCCGCTGCGCGGCCTGGCCGGGCCACCGCCCCGGCGCCGGGTGGGGCAGGGCGGGAGCGCGGGAGTCCTCAGCGCGCTGCGGCGCCGTCTGGCCGGTCTTGACGAGGGCGAACGCGACGCCGTCCTCATGGACCTCGTGCGCGCGGACGTCGCGGCGGTGCTCGACTACCCGTCGCCCGAGGCCGTGGAGGCCACGCGCGCCTTCCGGGACATCGGCCTGAACTCGCTCACCGCGTTCGCCCTGCGCAACCGGCTGCGCGAGACCACAGGACTGAGGCTCCCCGCCGCCCTGCTGTTCGAGGTCGACACCCCCGAGCGGCTGGCGACACACCTCAAGGAGGAGGTCATGCGCCCATGACGTCCGCGGCCGCGCCACACCCCGCCCATGCCCCGACATGCAAGGAGAGCAGCAGCAGATGAAGACGGACGGTGTCTACGTCGACACGGTCGGGGCGTACATCCCGGACCGGTGGATCAGCGTCGAGCAGGCGGTCGAGGAAGGGCTCTACGACGAGTTCTCCGTCCAGTACGGGACCGGGCTCACCGCCGCGTACATCGCGGGCGACCTGCCCGCGCTGGACATGGCGGTGTCGGCCGCCCGGCAGGCGTTCCGCCGGTCCACCGACGAGGTCGCGGACCTCGACTTCCACGTGCACTGCACCGCCGTGCAGCACGGTCCCGAAGGCTTCTACGCCCCCGGCTACGTGCTGCGGGAGCTGGGGGCGAGCGGGGTGCCCAGCACCGACGTGCGCCAGCACTCCAACGGTCTGCTGGCCGGCTTCGAAGTCGCCATCGGCCAGTTGACGGGGGCCGCCGGTGCCGAGACCGCGCTGGTGACCGCGGCGGAGAACTTCACCAGTCCGCTGATCGACCGGTGGACGGGGTTCGGCACCGGGTTCACCGCCAGCGACGGCGGCGCCGCCGTTCTGCTCAGCGGCAAGGGCGGGTTCGCGGCGCTGCGCGCGCTGAACTCGGGGACCAGGCCGGAACTGGAGCAATGGCACCGTGGCGAGGAATCGTTGCTGCCGTTCCGGGGCGAGGAGCGCAAGGCGTCCGGCACGATGGAGCTGCTGACCTACTTCAACCAGCACGTGATGCCGCTCGACAAGTGCATGGAGATCATGTGCGACTTCGAGCTGAACGTCGTGCACCGGTCGCTGGTGGACGCCGGGCTGAACGCGGCGGACCTGCGATGGGTGGTGGCCGCGAACAGCGACTCCCGCATGATCGACCAGACCAAGATGCAGCCACTGGGCCTGCCGATGTCCCGTTCCACCTGGGAGTTCGGCAAGGAGTACGGTCACATGGGCGCCTGCGACATGGCGGTCTCCCTCAACCACCTGCTCCTCAACGGCATGCTGTCCCCGGGCGACCACATCCTGATGACGACGTCGGCCTCGGGATGGGTGTCCACCTCGGCCGTGCTCACGATCCTGGAGCTGCCGGCGTGGGCCCAGGAGGAGCCGGTGTCCTGAGCGCTCGCGAACCCCGGGCCCGCGCCGCAGGTCCGGGGTGTCGCGAGGCGCGCGAGGGGTCTTTCGTCCGGGCCGGGTGGCCGGGGCCGACGAGGTGTGATGCCGCGGGGCGTCAGGGCGGCCCCGGAGCATCACACCTCGGGAACATCACACCTCGCGCTTGGCGTACACCATCGAGTA
Source organism: Streptomyces sp. NPDC047108 (assembly GCF_040643575.1). NCBI lineage: Bacteria > Bacillati > Actinomycetota > Actinomycetes > Kitasatosporales > Streptomycetaceae > Streptomyces > Streptomyces sp. NPDC047108. Next base: position 11,201 of record NZ_JBEYUP010000021.1, read on the forward strand.
GCGGAAGACCTCCGGCAGGTTCGCCGCACTCTCCACCGTCACGGCGAAGCCCTGGGCGTCGAGGATGTCCCGTACCGCGTCCAGACGGCCGTCGAGGTCCTGCACCTCGACGACGGCCTGACGCACCCGTTGCCAGTCCGCCGCGTCCAGGCCCTCCATGACCTCCAGTTCGGCGCCCTCCACATCGATCTTGAGCAGGTCGATCGGCCCCTCGGGCGCCCACCCCGACAGTACGTCGGAGAGCCGGTTGACCTCGGCCTCCACCTCGAACCCGGCCATGATGCGGTCCAGCGCCTCCTGGCCGATCTGCTCGACCGTGAGCTCCTGACCGACCTTCTTCTGCTCCGGGTAACGCGTCGAATTGCCGGGCAGGGCCGGGTAGAAGGTGAAGCGGACCTGGTCCTCGTGGCGGCGGCCGAGCGCCGAGCGCATCACGTCGACATCCTTCGCGCCGTGGCTGTCCAGGTTCTCCAACAGTGCCTGGTGGATCGCCGGAATCGGCTCGAAGGCCAGGATTTTCGCGCTCGGGAATTCCTGTTTGACGAAGAGGGAGAACAGGCCCACATTCGCGCCGGCGTCCACGATCCGCGAGGAGTCGGAGAGCTGGATTCCGTGCTTGAGATAGGTGCGCTCGACGAATATCTCGTTGTAGATGAAGTCGACTTCGGAGAACAGTGCGCCCTCCGTCTGCGGCACGAAGACGGAAACGCCCTCGGCGACCTGAACGGGCCGGATGTCGGTCATGAAAGCTCCCTGAAGCCGTGGATTGCCGCTCAGTGTGTCCCGCGCGACGCCGGTAATCTCCTAGACTTCCGTGCCCCGGCTCGCCGTTCGCCGTTCAGGCATCCCGGTTGCGCAGCACCAGATAGCCGCCGATCAGCGCCGCGCCCACCCACAGCATCATGATGGCGAGACCGCCGCCCGGGCCGTACGGGACATCGGATTTGTCCACCACCCGTGCCATCGCGTTACCGGCCTGGTCGGGAAGGTAATGCGCGACCTTTTTGGCCCCGGGCACCGAGGACAGAATCTGGGTCACGAGGAAGAACAGCGGCATGAGAATGCCCATGGACAGCATGGAACTGCGCAGCATGGTGGCCACGCCCATCGAGAACACGGCCATCAGCGTCATGTAGAGCCCGGCGCCCAGAGTCGCGCGCAGCACGTTGTCCGCGTCCAGTGTGGTGCTGTGGGAACCCAGCACGGCCTGCCCGGCGAAGAAGGTCGTAAAGCTGGTGATCATGCCGACCACCAGAGCGGCACCGGTCGCGACCGTCACCTTGCTCAGATAGAAGAGGCCGCGCCGGGGCACCGCGGCCAGCGAATTGCGGATCATGCCGGTGCTGTATTCGGAGCCGACCACCATGACCCCGAACGCGATCATCGCGAGCTGGCCGAGGACGCCACCGGTGAAACTGGTGCCGGCCGCGTCGAAGGCGATCCTGTCCGCCCGGGACAGGTCGTCGTACCGGGCGTTGGACAGCGCGCTCACCAGGGTGCCGAAGGCCACGGTGACGGCGAAGGCGGCGAACAGGGTCCACCCCGTCGAGCGGACCGAGGAGAGTTTGGCCCACTCGGAGCGGAGAGCCGCGGTGGATGCGGACATCGGTCAGAGGTCCTTTCCGGTGGTCCGGTGTGCGGTCCGCCCGCCGTTCGACGACGCCTTGGCGGCCGGTTCGGTGCGGTATTCGGCAGCATCACCGGTGAGGGCCATGAACGCCTCCTCCAGCGATGCGTGCTGCGGGCTCAGCTCGTGCAGCAGGATCTGGTGATGCAGCGCGAGTTCACCGAGCCACTCCACGGGGACGTCGGTCACCTCGAACGCGCCGAACCCGTCCTCGGTGGGGGTGATACCGGACGTGGCGAGCGCGTCCCGCAGCCTCTCCGGCTCCGGCGTGCGGATCCGGACCACCGACCGGGAGCTGCTGTCGATGAAGTCCTGCATGGGGGTGTCGGCGAGCAGCTTGCCGCGTCCGATGACGACCAGATGGTCGGCGGTGAGCGCCATCTCGCTCATCAGGTGACTGGAGACGAAGACCGTACGTCCCTGGGCCGCCAGCTTCTTCATCAGGGTGCGCACCCAGTGGATGCCCTCCGGGTCGAGGCCGTTGACCGGCTCGTCCAGGAGCACGATCTTCGGATCGCCCAGCAGCGCCGAGGCGATGCCCAGCCGCTGCCCCATGCCCAGCGAGAAGCCCTTGGGCCGCTTCTTGGCGACCGATGTGAGCCCGACGTCCTGAAGGACCTCGTCGACCCGCGACAGCGGTATGTCGTTGGTCAGCGCCATGCATCGGAGGTTGTCGTACGCGCTGCGCCCGCCGTGCATCGCCTTGGCGTCCAGCAGCGCGCCGACGTGACGCAGCGGTTTGCGGAGCCGGGCGTAGGGTTTGCCGTCGATGAGAGCGCGGCCCGAGGTGGGGCGGTCGAGACCGAGCATCATCCGCATGGTCGTGGATTTGCCCGATCCGTTGGGGCCGAGGAAACCGGTGACGCAACCGGGACGGACCGTGAACGTGAGGTTGTCGACCGCCACCTTCTCGCCGTACCGCTTGGTCACTCCCGCAAGCTCGATCATGCGCCACACGCTAGGCGGAGGAACCGCGTCCAGTCCGCGCTCGCGGGGGATGTCTAGGGAATCTCGCAGTCGACTCCACCGGCGGGGGAACAGCGTCCGGTCCGCGCCCGCGGGAGATGCCCGGGGACACTCGCGGTCGACGCCACCGTCACCGGCCGGGCAGCCCCGCCAGGTCCTTCGACAGCTCCGTGTAGTACGGCAGATACGCGTCCAGCAGCGCCCCCAGGTAGTCGGCGTCCGCGGTGGCCGCGCGGAAGTCCGGGACCAGCCGGCGCAGCCGGTCCACCGATGCGCGAGTGATCGCGGGGGAGCCCGGTCGGCGGACGTGGCGGGCGGTCACGCCGAGGCGCTGCTCGATCGCCGTCACGACGGCTTCCACCGGCTGCGGGACTCCGGACGCCACGTTCAGTACCTCGCCGGTCACCCCGTCCTCCAGCAGCCGTCCGACCGCATGCAGCAGATCCCGTACATCCAGGAGGTCGCGGTGCGCTCCCTGAAGGACGGTCACCTCGCCTTCCCCGATGCGCCGGACGAGGGTGGGCAGCAGCTGGTGCGGTCGCTGATGACGGCCGACGACATGGCTCAGCCGCAGGATCAGGTGGTCGGTTCCCGAGGAGCGCACGACGGTCTCCAGGGCCAGCTTGTGCCGTCCGTACGCGTTCGGCGGTCGTACGGGATCCGTCTCGGCCGCCTCGCCGTCCGGAAAGCCGTACATCGAGAAGGAGGCAGTGGAGAAGAACAGCAGCTGCCGGCCCTCCCGCCGGCACGTATCCAGTGCGTCGTAGAGGCCCTCGGCCTCGCGGTCGTACTCGGAGAGAGCCGCGGTGGCCGTGCTGGAGACGCCGGAGGCCAGAGCCGTCACGTCGGGGAAGCGCTCGCCGAACGCGGCGGACAGATTGCGTCCCAGGAAACCGTCACCGATGATCCGCACGACCGACCCCCATGCCCGGAAGGGTGCCGCCGAGTCCCGGCAGCACGGTCCCGGCCTCCGGCAGGCCGGGTGCGATGCCCGCGACGGTGCGCAGCGCGGCGACCAGGGTGCGCGCCTGCACGTTGAGGTAGTGGCTGTACTTCAGCAGCTCACCGAGCTGACGTAGCGTCACCCACCGGTACTCGTCCGGGACATCGGTGGGGACGCCGCCGTCCGCCTCGACGATCATGTAGCGGTTCTGTGCGTGCAGGAAGCGGCCGCCCTCCTCCGACAGCACGGTGTCGAACAGGATCTGCTCCGGGCGGGCTCTCTCCACCAGGTCGAGGAAACGGGGGCGGCGGTCCGCCGGCAGATGGGCGTAGTTCTCCGGGGTGCACTGCACGGTGGGGCCGAGCTCGACGACGTCGACGTACCCCGGCTCGACGCGGGCGTGCACCAGGCAGTGCGGTACGCCGTCGATCCGGCGCATCAGCATCGCCACCACACCGGTGCCGTGCGGTTCGAGCAGCGGCTGCGACCAGGACGCCACCTCACGGCGGTTCGAGAGGACGCTCACGGGCACGATGCTGAAGAACAGACCGCGTTCGTGGGAGATGCGGTCCTCGGTGCGGAACCAGCCGTGGCCCTCGACCTCGCGCAGGGGCAACAGGGCGGCGCTGACCTCCCGTTCGCTCTGCTGCGTGGTGATCCAGCTGCGGATCGCCACATCGGAGTGGATGCCGGGGGCCGGACGGACGGCGTGGTGCCAGTCCGGCAGGCAGGACAGCACGGTGCGGGCGTCCATGTTCACCAGGTTCTCGTAGTGGAGGAGCGAGTTGACCTGACGCAGCGTCAACCAGCAGAAGTCCTCGTCCGCTTCCACCTCAGGACCGACCTCGACGATCATGTTGCGGTTGCGCTTGCAGAAGAACCACGAACCCTGCTCGGACTGGAGCACATCGGCCAGCACCCGATGGCCCCGCGCCTGCGGTTCGCGGAAGCAGTCCAGGTAGGGCACGGACGAACCTCCGTGCACCCTGGTGTAGTTGCTCTTGGTGGCCTGCACGGTCGGCGACAGCTGTATCCCGTTGACATTGCCCGGCTCGGACTTCGCCTGCAGCAGGCAGTGCAGTACGCCGTTGATCTCGCGGACCGCCAGGCCCAGCATGCCGATCTCCGGCTGACGGATGATCGGCTGGCTCCACTCCGGGACCGGTCCGAAGTCGGTCCGCACCCGCAGGCCGCGCACCGCGAAGAAGCGCCCGCTGCGGTGCTCCAGATCGCCGGTGTCCGGTGCGAAGTGCCAGCCGGACAGCTCGGCGAACGTGGTGCGGCGCACCTCCTGGCTGTGCTCGCGCCGGCGCTCGTCCAGCCACGCGAAGAACTCGACGTCGGACATCGCCTCGCCGCCCTCGGCCGTCGCGGAGACCGCCAGCCGTGCGGCGAGGACCGTGTCCGTGTCGGACGTGGGACCGGTCGCGTTGAGTTGGGGCATCGCTGCCTCTCACATCGGATGGTCGGTCCACGGCGCGTGCCGCGGACCGTACGGGCTACTCCTCGGGCAGCGACACCGCCTCCGGGCGCCGTCCGGCAGCAGCCGGCGCCTTCGGCGCGTCATAGGGCACCGCGCCGGGGAGGGGCGCGCGCGGCAGCGGATCGGGCATCCCGCGGGCCGGCCTCCGGCGCGGGTGGCGGAGGCACACCTCGCGGTGCGGCACCCCGTCGCGCCACGTGGTGCGGAGAATGCGCAACTGCCCGTGGCCGACGGTGGCCGCCCGGTACCGCCGGTGCCGGTCGTGCGTGGCGGTGGTCCCGCGCCGCCACACGAACTCCGGGTACCGCGGGACGCGGGTGGCATCGCGGACCAGCCGGACGTGGTTCACGGCGGCGTGCGGGTCACCGGCCGCGAACAGCCTGCCGCCCGTGACAGCGCTCACCGCTTCGGTGCCTCGCCGGCGGGCCGCGGACCCGTGGTGCTGGGCATGGGAACTCCTCGCTGCGCGTCCGGCGCGTCGATACGCGTCCGGCGCTCAGATTTAGCCACCGTCCGGCCCGGCCGCACAACGCAATGCCGCCCCGCCGGGCCAAGGACAGGGGAAACGCCCAGACTTTCCGCCCTGGCGGCCGTACGGGACCGGCGGTACCGGATAGTGGCCGCACAACCCCACCACGACAGCCAGTGCTCCCGATCACTGGAATCGCCAACAGAGGACGGACGAGCAGCGTGAGCGTTTCCCCCGCCGACGACGGCCTGTGGTGCCGACGGTTCAACCCGGCTCCCGACGCCGCCCACCGCCTGGTCTGCTTCCCCCACGCAGGCGGCTCGGCCAGCTACTACCTCCCGGTCTCCGCGGCCCTCAGCCCCCGCGTCGACGTCGTCGCCGTGCAGTACCCCGGGCGCCAGGACCGCCGCAACGAGCCGTTGATCGACGACGTCGGCACGCTGGCCGACCGCGTGCACGAGGTGCTGCTGCGCGACCGGGACAGCCGCCCCCTGACCTTCTTCGGGCACAGCATGGGCGCGCTCGTCGCCTTCGAGGTGGCCCGGCGGCTCGAACGGGACGGCGGCGGACCGGTCCGGATCTTCGCCTCGGGCCGGCGCGCCCCCTCCCGCTACCGCGACGAGAACGTCCACCAGCGCGACGACGACGGCATCATCGCCGAGGTCAAGGCGATGAGCGGCACGGACGACCGGCTGCTGGGCGACGACGAACTGATCAGGATGATCCTGCCCTCGCTGCGCGGTGACTACCGGGCGGTCGAGACCTACCGGTGCGAGCCGGGCGCCACCGTGGACTGCCCCGTCACCGCGCTGGTCGGGGACAGCGACCCCAAGACGTCGGTCGACGAGGCGCGGGACTGGCAGAAGCACACCACGGCGGGCTTCGACCTGCGGACCTTCCCCGGAGGGCACTTCTACCTCAACACCCGTGCGGCGGACGTGCTGAAGGTGCTCGAGGAGCACGTCATCGCCCAGGCCGCACCACAGGGTGCCTGATCGCCGTACCCCAGGGTTCGGGCCGGCCGCGCCTCCGCGGCTGCTCGCCCCGTTCCCGACCCGGCGTACGCATCCGGTTGACGCTGCGCCGGAGGTCGGGTAACGACTCCGTTGGCGGTTCAGGGGCGGTACGCGGGACGGTGGACCGTGGCCTGGCACGGGCGGGCACCACCGCCGCCCGCGCCCGCCTCGCCAGGCTGGAACAGGCGGCGGACGAGATGGGGCCCGGATGACGCGAGAGTGGCTTCTGCAGCTCCGGCCGGATCCGGCCGGGCCAGTCGAACCCTCCAGTTCACCGGCGACCGTGGCCGCGGCCGAAGCCGTGCTCGGGCGTGGTCCCACGCAGTGGGCGCTGCGCACCGCCGACGCGATCGCCGACGAGATCATCGAGCAGGTCCCCGAGCACGGCGGCGGCCCGGGGCCGCTGCGCACCCTGCGGCGCTCCACCGAGTCCGTCGTCCTGGCCGCGCTCCGTCAGCTTCTCCACGAGGGGGCCGGCGACATGACCGCGATGACCGAGGAGGCGCTGGAGGGCGACCGGGAGTTCGCCCGCCGCGGCATTCCGCTCGACCGGGTGCTGCGCGGCGTGCGGCTGGGGCACGCGCGCCTCGCCCAGGAACTCACGGCGGCCGTCGAACGGCACGTCGGCGAGGCAGGGCGCGTGGCCGAACTGCGGCGCCTGAACGAGCTGTTGTTCCTCTACGCGGACGCGCACGCCAGCCTCATGGCCGAGGAGTACATCGCCGAGCGGGACCGCTGGCGCGGCAGTGACGAGGCAGCCCGCCGCCAGATCGTCGAGGACATCGTCGCCGGGCGGCGGATCGACGCGGAGACGGCGGCACGGCGCCTCCGGTACGACGTCTCACGGACCCATCTCGCCGCCATCCTGTGGTCCGACGGTGCTCCGGGGTCCAGGGCGTCGGCCGAACGTCTGCACCGCCTGGCGGACGACCTGGCCCGTACGGCGGCGGCGCGCGGCCGGCTGACCGTTCCGGTAGGGGAGGGCGCGGTCTGGCTGTGGCTCGCATCGCCCACCGAGTCACCCAACGGGCCCGACGCCTCCCTCGCCGACACCGTACGGGCCGGCCTCGGCCCCTTCGACGGTCTGCATCTGGCGATCGGCCCGCCCGCGCACGGCCCCGCGGGCATGCGCCGCAGCCACCTGGGCGCGCGCGAGGCCGAGCGGATGGCGCGGCTCGGCCGGGGCGACTGGGTGTGCGACTACCAGGAGGTGCGCCTCGCGGCACTGGCGAGCTCCGACCAGGAACATGCCCGGTGGTTCGTCCGCGAGATCCTCGGCCCGCTCGCGTCCGGCGACGGCCGGATGCGGGAACTGCGGGAGACCCTGCGGGTCTATCTCGCCACCGAACGCAGCCTGCGCTCCGCCGCGGACCGGCTGCTGGTGGCGCGCAACACCGTCACCTACCGGGTCAAGCAGGCCGAGGAACTGCTGCCGGGCTCCACGCGTGACAATCCGCTGGAGTTGCTGACGGCCCTGGAACTCGCCAGAACGCTGCCGGACACCGCGTGAGCCGTGCGGCTCGTGCGGCGATCTCAGTACCGGGCACCAGAGCCCCCGTCACCCGGGGTGCGGGGGCCCTCATGCTCAGGACTGAGGCCGCTTGCCGTGGTTGGCCCCGTTCTTGCGCCTGGCCTTCTTCTTGCGGCGCCGCTTCGACGACATGCCGTCTCCTCTCACATCAGGGGAATTGCCGACTTCCCACCCATTCATAGCGGTATCGCACCGGGTGATGAAGGACCGCATACCCAGGTCCAGGACAGCCACTCCACCCGCGGATCACCTCACCCGTATCAGCCGTCACAGCGGCACCGGACGCCGGGGAGAGGAGGGGTGCGGAGAGACGGAGGAGAGAGTGAAGCGCCGGTCGGCTGTGGTCCCAACCGGCCGACGCCGGGCCCTCCGGGACCGTACGGCTCCGGCGGGCCTTACGCGCCGGGTTCACAGGGAGGCCAACGTCCAAACCCGGCACGGGGCTTCGTCTCGCAAATCGCCGCCGCGCCGCGCCGCGGCAGTGCAGGATGTCACCGTGCGGAACGGCCCGGACGCTGTCCGGGGTCGGGTCGCGTCACAGGTCGATCTTGGTGTGCCCGCATCCGCGGACACCGGTGATCCACCAGGGTTGACCAGGGCACTTTATGGTGTTCTGGTGGTTATTGCGGGTGTCCGGGCACCTCCGGTCGGGTGCCTGCGGGAGGTGTGGCATGTCCTTCGATGTCTCCCCGCTCCAGGTTCACGCGGTGCCCCTGGACACGGACATCCGTCACGTCAGGCTGCTGCGCGTCCAGGGCTGCGTCGACGTCGCGAACGAGAGCATCCTCCGCGAAGCCCTGACGGCCGGTGACGACGGCACGTTCGCTCATGTGGTGATCGACGTCAGCGACGTGACGCTGCTCTCCGCCGCCGGAGTCCGGGCCCTGGTGCACCACGCCGAGGTGCTCGCGGAGCAGGGAAGGCGCCTGCTGCTCGCCGGACCCAGTCCCGTACTCATCCAGATCCTCCAGGTCACCCAGGCCACTCAGGCCATGGACATCTACAGCTCGGTCGACGCGGCCATCACCGCCGGCAGGGCCGGCGCCGTGCCCGCGCCGCCCGACGCCGGCCGCCTACCCGGTGCGGTCAACGGCGTCGCGTTCACCCGCGACGTCCGCGACGAGACCGCCCGACTGCGGCATGAGGTCCGGGACCTCCGGAAACAGGCCCGCTCGCGTCCGCTCATCGCGCAGGCGCAAGGCATGCTGCAGGAGAGGTACCGACTGCCGGACGGCGAGGCCGCGTTCGCGCTCCTGCGTGACGCGTCGCAGCGGTTCAACGTGAAGCTGCGGACGATCGCCGACGCGGTGGTCCGCACCCCGGGCCCGGAGCCGCGCGACCCGGTGTGGTTCGCGGGGCGGGAGCGCACGGCGCCGCCCCCGCTCGGATTCCTCCCCGGCGGCAGCGGCGGCCACAGCAACACGATCAAGGCCGCGTTGGCCGAAGCCCTCACGTGCACGAACAGCGAGATGGGCGATCTCCAGCTCACCGGCCCCGGCGGCGGCCTGGAGATGCACCATCACCACGGCTTCGACCAGGAGTTCCTGGACTTCTTCGCCCAGGTCGACGGCGAGGAGACCGCCTGCTTCCAGGCCGCGTCCCGCCGCGCGTACGTGAGGGCCGACATCGCGACCGATCCGGTCTTCCCCGAGGCGAGCCGCCAGATGCTGCTGGCGGCCCGGTCGCGGACCGTGCACAGCATTCCCATGACCGGCGACGACAGACGGGTCCTCGGGGTGTTCTCGGTGCACCTCCCCGCTCCCGGCCAGCTCCTGTCACAGGGCCAGGAGCGCTGGCTTGTCACGATCGGCTCCCAGGTGGGCAGTTGGCTGGAGTGGTACGAGCGTACGGTCGTGCGGGACGCCCTCGAGGGTCTCCACCGGAGCGCGACCGGCCGCTGAAAGGCTCAGCGCGCCGCGCCCCGGAAGGGAGGGCCCTTCTATGTGTATGTCCAGCCGACCGGCGCGGTCGCGGTGCCGCCGGCGGTCGTGACGGAGACGGGCACCGTGCCCGTGTCGATGGCCGACGGGATGACGATCGCGAGCTGGGTGTCGGACACGACGCTGAACCGGGCTGTCCGCTCGCCGACGGTGACCAGGCTCGTCGTGGCGAGGTCTCGCCCCGTCGCGGCGATGACGGCCCCGCCGAACATGCTGCCGCTGGTGGAGCTGAGACCGCTCACCCGGGGTGCGTTGACGTAGGTGTACGCGAGACTGGGCGTGGTGCCGCCCGCGGTGGCCACGCTGACCGGGATCATCCCGGCGGACACCGCCACGGGAGCGATCACCTGGATCTCCTCGCTGGAGACGATCCGCGGCAGCGCCGGGATCGCGCCGAAGAACACGCGCGTCGCCGTATCGAGCAGGTCGCCGCGAAGGGTGATGGTGTTCGCGCCGGTAGCAGGTCCGGCGACAGGTTCCAGCGCCTGCAGGTCGGCGCCCGGGTAGTAGAAGAACGGCTTGGGATTGCTGGTGCCACCGGGCGTGGTGACGGTGACCTGCGCGACCCCGGCGCCCGGCGGTGAGACGACCGTGAGCTGGTTCGCCGTCCTCGCCAGAAGCGTGGCGGGCACGGCGTCGAACGCCACCCGGGTCGTGCTCGCCAGATTGGTTCCGGTGATGGTCACCGTGGTGCCGCCGCTCATCGGGCCGCGGTTGGGGCCCATCGAGTTGAGGATCTGGATGACGCTGGCGGTGTCCGAGCCGGTGTTGGCCACGTACACCGCCAGCCCCGTCGGATTGACGGCCACACCGGTCGGCTGCTTCCCGACCGAGGGGGTGGCCACGACCGTCCGCGCGTCGGTGTCGATGATGCTGACGCTGTCGTCGCCGTTGTTGGTCACGAACGCGCGGTGACCGTCCGGTGAGATCGCCACGCCCCACGGGCGGCTGCCGACCGGCACGGTGGCGGCCACGACGTTCTCGGCGGTGTCGATGACGCTGACCGTGTCCGCGCCGTTGTTGGCCACGAACAGAGTGGAGCCGTCGGGCGTGATCGCCAGGCCGATGGGGGAGGACAGGCCGTTGATCGTGTCGGCGACCCTGTCCGTGGATCGGTCGATGACACTGACGCTGTCACTGTCCTGATTGGCCACGTACACCAGGAAGGAGCTGGGGTGGACGGCCACATCGGAAGGGCGCCGCCCGACGGGGATCGTGGCGGTGACGGTGTTCGTGGGGGTGTCGATCACGCTGAGCGTGTCGGAACCGGCGTTGGACACGTACGCCCGCAGCCCGTTGGGTCCCACGACCACCGCGCACGGGTCGAGTCCCACGGCGATGCTGCCGATGACGCCGTACGAACTGCGGTCGAGCACCGTGACGGTGTCGCTGCCGCTGTCCGCGACGTACAGCAGTGCCTCCAGCACGCTGGGGGAGACCGACTCCGGTACGGACGCGACTCCGGCGGGTGCGGCGACCGGTCCGACGGCGGTGGTCACGGCCAGGCTGCCGGTGTCGACCACGCTCACCGACCCGGATCCGCTGTTGGCGATGTAGGCGCGGCGGCCCACGGGCTCCACGGCGACACCGCGGGGGAGGCGGCCCACGGGAACGGTGGCGACCGCGAGCGCCGGCAGCGCTCTCTCCTCCGTGCTGCCCGTCGCGGGCGCGTCTGCCCGGCCGGACCGGGGCGGAGGGGGCGAAGAGAAGGAACGTGATGAGGGCTGAGGCGAAGAGCCGGGCACAACCCACCTCCCGAGATCGGCACTAACGGATCCGGCGTGGCTGGGCATCCCACCCGTGCGATGTCCTCCAGTGACGCACCGGTGACGGGCGGGCACAACGGCCCTGGTCGCGCTCGTACCCGATTGGCTCAGCGCACGACCCGGGCGTACGGGGGCAGGGGCCGGCCCGGGAACGCGGCTCGCCGACCCGGTGACACGGCACCTGGGCGGGGCTTGCCGCGGTGGGCTCCTCCGCCGTCGAGCGGGCTCCCTGGCCGGATCTGAACGGCATGTTTGGCCGACGTTCCGGCGGATACCCGCTGACCAGGTCGGACCGCAACCCATGTTGGGAGTCTTCGTGTTCAGTGCCATCGCGGACGTTCTCCGCCAGATCGGCGGCGCTATCGCGACCGTGGTCACCCTGCCCTTCCGTGCCCTCGCGCGGCTCTTCGGCGGAGTCTCGCGATCCGCACGCGGGCGGGCCTGACCCGAAGCGTGTGACGCCCCGAGTGCCGGGGGCCGGGAGAGACCGGCCCCCGGCACTCGTCTGTCCGGGCGGCTCGATCCGGCCGGATACGCGAGGTGCACACGCCCGGAGAGACCCGGGACAGCGCTCAACGCCCTCCGGAAGGACGGGTTTTCGCCCGATGCGGCGATGAGGCCTGGGTCACGGGACGATCATGGATTGACCCCGGAAAGACGGGGCACTCGCTGGCACGTCACATCGGCTCTGCACAGAGGAGGGCGGACCAGCATGACCACGATCCTGCAGACGGCCGACGCCGCACGGCGTCCGGAGTTTTTCGCGGGAGAGGCGGGAAAGACGGAGTCCGGGGCGGAATCGCTGCCGTGGATCGAGGACGCCACGGAGGTGGCGCCGCAGGACGCACGGGCGATGTCGAAGCTGTTCTTCGACCGGCTTGCCCTCCTGGAGGAGGGCACCCACGAGCATCAGTACGCCAGAAACACACTGATCGAACTCAATCTCTCGCTCGTTCGCTTCGCCGCCGGCCGGTTCCGCAGCCGTTCCGACGAAATGGAAGACATCGTGCAGGTCGGCACGATCGGGCTGATCAAGGCGATCGACCGGTTCGACCTCTCGCGCGAAGTCGAGTTCACCACTTTCGCGATCCCGTACATCGTCGGTGAGATCAAGCGGTACTTCCGGGACACGAGCTGGGCGGTGCACGTACCGCGCCGGCTGCAGGAACTCCGGATCGAACTGGCGAAAGCCGGTGAGAAGCTCTCCCAGGACCTGGACCGGGACCCGACCCCCACGGAACTCGCCGAATACCTGGACCTGAGCGAGGAAGAAGTCATCGAGGGCATCGTGGCCAGCAACGGCTACAATGCCTCCTCCCTCGACGCCCCGCTCGACGAGGCCGGGGACGACAACTCCTCCTCCACCTTCGCCGATTACGTGGGCGAGGACGATCCGGCGCTGGACGGCGTGGAGAACCTGGAGGCGCTCAAGCCGCTCGTCGCCGAACTGGGCGAGCGGGACCGGCGGATCCTGAGCATGCGATTCGGCCAGGAGATGACGCAGTCCCAGATCGGCGAGGAACTCGGCATCTCGCAGATGCATGTCTCACGGCTGCTGTCCCGCACTCTCGCCAGGCTGCGCACCAGGATGCTTGCACAGCCGTAACATGTGATTCCTTCGCATCCGGATTTCACAGCAGATCAGCACAACAGCACAGCAGCACACGGAATCCGCGGCACACGGAATCCGCACGGAATCCGAAGTACCGCACCATCGCACTGTCACAGCACCGAAGTACCGCAGTACCACAGCACACCGCACCGGGCCCGGGGGCGTACGAACGCCCCCGGGCCCCACGTGTGTTCACGACCCTCTTCTCTCGCATCGCCGAAGTCCCGTGGCCTTACGGTCCGTTCACGAATTCGCTCCGGCACGAGGCGAGTTGCGCCCCGTGCTCGCGATGTACGCGCACCCGGGGTCGCGGCGTTCCGCGCATCCGCCTTTCGCGCGCCTCGCGTGCGCCGGACCGAGCCGCAAAGCGCTCGACCGATCGAGTGGATACCGCGTCGGCCCTATGGCGTAACCGCACGGCCTGCGTGCCTACTGAAATCACCGGCCGGTAAGCCGCCCGCACCGTCTGCCCGGAGCTGCGCTCTGCCGACTTCACGAATCCGTCAGCGTCGGTCCCGGCTCTCCGGAACAAGCGCCCATTGTGCATCCGGTGACGAGCGGACCGCCTCAGCAACTCGGAGGGTCACATGCCGGGCACGCTCACCCTGGTGTCCACGATGCCGAATCCCACGGTGTACGGACAGACGGTCAATCTGACCGCCAATGTCGTCGCCCTGGGACTGGGTACCCCCACAGGGACCGTCACCTTCACCATCGCCGGCGGGCCAACCCTGACCGCGCCTCTCGTCGGCGGCAAGGCGACCGCCTCCACCGCCGGTCTCGGCGCAGGACCGCATCTGGTGACCGCCACGTACAGCGGGAACGGGACCTTCTCCTCCTCGACGGGCACCACCATCCAGGCAGTTGTCCAGGCAGGGACGCGGACGACGCTGACCACCAGCCCCAACCCGTCCCAGCCGGGGCAGCCCGTCACTCTCACCGCCACGGTCGCTGCCGTCCCGCCCGGAGCGGGCACGCCGACCGGCTTCGTCACGTTCTTCGTCGTGGGCGGGCCAGTTCTGATCGCACCCCTCGTCGGCGGCCAGGCCAGCGTCTCCACGAGTGCTCTCGGCCCCGGTCCCCGGACCATCGTCGCGACCTACAGCGGCGACTCCAACTTCTTCCCGTCCGCCGACACGGGCACCCACACGAGCCTCCCCGGCAGGACCGCCAGTACGACGACGGTCTCGTCGTCGCCGAACCCGTCGGTGTCCGGCCAGGCCGTCACCTTCACCGCCAACGTGGCCCCGGTCGCGCCCGGTTCGGGCACGCCGACCGGCACGGTCACCTTCACCATCAGCGGCGGACCCACGCTCACCGCACCCGTCGTCGCGGGGAAGGCGACGGTCACCACCAGTGTGCTGACGCCGGGACCGCATACCGTCACCGCGGCCTACAGCGGCGACGGCGCGTTCAACCCCTCCTCCGGCACGACGACACAGACGGTCGAGCGCGCCTCCACGACCACCACGGTGACGTCCGCGCCGGACCCGTCCGTCTCCGGCCAGTCGGTGACCTTCACCGCCAACGTGGCCCCGGTCGCGCCCGGTTCGGGGACCCCGACGGGCACGGTCACGTTCGTCGTCGACGGCGGCACCCCGATGACCGCACCGCTGGTCGGCGGCCAGGCGTCCGTATCGACCAACTCGTTGAGCGTCGGATCGCACACCGTCACCGCGACGTACAGCGGTGACGCGTCCTTCACCCCCTCGACGGGAACGGACACGCAGACCGTTCAGCAGCAGCCGGTGACAGCGACGACGACCACCGTGTCGTCGTCTCCTGATCCGTCGGTGGTGGGGCAGCCGGTGACGTTCACCGCCGTGGTCGCTCCGGTAGCTCCCGGGTCGGGTACGCCGACGGGTTCGGTGACGTTCGACTTCGGCGACGGCACTCCCACGGTGACGGCGTCGTTGTCCGGTGGTACGGCGACGGTGACGCACACCTACACGGCCGCGGGCAGCCCGTATCTCGTACGGGCGAGCTACAGCGGCAGTGCCGCCTTCGCCGCCTCGACCGGCACCGACCCCCACTCCGTCCAGGCACGGCCCGCCACCGCGACGAGGACCACGGTCACATCGTCGCCCGACCCGTCCGTGGCAGGCCAGGTGGTCACGTTCACGGCCAACGTGGCTCCGGTCGCGCCCGGCACGGGTACACCGACCGGCACGGTCACCTTCGACTTCGGCGACGGCTCGACGGCCACTGCCGCGCTCTCCGGCGGCACGGCCACCACGACGCACGCCTACGCCTCCTCCGCGGGCAGCCCGTACCAGGTCAGGGCGACGTACAGCGGCAGCGCGACCTTCGAGTCCTCCGCGGGTACGGACACGCAGACGGTGTCCAGGGCCTCGAGCAGGACCACGGTCACCTCCTCCCCTGACCCGTCCGTGGTCGGGCAGTACGTGACCTTCACGGCGACGGTCGCCCCGGTTGCTCCGGGCTCGGGTACGCCGACGGGGTCGGTGTCCTTCGCGTTCGGTGACGGCTCGACGGCGACGGCGTCGCTGTCCGGCGGCACGGCGACGGTCACGCACGCCTACGAGGCGGCGACCGGCAGTCCGTACACGGTGACGGCCACCTATGGAGGCAGCACGGTCTTCGCGTCGTCGTCGGGTACGGACACCCAGACGGTGGCGCGCGCTTCGACGACGACATCGGTGTCGACGACGCCGGACCCGTCGTCCGTCGGACAGTCGGTGACGTTCACGGCGACGGTCACCCCGATCGCCCCGGGGTCGGGTACGCCGTCGGGCACGGTGACGTTCTCCTTCGGCGACGGTTTCACGGGGACCGCGATCCTCTCCGGCGGTACGGCCACGGTCACGCATACGTATGCGACGTCGACGGGCAGTCCGTTCGCGGTGACGGCGACGTACAGCGGCAGCGCCGCCTTCATGCCGTCGTCGGGTTCGGATACGCAGTCGGTGTCGCGGGTGGTGACGACGACGTCGGTGTCGTCGTCTCCGGATCCGTCGTCGGTGGGGCAGTTGGTGACGTTCACGGCGACGGTTGCTCCGGTTGCTCCGGGGTCGGGTACGCCGACGGGGTCGGTGTCCTTCGCTTTCGGTGACGGCTCGACGGCGACGGCGTCGCTGTCCGGTGGGACGGCGACCGTCACGCATGCGTATGCGACGTCGACGGGCAGTCCGTTCACCGTGACGGCCACATACGGCGGCAGCGCGGTGTTCGCATCGTCGTCGGGTTCGGATACGCAGTCGGTGTCGCGTGTGGCGACGACGACGTCGGTGTCGTCGTCTCCGGATCCGTCGTCGGTGGGGCAGTTGGTGACGTTCACGGCGACGGTGGCTCCGGTTGCTCCGGGGACGGGTACGCCGACGGGCACGGTGACCTTCGCGTTCGGCGACGGCTCGACGGCGACGACGTCGCTGTCCGGCGGTGTCGCGACCGTCACGCATGCCTACTCCAGCGTGACGGGAAGCCCGTTCACCGTGACCGCTGCCTACAGCGGAAGTGCTGCTTTCGCGCCGTCCACTGGTTCGGATTCGCAGTCGGTGTCGCGGGTGGTGACGACGACGTCGGTGTTGTCGTCTCCGGATCCGTCGTTGGTGGGGCAGTTGGTGACGTTTACGGCGACGGTGGCTCCGGTCGCCCCCGGCGCCGGTACGCCGACGGGGTCGGTGACGTTCGAGTTCGGTGACGGTACGGCTCCGGTGTCCGCGACTCTCTCGGGTGGTACGGCGACGGTCACGCACGCGTATGCGTCGTCGACAGGTAGTCCGTTCGCGGTGACGGCGACGTACAGCGGTAGTGCTGCTTTCGCGCCGTCGTCGGGTTCGGATACGCAGTCAGTGTCGCGTGTGGTGACGACGACGTCGGTGTTGTCGTCTCCGGATCCGTCGTTGGTGGGGGAGTTGGTGACGTTCACCGCATCAGTCGCCCCGGTCGCCCCCGGCACCGGTACGCCGACGGGCACCGTCACCTTCGACTTCGGTGACGGCACGGCTCCCGTCTCCGCGACTCTCTCGGGTGGTACGGCCACGGTCACGCACGCGTATGCGTCGTCGACAGGTAGTCCGTTCGCGGTGACGGCGACGTACAGCGGTAGTGCTGCTTTCGCGCCGTCGTCGGGTTCGGATACGCAGTCGGTGTCGCGTGTGGCGTCGACAACCTCCGTGTCGTCGGCTCCGGATCCCTCTTCCGTGGGGGAGTTGGTGACGTTCACTGCATCAGTCGCCCCGGTCGCCCCCGGCACCGGTACGCCGACGGGCACCGTCACCTTCGACTTCGGTGACGGCACGGCTCCCGTCTCCGCGACTCTCTCGGGTGGTACGGCCACGGTCACGCACGCGTACTCCACCGTCACCGGCAGCCCGTTCACTGTCACCGCCACCTACAGCGGTGACGCCGCCCACGGCCCCTCCACCGGTACCGACAACGAGACCGTCGCCCTCGTCCCGACGACCACCACCGTGACCTCCGAACCGGATCCGTCCGTCGCGGGTCAGCCGGTGACGTTCATGGTCACCGTCGCCGGCGCTCCCGGCACGGGGACGCCGACAGGCACCGTCACCTTCGACTTCGGTGACGGGACCGCGCCGGTCACGGCAACCCTCACCACAGGCACCGCCACCGTCAGTCACGCGTTCGCGTCGTCGGGCGGCAGTCCGTACACCGTGACCGTCACGTACAGCGGTGACGCCACCCGCGCCTCCTCCACCGGCACCGACACCCAGACCGTGAGCCACGCCGCGTCGACCACGACCGTCGTCACCTCACCCGGGAACGCCCTCGTCGGCCAGCCGGTGACCTTCAACGCGGCGGTCTCCGTGGACGAACCGGGGGCGGGGACGCCGACCGGGACCGTCACCTTCGACCTCGGTGACGGCACGTCGACGACCGCCGAACTCGAGAGCGGCATCGCGTCCGTCACGCACGTCTACGCCACCGCGGTCGGCAGTCCGTTCACCGTCACCGCCTCCTACAGCGGTGACGGCGACTTCGACCCCTCCAGCGGTACGGACCTCCAGGTGGTGAACCGGGGGACCACCACCACGACGGTGCTCACGTCGCCCGACCCGTCCGTCACCGGCGAGCCGGTGACCGTCACCGCGAGCGTCGAGCCCGGCGTGGCCGGGTTCGGCGGGCCGACCGGGACCGTCACCTTCGACTTCGGTGACGGCTCGGCTCCCGTGACCGCCACCCTGTCCGTGGGCGTGGCCACCGTCATCCACGCCTACACCGACCCGGCCGCCGGCCCGTTCACCGTCACCGCCACGTACGCCGGTGACGACGGTTTCGAGGGTTCGTCGGACACCGTCGGCCACGCGGTGAACCCGGCCCTCACCGAGACCGCCGTGACCGCGTCGCCCGGCCCGTCGACCGTGGGCGAGGACGTGACGTTCACCGCGACCGTGTCCGTGCTCGCCCCCGGGGCGGGGACGCCCACCGGGACGGTCACCTTCACCTTCGGCGACGGTTCGCCGACGGTCACCGTGCCTGTCGCGGGCGACCAGGCGACCGTCACCCACGCCTACCCGAGCGCGAGCGGCAGCCCGTTCACCGTCACCGCGCACTACGACGGGGACCCCGGGTTCAGCGCATCCGCGGGAACCGTCACCCAGACCGTGGAACCCGTCGGCTCCACCCTGACGGTGACGGTCTCTCCGGACTCGCCGGTCACCGGCGAGCCCGTCACGGTGACCGCGACGGTGGTCCCCGACGGCCCCGGTGCCGGCACACCCAGCGGTACCGTGACCGTCGACTTCGGTGACGGCACCCCTCCGGTGGTGGTGCCGCTGGCGGGCGGCCAGGCCAGTGCCACGCACGCCTACGCCGATGCCGCCGGCGGCCCGTACACCATCACCGTCACCTACAGCGGGAGCGCCGACGTCAGCCCGGCCACGACGACGTTCACCCAGAGCGTGACGCCGTCGGACACCACGACCACCGTGCTCTCCTCGCCCGACCCCTCACCCACCGACGTGCCCGTGACGGTCATCGCGACCGTGGCGCCGGTCGCTCCGGGGACGGGTACGCCGACCGGGACCGTCACCTTCGACTTCGGTGACGGTTCGGCGCCGGAGACGGTCCCGCTCTCCGGTGCCGGTACCGCCGTCACCACGCACACCTGGACCGAGGACGACGGAAGCCCGTACACCGTCACCGCCGCCTACAGCGGCGACGGCGGCTTCAACGCCTCCACCGGTACGGACTCGCACACGGTGGACCCGGAGATCGTCACCACGACCACCACCGTGACCTCCGTCCCGGACCCGTCCGACGTGGGCGAGGTGGTGATGTTCACCGCGACCGTCACACCGGACGACGCCGGCGCGGGCATCCCGGCAGGCTCGGTCACCTTCACCTTCGGCGACGGATCACCGCCGCAGACCCTGACGCTGAGCGACGGCAACGCCAGTGCCACGCACACGTACGACAGCGCGGCAGGCAGCCCGTACACGGTGATCGCCGTCTACCACGGGGCCGGCGAGTTCAGCTCCTCCACGGGAACGGACACCCAGAGCGTCAACCCTGCGCCGACGACCCTCACCCTGGTTTCGGCCCCGGACCCGTCCGAGACGGGTGAGACGGTGACGTTCACCGCGACCGTCACCCCGGAGGTGCCGGGCCCCGGCACTCCGGGCGGTCCCGTCGTCTTCGACTTCGGTGACGGCACCCCCGCCCAGACCGTGGAACTCAGCGGCGGCCAGGCCACGGTGACCCACGTCTACAGCGACGCGGCGGGCAGCCCCTACGTGGCCTCGGCCTCCTACGCCGGAAATGCGGGCTTCGCCCCCGCGTCCGGTTCGGAGATCCACGTCGTCAACACGGCTCCGGTCACCATCTCCGTGGTCTCCTCGCCCGATCCTTCGGTGAGCGGCCAGGATGTGGCGATCCTGGCGACGGTCACGCCGACCGTGCCCGGTACGGACACCCCGACCGGCTCCGTCACCCTCACCTTCGGCGACGGTTCGCCGCCCGTCACCGTGCCGATCGACGGCGGACAGGCAGCGGTCACGCACGCCTACGCGGCCGCGGCCGGCAGCCCGTTCACGATCACCGCCGTCTACAGCGGGGACAGCAGCTTCAGCCCCGCCACCGCCACCGACCTCCACACCGTGCAGCAGGCGGCGACCGTCACGACGATCTCGGCCTCCCCGGACCCGTCGGTGGTCGGCCAGCCCGTCACCGTCGTGGTGACGGCCTCGGTGAACCCCGTGGGGCCCGGGGCGGGCATGCCGACCGGCACCGTCACCTTCCGGTTCGGTGACGGCTCCCCGGCGGTCGTCGCGGAGGTCTCCGGCGGCGTCGCAGTCGCCGAGCACACCTACACGACCACGACGGGCAGCCCCTTCTCCATCACGGCCACCTACGACGGGGACGCCAACTTCAGCTCCTCCGCCGACAGCCGGGTCCACGAGGTGCACCCGGCCACGACGAGCACCACGGTGATCTCGTCCCCCGACCCGTCGCAGACGGGGCAGCCCGTCGTCTTCACCGCGACCGTGGCCCCGCTGCCGCCCGGGACGGGAACTCCGTCCGGGACGGTCACCTTCACCTTCGGCGACGGATCGCCGCCGGAGACCACCGACCTCGCCGGGGGATCGGCGGCCGTCGCGCACGCCTACGCGGACGTGTCCGGAAGCCCGTACTCCGTGGTCGCCGTCTACAACGGCGATGCCAACTACAGCTCCTCCACGGGCACGGACACCCAGACCGTCGAGCAGGCGTCGACGGACGTGGCGCTGTCCTTCGGCCCCGAGCCGTCGATCGTCGGCGAGCAGGTGGCGTTCACCGTGACCGTCACGCCCGAGGCACCGGGAGGCGGCATCCCGTCCGGCTCGGTCACCGTCGACTTCGGCGACGGATCGCCGCCGCAGACGGTGGAACTCGTCGGCGGGCAGGCCACGGTGGCCTACGCGTACACCGACGCGTCCGGGAGCCCGTACACGGTCACCGCCGACTATCTCGGCAGCAGTGGCTACGCCGCCTCCACCGTCGTCCGCACGCACACGGTCGACCCCGCGCCCACCGACACCCTGCTGGTGACCTCCCCGGACCCGTCGGAGGCCGCTGGCTCGGGGGCGGTCTTCACGGCCGTGGTGACCGCGGAACAACCGGAGGCGGGCACACCGGACGGCACCGTCACCTTCACCTTCGGCGACGGAACACCCCCGGTCACCGCACCTCTGACCGGAGGCGTGGCGACGACCCAGCACAGCTACGCCACCATCACCGGCAGCCCGTACCCGGTGTCGGCGAGCTACGGCGGCAACGAGAACTTCACCGGTTCCGCGGACACAGACACCCACATCGTGGAGTTGCAGGTCGACACGAGCACGACCACGGTGACCATCGCACCGGCCGGACCTGTGGCCGGGGAGCCCGTCACCGTCACGGCCGCGGTCACCGCCGACGCCCCAGGCGCGCCGCTGCCCACCGGGTCGGTCACCTTCACCTTCGGCGACAGCACGCCGTCCGTGACCGTTCCCCTCGTGGGCGGTGTGGCGACCGCCCAGCACGCCTACCCCACGGCGGTCGGCAATCCGTACACGGTGGTGGCCGCCTACAGCGGCGACGCGGTCCTCAGCTCCTCCACAGGGATCGGCACCGTCGCCTTGCAGCCGTCGGCCTCCACGACGACGGTGACGTCGGACCCCGACCCGTCCGTGGTGGGCCAGGAGGTGACCTTCGCGGCGACCGTCGCACCCCAGGCGCCCGGCGTCGTGCAGCCCACCGGGACCGTCACCTTCGACTTCGGTGACGGGACCGGATCCGTCACGGTGTCCCTGGCGGACGGAGTGGCCACTGTCTCCCACGCCTTCACCACGGTGGGTGCCCCGTTCACCGTCACCGCCTCCTACGGCGGCGACGCGGACACCGCGGCGTCCACCGGAACGGACAGCCAGACGGTCCAACAGGGCGCGTCGAGCATGCAGTTCTCGACCTCGCCCAACCCGTCGGTCAACGGTCAGCCCCTGACGTTCACCGCGGTCGTCACGCCCGAGCCGCCCGCCGCCGGCGCGCCCGGCGGCACCGTCACCTTCGACTTCGGGGACGGTACGCCGCCGGTCGTGGCGGAGGTCTCGGGAGGAGTGGCCACCGCCACGCACGCGTACACCGGTACGGCCGGCAGCCCGTACACGGCCACCGCGTCCTACAGCGGTGACGCTCAATTCACCGCCGTCACAGCCACGTTGACGCATACGCTGCAGCCGGCGCTGTCGACCACGACCCTGTCGTCCGCCCCCGATCCGTCGGTGACGGGTGAGCCGGTCACGTTCACCGCGACGGTGGTGACCCAGGCACCGGGGTCCGGCAGCCCGACCGGAACGGTCACGTTCACCTTCGGCGACGGCACGGAACCGGTCACCCAGCCGCTGTCCGGCGGCGTGGCCACCGTCACCCACGCCTACACCCGGGCGTCGGACACCCCGTACGGCGTCGTCGCCGTCTACAACGGGGACGCGGAGGTGTCGTCCTCCAGCTCCACGGACACGCAGACCGTCCAGCCCGCGGGTACCTCGACGACGGTGACCACCTCCCCGGACCCGTCCGTGACCGGGCAGCAGGCCGACGTCATGGTGGTGGTCGCCGCGTCGGCCCCGGGTGCGGGTACGCCGACGGGCGCGGTGGTCGTCGACTTCGGCGACGGCTCCGATCCGGTCACGGCGACGCTGCTGAACGGAACCGTGACCGTCGGCCACACCTGGGCGACGACGGCCGGGAGCCCGTACACCGTCAGCGTCCTCTACAGCGGTGACGCCGACTTCAACGGCTCGGCGGGCACCGACGCCCACACCGTCCAGCCCGCGGCGAGCACCGTGCTCGTCACCACCTCCCCGGACCCGTCCGTGAGCGGGCAGTCGGTGGACGTCACGGCGCTGGTCGCCGCCTCGACCCCAGGCGCGGGTACCCCGACGGGCACGGTGGTCGTCGACTTCGGCGACGGCTCGGCACCGGAGACGGTGACGCTGTCCGGCGGGGTCGCGACCGTGAGCCACACCTGGGCGACGACGGCGGCCAGTCCGTACACCGTGAGCGTCCTCTACAGCGGTGACGCCGACTTCGCCGGCGCCACCGGAACCGACACCCACACCGTGCAACGGGCCGCGACCAGCACCCTCGTGGCGTCCTCCCCGGACCCGTCCTTCACCGGGCAGCCGATGACGGTGCTCGCGACCGTGCTGCCCCAGACACCCGGCGACGGAGTCCCGACCGGGTCGGTGACGTTCACCTTCGGCGACGACACACCGCCGCAGACGGTGCCACTCACCGACGGACTGGCGAGCGTCACCCACACCTACACCGACGCGGCCGGCAGCCCGTACCCGGTGGTCGCCGTCTACGAAGGTGACGGGGACTTCAGCTCCTCCACCGGCAGCGACACCCACACGGTGCAACCGGCGCAGACCACCACGACGGTGGCCACGTCGCCGGACCCGTCGGTCGTCGGCCAGCCGGTCTCGGTGACCGCGACGGTCGCCCCGCAGGACCCGGGGTCCGGGACCCCGACCGGCACCGTCACCTTCGACTTCGGCGACGGCACGCCGGCGGTGACCGCCGCGCTGTCCGGCGGGGTCGCGGGGGTGAGCCACGCGTACCTGAGCACCGCCGGAAGCCCGTACACCGTCGTCGCCACCTACAACGGCGACACCGGCTTCGTCACCTCCACCGACAGCGACACCCAGGACGTGCAACCGGCGGCGACCACCACGCAGTTGACGACATCGCCGGATCCGTCGGAGCCGGGCCAGCAGGTGACGTTCACCGCCGTCGTGACCCCGGCGTCGCCCGACGCGGGCATCCCCACCGGCACCGTCACCTTCACCTTCGGGGACGCCACCCCGCCGGTGACGGCGACGCTGTCCGGCGGCGTGGCCACCGCGACGCACGCGTACGCGACCATCGTGGGCAGCCCGTTCGCGGTGTCCGCCTCCTACAGCGGCAGTGACAGCTTCACGGCCTCGTCCGACAGCGGGACGCACCGCGTGGAGGTGGAGGTCTCGACGACCACCACGACGGTGACGTCGGCACCGGATCCTTCGGTGACCGGCCAGGCGGTGACGTTCACCGCGACGGTCGCCGCGGACACCGTCGGAGCGCCCACCCCCACCGGCACGGTCACCCTCACCTACGGCGACGGTTCGCCGTCGGACACCGTGCCTCTGACGGGAGGCCAGGCGACCGTCACCCACGCCTACACCACGGCGAGCGGCAGCCCGTACGCGGTCACGGCGATCTACAACGGGGACGCCACGTCCAGCACGTCCGCCGGCAGCGACACCCAGACGGTCGACCGGGCGGCGACCACGACCCAGCTGGTCTCCTCGCCCGACCCCTCGGTGGTCGGCCAGACCGTGACGTTCACCGCCACGGTCGCACCGGTGGCCCCAGGAGCCGGTACGCCGACGGGCACCGTCAGCTTCACCTTCGGCGACGCGTCGGAAACCGTCACGGCGACCCTGGCGGGCGGTGTCGCCACCGCGCAGCACGTCTACTCCGGCACCACGGGCAGCCCCTTCACGGCGACCGCCACGTACGACGCGGACACCGACTTCGCCGCATCCACCGCCACCGACACCCACACCGTCCAGCCGGCGGCCACGACGACGACGGTGGTGTCCTCGCCGGACCCGTCGCTGTCGGGGCAGCTCGTGACGGTGACCGCGACGGTGGCGCCGCAGGCGCCCGGGGCGGGTACGCCGACGGGCACGGTCACGTTCAGCTTCGGCGACGGGACCCCGTCGGCCACGGCGACACTGAGCGGCGGCGTGGCGACCGTGACCCACGCCTACAGCGGCACCGGCGGCAGCCCGTACAGCATCACCGCCACACACGCGGGCAGCCCCGCGTACGCCGCGTCCACCGGCATCGACACCCAGACCGTCCAGCCGGCGGCCACGACGACGACGGTGGTGTCGGCGCCTGATCCGTCGCTGTCGGGGCAGCCCGTGACGGTGACGGCGACGGTGGCGCCGGTCGCTCCGGGGGCGGGTACGCCGACGGGCACGGTGACGTTCACCTTCGGGGACGGTTCGGCGCCGGTGACGGCGACGCTGTCGGGCGGTGTCGCGGTCGCGGCGCGCACCTACAGCGGACCGGCCGGCAGCCCGTATCCGATCACCGCGGTCTACGCCGGGAACGCCGACTTCGGTTCGTCCACCGGCGTCGACACCCAGACGGTGAACCGGGCGTCCACCACGACCCAGTTGGCATCCTCCCCGGACCCGTCGGTCACCGGTCAGCAGGTGACCTTCACCGCAACGGTGAGGCCGGTCGCTCCGGGGGCGGGTACGCCGACGGGCACGGTGACGTTCACCTTCGGAGACGGTTCGGCTCCCGTGACGGCGACGCTCACGGGCGGGGTGGCGACGGCGACGCGCGCCTACACGACCGCGTCCGGCAGCCCGTTCACCGCCACCGCGACCTACGGCGGCAGCACGGACTTCCAGGGCTCCACGGCCACGGACACCCAGACGGTGGCCAGGGCGTCGACCTCCACCACGGTGGTGTCCTCGCCGGATCCGTCGCTGTCCGGCCAGGCGGTGACCTTCACCGCGACGGTCGCGGCGGCGTCCCCGGGAACCGGTACGCCGACAGGCACGGTCACCTTCACCATCAGCAACGGCCCCACCCTGACCGGCACTCTGGTGGGCGGAAAGGCCACCGTCACCTCCAGCACCCTGTCCGCAGGAGCCCACACCGTCACCGCCACCTACAGCGGCAATGACGCGTTCGCGGCCTCCACCGGAACCGACACCCACACCGTCAGCCGCCCCTCGACGACGACCACCGTGGTCTCCGTGCCCGACCCGTCGCTGCCCGGGCAGAACGTGACGTTCACCGTCACGGTGGCCCCGGTGGCACCGGCCACCGGCACCCCCACCGGCACAGTCAGCCTCTTCATCAGCAGGGGACCGAACCCGACCCTCACGCTGGTCAACGGCCGGGCGACCTACACCACCAGCACGCTGAGTCCCGGAGCCCATGCCGTCGTCGCCTCGTACACGGGCGACACCAATTTCGCGCCGTCCGACGGCACCGACACCCACTTCGTGTTCTGAGAGGAGCCCGACGTCCGTCCTCCGGGACGACAGGGAGAGGCCACCGGCACCCGCGGGTGTCGGTGGCCTCTCATAGTGTGGTGCCGTGTACATACCTGCGCGCGCACTCGACGGCGGCCGGCGGCATCGCCTGGCCGTCGGCACCATGCTCTTCCTCCTCATGCTGTTCGCCGGCACCGTGATGACCGCTGTCGCTGTGAGCGGCTTCGACGGCCCATTGGCCAAGGCGGGGATCGGGGCGGCCGCGGTGTCGGCGTATCTGCTCGCCTGGTGGAGCGCCCGCTACTGGTACGCGGCGTGGACCACCGGACGCCGTCCCGAGCCGGCGCCCGAACCGGGGTACTGGCCCTGGGTGCTGCCTCCGCTGGTGATCTCAACGGCCGCGGCCGTCAGCGGCGTACGGGCCCTGGCCCGGGGCGACAGCAGCGGATGGTTCACCATCGGCCTGGCCACGGTGTTCGGCCTGATGGGGGTGGCGGGCTCGGTCCTGACGGCCTGGACGGCTCTGACCGATCGCCGGAGCGCGGCACCGGCGCCCGCACCCGAGCCGCCCCGCCCGCGCCGCGACTGGGGCAGCATCGGCTGACGTACCGCACGGACGGGCCCAACAGGCGTACGACGAGGCCGGGTTCGGCGAGGTGCAGAAGGGCCGTCAGGACACCCGGGGGACGGCCTCCAGGGCCTTCCGTGGTGTCTCGCCGGGCCTTCTACGGTGTCCGCTGCGGACGGGCGGTGCTCCGCCGGGCGAGGATGGCGATGCACGTCAGCGCGATCACCCCGAGCCCGATGATGTAGGCGGAGACGGACATGGAGGTCCCCGTCTCCTCCAGCAGCAGCACCATGACGAACGGAGCCAGGCCGCCGCCGAGGACGGCCCCGAGCTGGTAGCCGAGCGAGGCGCCGGTGTAGCGCATCTCCGTCGTGAACAGCTCGGCGAACAGAGCCGCCTGCGGGCCGTACATGATGCTCACGAAACAACTGGCGACGAAGATCCCGATGGCCAGCGGCACCAGGGACGCCATGTCGATCAGCACGAACAGCGGCACCGCCCACACCACGACGCCGACCGCCCCGGCCGCGTAGATGCGCAGCCGGCCGACGCGGTCGGAGAAGGCCGCGGCGGCGGGGATCAGGGCCAGTTGGGTCACGTTGACGACGAGTGAGACGGCCAGCACACCGTTGCGGGCCATCCCCAGCTCCCGGGTGGCGTAGTCAAGGACACCGGTCACGATGATGTAGAAGGTCGCGGCATTGACGGCCAGCGAGCCCCCGGCCAGCAGGACCGTGCCGAGGTGGTGGCGGAGGACCGTACGCAGCGGCGAGTGCTGCCGCTCCTCCGCCGCGAGTTCGCGCTCGGCCCGGCGGAACTCGGGTGTCTCCTCCGCGTGCCGGTGCACGTAGCGCGCCAGCACCAGCACGAAGATTCCGCAGAGGAACGGCAGCCGCCAGCCCCAGTCGGCGAAGGCGGCGTCGCTCATCGCGGCCGACGAGACGAGGAAGAGGGTATTGGCCGCCACCAGGCCGATGGGGACGCCCATCTGGACCAGGCTGCCGTACAGCCCGCGCTTGCCCGGAGGGGCGTACTCGGTGGTCATCAGCATCGCGGCACCCCACTGGGCGCCGAGGGCGAGCCCCTGCACGACGCGCAGGGCGACCAGCAGCACGGGAGCCGCGACACCGATCGTGTCGTACGAAGGGAGGGCACCGATCGCGGTGGTCGCCAGTCCCATCAGCAGCAGCGCCCACACCAGCATCGGCTTGCGCCCGTGCCGGTCACCGAGGTGGCCCGCGACGATTCCGCCGACGGGGCGGGCCGCGAAGCCCACGGCGAACGTCGCGAAGGAGGCCAGCACGCCGGTGACGGGGCGGTCGGAAGGGAAGAACTGCGGACCGAGGACCAGGGCTCCCGCGACGGCGAAGACGAAGTAGTCGTACCACTCGAGGGCGGAGGCGAGCGCGGCCACCGTGGCGACTTTGCGGCGGTGGCGGGCGGCCGGCTCCGCCGGCGGCTCGGGGGCGTCGTGCGGGCCAGGGGAGTCGGTACCCATGCGTGGACTCTCTGTGGGATCGCCGTGGTCGGCGCAGGCAGCGTCGGGTGGTTCCCCAGGCTGCCTCAGCTCCCTCTTGGCGCGGTGTGCGACCCGCTGAGCTCGGGACCCGATCACTCCGCTGCGTGGGCCCCGGCCCGGTCCCGACCGCCGCGGAGCGCGGTGCCGCGCGCAGCGGTTCGCATCAGCCCGGCAGGCGCCCACGTCCGCCCTTACAGCGGTCTTCACGTCCGGCCTCACGGCGGTCTTCACGTCCGCTTCGTGCGCGCCCTTGCGGCCGTCCCGGCGCCGGTCGCGCTGTCCCGCGTCACGTTCCGTCGTGCGCAGGCGTGGCCCCGCCCTGGCGCGCGGCCACCAGTTCGCGCCACAGGTCCGGCCCCGACCACCTGCGCCGGGCGTCCGGCCCGGCCTCCTCGGCCTCCCGGATCAGCTCGACGAGGCGGGCGTTCACCGGCGCCTCGAGACCGTGCCGCCCGGCCAACGCGACGACCTCGCCCTGCAGTTCGTCGATCTCGGTACGGCGGCCACGCTGCAGGTCCTCCCACATCGAGGAGCGGGCGTGCGCGTCGATCCGCAGCGTCGAGGCCGCGACGATCCGGAACAGCCCGTTCGGGAGCCGCAGCATGTACGGGAGGTATCGCGCCGGTACGGGGGTCAGCCGTGCCGGTTTCGCCCCCGCCGCCCGCAGCACCGTGAGGGCCTCCGTCTGGCACAGGGCGAAGCACCGGCGGTAGGCGCGCTGCGACAGCTCGGCGCGCAGCGGCAGGTCGGACAGAGCGTTGAGCGCGTTGTTGAGGTTGATCAGCAGCTTGGCGTACTGCACTTCGCGCATGTCGCCCCGCGTCTCGGCAGCGAGCCCGGCGGCCCGGAACGCGGACATCAGGGGCGCGGCCCGCTCGTGCTCCTCGATCGACAGCGGACCGGCGGATCCCTGGTGGAAGACACCGGGCTCCCTCTGCACGACGTTGTAGGGAACCGTCCCGGCGAGAACGGTGTGCTCGGGGAGCTCGCGCCGGATGGCCGCGGTGTTGTGCAGCCCGTTCTGAAGGCTGACGACCACCGTCGACGGGCCCAGATGCGGGGCGAGTTCACGTGCGGCGGCACTGGTGGCGGACGACTTGACCGTGATCAGTACGTAGTCCGCCCCGGCGGCCGCATCGGGCCCCGTCGCCACCCGGAGGTCGCCGGGGACCGTCAGCTTCGCCGAACGGCTGCCACCGGTGAGGGCCAGACCGTTCCGCCGCAAGGTCTCCATGGCGGCGCTGCGCCCTATGAGCGTGACACCGGCCGTCTCCGCGAGCAGCCCGCCCGTGTGACAGCCGATGCTGCCCGCCCCGAGGACCGCGATGCTCAGGCGCGGCGAGGTCGTCGGGGACCCGTCCACGGGGCGTTCCGTCATGTCTGCTCCTGCTCCTGGGGCCGTGTCGTCGCGGGGCGGGATGGCGCGCCCCGCAGCCTAGCCGGGGGTGACCGCGCCGGTCACCGGGCCCTGGGGTCCGGCCTTCGCGGCCCGGCCGCCGAGGACAGGCGTGGGCCGTCGGCGGCCCCGTACGGGGTGCACCGTCCGCGTTTCCTGCCCAGCCCTGGCGTGATCTATCGATATTCGATAGATTGCCATCGTAACTCGATGGAAGGACAGGTCGTGGGAAAGCTGACCGTACGCGCGCTGCGCGCCGTGCTCGTGGTGGTGCTCGCCGGCACCGTGTTCGTACAGGCATTGATGGTGTGGACGCTGGTCAGTGGGAGCGACCCGGAGGACGGGTCGCTCCCACTGACCCCGCTGCGCGTGATCACGATCCTGGGCATCGGGACGGTCCAGGTCATCGGGGTCTGCGTATGGCGGCTGGTGACGATGGTGCGACGCGGAACCGTGTTCTCCCACGCCGCCTTCCGGTACGTGGACGTCATCATCGGCGCGATCGTGGCGGCTGCCCTCGTGTGGTTCGCGGTCACGGCCCTCAACGCGCCGGGCCAGCGGGCCGACCCGGGCGTCACCGTCATCATGGGCGGGGTCGGCCTGGCCGTCCTGGGGGTCGCGCTCATCGTGCTCGTGCTGCGGACGCTGCTCGCCCAGGCCGTCGCACGCGACGTCCAAGCGGCGCAGATGCAGGCCGAGTTGGACGAGGTGATCTGATGCCGATCGCCGTCGACATCGACGTAATGCTCGCCAGGCGGAAGATGTCCGTGGGCGAGCTCGCGGACCGCGTAGGGATCACGCCCGCCAACCTGGCGGTACTCAAGAACGGCCGCGCCAAGGCGGTGCGCTTCGCGACGCTCGCTGCGCTCTGCGAGGTGCTCGAGTGCCAGCCGGGCGACCTGCTGCGCTGGGAGGAGAGCACGCCCCGGGCGGATGACGTGCCCCAGCGCGATCATGAAACGGGCGTCATGTGACGACGCCGAAGCTCTGAGGGCGGGGTGGTGATTCCCCGTGCAGGCGCACAAGGGCGGGGTGGTGATTCCCGTGGAGGCGCACAAAAGGCCCGCGCCGTACGTGAATTCGCAACTACTCGCCCTCGCGCGCGTCCCCGTGGGCGGATCGCGCCGGTACGGGAGCGGGGATAACCGGGACATCACACAACGCGGGACCGGGGGATTCCGGAACACCTTGGTTCCATGTCCCGCCGAGGAGCCGCAATGCCCGAATCCGTCATATCAGCCATCGCGGGGCGGCCGTGGGAGCGCGTCGTCGTCAGGGAAGGCTTCAACGATGCCGCCATGAAGGCCGCCATGGACGAAGTGATCGCCAGCGCGGAAGGAGGAGCGGTCCGCAAGACCCTCGTCTTTCCGCCCGGTGATTTCCATCTGACGAAGCCGCTCTTCACGTCCACCGCCACGAACGACGATCAATTGCAGGGCCTGTCCGTCGAGGGGCAGGGAATCCGCGCGACCCGCATTTTCTGGGACAACGCGGGAGCGGACGCGCCCGGCAATCCGCTCGCCAACAACCTGATCACCGCCGTCCGCCGCCTGCGATGGGCGACCATCGGCGGATTCAGCGTCATCAGCAACGGCGCGAAGAACCGTTTCGCGTACCTCCTGAGCGACACCCAGGGGTTCAACCAGGCGTGGCACGTGCACGATGTGGAATTCAGCGGACCGTGGGACCGGGTCTTCGGGATCGACGGCGACCAGGACGCGAATCTCAACAGCGAGATGAGTCTCCGCCGCCTCTTCACGGCGACGAACTCCACCTTCCGCGACGCCTTCTTCCGCACCGGGGGCATCAGCGGTACCTATCCGCAGCAGAACCAGTTCCTGAACTACTGGGTCGAGGACTGCTGCCTGACCCTCAGTTCCGGGGTCGTCTTCCGCCTCGACCGGGGCGGCTCCCTGCGCGTGTCCCGCGGCTCGTGGTCCGCGGCGACGGCGGACGGGACGATCACCTGGTTCCTGATGCCGAACGGGCAGAGCAACAGCCGGACCGCGGCCCAACTCAGCGTCCGGGACGTACGGTTCGAGCCCAAGGGGGACCGGCACAAGATCATCGACTGCTCCTGGGGCACCGGAACGGTCACCTTCGACGACTGCTCCGACGTGGGCTCCATGCAGAACACCGCAAGCTACGCGCGCACCCTGCACCGGTACGTCGGCCAGCCGTGGTGGGACCAGGGGAACGGCCCGACCGTGCGCTACCGGTCCTGTGCCCTGGCCGGCCGCCACGAGTACGACGGGCCCCGGCAGACCCGCGGCGGCTTCGTCTACGACGGCTCCCACTTCTACCGGGGCCAGAGCGGGCAGACGACGACGCCCGCGGACGTACTCCGCAGCACCGACGGCGCGGCCCGCTACCGCTTCATCAACTGCGACAACATCGCGGACGCGTCGAACCGTTGATCTGCCGCGACGGGATCCCCGGGCCAGGGGGACCGGGGAGCCCGCCGCGGTGTCCAGGCCCGACCCGCCGCCCGGCCGTGCACGCGAACGCGGCCGCTCCCGTGCACAGTGAAGGGACAAGGGCGGCCGGTGCCGATGTGGTACCGGCCGCCGGTCCGGCGAACGGAACGAGGCGAGGCGGCATCATGCGGGTGGGCTTGTTGCGGACGGTGGGAGCGGCGACGGCGGTCTACGGGGTGGCGGTGACGGCCTGGCCCGCCCTCCTGGCGCGGCCGTCAGGACTGACGGACTCCCAGGGCCGGACCGCGGAGGCCACACGGATCTCCCTGCGCCCCGTGGCGTGGCGGGACGCCGCGAGCGGACTCGCCATGGCCGTGGCCCCGCAGGGCGCGCCGCTGACGACGGCCACCGTGCTCCGGATCGCCGCCGATCTCGGGGACGCCGCCCTGCTCGGAGCAACCCTCCCGGACCGCGCCACACGGGCCAAGGCCGTGGCCGTCTCGGTGGGTTGGGCATCGCTGTCGGTCGTCGGCCTGCTCGCGCGCCCGCGCCGCTGAGGCGGCCCTCCGGACCGCACGCGGGCCGCGTCACGGCGTACGGAGCGCAGTGAGCACCGCGTACGGCCCAGGTGCGGCGAGGCCGTCCGGAAGGGCGTTGTCGTACCCCTCCGCTACGTTCCCTCCCATGACGGAATTCGTACTGGTTGCAGGCGCATGGCTCGGATCGTCGGCGTGGGACGAGGTCGCGCAGGAACTGCGCGCCGCGGGCCACGGCGTGCATCCCTTGACCCTGTCCGGACTCGCCGACAAGCGCGGTGCGCCGGCCGGGCAGCAGACCCACGTCCAGGACATCGTCGGAGAGGTCGAGCGGCACGGCCTCCGCGACGTCGTCCTCGTCGGGCACAGCTACTCCGGCATCCCGGTCGGCCAGGCGGCCGAGCGGATCGGGGACCGGCTGGCCCGCGTGGTCTTCGTCGACTCCAACGTCCCGGCTGACGGGGAGTCGTTCGTGTCGGCGTGGCCGGACGGCCGGGCCATGGTGGAGGGCTCGATCGCCGAGCACGACGGCTTCTGGGCGCCCCTCACGGCGGCCGACTACGCGGGTCAGGGCCTGACCGACGAGCAGATCGCCCGGATCGTCGCCGGCTCGACGCCCCATCCGGGTGCCACGCTGACCGAGCCGGCCGTGCTGGAGCGTTCGCTCGGCGAGCTCCCGGCCACGTACATCAAGTGCCTGCTCGACGGCGCCGAACCGGCACCCGATGTGGCCGCGCTCCTCAAGAGCGACCGGTGGCGGCTCGTCGAGATGGACACCGGCCACTGGCCGATGTTCTCCCAGCCGCGCGAGCTGGCACGCATCCTGCTCGACGCGACCGGTCCCGCCAACCCGTCCACCTGACCGGACGCCTGGCCTACCGGTCCGCCTCGACCGGCAGGGCGGACCGGCCCGCCGAGCTGCCGTCGACATCCTCACCGACGCCGTCGTCCCGGCCGTCCACGTCGCGCCGACCGGTCCCTGAGTGCCCGTTGTTCCCCTCGGGCGCGGCGGCTCGGGAAGCGGGGGCGGCGTCATCGCGTGGTGTCTGCTCCCGGTCGGCGTCGCGTACGTCGCCCCCGCCGTTGCGGGCCCGGCGACGGCGCGCGGCGGTGCGTGCCGCATCGAGGGCACGAGCGAGCAGGTGCGCCCGCCCGGCGGCAATGGGGCCGAGCACGGCGAGGACCAGGACGTAACCGGCGATGAACGGCGCGAGGCGTGCGTCCAGGCCCGCACCCGCGGCCATCGCCGCCAGGATCAGCGCGAACTCGCCGCGCGCCAGGAGGGTCGTGGCGATGTCCGCCGCGGTCCGCGGCCCGTAGTGGTACAGGCGCGCGGCCAGCAGCCCCGCGGCCACGTTCATGACGATGGTCAGCGCCGCCGCCGCGGCGACCGGCCCCGCGACGGACGCGATGTCACCCGGGTCGACGGCGAGTCCGAAGGCGAAGAAGAAGATGGCCGCGAAGGCGTCGCGCAACGGATGCACCAACTCGCGGATCCGCGGCCCGGACCGGGTCCCCGCGAGGATCAGGCCGACCATGAACGCACCGATGGCGTCGGCCACTCCGAGGACCTCGGAGACACCGGCGACGAGAACGGCCGCTCCCAGAAAACTGATGACCAGCAGCTCGTTGTCGCGGACGGCGATCAGGCGCCCGATCAGCCGTGTGCCCCAGCGGGCGGCGGCGGCCAGCACCAGCAGGAAGCCGAACGCCTTCGACGCCTGGAGAACGGTCTCCTGCACGCCCTCGGCCCCGCTGATGACGGGCTGGAGAGCCGCCAGATACAGCGCCAGGAAGATGTCCTCCACCACGATGACGCCCAGGATCAGACGCGTCTCCGGGTGTCCGATGCGCCCCAGATCGATGAGGATCTTGGTGACGATCGCCGAGGAGGAGATGCCCAGGACACCGGCGAGGACGAGGGCCTCCTGTGCCCCCCAGCCCAGGGCGAATCCGAAGCCCAGACCGGCGCCGACGTTCAGCAGCAGATAGATGCCTCCGGCGGCCGCCAGGCGTTTGCCGCCGCTCCTGAGGTCGTCGAGGTGGAACTCCAGGCCCAGGTAGAAGAGCAGAAGGACCAGGCCGAGCGCGGACAGCATCTCGAAGTCGTGGGCGTCCTCGACGAGGACCGGGCCGGGCGTATGGGGGCCGAGCAGGATGCCGGCGAGCATGAACAGCGGGATCGTCGGCAGGCCGATCCGGCTGCCGAGGCGGGCGAGGAAGGCGGCGGCGAGGAAGGCACCGCCCATGGCGAGCAGGGTGTCGGCATGTCCCACGGGTCACCACCTTCCGCAGCGGGCGGGGCTTGGATACGAGCGACGGGCGGGGCGGATACGTCCTCCTGAGGTCTGTTCCGGGCCGGTGGATCGCGGGCTGCTGCCGCCGTCGTGCCGCCCCTCGGCGGCGGGAGCGGTGCCGTGCGCCTACGGCCGGGGCGGGTCAGTTCTCCTCTTCCCCGCGTGGCGGAGCCCGCGAGGAAGAGGACGGACGCGGCGACGCCCCGAGATGCGCGGCCGCGCCGGCGAGCATCAGTCCCGCCGCCAGCAGCAGACCCTGCGGCAGGATCAGTCCCGCCGTCAGCAGGCCGACCGAGACGGCCAGGAGCACCCGTGGAGCCACCCGCCGTCGGCCCCGCGGTCGGCGGGTCCGCCCGGTGCGACCGCTGCGGACGGAGGGGGAACCGATGCGCTCCCGCACTCCGTCCGGTTCGTCCCGCTCATGCGGCTCATGCGGCTCGTCCGGCTCCTGCCGCCGTACGGTGACGGGGTGTGCCATGGTTCCTCCTCCCGCGTTCCGGGGGGTACGGCGCCGCTCCGGGGGCACCGCGTCATGGCCACGATCACATGCGGCCCACCTTCGTCACCATGGGTGCTGACCCTCATTTCCGCAGGTGGGAAACCCTCACCGCGTCGGCCGACGATGGGTGGAGACCCCGATGGACACCGCCGTCCCACGCCCGCAGGCTGACCGTGCAGGCCGAGCCTCCTCAGACACGGCCGGGCCCCGGCGCGTGCCGCCCCGCGACACGTAAGGCCTGGGCGCTCGCACCGGTGGGGAGGCGGGCGGGGCACAGTGGAGGAGACGGTGACTGGACGGAGGCGGTGCCCGTGCCCTTGTTCTGGCGCATCTTTCTGCTCAATGCGGTGGTGCTGATCGCGGCCACCGCGCTGCTGCTGGGCCCGGTGACGGTGTCCACGCCGGTCCTGCTCACCGAGGCCGCCGTCATCACCGCGGGGCTCGTCGCGATGCTCATCGCCAACGGCATGCTCCTGCGCATCGGCCTCGCCCCGCTGCAGCGCCTCAGCCGCGTCATGACGACCACCGACCTGCTGCGCCCGGGACCACGCCCGGCCGTCGGCGGTCACGGCGAGATCGCGAAGCTGATCACGACCTTCAACACGATGCTCGACCGCCTGGAGAGCGAGCGGGCCACCAGCGCCGCCCGCGCCCTCTCCGCGCAGGAGGCCGAACGCCACCGCATCGCCCAGGAACTGCACGACGAGGTCGGGCAGACCCTCACCGCCGTCCTCCTCGAACTCAAGCGTGTGGCCGATCACGCGCCAGCGACCGTACGGGAGGATCTGCACCAGGTGCAGGAGACCACCCGCGCCGGCCTCGACGAGATCCGCCGTATCGCCCGGCGTCTGCGCCCCGGTGTCCTGGAGGAACTCGGCCTGCCCAGCGCCCTGAAGGCCCTGGCCAACGAGTTCACCGGACCGTCCCTCGGCGTGCGCAACCGTGTCGCGGCCGACCTGCCCCCGCTGGGAACGGACACAGAACTCGTGCTCTACCGCGTCGCCCAGGAGAGCCTGACCAACGCCGCACGCCATGCGGGCGCGGCCCGCGTCGATCTGACGGTCGGGCGCGTCGCCGGGGGAGTGGAACTGAGCGTCCGCGACGACGGCCGCGGCATCGGTGACGCTCCCGAAGGGGCGGGCATCCGCGGGATGCGCGAACGCGCCCTGCTCATCGGCGCCGACCTGTCCGTCGGACCCGGTCCCGACGGCGGCACCGAGGTGTGCCTGACCGTGCCCGCCCACCACCGGAGCCGCTGACCATGCCCGAGGCACCCCCCACCCGCATCCTTCTCGCCGACGACCACCGCCTCGTCCGCCGCGGAGTCCGTCTCATCCTCGACGGCGAGCCCGATCTGACCGTCGTCGCCGAAGCCGGTGACGGCGCCGAAGCGGTCGATGCGGCCCGGACCCACCGGCCCGACCTGGCCATCCTCGACATCGCCATGCCGCGTCTGACGGGTCTGCAGGCCGCGCGCGAACTCTCCCGCATCCAGCCGGAGCTGCGCATCCTCATCCTGACGATGTACGACAACGAGCAGTACTTCTTCGAGGCCCTCGCCGCCGGCGCCTCCGGATACGTGCTCAAGTCCGTGGCCGACCGCGACCTCGTCGAAGCCTGCCGGGCCACGATGCGCGGCGAGCCCTTCCTCTACCCGGGGGCCGTCAATGCGCTCATCCGCAACTATCTCGACCGCGTGCGGGAAGGCGGCGCCGTGCCTGCCCGGGCCATCACCGACCGCGAGGAGGAGATCCTCAAACTCGTCGCGGAGGGACACACGTCGCAGCAGATCGCCGATCTTCTCGTCATCAGCGTGAAGACCGTCGAACGGCACCGGGCGAACCTGCTGGAGAAGCTGGGCCTGAAGGACCGTCTGGAACTCACCCGGTACGCGATCCGCGTCGGCCTGATCGAGCCCTGAACGGCTCACGGGTCCACCGTTCCCGCGCCCCGGCCGACCCGGCGTCGCCCAACATCCGCAAAAGAGTTACGTCGTGAAAACGGCGCGCAGTTCGTCACCGCCGTGTCACAGAAGGGCAACCGGACGGTCGCCCGAGGAACGTCCCGGCCACCCGGTCCGTGTTGCCGTTTCATCGCGCTCCCATGAAATGCGCCCGCACCGTGTATTGAAGGGAAGTCAAGTCCCGGTCCCTGAGTAGTGCTTGCTCACGCCCGCCCTCCGGCGCGGAACTACTGTCCCGAATTCGTTGACCGGTGAATTCGCTCGGTCGACACCGCATGAATTCCGGGGTATTCGCGACCGAGGGAGAACGACCCGTATGCGCTCACGTATTCGTACCGCCGTGCCCGCACTGCTTCTGGCTTCGGCTCTGACCGCTACGCTGTCGGCCTGCAACAACGACGAGGACACGGCCGGCGGCAAGCCGGACAAGACCGCGTCCAGCTCGCAGGACGGCGGCAACGGAGGGGACGCCTCGGGCGGCGAGATGGACAACGCCCAGCCCGTGGCCGTCCCCCTGCCCGCGTCGGGTGAGCTGACGAGCGCCTCCGCCCAGGAGGAGAAGGTCCTCGTCCTGCGCTACCAGCCCGAGGGCCCCGCGGAGGAGGCGGTCGAGGCCAACCTCCGGATGCTCGCCAAGAACGGCTACGAGGCCCACGAGGAAGGCCCGTACACCCGCGGGGACCAGACCGTGAACGTCGGGGCGGACGGCGACGCCGTGCAGTACTCCATCACCTACCCGGACGCCGCGCCCCCGCTGCCGTCCGAAGGTGACGTCCTCTCGGTCACCAGCAAGGACGACGACACGCTGACCTTCACCTACGGGCTCCCCGAGGACGCGACCACCTCGCTCTCGGCGCTCAAGACCTATGTAGGCGAACTCGGCCAAGCGGGATGGGACACCCCGACGGACGGCAGCACCACGGCGACCAAGGGGGACCAGAAGATCGAGTTCGACGTCACCGACGACACGCAGCTCAAGGTGACCGTCGACGTGCCCAGCTCCGTCGGCTGACCCGCCGACCCGGGACCGGTCCGGAGCGGCGCCACCGGCGCGCACGGACCGGTCCACGGCTGCCGTCCGCGTGGCACGGAGCGTTGGCCCGTGCACGTGAACAGCGGGCGGTGGCCGAGGAACACATGCGTGTTCACGAGAAGCGCCCTTTCCGGTTCGACTTCTGTGATCGATTGACGCTCAGCTCCCGGCGATCGAGAGCCTGACGGGCTGTCAGAAGAGCAAGGGCGCGCTTGCGGAGCGGAGAGTGCCGCGAGGGCCTGCCGGCGCCCGGCCCACGGCGCCCGGCGCGCCTCGCCCGCGCGGAGCGCGCCCTGTTCACCCCCCGGGGGCGTCCAACTCCGGGCGCTCTGAAGGCATACGTCTACCTGGCGCCCCAAGTGGGCGACCCGGGCAGCGGCGGAACGCCCGGGCGTCGCGCGGCGCACCGTGGAGCGCGCCGCCGCTCCGCCCCATCACCGCACCACAACAGCGTGCCCGGACAGCCCTGTTGGAAGAGACCGCATCGGAACCGCCGTAGAGCCGGCCGTCCGGCCGCGCCGCCGAGCGAGCCGCCCCCCCCGGCCGGACGGTGTCCGGCCGTGTCTTGCTCGGCGTTGCCGGGGCCGCATCAGACCCGCGACCGGCCGTCGAGGCCCGGGATCGGCTGCCCGCCCGTGTCCGATCCCTCTGCTCAGGCCGGCCAACTCCCCTCTGTGTGCGCGGACGTCGAGCGCAGGTAAAGGTGATGAGCTTGTTCGCGGTCGGGGGTCTCGCCTTCCGTCATTCGGGGCGTGGATTGCGCCCGTCGATCCGGCGTCGCCGCGGGTGTATCACGCTCCGGCACATGTCGATCACACGCGGACCACATGCCGATCACCGGCCGTCCGATACTCTCTGTGATCCGAAAGATCGTGGTCGCAAAGGGGCGACAGGCTTCCCCATTCATCGGCAAGCGCGGGCAATACGCTCGAAATGACACTCAGGATGCCGCTGACATCGGTGCTAACCTTTCCTGAATGGCGTTCCGCAATACTGAATGTGAGTAGAAAATCATGGTGCAGTCCGTTCAGCGTGCGGCACGCATCCTGCAGGAACTGTCGGCGTCAGGCCCCCGCCTGGGCGTCACCGAACTCGCTGAGCGGATCGGCGTCTCCAAACCGGCCGTGCACGCGCTGCT
This sequence comes from Streptomyces sp. NPDC047108, assembly GCF_040643575.1. Lineage (NCBI taxonomy): Bacteria > Bacillati > Actinomycetota > Actinomycetes > Kitasatosporales > Streptomycetaceae > Streptomyces > Streptomyces sp. NPDC047108. Next base: position 50,933 of record NZ_JBEYUP010000021.1, read on the forward strand.
GCGCACCCTGGAGGCCGAGGGCCTGGTGCGTCAGGAGAAGGAGACCAACAAGTACCTCCTCGGGGCGGCACTGCTTCGCCTCGGCAACTCCTACCTGGAGACACAGGAGTTGCGGTCCCGTTCGGTCGCCTGGGCGGACACCCTCGCCGAGCGCACCGGCGAGGCGGTATGGGTCGCCGTACTCGACGACGACCGGCACATGCTCGTCGTGCATCATGCCTTCCGGCACGGCAGCGGCGTGCAGATCCTGGAATTGGGCGCCAGCATTCCGTGGAACACCTGCGCACTCGGCAAGTCCCTTGTGGCGTTCCTGCCGCAGCAGCGGCAGAAAGAACTGCTGGAGGGAGAACTGGCCCGGCTGACCGGGAAAAGCGTGGTGAACCCGGCCGCCATGGCGGACCAGTTGGCGGAGACCCGCCAGACCGGTTATGCGTTGGAGGACCAGGAGAGCACGCTGGGTGAGGCCGGCATCGCCTCGCCGGTGTTCGACCGGTACGGCGACCCGGCGGGCGCCATCGGCATCGTCGGCCCCGTCGAACGGCTCCTGACCGAAGCCGACCGGCAGCGGCACGCGGTGGCCGTGCGCGAGGTGGCGACGCTGCTCTCGCGCGAGCTCGGGGCGGGCCGGGGCATCGCCTGGCGCGTGACCGACTGACCGAGAGCCGGTTCCCGCGCGGTCGGCCCGGCCCGGTCGGCCCGGCCCGGTCGGCCGGGGGCCTGGTCGCGCGCCCCGGAACCCAGCTCGGACGTTCCCGGCACCGGTACACAAGGCCGCGCCCCGTGCGGTGCGTCAGTGCACTCGCGCGGGGCGCGGCCATGGTGGTGGACGGCGGTCGTGGTCAGCCACGGGCTCCCAGCAGGCGTACGACGTCGACGACCCGGTGCGAGAAGCCGGACTCGTTGTCGTACCAGCCGAACACCTTCACATGGCGGCCGTCGCCGGTGACCGTGGTCAGCTTGGAGTCGAAGATGCAGGAGGCCGGGTCGCCGACGATGTCGGTGGAGACGAGCGGGGCGTCGGAGTGGCGCAGCACTCCGGCCAGGGGTCCGGCCGCGGCCTCCGCGAAGGCGTCGTTGACCTCCTCGACGGTGGTCGGCCGCGACACGTACGCGGACAGGTCGGTCAGCGAGCCGACCGGCACCGGTACGCGCAGCGACAGGCCGGCGAGCTTGCCGTTGAGCTCGGGCAGGACGAGGCCGATGGCCTGGGCCGCGCCGGTGGACGTCGGCACGATGTTGAGTGCGGCGGAGCGAGCGCGCCGGGGGTCCTTGTGCGGGCCGTCCTGAAGGTTCTGGTCCTGGGTGTAGGCGTGCACGGTCGTCATCAACCCGTGCTCCAGGCCGAGCCGTTCGTGCAGCACCTTGGCGAGCGGGGCCAGACAGTTCGTGGTGCACGAGGCGTTGGAGACGACGTGGTGCACTGCGGGGTCGTAGCTCGTGTGGTTGATGCCGTATGCGAGGGTGAGGTCCTCGTTCTTGGCCGGGGCCGAGATGAGGACCTTGCGGGCGCCCGCGTCGATGTGCGCGGCGGCCTTCTTGGCGTCGGTGAAGATGCCGGTGGATTCCACGACCACGTCGATGCCCAGCTCGCCCCAGGGCAGCTTGGCCGGCTCGCGCTCCGCGTGGACGGCGATCCGCCGGCCGTCGACCACGAGCGCGTCGTCCTCGGCGACGACCTCGGCGCCGAGCTTGCCCATGGTGCTGTCGTAGGCGAGCAGGTGGGCGAGCGTCGCCGCGTCGGTGAGGTCGTTCACCGCCACGACCTCCAGATCGGCTCCCTGGGCGAGCGCGGCGCGGAGGAAGCCGCGCCCGATGCGGCCGAACCCGTTGATGGCGACCTTGATGGTCATCTCTGCCCCTCTTCTCTGCATGGTCGAACGTGTCGTACCGGCGTACCGGTGATGGTGGGTCAGGGGGTGCGCGGCCGACGGCGGAACGCGTAAGGCCGCGGCCGGCTACTTGCGCGCCGCGAGGAGCACGCCGGCCCCGCCGAGGACGAGTCCGACGATCGCCGACGGGTTCAGCGTCTGGCCGATGACCAGCCAGGCCAGCAGAGCGGTGACGGCCGGGGTGAGGAAGAAGAGCGTGCCGACCCGGCTCGCCGCCTGCTTCTTGAGCATGAAGTTGAGCAGGAGGAACGTACCCACGGAGTTGATCAGCACGATCCAGGCGAGCGAACCGCCGAACGCCCCCCAGTCGGTGACCTTCGGGTCCTCCAGCGTCAGCGTCATCACCAGCATCACCGGCGCGCTGGCCAGGAAGTGCAGCGCGGTGCTGCTGCGGACGTCCGCCCCCTGGGCGAAGCGCTTCTGGTAGACCGTGCCGGCGCTCAGGCCGAGCAGGCCGACGAAGGAGAGCACGATGGCGCCGGTGGAGAAGTCCAGTGCTCCGGCGACGGCCAGCGCGACACCGGCGCCGCCGACCGCGAACCCGAGCCACTGCTGCCGGGTGATCTTCTCACCCACGAAGAATCCGGCCATCAGGGCGATCAGCACGGGGTTGAAGCCCTGGATCAGCGCGACCACACCGCCCGGCAGACCGTCGCCGATGGCCGTGTAGAAGGCGCCGAACTGCACGGCCTGCATCAGGAGACCGGTGACGACGACGTGCAGCAGCAGCCTGCCCTTCGGCCAGGGCGACTTGGACGCCAGGGCGACCACCGTGAGCAGGACGCCGGCGACCGCGAAGCGGGAGAAGGTCAGCAGCAACGGCGGTGCGGCGTCGGTGCCGATCACCGCTGCGATGAACGCGCTGCTCCACAGGAGGACGAAGACGGCGGGGACGGCGGCGGAGGCCCAGGCCGGCGTCTCGACGGCCGCGGGCTCAGGGGAGGGCGGCGCTTCGACCTCCGTCTCGGTGACTTTCAGGTCGTCGCGTTCCATGGACAAAGGTGGCCTCTCGCTCAACAACTAACCGTCTGTGGGGGTTAGTTGGCACACTACAGACGGCTCGGGTAACCGGTCAATGTGGTCACTTGCCGTGCGAGAGTAACCGCACGAACAGGTTAGTTCAGGGGTGCCCTGGCACCGCTCCGTGCGGTTACTCTCGTGGGATGAAGTTCGCATTCGTCAGCGGCAGCGTGGCCCTTGACTTCGTCGGTACGGTCCAGAGCCGACGCGATGACGCGCTGGACCTCCTCACCGCCCCGGCCGATCTCGCCGAATGGACCGCCGCCGCGGGCCTCCTGGATGCGCCGGCGCCGGCTACCACGGCGGACCTGGCCGCGGCCGTGCATCTGCGGGAGGCGATCTACCGCCTCGTTCTCGCATCAGCCGGCGCTTCACCCCTCGCGGCGGAGGACTGCGCCGTGCTCAACCGCGCCACCGCCCGCGTCCCCGTACGCCAGGACCTGCGGCCCGACGGCACGGTCGTACGGCACGGCTCGATCGGCGCCGTCCTCGCGACCCTGGCCCGCGACGCCGTCGAGCTGCTCACCCAGTCGCCGGGGCAGGTCAAGGAGTGCGCGGCGCCTCGCTGCACCCGGCTGTACGTGGACCGCTCCCACCGATCCTCCCGCCGCTGGTGCACCATGACCCGCTGCGGCAACCGGGCCAAGGCCGCGACCCACCGCTCCCGCCACCCCTCCTGACCGTCGCGTACGCAGCCTGAAGACGGATGGGGGAGGCGGGCGTCAGCACCTCCCGCCCACCTCCACGTCGGGCCGAGGATCAGAAGATCCGCGGACCCTCTGATCCGTCCGCGCGGTCACAGCACCTGGACGGGCCGCTCCCAGATGACCAGGCCGAGGCACCCCTTGGGGCTGCGCGGCGCGTGCACGCTGTCCGGCGGCATGACCAGCAGGCTGCCGGCCCCGTACGTGCCGTCGTCCGTCTCCAGTTCACCGCTCAGGACGTAGATCATCTCGTAGCCGGGATGCCGGTGCGCGGGGGCCACGCAGCCCGGCAGGTAGCGCATGATCGCGGCTGCCGGCCCGCCCTCACCGGTCTCATTGACCGTGTAGAGCGGGACCATCTCGGCCTGGGAGCGCCCGTCGGCGTTGACGGGCTGGAAGACCAGCTCCCGTTGAGCGAAGTCCGCGCCGGGCAGTCCGGTGAAGAGTGTGGGCAGCAGCTCGGCCATGGCGGCCTGGGCCTCGGTGGTCGACGTCATGGGTTCCCATCTTCGGTTCGGTGTGGGCCAGTTGGCGAGAGCGGCGGCCAAGGGGTGAGGTCAGTCGCCGACCCGGCCGGCGACACCGTCCACCCAGCGGTCCGCGAAGCCGTCCGCCACGGCCTGGCTGCGCAAGGTGTACGTCTTGAGCAGCCAGCGCGAGCGGGACCGCTCGGGGTCGTTGACCTCGATCAACTCGCGGCTGTGCAGCCCGTTCTGGTTCGCGAAGATCAGCAGGTCGCCCTCCAGGATGCGGTGCCGCTTCTTCTCGGCCCGCGTGAGCGCGTTCTTCAGCTCGATCAAGGCGTCCTTGGCCTCGCCGGGGGCGTCCGGCGCGACCGTGGTGTGCGTGTCCAGGTAGCGGATGCCGTAGTCGCCCTGGAAGATCGCGTGCTTCTCCGAGACGCTGAGGCTGCTGTTGTTGTCCCGGGAGACCACGTCGAAGGGCGTGACGAAGTGCGGCTCTCCCAGGATGCGCAGGGCGTCCTCGGGCAGCGCGGCGCGCAGGGTGCGGGCCTCGACGAGGCTGGTGCAGGTGTACTCCTGCACCGGGCAGCGCATCCCCAGCAGGCTGATGTAGTCGGCACGCACGGGGTGGGCGGTGCGGTCGTTGTGGTAGACGAGCTCGCCGTCGCTGTAACCGGTCTGCTTCCCGTGGTACTTGCTGATGGAGTACACGTCGGTGAAGAAGTCCCCGTTGAAGCGGGTCGCGTACGCCATCACGGGGGTACGGGTGAGCTGCGCCATCAGCTCCAGGAAACCCTCGCCCACGAAGGTCCGCTTGCGGGCGTACTTGTCCGCCTGCGGGTCGTCGTGGCCGAGCTCCGGAAGCTCCTTGTCCACCGGGCAGTTGCGCAGCACGTGCGTGTCGGAGACGCCCTGCTCGCGGTCCGCCCGGATCCGTTCTGCCGCCTGGACCAGCGAGCCGGGGACCTCGCCCTCCGTGGCCTGCCGCACGGCCGCGGAGAAGGCGTGGTAGTCGTCGTACGGGTTGGTCCCGACGGTCTCGAGCACGCCGTACAGTTCGTCCTTCTCCCGGTCGGCGATGACGTGGAACGGCTGCATCGGCCTCACTCCTTCCCTTCGGATGCGTTCTCGGTGGCGTCCCCTGTCCGCCCCAACGCCGCGTCCACGGTGGTGACGTCGGCCGTACGGCGCAGCAGGGTCAGCGCCGCCTCGTGCAGTTCCGGGCTCGACGTGGCGGTGGCGTCCTCCAGCACCTCCACGCGGAAGTCCAGGTCGTGGGCTTCGCGGGCGGTGGACAGGACGACGAGGTCCGTCGTCACTCCGGTCAGCAGCAGCGTGTCCACCCCGTAGGACCGCAGGATCAGTTCGAGGTGCGTGCCGAGGAACGGGTTGACCCGGCGTTTGGCGATCACCGGCTCGTGGGCCTCGGGCCTGAGGGAGTCGTGCACCTCGGTGCCCCAGGTCCCCAGGATCAGCCGGTCGCCGTCGGCCGCCTCCGTGAACAGGGGCGACGTCGGCGGCCAGTCGGCGAGCCCGGGGGAGAAGCCGACGACCACGTACACCACCGGTATGCCCTTCTCACGGGCGCGGTCGATGGCGCGGCGGGCGTGACCGAGGACGTCCCTTCTCTCGATCTGGTCGAGGCAGACGTCGTTGTACTTCCCGTCGGGGTGGGCGATCTCGTTGATGAGATCGAGCACCAGCAGGGCGGGGCGTCGGGTCATGCCGCACTCCTCGTCGTCGTGGGTAGGAGCGGTCGGCGCCGCCGCTCGTGCGCGCTGATCTCGGCCTCGTGCCGCAAGGTGTCGCTGATGGTGTCGGCGCCGCGCAGCAGGCGGTCACGGGCGGCCTCGTTGACGCCGAACTCCTCGACCCGGTCGGCGAACCGGACCTGCCGCTGCTCCAGGTCGACGGTGATCCGTGTCGTCGGGTCGGCCTCGACGAGCTCCCACAGCCGCTCCACGGCGTCCGCCGCGAGTTCGACGGGCAGCAGCCCGCGCATGAGGGCGTTCTCGCGGAAGATGTCGCCGAAGCTCGGGGCCAGCACGGCACGGAGGCCGGATTTCTGCAGCGCCCATACGGCGGATTCGCGGGAGGATCCGGTGGCGAACTCGTTGCCCGCGACCAGGATCGTCGCGCCCTGGTACTGGGGCAGGTTGGCGGGGAACGACGGGTCGTCGCGCCAGTCCCCGAACAGGCCGTTGCCGTGCCCGGTCAGGCTGAAGTAGGGGACGAAGCGGGCGGGGATGATCTGGTCGGTGTCGACGTTGCTGCGCCTGAGCGGCAACGCCGTGCCGACGTGCACGGTGAACTGGTCCATGGCGGTACGTGGCCTCACAGGTCGGTGGGTGCGGTGATCCGGCCGGTGACGGCGCTGGCCGCGGCCACGGCGGGGGAAGCGATGTGGGTGCGCGACCGCTTGCCCTGCCGGCCTTCGAAGTTGCGGTTGCTGGTGGACACGGCGCGCTGTCCGGGCCGGAGCCGGTCCTCGTTCAGGCCGCAGCACATCGAGCAGCCCGCGATGGGGCGGAAGTCCGCGCCGGCACCGGTGAAGACCTGGTCGAGCCCCTCGTCCAGGGCCTGCTGATGCACCGCGGCGGAGCCGGGTACGACGAGCATGCGCACCCCGTCGGCCACCCGGCGACCGCGCAGCACCTCGGCCGCGGCACGCAGGTCCTCGATGCGGCCGTTGGTGCAGGAGCCCACGAAGACGGTGTCGACCCCGATGTCGGTCAGTCGGCGGCCGGGCTTCAAGTCCATGTATGCCAGGGCGCGTTCGGCCGCCGCGCGCTCGGTGGTGGTGGTGAAGTCGTCCGGACTCGGCACCCGGCCGTCGAGCGGCAGGCTCTGTGCCGGGTTCGTCCCCCAGGAGACGTACGGCCGGACCGTGCCGGCGTCGAGGGTGACCTCCTTGTCGAACCGCGCGTCCGGGTCGGTGCGCAGGGATTCCCAGTAGGCCACCTCCGCGTCCCAGTCCGCGCCCTCGGGCATGCCGGGACGGGTGCGCAGATAGGCGAAGGTCGTCTCGTCGGGGGCGACGAGCCCGGCCTTGGACCCGGCCTCCACCGACATGTTGCACAGGGTCATGCGGCCTTCCATCGACAGCGCCTCGACGGCCGGACCCCGGTACTCGATGATGTGCCCCTGGCCGCCGCCGGTGCCGATGAGTGCGATCAGCGCCATCACCAGGTCCTTGGGGGTCGCGTCCGCAGGGAGCCGTCCCGTGACGGTGACCGCCATGTCCTGAGGCCGGCGCGTCCACAGGGTCTGGGTGGCCAGCACGTGCTCGACCTGGCTGGTGCCGATGCCGAACGCGACGGCGCCGAACGCGCCCAGGGTGGTGGTGTGCGAGTCGCAGCACACGACCGTCATCCCGGGCCGGACCAGCCCCTGTTCCGGTCCGATGACGTGCACGATGCCGTGTCCCTCGTCGCCGCGCCGGTGCACGGTGATCCCGAAGGCGTCGCAGTTGTCCCGGAGCTGGGCGGCCTGCCGGCGGCCCGCCGGATCGCCGAACCCGTCGAGGAGGGACGTGGTGGGCACGTTGTGATCCTCGGTGCCCAGCGTCAGCTCGGGGCGCCGCACGGCACGTCCGGCGGCCCGCAGGCCGTCGAACGCCCGGGGCGTGTTCACCTCGTGGAGCAGGTGCAGGTCGACGTAGAGGAGGTCGTCGCCACCTGCCTCGCCCCGGCGGACCGTGTGATCGGCCCAGACCTTCTGCGCAAGCGTTGAACCCATGACCGCAAGGCTCGTGGCATGCGGTGCGCGGGGCATCGGCCGATGGTGGAGGCCTCCTTCCACCGGTGCACCGCACTCCTCCTTCGGCGCATCCGTGCCATGACGGTCCGTCATCTCCACCGTCGGTGGATGACGCGGCGCCCGTGACCCGTCAGGATGAATGCGCGCCCCGATCCCGTTCCGTCGGCCGCCGGCACCCCGGAGGAGAAGTGCAGGGACACCTCGACACGCTCGACCCGGCGGGCTCGGTCGACGTCCGGTTCACCGCCGGCCCGGACCTGACCGTCGCCTGGCCGGCCCGCGACGCCCGCGCGAGGGGGTTCGCCGACGGGCGGAGTACCGGTACGGACGCGTCACGATGCACTCGTCCCCGACGACGAACTGCCCCGAGTGCGGCGCGCGTTCACCGGCGGACGGACCTGATCGGCCGGACCGGCGGCCTTCGTCAGGTTCGGGCCGACGAGCCCTCGTGGATCACGACCGGCAGACATCCTTCCCGTCCGCAGGGCGACATCGCCTCCTGCGCCGCCTGTTCGGCGAGGGACCGGAAGAGCATCTCGGTGGAAGCGGCCCCCGGATCCGGGTGGCCGATGCTGCGATAGCCGAGATACGACGCGCGGCCCTTGCGCGCCTGCAGCGGGATGGTGGACCGGGCGCCAGCCGCGGCGGCCGCCGCGGCGGCTACGGCCGCGGTCTCCAGGTCCCCGCCCGCCACGCAGGCCTCATGAAAGGCCGTCACGGCCGGCGCAAAGGCGTCGACCATGGTCTTGTCGCCCAGGGCCGCCGCTCCCAGCCCGACCACCGCGGCGAGTCCCGCCTCCAGGGCGTCGGTGACCTGGGGCACCCCGGCCCGGCGGACGGGCAGCGCGGCGCCCATTGCCTGGAACGTACTTCCGTACAACACGCCGGACGCTCCGCCCACATGGGTCCGGAGTAATCGCCCTGTCTCGCCGAGCAGTTCGCCCACGGTGCCCCGCGGCTCGTCCTTCAACAGGAGTCGGCGGACCTGGGACATGCCCCGGCGCATGTTGACGCCGTGGTCACCGTCCCCGATCGCGGAATCAAGAGCGGTGAGGCGGTCCGCGCCCTCCTCGACCGCCCGAGCGAAGGCTAAGAGCCAGGATCTGGCCAGCGCGATGTCCACGATTCCCCCCGTAACAGCGACACATGGGCGCCGGCACCCGACAGCCGTGCCGAGCGACACCCGTCGGAGGGGGCTTGGGTGAGCTGCCGTGTGCTCACGCAAAGAACCGATCTTGCCTCCCCCGCAAGAGCCAGACGGTAATGCCGACCCTGTCGACCGGTCAAGGAGCTTCTGAGGGAGGGGAGTTCACGCGTCGTTGCCTCGTGGCGGTGCGGACCTCCGGTCGGCGAATCCCGGGTTCACACCCATACAAACGGGACCGTACGGGAGGCGCGTGCAATCCGACTGTCAAGAGTATGTTCAGAACGCTGTTCGTCATTGCTGAACGCATTTCCCGAGATTAGGCTTCGAGGCGATCGCATACTTGACGAAGGGCGTACCTCATGTCTCTGGAACGTGATCTGTTCGGCGCGGAATCCGCCGACGACAGAGCGCGCGTGCTGGTGGCCGACCACGACCCCATCTCGCGCCACGTCCTGACGAGCGTCCTCGGAACCTCGGCCCACCTCGACGTGGTGGGCAGCGTGAACAACCAGCAGCCACTGCAGCAGTGGCCGCTGAGTCGCGTCGACGTGGCCGTCCTGGCGGTCGCCCCGCGCGAGGACGCCACCGGCCTGATCCGGCAGCTGGACCTGCGGAAGGTGCGGGTGCTGGTCGTCGGCACCGGCTGGACCCAGCGGCGCCTCGACGCCGTCTTCGCGGCCGGTGCCACCGGTTGCCTGGTGAAGACCATCAAGGTCGCCAAGGTCGCCGCGGCCATCCGCGCGGTGGCTTCCGGCCACAGCGTGCTCTCCCCGGAGCTGCGCGCCCTGTACACACGGCGGGTGCCGGCCCCGTCGGTCCCGGCCCCCGCCGGTTCCATGGACCTCCTGCACACCCTCACCTCCCGCGAACAGGAGGTGCTGCGGCACCTGGCGGAAGGCATGTCGACGGCCGAGACAGCGGTCCGATTACGGGTCTCGCCCGCCACCGTCAAGAGCCATGTCTCGCACGCGCTGACCAAGCTCGGCGCCCGCAACCGGCTGGAGGCCGTGCTGCTGTTCCAGCAGTCCTGGCGCGCCGAGAGCCGGACAGCCCCACCCGCCGCCCCGCGCCGGCCGGCCGACGTGGCCTGAAACCGGCCCGACGGCAGACGGACGAAAGGACGCCGGCCGCCCCGAGCGGGCGGCGTCCCTCCTTTCGTCCATGTCGGTCCGTGTCGCCTCCGATCAGTTCGCCGCCCACCGGGCCAGCCGCTCCATCGCGCTCTGCAGGACCTCCCGGGACGCCGCGAACGACAGCCGCACGTACCCCTCGCCGCCCGCCCCGAACGCCGAGCCCGGAGCCACCGTGACGGCCGCCTCGTCGAGGAGCCGCTGGGCGAAGGCTGCCGACGTGAGCCCCGTGTCCCGTACGTCGGCGAACGCGTAGAACGCGCCCTCGGGAGAGGTGCAGGAGACGCCGGGCAGCGCGTTCAGCGCGGAGACCGCCATTCCCCGTCGCACGGTGTACTCCTCGATCATCGCCGCGACGTCGTCGGCCGTCCGGGTCAGTGCCGCCACACCCCCGCGCTGCACGAAGGACGCGGCGCAACTCACCGTGTGTTCCTGGACCTTGAGGGCATGGGAGATCAGTGGCTCGGGGCCCGCCAGGTAGCCGAGCCGCCAGCCCGTCATCGCATACGCCTTGGAGAAGCCGTTGACCGTGATCGTCCGGTCCGCCGCGCCGGGCAGGCTCGCCAGGCTGAGGTGGCTGCGGCCGTCGTAGACGATCTTCTCGTAGATTTCGTCGACGACGAGTACGAGGTCGTGTGCCACGGCGAACGCCACGATCTCCTCGGCCTCTTCGCGGTCCAGCACGTGCCCCGTCGGGTTGGCCGGGGTGTTCACGACCAGCGCCCGGGTGCGGGCCGTGACCCGGTCCTCCAGGAGCCGCCGGGACAGCCGGAACCCGTCCCGGGCGCAGAGCTCGGCCGCCACCGCGCGGGCGCCGAGCAGGCCCGCCATCGCCGGGTAGCTCACCCACGCCGGAGTGGGCACGATGACCTCGTCCCCCGGGTCGAGCACGGTCATCAGGGCCGTGAACAGCGCTTGTTTGGCGGACGGGGTCACGATGACACCCGTAGCCGGATCCACGCGGATGCCGTTCTCGGTGGCGAGCTTGTCCGCGACGGCCCGCAGGAGTTCGGGGACGCCCCGGCTCGGGGTGTAGTGGGTGTCGCCGTCCCGCAGCGCCGATACGGCCTCCGCGACGACGGGAGCGGGCGTGGTGAAGTCCGGTTCGCCACCACTGAGGTCCAGCACCTCGACACCGCTGCGCCGCAGCCGCCGCACCGTCTCCAGCAGGGCGACGGTCGCGGACCGCTCGACACCCGAGAACCGCTGTGCCACGCGCACGCTCATCCCGCCTTCACCTCCGGCGACCGCTCGCCTGCCGTCTCGGCACCCGGGCCGACCAGTTCGGGGGTACGAGCCCGGGGCACCCCGGCCCGGGCCACCGGACGCAGCGCGTGCGCCGCAATGGCGTCGGCGTCATGCACGAAGTCGCTCCACATGCCCGGTCGGCTGCTGCCGACCTGCATGAACCACCGGGTGTGCTCGGTGGGGATGCCGAGGACGTACATGCCCTCGTCGACACCGCTGTCACGGTCCACGGGATGGTACGGGCTGCGGGTCACCGCGACCCCGCCGGTGTCGTAGCGCGCGCCGTCGCTGTCGTTGACGTAACTCGTCCACGCGCCGGACTCGCGCAGCCGCGCGGAGAGCGGGCTGAGGTCCCGGCGCAGATCCGGTTCGGGGATCCGGGCGTCCACCAGTGTCCGGACCTGGACCGCGGAACCGGGGACCTGGGGCGAGGACACCACGAAGCAGCCCCCCTCCGGCCCGGCGTCGAAGCGGGTCCGCGGCCCGACGATGCGCAGCAGGCCTTGGTCGATCAGGGCGAGCACCTGCTGGAGCCGCTCCCTCGGCGGCCCGGCCGCGAGGAACGAGGCCCTGGGCACGTACCAGCCGAGGAAGTCCTCCCGCTGTGAGCGCCCGGTCAGCCCGGAGAAGTCGACCAGGTCGCGGATGACCCAGCGGGTGTCGCGCATGACGTCGAGCGCCGCCTTGAGCGGGGCGTCGACGTTCCCCTCGGCCGCGTACCTGAGGTCCTGTTCGATCTCCTCGCGCAGCGCGCGCTCGAAGTCTCCCGGACCGGTGAACGTCCGGTGCGCGAACGGCCGGGCGAGCGCGTCGAGGTCGACCGGCGGAACGTCCCGCAGCCCCAGCCGCCCGGCGATGGCCTCCACCGGCGGCACGCCCGCCTCGGCGGCGCGCTCCACCTGTGCGCCGAACCGTTGCGCCACCTCGCCTCCGAACGCCCGCCGCAGCGCCGTTCCGTAGTACACGAGCTCGATCTCGGCCATGAGCCACGGGAAGAGATGACGCAGGAAGTCGAGCTGCCCGCGCGGCTGCTGGGCGCGGACGCGTTCGGGGGTGAACAGCACCGGGCGGTAGGAGTACCGGGGAGGTTTCTGGTTGCGGCCCCGGGCCGGCAGCGGCATCCCGCTGCGGGAACCGGCGACGATCACCGGTTCCTCGCCGCTGGGCCGGTAGACGAGAGTGCCGTCCTCGCGCGAGGTGAAACGGCCGCCCCGTCCGATGGTGAGGGCGGCCATCACGTCGTAGAAGGACAGGCCGAGCCCGATCACGCCGACGCCGGAGCCCGGCGCGATCGCGTCCAGGGGCATGTCGGCCGCCGACTCGCCCTGGATGTAACGGAGTTCCGGGTGCTGCCGGGCGAAGTCGGCGAGGCCGTCCTCCCGGCCGGTGAGCCGGTTGCGGGAGTGTCCGGTGGTGAGGACGACCCGGTCGACGTCCAGCTGCTCGCCGCCCGACAGCGCGATCCTGTAGCGGCCGTCGACGCGCGCGATGTCCTCGACCCGCTCCTTGACGCACCGCAGCCGTACGCCGGACGGCAGGGATTCCTCCACCGCGGTGAGCACCGCGCGCAGGTAGCGGCCGTACTGCCCGCGCGGCGCGTAGCTGTCCGGGCCGGGGTAGTCCCCGACGGACTCCCACCACTCGCCGAACGACGGACCGGCCCCGGCCCGCGCCGGGCCGCCGTCGGGCTCGCCCGAGTACGCGGAGCACTGTCCCGCCACGGTGTTCATCAGGAACCAGTCGGGCTGGTCGGTCCGGTAGACCTGGCCCGCCCCCGGCTCCACCGCGTCCACCAGGAACAGCCGGACATCCAGGGGGCCCGGGTGCTCCGAGAGGCGGGCGGCGAGCCGCTCGAGCACCATCATCCCTCTGGGCCCGCCGCCGATCACGGCGATGCGCGTCGCACTCATGCGTCCGCCCTCTCCCCGCCGACCTCGCGGTCGACGATGTGCACAGAACTCCCGAGCAGGTTCAGCGAGTCGATGGAGCGCAACGTCATCGCGCCGCTGCCACCGCCATGCGCATGCCGAGCTCCTGCGCGAGCCGCTCCCGTACGACCGACAGGTCCTCGCAGTCGCCCCTCTCGCGCTCGGCGATGTGGACGCGGTACAGCTCGTCCAGCTCGGCGTCGTCGACCTGTATGTCGAGCTGTTCGATGAGGTGGCGCAGCACGGTCCGTCCGGAGTGGCGCCCGATGAGAAGGGAGCGTTCGCGGCCGAACCGCGCCGGCTCGACGTACTCGTAGGTGCTCGGGTCGCTGAGCATGCCCTGCTGGTGGATACCCGCCGCGGTGCCGAAGACGTACGTGCCGAAGATGGGCTTGTTGCGGGGCACCTCCATCCGGATGATCTCGCGCAGCCGGTTGTACGCCGCGTACATGGCCTCCAGACGGACACCGGTCGTCATCCCCAGCAGCTCGGTCTTGTACGCGAGGGCAGCCGCGACCTCCTCGAGCGAGGTGTTGCCGGCCCGCTCGCCGATGCCGCCCAGGGCGACCTGGATCTCGTCCGCGCCGGCCGCGAGACCGGCCAGCGTGTTGGCGGTGGCCAGGCCGAAGTCGTTGTGGCAGTGGGTGGAGACCTTGATGGGCGGCGGCGCCCACCGGCGGATCTTGCCGATGAGCGTGCCGAACTCCTCAGGGAGGTGGCACCCGGTCGTGTCGGCCAGGATGATGCACGTCGCGCCCGCGTCCACGGCCGCCTCGGTCAGCGCGCGCAGCAGGTCGTCCTCGCCACGGCTGGCGTCCTCGATGCCGACGGCGATGTCGCTGACGCCCAGGGAGACTGCGAACTTCACCGTGTCCACGACCTCCTGCACCGCCGCGTGCCGGGTGATGCCGCGCTTGTGGGTCAGGTGGATCCGGCTGCCGGTGGCCACCATCTGCACCTGATGGTTGTCGGTGCCGCCGGCTTCGACAGCGATCTCTACGTCCCTGCGGGTGGTGCGGGAGAACGTGGCGAACTTGGTGCCGGACAGATGCTGCGCGATCAGCCGCGTCGCCCGGAAGTCGCTGGGTGAGGAGGCCGGAAAACCCGCCTCGACCGTGTCCACGCCCAACCCCGCGATCAGCTGGGCCAGTTCGAGCTTCTGCTCGGGATCCATCGCATTGCCCGGCGCCTGTTCGCCGTCGCGGAGCGTCGTGTCGAAGACGGAGATACGACGGGGTGTTGCGTGCTCGTTCACTTCTCCCCCAAGGGCCGGGATGCGCTCGGACTCCACAGCCGAACGGATCCGATCCTTGGCAAGGGCGGGCTCCGCCCGCATCAGCCGATGGAGGAGCGCCGGGCGCGGCACCGCACACTCGGCATCACTCCCGCGCCTTTGGTGGAGCGGCGTCCACCAAAGGCCAAGGTCCGCACACCGCCTCCTCCTGGGACCGATGCCGATCGAGCCGGGCCGATGGCGATCGATCGAGCGGTGGCGCGTGGGGCGGGATCGAGCGGTGGCGCGTGGGGCGGGATCGAACGGTGGCGCGTCGAGCGGCGCCGGCCGGGTGTGGCCGCCCGGCGTGCGAATGCGGCATCAAGGACGCGTAAAGATTGCCGGAACCTGGCAATGATCCGAACTTGCCTGACGTGCGACGATCGCATCGGCTTCGCAGATCAGCCCTATGGGAGGTGAGTTCGCGTGGCCTGGTTTCTCGGCTTCGGTGTTGCCGGACTCGTACTCCTCGTGCTCGCGCTGCTTCTCGACGGCGTGCTGGAGGGCCTCTTCGACGGACTGGGAGGATTCGACGGGCTGTTGTCCCTGCCGGTGATCGCCGGATTCCTGTCGATGCTCGGTTTCGCGGGCGCGATCACCCTGGGGACCACCGGTCTCGGGGCGGTGGCGGCGACCGGCGTGGGGGCGGCGGCCGGTGCCGGCGCAGGATGGGTGACCTGGAGGGTCAGCCGGAGCCTGATGACGGAGCGGACGGCGGTCGTGCCCCGCGGCGACGACCTGGTCGGGGGACCGGGCACGGTGGTGACCGGAATCCCGGCCGACGGTTACGGCGAGGTGCTGGTGCATCTCGGCGGCCAGCCCGCGAAGTTCGCGGCGCGAAGCTCCGCGCCGGTGGCTCGTGGTGCCGCGGTGTGGGTCGAGTCCATGCCGTCCCCGACGTCCGTCGTGGTGCGCCCCGTCGAGCCCTGACAAGCCGTCAGCCGTAAGCCGTAAGCCGTAAGCCGTAAGCCGTAAGCCGTAAGCCGTAAGCCGCCGTAGGCGCCGTACGGGATCCGCCGTCCGCAGCCTTCCGCCCCGCCGCCCTGTGGCCCAGTGACCGACCGTTTCTTCACCCCAAGGGGATTCGCCATGAGCCCAGTTCTCGCTGCCCTGGTGGGCATCGTCGTCCTCGCCGCGCTGCTCGCCCTCGCCGTCGTCACCCGGTACAAGGTCGCCGGGCCCAGCCAGGCGTTCATCGTCACCGGCCGGAGAGGCAAGACGTCGACCGACCCCGAAACCGGGCGGGTGTCCACCGACAACAGCGGGCAGAAGGTCGTGGTCGGCGGCGGCGTCTTCGTCGTGCCGTTCGTGCAGCAGCGGTTCACGCTCGACCTGTCCAGCAGGCACATCCCGGTGGCCGTCCGCGGCGCCGTCACCCTGCGCGGCGTCAAGGCCAACCTCGAGGGCGTGGCGATCGTGAAGGTCGGCGGGACCGAGGACTCGATCCGGGCCGCTGCGCAGCGGTTCCTCATGCAGCAGGACGGCATCGTCGGCTTCACCCAGGAAGTGCTCTCCGGCGCACTGCGCTCGATCGTCGGCCGGATGTCGGTCGAGGACATCATCCGGGACCGTGCGGCCTTCGCCGGGCAGGTCGCGGAGGAGGCCGAGGCGAGCCTGTCGGGACAGGGCCTGGTGCTCGACGCCTTCCAGATCCAGGACATCGCCACCGAGGGGTCGTACCTGGAGGACCTCGGACGGCCCGAGGCCGCCCGCGCCAAGCAGGAGGCCGACATCGCCGAGGCCGTGGCCCGGCGTGCGTCGGAGCAGGCCCGGCTGAAGGCCGAGGAGGAAATCGCCGTCGCGCAGCGCACGTTCGCGCTCAAGCAGGCGGAGATCCGGGCCGAGACGGACGAGGCCGCGGCACGGGCCGCCGCCGCGGGACCGCTCGCCGAGGCCGACCGGCAGCAGGAGATCCTGAGCCAGCAGGAGAAGGTCGCCGAGCGGCAGGCCGCGCTGACCGACCGGGAGCTCGACACCCAGGTGCGCAAGCCGGCGGACGCCGACCGCTACCGCGCGGAGCAGGAGGCGGAGGCCCGCCGCATCGCGCACGTCAAGGAGGCCGAGGCGGAGGCCCAGCGTGCCCGCCTCACCGGCGAGGGCGAGAAGGCCCACCGCGCGGCGCTCGCCGACGCGACGCGCATCGAGGGCGAGGCGGAGGGCGCCGCGATCGCCGCCAAGGGCTCGGCGGAGGCCGAGGCCATGCGGAAGAAGGCCGACGCGTTCGCTCAGTACGGGGACGCGGCCGTCCTGCAGATGCTCGTCGAGGTGCTGCCCCAGGTCGTCGGCAAGGCCGCCGAACCGCTGGCCGCCGTGGACAAAATGACCGTCATCTCCACCGACGGCGCCGGGAAGCTTCCCCGCACCGTCGCCGACAACGTGGCGCAGGGCATGGAACTCCTCAGCTCCACCACGGGAGTCGACCTGGCGGGGATGCTGCAGGGCATCGCGCAGAAGCAGGTCGTGCAGAAGCCCGGTGAGAACGGGGCGGCGGCCGGGATCGGCGCCCAGCCGTAGACGCCAGGGGCACGTGAGGCGGACGGGCCGTGACAGGCCCGCCCGCCTCACGCGTCGGTGTGGCGTTCCGTTGCGCAGGACAGCGCCTCATCGCGCGAGGGGTCCTGGAGACGCCGCCGCTCGTCCCAGGCGATCCGGAGGACGAAATCCGAGCCGATCACCGTGGCGGCATCCTCCAGGTGCCCGCGATGCATCAGGTCGGAGTGCCGCCGAGAGCAGACGGTTCCGCCCCCCGCGGACAAGGCGAAACGGCGCGGGTTCAGAGCTGCCGCAGCCGGTCCCGCAGTCTCCGGGCCACCTGCCCCATCAGCGCTTCGGCGCCCGGTTGGTGGCTCGCGGGGACCCGGGACTCGGTGAGGGCCGCGACGGCGAAGGACTGCCCGTCGGCGTGCTCGACGACGCCGATCTCGTGCCGCAGGTTCAGCAGCGTGCCGGTCTTCGACGACCACGCCGAGGCGTCGGAACTGAAGTCCGGTGCGAGCCGCTGTCGCAGCACGTTGTCCGCCATGAGTTCGCGTACCCGCTCGGCCACCGTCGCGTCGATCGACGACGGCGTCCACAGAGCCTGGAGCAGGTCGACGAAGGCGCGTGCGGTGCCCGTGTTGGCGCGGGTCACGTCGAGTTGCGGCAGCCGGTGCCCGCGGCCGCTGGTCCCCGCGTCGATCGCGATGGCGTGCGCGAGGTGCACCTCTGCGGCGTCCAGTCGTTCCGCCGGGGTGTCGACCAGATCGCGCATCGTGTGGCGGACGGAGAGACCTCGCAGGCCCAACTCGCCCAGCACGGAAGCGACCTGGGCGGGCGGTGTGAGGTCGAACAGGACGTCGGCCGCCGTCCCGTCGCTCACGGACGTACTCAGGTAGAGCAGGTCGTCGACGGCGATACGGGCGGGGTGGCGGAACCGGGTCAGCCCGGTCGGGCCCGGTGTCGTGATCAGTCCGGGCTGCACCTCGAGCGCCGTCGCGCCGTCCAGCTCGCCCCGGCGGATGCGTTCCAGGGTCGCGAGCGCGAGCGGCACCTTGACCAGGGAGGCGGACGGGAACTCGATGTCCGGGTCGATGCCCAGTTCGTCCCCCGTCTCCAGATCCCGTACGAGGAACGAGCCGGACAGGCCCCCGTCGGCCAGCTCCTGGCGCAGGTCGCGCACCAGCCTCTCAGCGCTCACGACCGTCCTCCGTCTCCTCTCCGGCCGCCGGGGAGGCCCCGAGGAAGCGGGCGATCTCCTCGCCCAGGCGCGTCCGCAGCCGGTCGGGGTCGCCCGCAGCGGCCGCCGCGACGGCGAAGCCCCGTACCGGGCTCGTCTCACCGATCGGCCGCCAGTGCAAGCCGAGTTCGCCGGCCTGCGGGGGCGAGCACAGCAGGACGTCGTGCGAGCACAGCACTTCGGCTGAGGCCGCCGGGACGCTCGTGGCGACCCGGAGTTGCGCGGGGCGCAGCCCCACCGCGTCGCCCAGGCGCGTCATGCGGTCCCTGATGTGGGGCACGTCGTCCTCCGGCTGGATCCAGATTCGGCGGGGCGGAGACCGGTCGGCGCGACCCGCGCGCAGCGTCTCGACGTAGACGCGCGACACCTCCGGAGCGTGCGTACCGGCGAGCCCCAGCGGCACCGACCAGGACGCCTGGTCGGGTGGTACGGCGATCAGGGCCGCCCGGACCTCCTGGGTGTGCACCAGCTCCGTCCGCTCGGCGGGCGGGGCGACGCGCAGTTCGAGCGAGATGCCGTGGCCGCGGGCGTCGGCGACCAGGCGCGCGAGGGCGGCCGTGGAGCAGGTGTCCGGAACGGCGAGCCGCAGCGGCTTGCGCTTGGCGGTCTCCGCCTCGCGTTCGAGGTCGTCGGCCAGCCCGACGAGCCGCCGTGCCACGGGCAGCATGTCCCGGCCGAACGGCGTGAGGGCCGCCCGGCGCGGGGTCCGTTCGAAGAGCTGCTCCCCGAAGTGCTTCTCCAGGGCGGCGACACGGCGGCTGGCGACCGACTGGGACATCCGGGCCGCCGCCGCTCCGATGGTGAAGCTGCCGCGCTCGCCCACGTGGACGAAGGCCCGGCACGCTGCGACAAGATCCACCTCCCCAGCGTATGCCGAATCGGCATGGAAGCGCGCATTCACGTCTTGGACCGCATAAGCCCAGGCAGGGGAGGGTTGCCACCGGTCAGCGGGCCGCGCTCGTACGCGGCCCGCCAGGAGACGACCCGTGCGCCGGTGGGCGTACGGACCCGGAGGTAACGGATCGTGTTGATCATGCAGAACGGCATCGCCCGTCGCGCCGCCCTCGGGACGGCCCTCGCCCTCACGCTCGTCCCGCTCGCGGCCTGCGGCCAGGGCGCCGACGCCGGCTCGTCCGCGGCGCCCCGGAAGACGTCCGCCGCATCGGATGCGGCGCCGGGAACCGGCGCGTCCGCGGCCGCCTCCACGTCCGCGTTCAAGAAGCTCGAGCGGAAATTCGACGCCCGGCTCGGGGTCTACGCCCTCAACACCGGTACGGGGCGCGAGGTCGCCTACCGGGCGGACGAACGGTTCGCGTACGCCTCCACGTTCAAGGCCCTGGCCGCGGGGGCGGTCCTGCGCAAGTACTCCGTGAAGGGCCTCGACAAGGTGATGCGCTACGACCGCGACGACCTGGTCGCGCATTCGCCCGTCACCGAGAAGCACACCGGCACCGGCATGAGCCTGCGCGACCTGTGCGCCGCGACCCTCCGCTACAGCGACAACACCGCGGCGAATCTGCTCTTCGACGCGCTCGGCGGCCCGAAGGCGCTCGACGCCGTCCTCGAAGACCTCGGCGACGACGTCACGCACATGGACCGCCGCGAGACGGAGCTCAACGAGGCGACCCCGGGCGACCCGCGCGACACCACCACGCCGCGCGCCTTCGCCAAGGACCTGCGGACCTTCGCACTCGGCGACGGCCTGAAGAAGGACGAACGCGCCCTGCTCATGCGGTGGATGAAGACCAATAAGACCGGATCCACACTGATCCGGGCCGGCGTGCCGAAGGACTGGACCGTCGCCGACAAGAGCGGGGCAGGCGAGTACGGCACGCGCAACAACATCGCCGTGGTGACGCCCCCGGGCGGCAAGCCCGTCGTGATGGCGGTCCTGACGAGCCGTGACACCCGGGACGCCGAGTACCAGGACGACCTCGTCGCGGAGGCCGCGTCGGTGGTCGCCGACGCGGTGCGTGGCGCCTCGGCCGGATGAGGCGGCGGGCGCCGGTACGGCAAGGGCGGACGAGTCGGGGCGAGGCCGGGGGAGAAGCGGGGGAGAAGGGGTGAGCGCGACCCGGTGTCACGCGATCCGGTGTCAGCGCTCCGGGACGAGCTGCCGGGCGAAGCGGCGGACCGCGTCGGCGAAGGCTTCCGGATCGTCGAAGTTCGCGAGGTGCCGCGCCCGTGGGATGAGTTCGATCCGCGCGTCCGGGTGCGCCCGGGCGAACTCCCGCTCTCCGGACCGGAAGACGGAGTCCTTCTCGCCGTTCAGGATCAGCACGGGGGCAGCGACATGACGCATCGCGCTCGCATCGAAACGCCCCAGCACCTCGCCCCACGCGACGGGCAGGGTGTGGAACGCGTAGCCGAAGCGGATGGTCGCCTCCACCACCTCCGGTGGGTAGAGCCGTCGCAGAAACCGGTCGTTCCACCGGGTCAACCGCGCTTGCGGAACGCGGGGGACGAGCCCGGCCACCCACCGGTACGGCATCGCCCACGGACCTTTCGTCGCGGCACTCGCCCCGGCGAGGACCAGACCGCGCAGCCGCTCCGGGTGACGTCGAGCGAACTCCAGCGCCACGTACCCGCCGAGCGAGTGCCCGACGACGAGCGCGGGCCCGCGCCCCAGCGAGTCCACCGCGGCGGCCACCGTCTCGGTCGCCGCGCCGAGGCTCCACGGCTGGGCGGACCGGCTGCCGTGGCCCGGCAGATCGACGGCGGCGACGGGGAAGTCCCGCTCCAGCGAGGCGAGTTGCGGACTCCACTGGGCCGCGCTGAATCGTGTCCCGTGGACGAGGACGATGGGCGGCGGTGATCCGGGCTGGGCCGTGGTCATGAACTCCCCCTGGTTCACGTGATCTTCCAGGGAGACTCTACCGACCCGTGCGGGAGACCAACGTGCGTGAGGGCGCCCTCACCAGGGCTGACTGACCGTACGAATGCGTTGGCACGGAGGTGACGGCCTTGACGCGTTCTTGGCTGAGCTCGCGGAAGAGTTCCGCGGGTGGACCGGTGCCCGGACTTGGCGGTCAATGGAACGGGACCTGGCGGTCTCCGCTGAGCATGCGGGGTCACGCGTCACGTAGACCTGGGGGCTGCACGACCGACCCCCCGGTGACGAGTGGCATTTCGAGGCGAGGACCGATCACGCTCCTGGAGAGGACATGCGCAATCTCGCCACGGAGATGCGCAGCTTCCTGGAGTCCGAACCACTGGCGTGAAGGGAGGGTTGACCGGTTGGCCGCCCACGCCGAACAGCACGTCATGCCGGAGGCGAAGCCAAGCTCCTCATGGGGTGCCCCGGCAGACTGATGCCGCGGCGCCCGCAGGCGCCGCGGCATCGACGTCTTCGCTCAGCCCGGCGGTATCAGCCGCGCAGTATCCGTCCCTTCTTGTCGGTGCGGTCGCTCTTGGCGAAGTACAGGATCCCGTCGATCAGCGCCCAGATCATGCCGCCGCCCGCGGTGAGCAGCATCGCGATTCCCGTCCAGATGTGTCCGGTGTAGAACCGGCCCACGCCCAGGAAGCCCAGCAGGAGCTGGAGCACTCCGGCCACCCGCCTCGACTTGCGGGAGTACGGCAGGCCGTTGGGGGCGATGCGTCCCCTGCGGCCGGTGGCTTGCGGCACGCTCGGAGCGTACGGGTCTCGGTCGGCGTGCCCGTGCTCGCTCCCGTTCCCCGTCGTCCATTCGGGCCCGGGACCGCCGTACCGACCCTGATGCGGAGGTACGCCGTCCCGGGATCCGTACGCCGTTTCCTGCTGCGGAACGGAGAGGTGGCGCGTCGGCACATCCGGTGCGGCAGGCACGTCACGCGTCGGCTCCGGGAACTGCCGGGGCGGTGCCCAGGAGTCCTGCGGCGGTTCGGCGTATCCGGTCGCCGTGGCCGTCGCCGTGGCCGTCGGTCCGCCCGAGCCGTGGCCCGGGCCCTCCCAGCCACCCTCGGACAGGGCGAAGCGGTCGGCCACGGGCGCTCCCGGACCTGCTGCCCCGGCGGACGCGACCGTGGCGGCCGCGACCGGCGCGGTCGCCGCGGGCGCACCCGCGAGCGCGGGCTCGGCCTCCTCGCCGTGGGAGATCTGCGGCAGCCAGTCGAGCCAGCGCGGCACCGTCCAGTTGCGCTCGCCCATCAGGGCCATGAGCGACGGCAGAAGCACCATCCGTACGACCGTGGCATCCAGCAGGACGGCGACCGCGAGTCCCACACCGAGCTGCTTGAAGTCCTGCATCGAGAGGGTCGCGAACACGGCGAACACGGCCACCATGATGATCGCGGCGCTGGTGACGGCACCGGCGGTCGAGCGGATGCCCTCGGCGATCGCGTTCGCGGTGGACTGCCCGCGGTCGCGGGCCTCGCGGATCCGGGAGACCACGAAGACGTGGTAGTCCATCGAGAGGCCGAAGAGGATCACGAGGACGAACAGGGGCATCCAGTGCTCGATGGCCCCGGCCGCTTCGGTGGCGAACAGCTCGTCGCCCCAGCCGTGCTGGAAGACCGCGACCATCACGCCGTACGAGGCTGCTACGGACAGCAGGTTCAGCGCGATCGAGGTGACCGCGATGACGATCGAGCGGAAGCAGAACAGCATGATGAGGAACGTCACGACCGCGATGAAGGTGACGACCGGCAGAATGCCGCCCTCCAACTGCTCGCTGGAGTCGACCGACTGGGCGAGCTCGCCGGTGACGTAGGCCTTCTCCACCGCCGGTTCGATCGTGTCGGGGACGAGGTCCTCGCGCAGTGTCTCCAGGGCGTGCCGTGAGGTCTTGTCCCTGCCGTCGCCCGCCAGTGGTACCTCGATCTCGGCGACGTTCTCCTTCTTGTGCACCGTGATCTCGACGGTCTTACCGAACTCACCCGACGCCGCGGCCTTGTCACGGAACTCCGCGAACGCGGCCCGTACCTTCGGTGAGCCGATGTCGTCGGCCTCGACGACGATCTCTGCGGGGGAGGGCCCGCCGGGGAAGGTCTTGGCGATCTCCAGGCTGGCCGAACCCAGCGGGGAGTCCTTGCCGAGTTGCTGGGGTACGGACAGCTGCTCGGTCTTCATGCCGACGGCCGGCGCGGCCAGGACCAGGAGCAGCGCCCCAGCGGCGAAGGCGAACAGCTTGGGGTGTGTGAGGACGGGACGAACGAGCTTGCCGGCGAAGCGGCCGCCCGAGTCAGGGCTCGGCGCGCGCTTGCGGCGACGCCCCATGAAGGGGAGGCGCCCCTTCTCGATCCGGTCACCGAGCCACGACATCAGGGCGGGCAGGACGGTCACGGAGCCGAGCATGGCGATGAGGACCACGATGATGGTCACGACGGCGAATCCGTAGAAGAGCATCATCCCGGACAGGAACAGGCCGGCCATCGCCACCATGACGCTCAGCCCCGAGATGAGTACCGCGCGGCCCGACGTGGCCGCGGCGATCCGCAGGGCGGTCTCCGGGGTGCGACCCAGCGCTCGCTCGTCGCGCTCACGCCGCAGATAGAACAGGCAGTAGTCGACACCGACGGCCAGCCCCATCAGGAACATCACGGAATACGTCGTCTCGCTCAGCGGCACCGCCTTGCTGGCGAGCGACATCAGACCGAACGCCGCCGCGCAGGCGGTCAGCGCCAGGGACACGGGCAGCAGGGCCGCGACCACCGCCCCGAAGGCGACCAGCAGGATCCCGAGGGCCAAGGGCACAGCGGTGACCTCGGCGGCGAAGAAGTCCTCGGCCAGCAGATCCCCGAACGCCTTGTCGGAGCTGGCGCTGCCGAACTGGCGGAACGTGACGCCGCCATGCCTGGACTCGGCCTTGTCGACCGCGTCCAGCACGGGCTGCACCCGGTCCCCGGCGGTCTCTGCATCCCCCTTCATCTCAAAACTGATCAAGGCCGACTTGCCGTCCTCGGAGCGCGTCGGCGGCTGAAGGCGCTGAACTTCGCCGGTGTCGCGCAATGCGTTGGAAAGATCCCGCGCCGCGCTCTTCCAGCCGCCGGACGCGCCGCTCGTCACCATCACCATCTCGCCGGCCGGCTTCTCCAAACCGGCGTCCTCGAGAATTCTGGTGGCGCGCGCGGAGTCCCCCGCCCCCTCTTCCGAGGGCGTCATCACGTTCAGTCCGGACATGCCGCCGAGTCCGGCGGCGAGGACGACGAAGAGCAGCCAGCCGATGATCGCGGATTTCCGGTGGCGTGAACTCCACATGCCGAGCCGGGCCGCGAGGTTGTGCCTCATGGTGTTTCTCCGGGGTTGAGATGCGAAAACGTCAGGGCCCGACGTTAGAAATCGGCCACGTTCGCTCCCAGCCGCCGAGGCACACCTTCGCGGAGGCGGAAGGCGACTTCTCGCGGTGGTGCTGGATACACCCTCGGGAGAGGGGAAAACGCCCGGACGATGCTGCGGGCGTGCGGAAACGCCGTGGTCCCCGCCCCCTGCCCGCGAAGGGCGAGGGACGGGGACCACGGCCGGTGGGCGCCTACGCGGTCCGCGGGGCGGGGGAGAAGTACGCCCGTGACGCCGGCAGGAACATCAGAACGATGGCCGCCGTGGCGAGCAGGTCCGGGGCGATCCGGAGCATCTCCTCGCGTGCGAAGCCGCTCATGCTGAGGCTGTTCATGAGGAGGAACAGGCTCAGGGCGCCGCCGACCGTGAGCACGATCCGCGCCCAGTTGCGGCCCGCCCGCATCATGACGGCGAAGTACAGCCACAGCCCGGTGACGACCACCGTCGCGCCGCCGGAGAGGGCGACCTGCAGCAGGGCCCCGCGCTCCCCGTCCGCGTCGCGCATCTGTTCCAGTCCCGTGGGCGCGATGACGAACACGTCCAGCATCCACGTCACCACCTGGACGGCCATCGCCGCGACCGACAGCATGAAGGCCGTCTCCACTTCCCTCGGGCGCTCGGTCCGTCCTGCTGCGCTCGTCATCGTTCTCCCTCTCCGCCGGGTCCGTCCCCCGGGTCGTGTCCCGGGACTGCGCCACGTGGTGTGACAGCGGCCCTGATCGGCCTCTGCCCTTCAAGAGACGCCGCCGCCGGCGAGGGGTTCCGCCCGCGACGGGTTCGTCCTCCGATGCCTTCCCGTAGATGACCGGGGCACGGGTATCGGCGCCCGAACCCGCCGCCCGACGCGCCCGGGGTGTGCCCGTACGCCATTGGAGAACCGGTGCCCGCCGGTACGCGTCGGGGCGCGGCGAAGGGAACTCGGCGACCGGAACTCGGCGACGGACACGACGGGGACCGGTGCGCGCGCCGGATCCTGCGGCCCCGTCCCGTCCGGAGAGTAGAGTCGCCGGTCCCGAGGGGGTTCCCTGGAAGGCGGTTCCATGGCCGAGCGCCCAGCCCGGCGCGTCGTCGATCCGGTCACCAAGGACGGCTACGTGCTGGAGTTCGAGGACACCTTCGACGGCGACACCCTGGACGAGTCCCGCTGGCTGCCGTACTACCTGCCCCACTGGAGCTCCCGCGAGGCCACGGCCGCCCGCTACCGCATCGGGGACGGCACGCTCCGGCTGCTGATCGAGGAGGACCAGCAGCCCTGGTCACCCGAGTTCGACGGCGGCATCCGCGTCTCCTCCCTCCAGACCGGGCTGTTCTCCGGTCCGCTCGGCAGCAACGTCGGGCAGCTCCGCTTCAGGCCCGGGCTCGCCGTCCGCGAGGAGCAGGACGACGTCCGCCTCTACACGCCGCACCACGGCCTGTTCGAGATGCGCGCCAAGGCGATCGACGACCCGCGGTGCATGGTGGCCCTGTGGATGATCGGCTACGAGGACACGCCCGAGCGTTCGGCGGAGATCTGCATCTGCGAGATCTTCGGCCGGGACGTGAAGCCGGGCCGGGCGGCCGTCGGCATGGGCCTGCACCCCTGGACCGATCCCGCGGTCCGCGAGGAGTTCGCCGCGGAGAGCGTGGCCGTGGACGCGCGTGAGTTCCACGTCTACGCCGCGGAGTGGACGGCGGAGCACGTGGCGTTCTTCGTGGACCACCAGCTGGTCAAGGTCGTGGAGCAGGCACCGGACTACCCGATGCAGTTCATGCTCAACATCTACGAGTTCCCCGACGACCCCAGCGCCCCCGCGCCGGCCCGCCCCTACCCGAAGGAGTTCACGGTCGACTACGTCCGCGGCTACCGCCCGGCACGACGGCACACCCCGGGGCCCTCGGGCTGACACCCACCATTCGCTCTCGCCGCCCCGACCGACGACACGGAGTGGGCGTGGCGTCTTCGACGTGTCTCGGTGCCGTGTTGGACTGGGCAGAGGCTGATCATGGTGCTGTCCGCCGGCGTGATGGCATGGCACGAACCTGGGCGGTCCTGCGGCATGACATCGAGGAGACGGAGGCAGCCCGTGGCGGACGCGCGAAACGACGAGCGGCTCGCGGGCCGCCTGGTGGCCGTGGCGGCGTTGGGACTGGTGCTGATCGTTCCGCCGTTGCTCGCGCAGTTCGATCGCGCGGACCGGGTCTTCGGCGTCCCGCTCCTCTGGGCCTACCTGTACATCGTCTGGGCGGTCGTGATCGCCCTGGTCGCCGTCATCGGCGGCAGATCGAGGTAGCGCCGTGCTCCAGACCTGGGTCATCGTCGCTGTCTCGGTGGGGTACCTCGGTCTGCTCTTCGCTGTCGCCTCCTTCGCCGAGCGACGGGCGGACGCCGGCCGGAGCGTGATCAACAACGCCACCATCTACGCGCTGTCCCTCGCGGTGTACGAGACCGCGTGGGGCTTCTACGGCAACGTGGGCACGGCCGCCACGGCCGGTGTCGGCTTCCTGTCGGTCTACCTGGGGCCGATGCTCATGTTCGCGCTGGGCTGGCTGGTGCTGCGCAGAATCATCCGGGTCAGCCGACGGCTCCGGATCACGTCGCTGGCCGACTTCGTCTCCGCCCGCTACGGCAAGAGCGCCGCGCTGGGCGGCCTGGTGACGATCATCGCCGTGGTGGGGATCGTTCCGTACATCTCGCTGCAGCTGAAGGCGATCTCCAACACCTTCGAGATCCTTCGTCGGCACCCCGACATCACTTCCACCTCGGACCTGGGCAATGTTCCGCTGTTCCAGGACACCGGGTTCTACGTGGCGCTGCTGCTCGCCGCGTTCACGATTCTCTTCGGCACCCGTCACCTGGACACCACCGAACGCCATGAGGGCATCGTCGCCGCTGTCGCGTTCGAGTCCGTGGTCAAGCTGGTGATGTTCCTCGCGGTCGGGATCTTCGTGACGTTCTGGATGTTCGGCGGGTTCGGTGACCTGTTCTCCCAGGCGGCGGACGCCGGTCTCACGGAGCTGTTCACGGTGCGGGAGGAGACCGGCTACGGCGAGTGGGTCTGGCTCAACGTGCTCTCCATGCTGGCGATCGTGCTGCTGCCCCGGCAGTGGCAGATGATCGTCGTCGAGAACGTCGACGAGGGGCACCTCAAACGGGCGATGTGGCTCTTCCCGCTGTACCTGCTCGCGATCACCTTCTTCGTGCTCCCGATCGCGGCCGGGGGGCTGCTGACGTTCGGGGACTCCGTCGACGCCGACACCTATGTACTCGCCCTGCCGATGGCCGAAGGCCCGCAGGTTCTCGCTCTGCTCGTCTTCATCGGAGGCATCAGCGCGGGCACCAGCATGATCATCGTCGAGACGATCGCGCTCAGCATCATGGTGTCGAACTCACTCGTGATGCCGCTTCTCCTGCGCGGCAGGTCCCGGCTGGCGCACCGGGCCGACGTCGCCGGGCTGGTGCTGGGCATTCGCCGGGTGACCGTCGTGCTGGTCCTGCTGCTCGGGTACACGTACTTCCGGCTCGCAGGCGAGGGTCCCGCGCTGGGATCGATCGGCACGGTGTCCTTCACGGCGGTGGCACAGTTCGCGCCCGCGATCCTGGGCGGCCTCTTCTGGAAGGGCGGTACCCGCCGGGGCGTGCTGGTCGGCTTGGTGGCGGGGTTCGCGGTGTGGGCGTACACCATGCTGCTGCCGATCTTCGCCGATGCCGGGTTGCTGCCCGCCTCGTTCGTACGCGAGGGCCCGCTCGGGATCGAGGTGCTCCGGCCGGAGCACCTGTTCGGCCTGACGGGAATGGACGCGATCAGCCATGCGATGTTCTGGAGCGCCCTGCTGAACATCGGTGCCTATGTCGCGGTCTCACTCGCCGGCCGGCCGGATGCCGTCGAACGGGCGCAGGCCATGCAGTTCGTCGAGGTCCTCGCAGAGCCCGTCAGGGAGCGGCGCCGCTGGCAGTCCCGCGCCACGGTCGGCGAGCTGCAGGCGCTGCTCGAGCGCTTCCTCGGCAAGGAAGGCGCCCAGCGGGCTCTGCGCGCCTACCCCGGGAGGAGCCCCGACTCGTTGGCCTCGGAAGCGGCCCCGGAGCTGGCCCACTACGCGGAAGGCCAGCTCGCCGGATCGGTCGGCGCCGCGTCCGCGCGGCTCGCGGTCGACGCGGTGGCAGGAGAGGAGCACATCGGCACCGATGACGTGATGGAGATGATCGGCGAGGCGTCGCAGCGGGTCGAGCTGGTCCGGCGGCGGCTGAGGTTGCTCTACGACGCGACCGGGCGCATCGGCACGACCCTCGATGTGATCCATACGGCCGAGGAACTGGCCCAGGTCGCGGTGCCGCGCTTCGCCGACTTCGTCACCGTCGACCTGGCCGAGCCCGTGCTGCGCGGTGACGAGCCGGGGGCGAACGGGTCCAGCATCAGCAACGCCGACGGCAGTGCGCGGATGCGGCGCCTGGCCTCCAGCGGCATCCGCGACGACGCCCCCCTCTACGCCATCGGCGACCTGATCACTTTCGTGCGGTCCTCACCGCAGGTCCGCAGCATCGAGAGCGGACAGGCCGTACTCGTACCTCGCCTGGGTGATTCCCCCGGATGGCAGGCGGTGGACCCCGCGCGGGCCTCCCGCGTCCTCGACTACGGGATCCATTCGCTCATCACCGCGCCGCTGCCCGCCCGCGGCATGCTGCTGGGCGTGGTCACCTTCCTGCGCGCGGAGAAGCCCGAGCCCTTCGAACAGGACGACCTCTTCCTCGCGGCCGAACTGGCCGCCCGCGCCGCGGTGTCCCTCGACAACGCCCGCCGCTACACCCGCGAGCACGGTATGGCCGTGGCCCTGCAGCGCAGCCTGCTGCCCCGCGCACTGCCCGAACAGAACGCGGTCGAAGTCGCCTCCCGGTACCTCCCCGCCCAGGAGGGAGTCGGCGGCGACTGGTTCGACGTCATCCCCCTGCCGGGCGCCAGGGTCGCGCTGGTCATGGGTGACGTCGTCGGGCACGGGCTCCATGCCGCCGCGACCATGGGGCGGCTGCGCACCGCCGTGCACAACTTCTCCTCGCTCGATCTGCCTCCGGACGAAATCCTCGGCCACCTCGACGAGTTGGTCGCACTCATCGACCAGGACGCGGTCGCTGCCGGCGACGACACCACCATCACCGGTGCCACCTGCGTGTACGCCGTCTACGACTCCGTTTCCGGCGTGTGTGCCATCGCCAGGGCCGGCCATCCGACGCCCGCGCTCGCACACCCCGACGGCACGGTGGACTTCCTGGACGTACCCTCCGGCCTTCCCCTCGGCATCGGTGGACTGCCCTTCGAGTCGACCGAGGTGCGACTGCCCGAGGGCAGCAGGCTCGTCCTCTACACCGACGGCCTCGTCGAGCGCCGCGGGCAGGACATCGACACCGGGCTCCGACTGCTCGGCGCGACCCTGGCGCACGCCGACCAGTCGCCGGAGGAGACCTGCGACGCGGTGCTCGACACCCTGCTCCCTGATGTCCAGAGCGACGACATCGCGCTGCTCGTCGCCCGTACGCAGATGCTGAGCGCCGGGCAGGTCGCCGAGTGGGAG
Source organism: Streptomyces sp. NPDC047108 (assembly GCF_040643575.1). NCBI lineage: Bacteria > Bacillati > Actinomycetota > Actinomycetes > Kitasatosporales > Streptomycetaceae > Streptomyces > Streptomyces sp. NPDC047108. The sequence continues at coordinate 81,007 of NZ_JBEYUP010000021.1, forward strand.
GTGGAGTCGGACCCCGCCGCCGTCAGCCGTGTACGTGCCGCCGTCAGCGAGCACCTCGCGGAGTGGGGCCTGGAGGACCTCGTGGACACCACGGAGCTGATCCTCAGCGAACTGATCACCAACGCCATGCGCCACGGCGCGGGGCCCATCCGCGTGCGGCTGCTCCGCGACCGCACGCTCTTCTGCGAGGTCTTCGACCACAGCAGCACCTCCCCGCATCTTCGCTACGCGGCCACCATGGACGAGGGCGGACGGGGCCTGTTCCTCGTGGCCCATGTGGCAGAGCGCTGGGGCACGCGCTACACCGAGGACGGCAAGGTCATCTGGGCCGAACAGACGCTGCCCGGGACGCTCGGCGGCTGACGCGCGCCGCCCCCGACTCGGCCCGTCGGGCCGGCGAGGCTGGCGTACCTACGCCGGGTCGAGGTGGAAGACCTCGGGTGGTCGCCGGCACCACGTGTCGAACGGGTCGTCGGCGACGGTCCGGAAGATCCGCTCGGCGGACGCCTGGAAGTCCTCCTGCGACTCCCACAGGGCGAGGCCGATCAGCCGGTCGCTCTTCCGATCCCGCCAGGCCCCGATACGGATGAGACCGGGGGAGCCCTGCGCGGCCTCGTCGACCCGGTGCATCGAGGCGAGGAGGGCGTCGGAGTGCTCGGGCTCGGGTCTGTTCATGACGTCAAGGTCTCGGCGCGGCCGCGCCCGTACACCGACGACTCAGCCACGCCGGCGCGTAATTCGGCCGTCACGGCGGCCGAGGGCGACCGGTGCGCCGCAGAGGTGGGTAGATCGCACACGGTCCGCGGATCGCAGAGGCCCGCGGAACCCGAACGAAGCCGACCGAAAGGGCCCGGATGAACGCGGAGTCGAGGAACGCCACTTCTGGGCAGGGGTACGGCGAGCCGGATCGGAGACGCGGTACGCCCGTGCCGGAACAGGCCAGGTTCGACGAGGAGTTCTGGGGCACGGGACCGGGCGCCGAGGCTCTGGGGGATCTGGACGGGAAACGCGTACTCGACCTCGGCTGCGGCCTGGGGCGCCAGGCCGCCTGTCTCGTCCGCGAACACGGCGCGGTGGTCGACGCGCTGGACTCCTCACGGAGCCGGCGCGAACGGGCTCAGGCCCGGTACGGGAAACTCGCCGGTCTGCGCCTGCTGGTGGGCGACGCCGTCGATCACCTGACGTCGGCCGAGCCCTACGACGTGATCTGCTCCGTGAACGCCGCCCCCGACAACGATCCTCATCGGCTGCTGCCCGCCGTCGCAGCGGCGCTGGCACCCGGCGGCACGTTCGTCTTCACCGCCCTCCACGCCACGTCACCAGCCCACGGCCCCTCCCCGGAGGTGACCGCGCGACCGGAGCTCCCTCCGCTGCCCGGGGGCGGCGAACCGACCGCCGACATGGGGGTGCTCACCCCGGAGCGGTGGGAGAGCATGCTCGCCGAACACGGGCTGCAACTGGAGGGCGTCGACGTCCTCGGCGCGCCCGACCCGGACAGCGGGGTGTCGCACCAGGTCTTCCGGGCCCGGCGCCCCGCCCGTGTCTCCTCGCGCCCGCGCGGAACGCGACCGCCCGTGCCGCAGGCGGCCCTCGGCGTCGGCATCATCGTCGCCGGCGAGGACGGCGTGCTGCTCGGGCGTCACCACAGGGGCACATGGGAGCTGCCCGGCGGGACGGTGGAGCCCGGGGAGCGGCTGGAAGAGACAGCCGTGCGTGAACTCCGCGAGGAGACCGGCCTCGCCGCGCGACCGGAGAACGTCGTCCTCCTCGGAACGCTCGTGGACCACGTCGAGAGCGTCGTACGGATCACCGTCGCGGCGATCGTCACCGCATGGGAGGGGCAGCCGGCCGACCAGCACGGCGAACGTGTCGGATCCTGGCGCTGGTGCCGACCGGAACGCTTCCCCGAGGGGCTGTTCGTGTGCAGCGCCCAGGTGCTCACCGCATGGCGCCCGGACCTTCCGATCGACCATCCGCCTGCCGCGTTCACCCCGTACGCCGGTGGCGGCCGATGGCCCGGCACCACCGGCACCGGCCCCGGCGCCTGATGATGCTGCGCCGCCGGGGCCGGCCGCTCGCAGGACACGAGAGCGGGCGGCCCCGGCAGGTGCGGACGTGCGCCTCCGCCGCGACCGTCCGTGCTGCGCGGCGGATCAGTAGTGCGGCGTCGCGATCGGGCCCTCGTCGCTCAGCAGGGCGGCCAGCCCCGGATCCGCCACGGCGTCCGCGAACGGGCGGTCCTCGCCGTCCACGCGGACCGTCCCGCCGACCAGGCGGATGCCGTGGCTGTAGTCCGTGTAGGTCTTCTCGTGGGCGGTGCTCAGCGGCTGGATCGGCACGCCGTCCGGCTGGTGCCAGCCGTAGATCGCGACCGAACCCGGGTGGGACTCCAGCCGGTTGCTGACGACGACGTCCTTCTTCTGACCGGACGTCAGGTCGTGCGGAGCGTCCCCGCGCTGCTCCTCGACGAGCTTCTGATGCTTGGCGATGAAGGCGTTCGAGCCCATGTCGGGTCCGGCCGGGAGCGGGGACGGGGTGAGCTGCAACGCGGCCTGCTGCCACGCGGCGTCCACGACCTTGGTGGTGGGGATCTGCAGACCCCAGGCGTCGGCCAGCGTCTGGGCCGCCTGGCACATCAGGGGGAAGCGGATCCAGTCGTCGTCCGAGCCCACGGCGAGGTAGTCCGGCATCACCGAGACGACGGCGGTCTGCGCGGCGGCACCCGATGCGGTCAGCTCGATCTCACGGAAGGAACGCAGGAAGTCCGGGAGATTGCCCTGGGCCAGTTCGTCGGCGAAGACCTTGTCGCGCTCGACCGCGGACATGCCGTCGGTCGCGGCCAGTACGGCACTCCCGGTCCGGGCGTCCGCGGGCCGGTCGGGGATCCCGCCTGCCCGCACACGACGTCCACCGCGCGCGGCGGAGCGACCCGGTGCGGGTTCTCCGGCGGACGCTCTGGATGCGGCCAGGCCCATCGCCCCTGCCGCGCACCCGGCCATCATGACCTGGACGAAGCGACGGCGGCCTGGATTCCTCGGTGTGCTGTTCACGGTCGACCTCCGGTGTACTGCGGCTGCTCACGGCTGCGATACGTGGGGGTGGCGCTATGCCGGCGGGCGGCCGAGGACGGTGCGGAGCCCTCGTACGGCCTGGTGAACTCTCGAACGGAACCAGGTCCGTACGCATGAGTAATGACTACCTCTCCTGCGCGACACGCCTCATATGCGGTGCGACCGGGACGTGGACACGGCTACGCAACGGGGCGTACGGGCGGCGCTGTTGGAGGGGGCAGGTGTCCGGTGAAGGGCGGACCCGGCCGCGCAGGCCGACGGAGCCCCCGGACACAGTGACGGAACGCCCTGCGTCCGGAGGTCAACTCGCGGGCGCCGCCAGGCGTTTCTGCTTCTTCCAGCAGGTCCACAGCGCCACGGCGAGGACGAGGTTGGCGGGGGAGGCGCCGCCGAGGAGGACGGTCCCCAGGGGAGAGAGGTCACTGCTGGCCGCGACGTAGGTCCAGTCGGTCGCCATGTCGCTGGCCCGCAGTGCCGCGATGGCGAACAGCCAGGCGGACTCCTTCCTCCAGCGGAGAGCGGCGGTCGCCTGGAGGGCGGCGAACATGGCCCACGAGGCGCCGGTCCGGGGGAACAGCCCCTGCGGATCGACGTGCGGGGCGCCGTGCATGACGTCGAACCACCACCCCGGCGCCGTGAACGCCGTCAGGGCAAGTCCGAGGTCGAAGGCCGCCAGCGTCCAGAGAAGTACGGATATCCAGCCGGACCCTCCCCGGCTCCGCGTCATTCCTCGGTTCTGCGGTGCGGGTGGCGTGGAGGGGGCGCCGTGGCCCGCCGGCTGTGTCTGCTGGAGCTCATCCATGGGCTCCAGATGTACACCACGCTTCACCCGGACCTCCGGCGGATCTCCTTTCGCCGACCCCGGGATGAAGCACTTAGAGCGCTGACTCGACCGCACAGGGTGACTCTTGAGCTGCGTTCGCACATGCGATAGTGGCGCAATTAGGGTGGAATCCATCGGTCTGCGTCGACCGGGAGGCCCGGATCATGCCGCCCACGCCCACGCCCACGCCACCGGCCGCCGACCGCGTCAGGGGCTCGCGTCTGAGCCGCGTACGCCGTTCCCTCTCGCGGCGCGAGTGGGGCCGAGTCGCGGGAATGGCCGCAGTCGTGCTGGGACTGCATCTGGTCGGATGGTTCACCCTGGTCGCCGTCGTCGCGCCGGAGCACTACAGCCTCGGCGCGAAGACCTTCGGCATCGGCATCGGCGTCACCGCGTACACGCTCGGGCTGCGCCATGCCTTCGACGCCGACCACATCGCCGCCATCGACAACACCACCCGGAAGCTGATGAGCGACGGGCAGCGGCCGCTCTCCGTCGGATTCTGGTTCTCCCTCGGGCATTCGACCGTCGTCTTCGGGCTGGCCTTCGCGCTGTCCCTGGGCATCCGGACACTCGGCAGCCCGCTCCGTGACGAGGGCTCCGGACTGCACGACGTCACCGGGCTGATCGGCACCACCGTCTCGGGCGTCTTCCTCTATGTGATCGCCGCACTCAACCTGGTGGTCCTGCTGGGGATCCTGAAGATGTTCCGGGAACTGCGCGCGGGCGCCTACGACGAGGCGGCCCTCGAGGAACGGCTCGACCACCGCGGCGTCATGAACCGGTTCCTGGGCCGCCTGATGAAGTCGATCAGACGGCCCTGGCAGATGTACCCGCTCGGCGTGCTCTTCGGGCTCGGCTTCGACACCGCCACCGAGATCGCCCTCCTCGTGCTCGCCGGCGCGGGCGCGGCCTCCGGACTGCCCTGGTACGCGATCCTGTGCCTGCCCGTGCTGTTCGCAGCCGGGATGTCGCTGCTGGACACCGTCGACGGCACGTTCATGAACTTCGCGTACGGCTGGGCGTTCTCCCGCCCGGTCCGCAAGATCTACTACAACCTCACGGTCACCGGGCTGTCCGTGGCCGTCGCTCTGCTCATCGGAACCGTCGAACTGCTGGCACTGCTCGCGGAGAAGCTCTCCTGGCGCGGCGCGTTCTGGACCTGGATCGGCGCCCTCGACCTCAACGTGCTCGGCTTCTTCGTCGCCGGCCTGTTCCTGTTCACCTGGATCGCCGCCGTAGCCGCCTGGAAGTACGGGCGTATCGAGGAGAGATGGTCGGCCGGTCTGCGGGACGCGCCGGCCGCCCGCCGTACTCCTTTCGGCAAGTAGCCGTCTCCGGCCCCTGGTTCTGCCGTCGCTCCATAGGCCCCAGTCCCGGACGAGCGGTGGGCCGTCCGGGTCATCCGGCTGGTGCTGCCATGTCCGCTCAGGCTCCCTCTCCGTTGGTTGATTCAGTCGACAGGCCGTGTTCGAGCGGTATCGGGAGGAAGAATGCGCGTGCACAAGGCCACCACGGCCACCGCTGTGGTGGCAATGGCCATCGGCGGCCTCGGGTTCGGGGCGGGGGCGGCGTTCGCGGACGGCCGTGGTGCCTCCGCGGCCGGCGGCTCGGCCGCAGCCGGCGGTGTCTTCCAGCAGAACACCGCTCAAGAGGCGCGCCAGAACAACAACTGCGCCCAGGACAATCCCGAGGCCGATGTGGTGACGCTGACCGGGACGCGAGCGAAGGGGCGGTGCGTGACCGTCGACGGCTCCTTCAACCACCGCGTCTTCGAGAGCCAGGGTGGTGCCGATGCCCAGGGCGGCTCCGCGGCCGCGGACGCCATCCAGCAGAACACGGCCCAGCGCGGCCGGCAGAACAACAACTGCGACAACCCCAACCAAGCCGGCGTCCTCGCGACCGGGGGACGGCTCGCGACCCGCTGCGTCGACCTGGACGCCTCGCGCGCCAAGGACGCGTACCGCAAGGGCGGTGGGGCGAAGGCCGACGGCGGCTCCAACCAGACCGTGGACCTGCTGCAGCAGAACACGGCGCAGGAAGGACGGCAGAACAACAACTGCGCGAGTCCCAACTCGGCCGGCCCCTTCATCGACGGAGGAAGGAACGACGACTGGTGCGGGAACAAGAACACTTCCGCGGGCGAACACACCGTTGACAAGGGGAGCGGTGCCCAGGCCGAAGGTGGCAGCGGCGTCTCCACGGTCGACCAGCAGAACACCGCGCAGGAAGGGCGGCAGAACAACAACTGCGTCAATCCTGGCGCGGGGAGCGTCGACCTGACCGGCGGGCGCGCCGCACACCGGTGCGGCAACGAGGACGCCTCACTGAGCAAGTACACCCATCGCACGGGCGGCGGCGCCAACGCCAGGAGCGGAGGCGACGACCTCTTTCCCGAACATCAGAACACGGCGCAGGAGGGGCGGCAGAACAACAACTGCGCCAACCCCAACTCCAACGACGTCACGCTGGAGCCGGGCCGGGCCGAGAGCCGGTGCGGGAACAAGGACGTCTCGTTCAGCAAGTACACCTCGTACCGGGGCGGCGGCGCCGACGCCGAAGGCGGCAGCGGCTCGGACGCCATCCAGCAGAACACGGCGCAGGAGGGGCAGCAGAACAACAACTGCTCCAGCCGTAACGGCTTGGCGGACATCAATGCGACAGGGGGCCGGGTGGAGGACCGCTGCGCCAACACCGACGCCTCGTTCAGCAAGCACACCTCGTACCAGGGCGGCGGCGCGGACGCCGACGGCGGCAGCACCACCGGTGCCACACTGGAGCAGCAGACCGTGGCACAGGAAGGTCGGCAGAACAACAACTGCGCCAACGCCAACGGTGAGAACGACCTCGAACTGACGGGTGCCCGGGCGGAGAACCGCTGCGCCAACGCGGACGGCTCGTTCAACCGGGGCGCGTTCACCCAGGGCGGCGGCGCCCACGCCGACAGCGGCAGCAGCGCCGCCAATGTGGCTCAGCAGAACGTGGCGCAGGAGGGGCGGCAGAACAACAACTGTGCCAATCCCCAGGGTTTTCTCGACTCCGAAGTGACCGGGGGCCGGCAGAGCGCGGGCTGCGGGACGGCCGACCGCTCCGCGAACGTCGGCACCAGCGACATCGGTGGGGGCGCCGAGGCCGAGGGCGGCTCCGCCACCGCGGACCTGCTGCAGCAGAACGTGGCGCAGGAGGGGCGGCAGAACAACGACTGCGCCAACCCCAACAACCTCGACCTGACCTCCACGGGCTCACGCACCACGAGCCAGTGCCTGGCCGTCGACCGTTCCAGGAACGTCGGTACCCAGTACCGCTGACGGAACGGGGACGCGGGCCTCGCCGCTGCTCCGGGGCCCGCCGTCGAGCGTACGGGCGGCGGCGGGCCTTCGCCGGGGCGGATCCCCGGCGAAGGCCCCACGCCGCAGCGGCGTCAGTCCTCGCCCTCCAGGTCGCCCTCCGCCTCCAGGAACACCTGACGCAACGCGTCGAGCACCGCGGGGTCGGGCTTGGACCACATGCCGCGGGACTCCGCCTCCAGCAGGCGCTCGGCGATGCCGTGCAGCGCCCAGGGGTTGGCCTCTTGGAGGAAGGCGCGGTTCTCCGGGTCCAAGACGTACGTCTCGGTGAGTTTGTCGTACATCCAGTCGGCGATCACGTTCGTCGTCGCGTCGTAGCCGAAGAGATAGTCCACGGTCGCGGCGAGTTCGAAGGCACCCTTGTAGCCGTGGCGGCGCATCGCCTCGATCCAGCGCGGGTTGACCACGCGGGCTCGGAAGACGCGTGAGGTCTCCTCGACCAGCGTGCGGGTGCGGACGGTCTCGGGGCGCGTGGAGTCCCCGATGTACGCCTCGGGCGCGGAGCCGCGCAGCGCCCGCACGGCCGCGACCATGCCGCCGTGGTACTGGAAGTAGTCGTCGGAGTCGGCGATGTCGTGTTCGCGTGTGTCGGTGTTCTTCGCCGCCACGGCGATGCGCCGGTAGGCCGTCTCCATGTCCTCGCGCGCCGGGCAGCCGTCCAGCTCCCGCCCGTAGGCGTAGCCGCCCCACACGGTGTAGACCTCCGCGAGATCGGCGTCGGTGCGCCAGTCGCGGCTGTCGATCAGCTGGAGCAGACCGGCGCCGTACGTGCCTGGCCGGGAGCCGAAGATACGGGTGGTGGCGCGGCGTTCGTCGCCGTGCTCGGCGAGGTCGGCCTGCGCGTGGGCGCGGACGTAGTTGGACTCGGCGGGCTCGTCCAGCGAGGCGGCGAGCCGCACCGCGTCGTCGAGGAGGCCGATGGTGTGGGGGAACGCGTCGCGGAAAAAGCCCGAGATGCGGAGGGTCACATCGATCCGCGGTCGGCCCAGCTCCGGCAGCGGGACGGGTTCGAGGCCGGTGACGCGGCGGGACGCGTCGTCCCAGACGGGCCGGATGCCGAGGAGCGCGAGGGCTTCGGCGACGTCGTCGCCGGAGGTGCGCATCGCGCTGGTGCCCCACAGGGACAGCCCGACGGAGGTGGGCCATGCGCCGTTGTCACCGCGGAAGCGCTCCAGCAGGGAGTCGGCGAGCGCTTGGCCGGTCTCCCACGCCAGGCGCGAGGGAACGGCCTTGGGGTCGACGGAGTAGAAGTTGCGCCCCGTCGGCAGCACGTTGACCAGGCCGCGCAGCGGCGAGCCGGACGGTCCGGCCGGGACGAACCCTCCGGCCAACGCGTGGACGGCGTGGTCGAGTTCGTCGGTCGTGGCGCCCAGCCGCGGGACGACCTGGCGCGCGGCGAAGTCGAGAATGCGGGTCACGTCCGAGGGACGACCGTCCGCGACGCGTTCCACGGCGGCCGGATCCCAGTCCGCGTCCTCCATCGCCTGCACCAGGGCGCGCGCCTGCTCCTCGACCGCGTCCGCCGACGTCCGCGTGGCGCCGGACTCGTCCAGGCCCAGGGCCTCCCGGAGTCCGGGCAGGGCCGCCGTGCCGCCCCAGATCTGGCGGGCGCGCAGGATGGCGAGGACGAGGTTGACGCGCTCGGGACCGGTCGGCGCCTGGCCGAGGACATGGAGACCGTCGCGGATCTGGGCGTCCTTGACCTCGCACAGCCAGCCGTCGACGTGGAGGAGGAAGTCGTCGAAACCGTCGTCGTCGGGGCGGTCCTCCAGGCCGAGGTCGTGGTCCAGCTTGGCGGCCTGGATGAGCGTCCAGATTTGGGCGCGGATCGCGGGCAGCTTCGCCGGGTCCATGGAGGAGATCGCCGCGTACTCGTCGAGGAGTTGCTCCAGGCGTGCGATGTCCCCGTAGGACTCCGCGCGGGCCATGGGCGGGACGAGGTGGTCGACGAGGGTGGCGTGGACGCGGCGCTTGGCCTGCGTGCCCTCGCCCGGGTCGTTGACCAGGAACGGGTAGACGAGCGGGATGTCTCCGAGGGCGGCGTCGGGCGCGCAGGCGGAGGACAGCCCGGCGTTCTTGCCGGGCAGCCACTCCAGATTGCCGTGCTTGCCGAGGTGGACCATCGCGTCGGCCCCGAAGCCGCCGTCGGCCGCCGGGGTGGCGATCCAGCGATAGGCCGCCAAGTAGTGGTGCGAGGGCGGCAGATCGGGATCGTGGTAGATCGCGATGGGGTTCTCGCCGAAGCCGCGCGGCGGCTGGATGACGATGAGCAGATTCCCGCGGCGCAGCGCGGCGAGGACGATGTCGCCGTCCGGGTTGCTGCTGCGGTCGACGAACATCTCGCCGGGCGCGGGCCCCCAGTGCTCCTCGACGGCCTCGCGCAGCTCGGCCGGGAGCGTGGCGAACCAGCGCCGGTAGTCGGCGGCGGGGATGCGTACGGGGTTCCGGGCGAGCTGCTCCTCGGTCAGCCAGTCCTGGTCGTGGCCGCCCGCCTCGATGAGCGCCCGGATCAGCTCGTCGCCGTCACCGGTCTCCAGGCCGGGGACGCTTTCGCCGCCGAAGTCGTAACCCTCCGTCCGCAGGCGGCGCAGCAGGGCGACGGCGCTGGCTGGGGTGTCGAGCCCGACGGCGTTGCCGATGCGGGAGTGCTTGGTCGGGTACGCGGAGAGGACGAGGGCCAGCCGCTTGTCGGCCGCGGCGATGTGGCGCAGCCGGGCATGCCGGACGGCGATCCCGGCGACGCGGGTGGCCCGTTCGGGATCCGCGACATACGCCGGGAGGCCGTCCTCGTCGATCTCCTTGAAGGAGAACGGCACGGTGATGAGCCGGCCGTCGAACTCGGGCACGGCGATCTGGCTGGCCGCGTCGAGGGGCGAGACGCCCTCGTCGTTCTCCTCCCAGTCGCCGCGCGAGCCGGTGAGGCACAGCGCCTGAAGGATGGGGACGTCCAGGCCCGTGAGCGCTCCGGCGTCCCAGGACTCGTCGTCGCCGCCCGCCGACGCCTCCGCGGGCCGTGTGCCGCCGGCCGCCAGGACTGTGGTGACGATGGCGTCCGCGTCCCGTAGCGCGTCGACGAGTTCGGGCTCGGGCGCGCGGAGCGAGGCGATGTACAGGGGGAGCGGCCGGCCGCCTGCGTCCTCGATGGCACCGCAGAGGGTGTCGATGAAGGCGGTGTTGCCGCTCATGTGGTGGGCGCGGTAGTAGAGCACCGCGACGCACGGCCCGCCGGCGTCCGCACGCGCGGTCCGCTCCAGCGGGCCCCAGGTCGGTGCCGGGGCGGGCGGCTCGAAACCGTGCCCGGTCAGCAGCACGGTGTCGGAGAGGAACCGGGCGAGCTGTTCGAGGTTGGCCGGCCCGCCGTGGGCCAGGTAGGCGTGGGCCTCGGCCGCGATGCCGACCGGGACCGTGGAGGCCTCCATCAGCTGCGCGTCCGGGGCCTGTTCACCGGTGAGGACGACCACCGGGCGGCCGCTGCCGCGCAGTTGGTCCAGTCCTTCCTGCCAGGCGCGGACACCGCCGAGGAGGCGTACGACGACCAGCTCCACGCCCTCCAGCAGGGCGGGCAGCTCGTCGAGGCCGAGGCGCGAGGGGTTGGCGTAGCGGTAGGGCACCGGCCCGTTCGCCGCTCGGGCGCTGAGCAGATCGGTGTCGGACGTCGACAGGAGCAGGATCATGCGGCGTCTGGCCTTCCTCGGGGTGTCCGCGCCCCGGGCGGTGTCGGACGGCGGGAGTTCCTGGCTCATCCGGCTGACGCCGGATTCACAGTGGCGGGACCGCGCCGGATTCGCACCGGGCTTCCTCCCCTGTCGCCGTCGATGGCGATGGCGGGCCGGGCCGGCCCGCCGGGATCATAGTAAGGGCGGCGGGCGGACGCGGGGCATACGGCCGAGGGGCCCATGGGTATGCTCGCCGCCATGCCCTCCCCCTCCGACCCGCTTCCACCTGCGCGGAACCGTGACGACGCGTGCCCCGGCGCGCTCCGTCTCCACTCCGCGGACGACGGGGCGCTGGCACGGGTGAGGGTCCCCGGCGGGGTGCTGGACGCGGACCGGGCAGGGGCGCTCGCCGACGCGGCCGAGCGGTTCGGCGACGGATCGCTGCATCTGACCTCGCGCGGCAATGTGCAACTGCGCGGCCTCGGCGGGAATTGCGGCGGCCCCCTCGCCGAACTCCTCGAAGCCGCCGGACTTCTGCCCTCGCGCCGCCACGAGCGCGTACGCAACATCGTCGCCTCGCCGCTCTCGGGCATCGACCGCACGGGCCGTCCCGACGTACAGCCCTGGGCCCGGACGCTGGACGGCCTCCTGTGCGCGAGCGAGGCGGCCGCCGAACTGTCCGGACGGTTCCTCTTCGCCTTCGACGACGGGCGCGGTGACGTCGCAGCACTCGGCGCCGATGTGACGATCGTCGCAGAATCCGGCGGTGCCCATGTGGCGCTCCACCTGGGCGACGCCCCGGCGCTCCGCGTGCCCGGAGCCGCCGCGCCGCGTGCCGCCCTCGCCGCGGCCGAGACCTTCGTCACCACGGCACGGGACGGCGGTACGCACGCCTGGCGCATCCGCGAACTGCCCGACAGCGGGTTGGCGTTGACGCACGAGGTGGAGCGGCGCCTGACGGCGGAAGGCGTGGCGGCGGGCGCGGCCGATACCGTCCTTCCCCGCGGCCGCGGCCGCGGACCCGAGCCGGGCGCGGTCGACGGACCCGACGGCACGCGCACGCTGTCGGTCCTCGCCCCGCTCGGGAGGCTCACCGTCGCGCAGTGGCGGCGGCTCGCGGACATCGCCCGCAGGGACGGCCGCGGTGAACTGCGCCTCACCCCCTGGCGTGGAGCCGTCGTACCAGGACTGGTCCGCGACGCGGCGGCCCTCCGCCTCGACGCCCTCCGGTCCGCCGGCCTGGTCACCGACTCCCGGTCGAACTGGATCGGGGTGGGTGCCTGTACCGGCCGGCCCGGCTGCGCCAAGTCCCTCGCGGACGTACGGGCCGACGCCGAGGCGGCGCTGCGCCCGGCACCCGGCGGTCTCCCCGTGTACTGGTCCGGCTGCGAACGCCGCTGCGGCCACCCGCGGGGGGAGTGGGTGGACGTCCTGGCGACCGGCGACGGTTACGCGGTGTCCGCCCGCGGCGTACGACAGCGCCCGGCGGCGCAGGAGCCGGCACGACACGTGGCGCGCACCCAACCTTCCGACCTCGCCTCCGCCGTCGCGGCGGCGCGGACCACACCACCCAGGCCGTGACGAGAGAGAGCACCGTGTTCGACTACGAGAAGGACGGCGCGGCGATCTACCGCCAGTCCTTTGCCACCATCCGCGCGGAGGCGGACCTCACGGGGCTGCCGGCCGAGGTGAGCCAGGTCGCCGTCAGGATGATCCACGCCTGCGGCATGGTCGACCTGGTCCGCGACCTCCTCTGGACGCCCGACGTCGTGCTCGCCGCACGGAAGGCCCTGCGCGCCGGTGCCCCCGTCCTGTGCGATGTGGCCATGGTCGCCAGCGGCGTCACGCGCAGGCGTCTCCCGGCGGACAACGACGTGGTGTGCACCCTCTCCGACCCCTCCGTCCCCGGCCTGGCGCGGGACATGGGCACCACCCGCACCGCCGCCGCCCTGGAGTTGTGGCGTGACCGCATGGACGGCGCGGTCGTCGCCGTCGGCAACGCGCCGACCGCCCTCTTCCGGCTGCTGGAGATGATCGAGGACGGCGCCCCGCGCCCCGCCGCCGTCGTCGGCGTCCCCGTCGGGTTCGTCGGCGCGGTCGAGTCCAAGGACGCTCTCGCCGCGCATCCCTCGCGCCTGGAGCACCTGGTGGTGCGCGGGCGCCGCGGGGGCAGCGCGCTCGCGGCGGCGGCGCTCAACGCGATCGCGAGTGAGGACGAGTGAACGAGCAGACAACCGGCCGGCTCTACGGCGTCGGGCTCGGCCCCGGCGACCCGTCGCTGATGACCGTACGGGCCGTGGAGGTCATCGCCGGCGCCGACGTGATCGCATACCACAGCGCCCGGCACGGACGGTCCATCGCCCGCTCCATCGCCGCCCGGCACCTCCGCGACGACCACGTCGAGGAAGCGCTCGTCTACCCGGTCACCACGGAGACCACCGACCATCCCGGCGGCTACCGGGGCGCGTTGAACGATTTCTACGCCGAGGCCGCCGCCCGGCTGGCCGCCCACCTCGACGCGGGCCGCACGGTCGCCGTGCTCGCGGAGGGCGACCCGCTCTTCTACGGCTCGTACATGCACATGCACAAGCGTCTCGCCGACCGCTACCCGACCGAGGTGATCCCCGGCGTCACCTCGGTGAGCGCCGCCGCGGCCCGGCTCGGGACCCCGCTCGCCGAGGGCGAGGAGGTCCTCACCATCCTCCCCGGCACGCTGCCGGAGGAGGAGCTGACCGCGCGCCTGGCCTCGACGGACGCCGCCGTGGTCATGAAGCTCGGCCGGACCTTCCCGCACGTGCGCCGGGCGTTCGAGGGCGCCGGGCGGCTGGAGGAGGCCCGCTACGTCGAGCGGGCCACGATGGCGGGCGAACGCACCGGTCGACTGGCGGACACCGACCCGGAGTCCGTGCCGTACTTCTCGGTGGCGGTGCTGCCCAGCCGTATCGGCGTCGCGGCGGAGCAACCGCCCGTGGGCGACGGCCCCGCGCCGGAACGGCTGGCCGGGACCGATGCCGTCGCGCCGGAACGGCAGCGCGAGGCCGAGGGCGCCGACGGCGGCACACGGACCGGCGAGGTCGTCGTCGTCGGCACAGGACCCGCCGGGCCGCTCTGGCTCACGCCCGAGACACGGGGAGCCCTGGCCGCCGCCGATGACCTCGTCGGCTACACCACCTACCTGGAGCGGGTGCCCCGGCGCCCAGGCCAGCGCCGTCACGGCTCGGACAACAAGGTGGAGTCCGAGCGGGCCGAGTTCGCCCTCGACCTCGCCCGGCGCGGCCGCCGGGTGGCGGTTGTCTCCGGGGGTGACCCCGGGGTGTTCGCGATGGCCACCGCCGTCTTGGAGGCGGCCGCTCAGGAGGAGTTCCGGGACGTCCCGGTCCGCGTGCTGCCCGGGGTGACCGCGGCGAACGCGGCCGCCGCGAGAGCCGGTGCCCCCCTCGGGCACGACTACGCGGCCCTGTCCCTCTCCGACCGGCTGAAGCCGTGGGAGGTCATCGCCGAGCGCCTGCACGCCGCCGCGGCGGCCGACCTGGTGCTCGCCCTCTACAACCCCGGCTCGCGCAGCCGCACCTGGCAGGTCGGGAAGGCCAGGGAACTGCTCCTCGAGCACCGCGCGCCCGACACCCCCGTGGTCCTGGCCCGCGACGTCGGCGGTCCGGAGGAGAGCGTACGGATCGTGCGGCTGGCCGATCTGGACCCGTCCGCGGTCGACATGCGCACCATCCTGCTCGTCGGCTCCTCGCAGACCCGGGTGGTACGGCGCGGTGACGGGCACGAGATCGTCTGGACCCCGCGCCGCTATCCGGAGACCTGACCCCGTCCCGCCTCCGCAGGTGAGGGCAGGGCGTCGAGCCAGGCCAGGGCCTCCTGCGGAGTCGCGGCCACGGGCACGCCCTCCGGCACCGGCGGCCGCCGCACCACGACGACCGGCACGCCCGCCTCGCGGGCCGCGGTCAGCTTGGGCGCGGTCGCCTCGCCGCCGCTGTCCTTGGTCACGAGGACGTCGACGCGGTGGCGGCGCAGCAGCTCGCGCTCACCGTCGAGCGTGAACGGCCCGCGGTCCAGCAGGACTTCCATGGCCGCGGGGTGCGGGGCCTCCGGCGCGTCGACCGACCGTACGAGGAACCACAGCCCGTCCAGATCGGCGAACGCGGCGAGCCCCATGCGGCCCGTGGTGAGGAACACCCGCCGCCCCAGCGACGGCAGCAGCGCGGCCGCCTCGGCGAGGGAACCCGCCGGGTGCCAGATGTCGCCGTCACCGGGGACCCAGCCGGGGCGGCGGAGGGCGAGCAGGGGAACATGGGCCTCCGCGGCCGCGACGGCCGCGTGGAAACTGATCGTGCCGGCGAAGGGATGTGTGGCGTCGATGAGCGCGTCGACCCGGTGCTCGCGCAGCCAGTGCGTCAGTCCGTCCGTGCCGCCGAAGCCTCCGATGCGTACCTGCCCGGGGGGCAGCACGGGGCGGGCCACGCGTCCGGCGAGCGAGGTCGTGACGCGTACGTGGGGGTGCGGGCGCGGGTGGGGGTGCGCGTGCCCGTCAGGTCGCGGGCCCTCAGCGGAGAGGCCGTCGAGCGCCTCCGCGAGACGGCGGGCCTCCGTCGTGCCGCCGAGGAGCAGCACATGGCGTAGCGCGGGCATGGGGGCCTTTCGTGGCTGAACCGGACACGGGCGGACGGACGGAGACGAGTACGGGCGGAGGAGCGGCCGCGGGTGGGCGCGCCGCTCAACTCAAGCACACCGGCCTGCGGCCCGGATGGACGACCGGGGCCTGTGCGACCGCCGCCGCCACCGCCGCGTACACCGCCCTGCTGACCGGCGACTTCCCGGACCCCGTGACGATCACCCTGCCCAAGGGCCAGACCCCGGCTTTCGCGCTGGCGGCCGAGGAGTTGAGCGACGGCCGTGCGATGGCCGCGATCGTCAAGGACGCGGGCGACGACCCCGACGTCACCGACGGCGCCGTGGTCCGCGCCGCCGTCCGGCCACTGCCGGCCGGGTCGGGCGTGGTGTTCCGGGCGGGTCCGGGTGTGGGAACCGTCACCCGCCCCGGGCTGCCGCTCGACGTGGGGGAACCGGCGGTCAACCCCGTGCCGCGGCAGCTGATGCGCGACCATGTGGCGCGCGTCGCCGAACGCCACCGGGGGAGCGGTGACGTCGAGATCACCGTCTCCGTCGACGACGGCGAGGAGATCGCCCGCTCCACCTGGAACCCCCGGCTGGGCATCCTCGGCGGCCTCTCCATCCTCGGGACGACCGGCGTCGTCGTCCCCTACTCCTGCTCGGCCTGGATCGACTCGATCCGCCGCGGCGTGGACGTGGCGCGAGCGGCGGGACGTACGCACGTGGCGGGCTGCACCGGCTCCACCTCCGAGAAGACGGTGGTGTCCGTGTACGGCCTCCCCGAGGACGCGCTGCTCGACATGGGCGACTTCGCCGGCGCGGTACTGAAGTACGTACGCCGCCACCCTGTCGAACGCCTCACCCTCTGCGGAGGCTTCGCCAAGCTCTCGAAGCTGGCCGCCGGCCATCTCGACCTGCACTCCGCCCGCTCCCAGGTCGACAAGCCCTTCCTCGCGGAACTGGCCCGGCACGGCGGCGCGGACGACGCCCTCGCCGCGGAGGTCGCGCACGCCAACACGGGCCTCGCCGCACTGCAGTTGTGCAGGGCCCACGGCGTACCCCTGGGCGACCTCGTCGCACTGACCGCCCGCGACCAGGCCCTGGAGGTGCTGCGCGGTGCGCCGGTGGCGGTCGACGTCCTCTGCATCGACCGCGCGGGAACGGTCGTCGG
Source organism: Streptomyces sp. NPDC047108 (assembly GCF_040643575.1). NCBI lineage: Bacteria > Bacillati > Actinomycetota > Actinomycetes > Kitasatosporales > Streptomycetaceae > Streptomyces > Streptomyces sp. NPDC047108. The sequence goes on from NZ_JBEYUP010000021.1 coordinate 97,695, forward strand.
CCGCTGCGCGCCGGCCTGACCGGGCCCTCATCACCCGGCGCACACCGAACCCGGAGGCGGGCACCGTTCAGCCGTGCGACCGACGCCCGGTATCTGCCGCTGCGAGCTGCGGTCCGGCAGCGATCGAGCGCTGTGCTACTCCTGGAGACGTGACACCTTCCGGGACGACCAGCAGGCCCTGCGACGCGGTGCTGTGCGACCTCGACAACGTGATCCGTTTCTACGACATGGCGCGACTGGCCGAACTGGAGCGTGCTGCCGGACTGGCCGAGGGCTCCACCGCAAGTGTGGCTTACGCCCCTGACATCGATCTGCCGCTCCTGCTCGGCAAGATCACCAAAGAGGAATGGGTGGACTCCATCGTGTCGGCGCTCTCCGACCAGGTACCGCAGGCGCGAGCCGTCGAGCTCGCGTCGGCTCTGGCCGATGCTCCGTTCCGGGCGGACGACGTCGTGGTGGCCATGCTGCGGCGGGTGCGGAGCCGGATGCCCCTGGTACTGGTGACCAACGCGACTTCCGAGCTCGAACGCGACCTCGAGACGATGGGACTGACGGATCTGGCGGACCACGTGGTCGGCAGCGCCGAGGTAGGGGTGGCCAAGCCGGACCGGGAGATCTATGAGATCGCTGCGGAGCTGGCAGGAGCCCCTGCCGACCGGTGCCTGTTCGTCGACGACCGGCCGGAGAACGTCCGGGCCGCCGTGGAACTCGGGATGACCGGAGTGCGGTACCGCGAACCTGCCGACCTCCGGAAGGCGTTGGGCACCGTACTCGCCGGCTGAGCAGGTACGTCCCCTTCGGCCACCAGCCCGGTCGAAGCCGGGAGGCGTCCTGAATCCTCCGCTGCCGAGCGGGAATCGATCCGGCGGTGTTCCCGGTACGGGACGAGAGGAAGACCGTAGCGGCTAACAGCTGTGCCGGTCGCGTTCCGCCGAGTACAGGTGGCTGTCGCGGAACTGCTCCGCGCCCAGCGTCCGGCCGACCATGATGACCGCGGTCCGTACGACGCCCGCCTCCTTCACCTGGCTCGCGATGCCGTCGAGCCTTCCCCGCAGCACCAGTTCGTCAGGGCGGCTGGCCATCGCCACCACCGCGGCCGGGCAGTCCGCGCCGTAGTGGGGCAGCAGCTCGTCCACGACCCGGTCCACGTAGCGGGCCGCGAGGTGCAGCACGAGGAGGGCGCCGCTGCGGCCGAGCGTCGCAAGGTCCTCGCCCTCGGGCATGGGGGTGGCCTGCTGGGCGATGCGCGTGAGGATCACGGTCTGACCTACCGTCGGCACGGTCAACTCCCGCTTCAGCGCTGCCGCAGCGGCGGCGAAGGCGGGTACGCCCGGCACCACCTCGTACGGGACGCCGGCCGCGTCCAGGCGCCGCATCTGCTCGGCGACCGCGCTGAAGACCGACGGGTCGCCGGAGTGCAGCCGCGCCACGTCGTGCCCCTCCTCGTGGGCGCGCAACAGCTCGGCCGTGATCGCGTCGAGCGTGAGGTTCGCCGTGTCGACCAGGCGGGCGTCGGGCGGGCAGGCGTCGAGGAGTTCGCGCGGCACCAGGCTCCCCGCGTACAGGCAGACCTGGCAGGAGGCGAGCGTACGGGCACCGCGCACCGTGATGAGGTCGGCGGCGCCGGGCCCGGCGCCGATGAAGTACACGGTCATCTCTGGTCTCCCGTCGGAGGATCGGCGGAGTCGGTCGCGGTGTCGGCATCGCCTGCGGAGCCGGAGCCGGAGCCGGTGCCGGTGCCGGTGGCGGAGTCGGCGTGGGTCTCGGAGGCGTCGGCCTTGCGCACGGACCACTGCGTGACCGGCATGGCCTGACGCCAGCCGGTGAAGCCGCCCACGGGCACGGCGTGCGCGACCGAGAGCTTCACCAGGTCGCCGCCGTGGCGGCGGTGCCAAGCGGCGAGCAGGGCCTCGGACTCCAGGGTGACGGTGTTGGCGACCAGACGGCCGCAGGGCGGCAGCGCGTCCCAGCACGCGTCGAGCAGCCCGGGTGCCGTCAGCCCGCCACCGATGAACACCGCGTCGGGAGGCGGCAGTTCGGCCAGTGCACCCGGCGCGGCCCCGGTGACGACACGCAGACCCGGTACGCCCAGCGCCCTCGCGTTACGGACGATGCGCTCCGCCCGTACCGGATCGCGTTCGACGGTGATCGCCGCGCACGAGCGATGGGTGCGCATCCACTCGACGGCGATGGAACCCGAGCCGCCGCCGACGTCCCAGAGGAGTTCCCCGGGCGCGGGCGCGAGAGCCCCGAGCGTCGCGGCGCGTACGTGTCGCTTGGTGAGCTGGCCGTCGTGTTCGTACGCCTCGTCGGGCAGTCCCGGAACGGCGCCGAGCCGCACGGCGTCCGGCGCGATGCGGCAGTCGACGGCCACGACGTTCAGCGGGTCGCCCGGCGGCTCGGCCCACGTGTCGGCGACCCCTTCCACGCACCGCTCCTCCTCGCTGCCGAGCCGTTCCAGTACGCGCATCCGGCTCAGTCCGAACCCGCGGTCCCGCAGCAGGACGGCGACGTCGCCGGGGGTGGCGGATCCGGCGCTGAGGACGAGCAGCCGGCGGTGGTCGTACAGCGCCGCCGTCATGCCCGCGACCGGTCGCCCGACGAGCGTCACCGTCTCGGTGTCCTCCAGAGACCAGCCCAGGCGCGCACACGCGTAGGCCACGGAGGACGGATGCGGGAGTACGCGCAGGTCGTCCGCGCCCAGCACCTCGGTGAGCGCCCGTCCGATGCCGTAGAACATGGGGTCTCCGCTGGCCAGGACGCAGACGCGGCGTCCGGCGTGCGCGGCGAGCAGCCCGGGGACGGCCGGTCGCAGGGGCGAGGGCCAGGCCACGCGCTCACCGGCGCACTCCTCGGGGAGAAGGCCCAGTTGGCGCGCGCTTCCGATGAGTGTCTCCGCGCTCCGCAACGCTTCCTGCGAGGGCGCGGGGAGCCCGGTCCATCCATCGGCGCCGATGCCGACGACGGTCACGGCGGGTTCGGGTGCGGGGCTCACGGCGGGATTCCTCGGGACGGGGAGACGCGGTGTGTGACGGGACGGGAGGTGTGGTGGTGGCGGTCGGCGCGTGTGACGGGGACGGGAGGGCGTGCGGAACCGCACTCTACTGGCCGCCTCACCTGCGTCTCCTCTCCGGGACCCCTCCCGTCTCACTTATTGCGTATAGGTTGCAACTACGGAAACCTGGCAAGAGGAGTGGGTCATGGCGTCACCGGTGGTGCTGGGCATCGAGTCGTCGTGCGACGAGACGGGCGCGGGCCTGGTTCGCGACGGCCGCCTCCTCGGGCACGCCGTCGCGTCGAGCATGGACGAACACGCCCGCTTCGGCGGGGTGGTGCCGGAGATCGCGGCACGCGCGCACGTACAGGCCCTGACTCCCGTGATCCGCAGGGCACTTGAGAACGCCGGACTGGGCTACGGCGACATCGGTGCCGTCGCGGTGACGACAGGGCCCGGGCTCTCCGGCGCCCTTCAGGTCGGCGTCTCCGGCGCCAAGGCACTGGCCTACGCGCTCGGCGTACCGCTCCACGGCGTGCACCACCTCGCCGGGCATGTCGCCGCGGACACCCTCGACCACGGCCCGCTGCCGCAGCCCTGCATGGTCCTCGTCGTCTCCGGCGGCCACACCTCCCTGCTGCTCGTACGGGACCTGGTGCGCGATCCGATCACGCACCTCGGAGACACCCTCGACGACGCGGCGGGGGAGTGCTTCGACAAGGTGGCCCGCATCTTCGGGCTGCCCTACCCCGGCGGACCGGCCGTCGACCGGGCCGCACGGGACGGCGATCCGTACGCGGTGGACTTCCCGCGGCCGCTCGCCGCGTCCCGGGCGTACCCGTACGGCTTCTCCTTCTCCGGTCTGAAGACCGCCGCCGCCCGCTGGGCCGAACGTCACCGCGCCGCCGGCGCCGAACTCCCGCTGCACGACGGCGCCGCCTCCCTCCAGGAGGCCGTCGCCGACGTACTCACGGCGAAGGCCGTGGCCGCCTGTACCGATCACGGCGTCGGCACCCTGGTCGTGGTGGGAGGCGTGGCCGCCAACTCCCGTGTCCGCGCGCTGGCCGAGGAGCGCTGCCGGGCCGCGGGCATCACCCTGCGCGTCCCGCGGCCGGGGCTGTGCACGGACAACGGCGCGATGATCGCCGCCGTCGGCGACCTGCTCGTACGGGCCGGAGCCGCTCCGGCGCCGCTCCACCTCTCCATCGACCCGTCCGCGCCCCTTCACCTCGCCGCCCTGACGCCGGGCCTCGCTCCGGAGGCCGCGGTATGAGCGCCCGCGTCGAACTCCTGGGCGGCGAGCGGCTGTCGGCGTACGGCGACGGCGTACGGCAGGTGTACGCCGACGCCTTCGCCCGGCCGCCCTGGGGCCAGGAGGAGTCGATGGCCGACGCCTATCTGGAGCGGCTGGCCGCGGATGCGGCCCGACCGGGCTTCGCCGCGGCGGTCGCCCTCGAAGGCGACCGCGTACTGGGCTTCGCCACCGGCTGGACCACCCCCGAGCCGTTCCCGTCCGACCGCAGCTATTCGCAGGTCACGGCGGCCCTGGGGCCGGAGCGCACCGGCGCCTGGCTGTGCGGCGGCCGTGAGGTCGACGAGCTCGCCGTCCGCGGCGGGGCGCGCGGCCTCGGCCTCGGTGCCGCGCTGCTGGAGCGGGTCACCGCCCCGGCGCAGGACGGCCGGTGCTGGCTGCTCACCTCCGTACGGGCCCGCTCCACGCTCCGCTTCTACCGGCGGATCGGCTGGCGTCAGGCCACCCACCCCGCGCCCGAGGGCCGGGGCGTCGTCGTCTTCCTGGGCCCCCGCCACCCGGCTGCTCTCTGACCGTTCCGGCTGCTCTCTGACCGTTCCGGCCGGTCTCTGATCGCTCTCTGGCGGTCGCCGTCCGCCACTCGCCATGGTTGCATTACTTGCGCAATATTGAAAGTGTCGGGGCTGTGTGCAGGTGATCCGGACGGTGATGGGGTGGGGTAGGTGTTCGCTGATGTGGGCCCGCTGGGGCTGGTCGCCATGGCCGTTCTCGGCTTTCTCCTCTTCGGTCCCGAGAGGCTGCCGGGGGCTGTCGGGAAGGCGCTGGGTTTCCTGCGCGCCGTGCGGGAGTACTCCGACGGCGCCAAGGAGCAGATCCGCTCCGAACTGGGGCCGGAGTTCAAGGACTTCGAGTTCGAGGACCTCGACCCCCGGGCGTTCGTGCGCAAGCAGCTCCAGGGTGGTGATCGCCTCGGGCTCGACGAGGTCCGGCAGGCTCTCGACCCCAGGGAGGAGATCGCGGAGGTCGCCGCGACCGCGAGGGGTGGGAGGGGTGGCGACGGGTCGGCGCGGTCCGCGACGGCTCCGGTGGGCCTCATGAAGGACGAGCCGGTCGAGGCGGCCGCGCACCCGCCGTTCGACCCGGATGCCACCTGAAGGGGGCCCGCGCGTGCTCGCCGGGGCAGGGGGTCGGCGGTCTCAGCGGGTGGACGCGTCCTCGGCGGCCGTTGGACGGGCCTCGCCTGGTGCGGCCTTGACGACGTGCGGTGCCGCCGGGCCTTCTCCGGCGCGGGATGCCGTTGTCGTGGGGGTCGGCGGGGCGCCGTCGTCCCCCTTCATCGCCTTGGCCTCGCTCTTGAGGATCCGCATGGACTTGCCCAGGGCCCGCGCGGTGTCCGGCAGCTTCTTCGAGCCGAACAGCACGATCACGACGAGCACCACGATCAGCAGGTGCCAGGGTTCCAGTGCGTTGCGGATCATCCGCCCCACCCTCCTTCTTGATAATTGCTGGATTGCGCAACTGTACAACCAATGGGCGTCTTCGGTCGTCCTCTCGGATATGAGCCGCATCTCCACGCGCACCGCGACGCGTACGACGACGACGACCAGCCGCAGGCAGGGACCGCGCCACAGGAGGACCGCGCCCAAGCCGTCCCGCCGTTTCGACGGTCATGCCGACCGTCCTTCGGACCGTCGTTCCGATCGTCGCTCCCGACGCGGAGCGGGCGGCGGGCGACGCAGGAGCAGCCGCGGACGGCGCCGTACGCGGGTGGCCCTCGCCGTCGCCGCCGCCGTCCTCGCCCTGATCGTGGCCGGCGCCGGCTGGCTCTACGCCGAACTCGACGGCAACATCGACACCTTCGGCGCCGACGGCATCGCACGGAACCGCCCGGCGCCCGGCTCGTCCAAGGGCCGGAACGTGCTCGTCCTCGGCTCCGACGCCCGTACCTCCGGCAACTCCGCCCTGGGCGGCGGCAGCGCCGACGACACGGGCCGCTCCGACACCGCGTTCCTGCTCCACGTCTACGGCGACGGCCGCCACGCCGTCGCCGTCTCCATCCCGCGCGACACCCTGGTCGACATCCCGCCCTGCAAGCTCCCGGACGGCTCCTGGACCAGCACCCGGCGGAACACGATGTTCAACGAGGCCTACTCGACAGGACAGACCGACGAAGGCAACCCCGCCTGCACCCAGAACACGGTCGAGAAGCTGACCGGACTACGCGTCGACCACACCGTCGTCGTCGACTTCAAGGGCTTCTCGCGCCTCACCGACGTGGTAGGGGGCGTGCCGGTGTGCCTGCCCCAGGACGTCTACCAGAAGGACCTCGACCCGGGCCGTGCCACCCGCGGCAGAAGGCTGCTCCGCAAGGGCAGGCAGACCGTCGCCGGGGACCGGGCGCTGGACTACGTCCGCATCCGGCACGGCATCGGGGACGGCTCGGACATCGGCCGCATCAAGCGCCAACAGGCGTTCGTGGCAAGCCTGATGGCCAAGGTGAAGAGCGACGGGCTGACCCCGACCAGGCTGCTGCCCCTCGCGGACGCCGCGACGAAGTCGTTGACCGTCGACCCGGGGCTCGGATCCGCCGACAAGCTGATCTCGTTCGCGATGTCGCTGAAGGACATCGACCTGTCGGACGTCAGGTTCGTCACCGTCCCCTGGCGGTACGAGGGTTCGCGTGTCGCCCTCGTCCAGCCGGACACCGACGCCCTGTGGCGCGCGATCAAGGACGACCGGACGATCGACGGCAAGTTCGCGGGCGGGAAGAGCGAGAAGGACAAGGAGAGGCGCGGCAAGGACGGTCGTGGGATGAAGAGCACCTCTCCCGTGCCCCCGAGAGTCAAGGACGACTCCCGGTCCGCCGCCGACGACCTCTGCTCCGGGCTCTCCTTCGGATGACGCCTGCGCCGCCCGCACCGGGGGTTCACGCGGCGGCGCGCGGCTCCCCGCCCGCCCCGGCGCGGCGTGCCCGCAGCACGGCCAACGCGGCCGCGTACAGGGCGAGTACGACGACCAGCAGGGCGTAGAAGAGAGGGGGCAGCGCGGTCAGGCCGAGCGGCGGTCCGAGCGGCGAGAGCGGCAGCAGCACGCCCGCGGCGGCCAGCGCGACCGCCGCCCGGCCGACCGGCCCCGGCATGCCTCCCCGGGCCGCGTTTCCGCCCGCGCGCAGGAGCACCATCACCAGCGCCTGCGTCACCAGGTTCTCGGTGAACCAGCCGGAGTGGAACAGCGCTTCGTCGCCCAGGGAGCCGGTCCCGTGCAAGGTGAGCGCGAGCACGGCGAAAGTAGCGAGGTCGGCGACGGCGTTGAGGGCGCCGAATCCCGTCACGAAGCGCAGCAGGCCGCGGGCGCGCACCACGGTCGGGCGGCGCAGCACCCCCGGGTGCGGGCGGTCGTGCGCGAAGGCGAGCTGGGCCGCGTCGAAGCAGAGGTTCTGCACCAGCACCTGCGAAGGGAGCATCGGCAGGAAGGGGAGGAGCACGCCCGCCACGAGCATCGCGACCACGTTGCCGAGGTTCGAGGACAGGCTGACACACAGATACGTGGTGATGTTGCCGCTCGACCGGCGCCCTTCTTCGATGGCGTGGCCGACGGCGCCGAGGTCCTTTCCGGCGAGGACCACGTCCGCCGTTTCCCGGACGACGGGCACGGCGTCGCGCGGCGCGATCCCGACGTCCGCGACGCGCAGCGCGGGCAGGTCGTTGACGCCGTCCCCGAGGAACCCGACGGTGTGCCCACCGGCACGCAGGGCGGCGGCGATCCTCGCCTTGTGTCCGGGAGCGCAGCGGGCGAAGACGGTCACGCGCCCGGCAGCCTCGGCGAGTTCACCGTCGCTCATCGCGTCCACGCGGTCGGCCGTGAGCACCCCGCCCGCGGACACGGGGATCCCCAGATCGCGGCAGGCCCGTACGGCCGTCCCCGGATGGTCGCCGGTGACGACCCTGACGGTGACGCCCCGGTCGGCGAGCGCCGCCAGGGCATCGGCGGCAGTGTCTGTCACCGTGTCCCGCAGGGTGACGAAGCCCACGAAGGTCAGCCCGCGCGTCTCGGCGGGGGAGGGGGCACGGAGGCGGACAGGGCGTTCGGCGGCGGCGACCGCCAGCACCCGCAGGCCCCGCCCCGCCTGGCGTGCGGCGGCGACGAGGAGGCGTTCGCGCTCCTCCGTGGTCAGCGCGCAGCGCTCCAGGACGGTCTCGACGGCGCCCTTGACGGCCACGGTGTGCGTGCCGAGCCGACCGGGTGTCCGGACGACGGCGACCGACAACCGCCGTACCGGATCGAACGGTACGGCCGCCACCCCCTCGTACGCCGCCGGACCGTCCTCGCCCGCCGCGTCGAGGACCGCTTCGTCCAGGGCGTCGGGCGTGGGCAGGTCCGCGAGCTGCAGCGTCCACCACGCGTTCACCGCGGCCCAGTGCAGCACCTCCGGATCCTCCCGGCCCCGCCCGTCCAGCGCGCGCTCGACGACGGGCCGGTCCCGGGTGAGGGTCCCGGTCTTGTCCAGGCACAGGACGTCGACGGCACCGAGGTCGTGCAGCGCCGGCAGCCGCCGTACGAGCACCCCGCGCGTACGGGCCAGGGCCCCGGCTCCCCGCGCCAGGCAGGTGGTGACCACGACCGGCAGCATCTCCGGGACCAGGCCGACCGCCACCGCGATCGCGAACGGCAGCGTCGCCAGGCCCCGCCCGCGCAGTGCCGCGTCCGCGAGCAGCACCAGAGGCGGCACCAGCAGCATGAGCCGGACCAGAGCCCAGGAGACGCCGTGCACACAGCGGTCGAAGGCGCCCGGTTCGCGCCGGGCGGCGAGAAGTCCGTGCGCCGCGGCCAGCCGCGTCCGCGCGCCGGTCGCGACGACCACCGCGGTGCCGCTCCCGGACGCGACACTGCTGCCCTGAAAGCACAGTTGAGGCGCGAGGAGGCCGTCGTCCCGTGCCGTGTCCGGGGTTCTTGACGCGTCCGCCGTATCGGAGGCGTCCTTCGGCGCCGGGGACGACTCTCCGGTGAGCACCGCCTGGTGCACCGACAGACCGTACGCCCGCAGGAGACGGACATCGGCCGGCACCAGGTCGCCGGGGCCCAGGCGGATCACGTCGCCCGGGACCAGCTCCTCCACGGGAATCTCCCGCTCCACCGGCGCCGTGCCCGCGCTGTCGCGGCGCAGCACCGTCGCCGTGGAGACCACGAGGTCCCGCAGGGCCGTCATGGACCGGTCGGCCCGCTGCTCCCCGTACGCGCGCAGGCCCACGCCGACCGCGACCAGGACGAGCACCACACAAGCGGTGCCCCACCAGGCCACGAGCGCCGACGCCGCGCCCGCGCACAGCAGCACCGCGGTGAACGGATCGCGCAGGCCGCGGGCGACGAGCCGCGGCCAGGACGGGCCGTGCCGGTCTGGAACCGTGTTCGCGCCGGAGTGGGCCAGGCGCTCCGCGGCCTCCGTCTCGGTCAGCCCCCGCGTGCCGGTGCCGAGCCGTCGCAGCACCTCCAGCACGGTCGGCGCGTCCGGCGTCGCGCCCCCGGCCTCGAGGGCGGGGGCGTGCGGAGGTGCCGTGACGTGCTCGGGCACCGGCCTCAGGCACCGGTCCCGCGCAGCCGGGCCACGGGCGGGGAGGCGTCCCCGGCGCGGGCCGTGAGCTGCCCGACCATCAACCGGACCACGGTGACGATGTCGGGGTCGTCGACGAAGTACACCTGTCGCCGCCCTTCGCGGCGGGCGCGTACGAGACCGGCGAGCTTCAGCTTGGTGAGGTGCTGGCTGACCGCGGGCAGCGCCCCGCCCACGCGGTCCGCGAGAGCCGTCACATCGCTCTCGCCCTGCGCCAGTGCCCACATGATGTGCAGCCGTGCCGACGACGCCAGCAGCCCGAAGGCCGCGGCCGCCTCGGCCAGCACCTCGGCGGACGGATCCTCGAAGCCATCGACGCCTGCCGCCACAGCCTTCTCCCGTTCCGCCCCGATCGTCACCACCGCGCCCGCGGCGTCAGCACCGCGTTCGCGCTGCCCCAGTCTAGGCGCCTCTCCGGGAAACCCCGGGCGCTCGGGCGGACCGCACGAGTACGGTGTCCGGCGCTCGTGGCCTGCCCCGCCGCTCACCCCGTCCCGGTGCCCACCAGCGCCCGCCGCCGGAACTCCCGTGGCGGCACTCCGTACGCCCGGCGGAAGACCCGGCTGAAGTCGGCGGCGCGGGGAAAGCCCCAGCGGGCCGCGAGGGCGTGGATCGGGGTGTCGCTCAGAACCGGGTCGGCGAGGTCGCGGCGTACGCGTTCCAGGCGCCGGCGGCGGATCCAGGCGGCGACGGTCTCCTCCTCCTGCTGGAAGAGGCGGTGCAGATGGCTCAGCGAGATGTGGTGCGCCTCCGCCACGGCGCGCGGAGTGAGCCCCGGATCGCCCAGGTTGTTCTCGACGAAGTCCCGGATGCGCAGGGTCAGGGTCCGCTGACGGGTCTCCTGGGGCAGGGACGTGTCCCGGTCGAGGACATGGGCCAGCAGCGAGGACAGCAGGTCGACGATGAGCGAGCCCAGCCGCGGCCCGTCCGCGGGGCCGTACGCTCCCGTGTCCTTCGCCAACTGCCCCAGGAGCTGCGCCAGGAGGCTTCCGTAGCCTTCATGCACCGGTAGGTGCCGGTTGAGCAGCAGGTCGGCCCTCTCCTTGCGGAGGGGCACCAGCCTCCTGGGCACCTCCAGACCCACCGCCCGCAGGGAGCTGGTGACGCAGTGGAACGGCTGCGAGGTGTCCGCCACGTGCATTTCCAGAGGCCCGTGGACGGTCTCCCGGTCCGCCTGGGTGACCCCGACGGACCCGGCGATCGTGAGCGTGACGTGATAGTTCTCCGGGTCGGACTGCCGGATCAGCCGGGACGTCCTCCGCCAGGTCATGGGCTTCACCACGGTCGGCCACACGCTGACGGGTCCCAGTTCCAACAGCCGTGTCTCCGCTTGGAACCGGTCCGCGTCCTCGCTGCTCATCTCCATGGGACACAAGGTCTTCGACATCAGCTCGCGCCAGCAGTCGAACCGGTCGGCCGGGTCCACTTCCACGGTCCGGAACACCGTCGCTCCCAGCACGGAGCCCCCTCCTCGCCATACCGCTCCGGTCGTCGCCACCGAGGAGGCTGACACGCCTGTGCACCGCGGTTCACGACGGCGCACCCAGACCCGCGCGGGATGACCGGAACCCGGCGCATCCCTGGCCTGTCCCGGCATCCTCGCGGCGGGTCCGACGCGGCCGCCCCACCTGCTGCGGGGGTATCAGCGGGCACGGGTCACCGCGGATCCACCGCCCGCCGCAGGCTCCCCGCAGGACGCCCAGTCGGCGGTCGATCACGGCCAGGGCCACCTCGACGGTGGAACTCTGCGGTCACGGATTCTCCGATCACGCCCGGCGTCCGCCCGCAGTACGGTGACGGGTACGGCTCCGGATCACCTCCGTCCTCGCGACCGAGACGTGGACGATGTCGGCGGCGGGGCGTACCGTGCGGTGCCGTGCACAGCGCGTCACACGCGAGGGGACCACGTCCTTCCCCGGCTTCAACGCCCCTTCAGTGAACGGGCGTTGAAGCCGGAAGGCATCTCAGGTGCCGGTGCGCTAGGTCTCCTGCCGCTGGCCGGGCGAGTCCGCACCGCCCGGCGCCCCGAGGCGGTCCTCGGGGCCCGCGCCCTCCGGCGCCCCTTCGCGGCGCCGCGCACGCACCCCGCGGACCACGAGGACCGCCGCGACGACCACCACCACACCCGTCAGCAGCAAGGCGTCCGGGACGGCCGCACCCAGCCGCTGGGCCCAACGCTCCGCCGTGAAGGCGCTGTTGACGCCGAACAGGCCCGGCAGCGCGGACGTCCCGTCGTAGAGCAGGAACACCGCGCCGATGGCGACGAAGAAGAGACCCGACGCCAGCGACGTCGTGTGCAGCCGCAGGCGGCCGAGCCGCAGGGGCCTGCCGCGCAGCCAGCGGCGGTGGCCCAGGTCGTAGCGCTGCCAGAGCAGGGCGAGCAGGAACAGGGGCGCTGCCATGCCCAGCGCGTACACCGCCAGCAGCACGCCCCCGTACACCGGGTTGCCGCTCACCGCCGCCACCGTCAGGACGCTCCCGAGGATCGGGCCGGCGCAGAAACCGGCCAGCCCGTAGACCGCACCCAGTGCGTAGACCGACGCGGCGGACGTGGGCCGGATACGTCCCGACGCCGCCTGGAGCCTCCGGGACGCGAAGCCGAGCCCGAGGATCTGGGCCACGCCGAAGGCGATGATCAGCCAACCGCCCACGGCGATGAGCAGGTCACGGTGGGCGCTGAAGAGGCGTCCCGCGTAGGAACCCGCCGCGCCCAGCGGGACCAGGGTGGTCGCCAGACCGAGGTAGAAGATTCCCGTCCGGGCCAGCAGCCGGGCCTGGGACTGTATGGAGTACGCGAAGAAGGCCGGAAGCAACAGGGCGCTGCACGGGCTGAGAAGCGCGAGCAACCCGCCCAGGAACGCGGCCAGATAGCCGATGTCGGTCACCGGGACGCACCCTTCCCGCCCGGCTGCTCCCGCGCCGCCTTCGCGGCCGCGTCGATCGCCTCGGTGAAGACCTCGCCCGGCTGAGCCCCCGCGATCGGCCGCCCGTTGACGAGGAAGGACGGGGTGCTGGTCGCCCCGAGTCCGTATCCCTCCTCCTGGTCGCGGCGCACCGACGCGCGCGCCGCGTCGCTGCCGAGGTCGCGGCGGAACCGCTTCAGGTCGCGGACCCCGGCCTCACGCGCCAACGCGTCCAGGCGCTCCGGCCCGAACCCCTTGGCCTTGGAGTCCTCGTCGGCGTAGGCCGCCCGGTGGAACTGCCAGAAACGGCCCTGCTCGCCGGCCGCCCAGGCCGCGCGCGCCGCGCGCTCGGAGTCCTCGCCGAAGATCGGCAGGTTGCGCCACTCGATCCGGAGAGTGCCGCGCTCGACGTACTTCCGTACGAGTCCGGGCTCGGTGTCGCGGGCGAACTTCCCGCAGAACGAGCAGGCGAAGTCGGCGTACTCGACGAGCACGACGGGCGCGTCCTTGCGGCCCTGCGCCATCGTGTCCCCGGCCTTGCGGCGCGCGAGCCTCCGCAACCGCCAAGAAACAACGTCGATGCGAGGGCAGCGGACACTGCACAGCACACGGTTCGCTTGTTCATCGCGCAACAACTCCAGTTTG
>NZ_JBEYUP010000022.1:0-108228 GCF_040643575.1 Streptomyces sp. NPDC047108
GCGACCTATTACGGCCACGCCGTTCAGGACATCCGCGCCTACCTCGACGGAGCACCCGCCCGCCGCCTCGGCTGAACCGCGACACCGGCCGGACCGGCCGGCCCCTTCCATCGGAGAGCAACACCGTGACCACGAACCAGCCCGACACCAGCACGCACAGCGCCGGCCGGCACCGGAAGGACGCCCGGCGGATGATGAAGCTGGGCGCCTTCCTGCCGGCGCCCGGCCACCACGTCGCCGCCTGGCGCCACCCCGACGCCCGCCCGGACGGCGGCCTCGACTTCGACCACTACCGCTCCGTGGTGCAGACCGCCGAACGCGGCAAGTTCGACATGATCTTCCTGTCCGACGGCGCCGGCATCAGGACGCACTACAAGGACGCCGACGAGCTGAGCCGCCAGGGCCGTATGGTCCACTTCGAGCCGCTGACGCTGCTGTCCGCGCTCGCCGTGCACACCACCCGCATCGGTCTGACGGCGACGGCCTCCACCACGTACAACGAACCGTTCCACGTCGCCCGGAAGTTCGCCTCGCTCGACCACCTCAGCCAGGGCCGCTCCGGCTGGAACGTCGTCACCTCCGTGACCGACGCCGAGGCGCGGAACTTCAACCTGGAGCAGCAGCCCGACCATGCGGCCCGCTACCACCGCGCACGCGAGTTCATGGACGTGGTCACGGGCCTGTGGGACAGCTGGGAGGACGACGCGTTCCTCCACGACCAGAAGTCCGGCCGCTTCTTCGACCCGGAGAAGCTGCACATCCTGGGCCACCGCGGTGAGCACTTCCGGGTGCGGGGGCCGCTGAACGTGGCCCGGCCGCCGCAGGGCCACCCGGTCATCGTCCAGGCCGGTTCCTCACCCGACGGGCAGGACTTCGCCGCTCAGTGGGCCGAGGTCGTCTTCACCGCCCAGCAGACCCTCGACCAGGCGCAGGCCTACTACCAAGGCATACGCGAGCAGGTCGCCGCCCATGGCCGCCACCCCGATCACGTCAAGGTCCTCCCCGGAGTCTTCGTCATGGCCGGGCGTACGCGTTCCGAGGCCGAGGACAAGTACGCCGAGCTGCAGGACCTCGTCGACCCGGTCGTCGGACTCGGTCTGCTGACCGGCCTCCTCGGCGACATCGACATCTCCCACCTGCCCCTGGACGGTCCGCTGCCCGAGCTGCCGCCCACGGAGGGCAGCACCAGCCGGCAGCAGCTCGTCTACGAGCAGGCCCGGCGACAGGGTCTGACCATTCGTCAGCTCTACCTCTCGGTCGCCGGCGGCCGCGGGCACCGCTTCCTCCTGGGCACACCGGAATCCATCGCCGACGAACTGGAGGACTGGTTCCGCAACGGCGCCGCCGACGGCTTCAACATCATGCCGTCCCACCTGCCCGGCGGGCTCGACGACATCGTCGACCTGGTCGTACCGGAGCTTCAGCGCCGCGGGCTCATGCGGACCGAGTACGAAGGCTCCACGCTCCGGGAGAACCTGGGCCTGCCCCGCCCCGCCTTCCGGGCGTCCGGGGTCCGGGCATGACGATCGACGGCAGGGAGCTGCGCTCCGTCCTGCGTTCGCACGCCTCCGGCGTGGCCGTGCTCACCGCGGCCACGCCCACCGGGCCGGCGGGCGTCACCATCACCTCGTTCACCTCGATCAGTGCCGACCCCGCCCTGGTCTCCTTCGCCCTGGCCGAGTCCTCCTCCACGTGGGCCCGTCTCCAGAGGAGCATGTGGTTCGGCCTCCACATCCTGTCGGCTGACCAGACAGACCTGGCCGAACGGTTCGCGGCCCGGGGTGTCGACCGCTTCGCCCCGCCCACCCGGTGGAGCACCGGACCGCGGGGAGTTCCGCTGCTCGACGGCTGCGCGGCCCGGCTCATCGGCTTCCGCTACCGCCAAGTCCGGCTCGGAGACCACCACTTGGTGGTCTGCAGCGTCGAGCACGCGGAGACCGGTACGCCCGGGAACGCCCTGATCCACCATCAGGGCGCTCTGCTCCCAGCCGGTTCCACCGTCCCCGCGAGGATCTGACATGCCGAAAGTGCTTCTCTTCTCCCGCCGGCCGCTCGACCGGCGGCCCCTCCACAACTGGCTGGGCGACGCAGCGTCCGACGTCGTCCTGGTCACGCCGCGGAAGGCGGTCGCCGGGACCGGCGACCTCGTCACCGAACGCTTCCTGGGCCACCGGCTGGTCGACGACTACGAGAGCTGGGCCACCGACGTCGTCGCGGAGGAGGCGGCACGCGCCTTCGGTGTGGATCTGGTGGCGAGCACCAGCGAGGACGACGTGTTGCGCGCGGCCCGTCTGCGCGACCGGCTGGGCCTGCCCGGACAGCCCGGAGTGTCCGCCCTCGCCTACCGCGACAAGGTGGTGATGAAGCGGCTGGCGCGTGCGGCAGGGCTGGCCGTACCCGAATTCGCCCCGGTCGACGACCCGTTGGGCCTCCTCGACTTCGTCGACGCGCACGGCTTCCCCGTCGTGGTCAAGCCGCGGTTCGGCGCCGGCGCCGAGGGATTCGCCGCCCTGCGGAGCGAGAAGGACGTGGACGCGTTCCTGGACCCGGGACGGCCGCGTACCGTCCCCTTCGTGGCGGGCCAGTGGATGGCGGAGTCCTTCGCCCACGGGGAGTTCTTCCACGTCGACGGCATCATGCGCGGCCATGAGGTGCTGCACTGCTGGCCCTCCCGCTACAACACGGGCGTGGCCGAACATCTGCGGGACGCGTCCGCCCTCAGCAGCGTGATGCTCGACGCCGGTGACCCGCTGACGGCACGGCTCACCGCGTTCACCTCCGACGTCGTCGCAGCACTGCCCGCCTCCCCGATGCCGGGCAGCTTCCACCTGGAAGCCTGGGTGGGGGACGACGGAGCACCGGTGCTGTGCGAGATCGCAAGCCGCGCGGGCGGAGGGCCCATCGCCGAGACGTACGAGCGGGCCTTCGGAGTCCATCTCGCGAAGGAGGGCCTTCGTGCCCAGTGCGGGCTGGAGCTCTCCGCGGACACCGGGCTCGGCGCTCCGGCCGAGACGTACGGCTGGATCTCCCTCCCGCCCGGCACGGGCCGCTTCGAGCCACCGGCCGGTCCGTGCCCGGTCCCGGGGGTCCACCTCACCGTCCATCTGGAGGTGGGCGCCGTGGGCGAGGGGATGCGCCACGCGGTGGACTCCGCGGCCCATGCGGTCGTCACGGGGGCGTCGGAGGCGGAGGTGAGCAACCGGCTGGAGGAACTGGCCCGTTGGTGGCACGCGGAGACCACCTGGGGCTGAGCGGTAGCCGGCGGCGGTCCCGCTCTCCCGCCACCGACCGCGGGCGGGCGGGACCGCGGCCCCGTTCGAAACGCACGGCCGTTCCGCGCCAGTCTGGTCAAGCGGTGGCCGGCGGGCGGGCCATCGCCCAGCGGATGGCGGCGGTGAGGGCTCGTCCGGCGGGCCGGACGCAGGTGCTGTCCACCCCGGCGAGGCGCGGCAGCCTCAGTGCGTCCCGCGCCCACACCGGAAGCGTGGCCACGGCGTTCGCGCCGAGAACGGCGTACGGACCGCGCGCGATCCAGGGCAGCGGCGGGTGCAGCAGGACGTAGCGGACCGCCTCGTGGGCCTCGCGCGTGGCGCGCAGGTGAGGGCGGTAGGCGGCGATACGGGCCGCCAGTTCCTCCTGCGTGCGCGGCGGGTCGATGACGCCGAGCGCGGTCGCCACACGGGCCGTGTCGGCGATGTACGCGTCGCGGCCTGCGGCGTCGAGCGGCTGCGCGCCGTAGCGCCGGTGGGCGCGGAGAAAGCTGTCGACCTCGGCGACGTGGACCCAGCCGAGCAGATCCGGGTCGGCTGCCGAGTACGTCTCGCCGGCCGGTGTGGTGCCCCGCACGCTCCGGTGGACCTTCCGTACGCGGTCGACCGCGCGCTGTGCGTCCTGTGCCGTGCCGAAGGTGGTGACGGCGAGGAAGGTGCTGGTGCGCTGGAGACGCTGCCACGGTTCGTCCCGGTAGCCGGAGTGGGCGGCGACCGCTGCCATGGCGAGGGGGTGCAGCGACTGGAACAGGAGGGCGCTGAGCCCGCCGATGAACATGGAGGCGTCGCCGTGGACGGTGCGGATGGCCGCGTCCGGTGCGAACCACCGTGGCCCTGGTGTGTCGTGGATCCGGGCGCGGTTGGCCGGGCCCTCCGGCCCTGCGACGCGGCTGAAGAGCGCGCCGCCCAGCCGGGCCCGGAGGTCCACGCGCGCTCGGGGAACGACGTCCACGCCTCCAGTATCGACCCGTGCGACGGAACCGGTCCGTGCGACGGAACCGGTCCGTGCGACGGGACCGGTCCGTGCGAAGGGACCGGTCCGTCCGTGCGACGCCACGTCATCGCCGGGAGGTTCCGGCGCTCCGTCCGGCGGACCCATCGCTAGTCGGCGCGGTGCGGTGCTCGACGGGCGACCTGCAAGGAGGCCGAGACGGGCAGGTGTTGCCACCCGGCGGAGCGGCGGGCCCGCTCGACCGGACCGCTCCACAGCGCCTCCAGCACCGCGTCGGGAGCCCCGTCCGGATCGAGGACGAGGCCGATGTGGGCCTCGGCGCGTGAGGGTCGGCCCGTGAGGCGTACCGCGGCGTTCCGGACGCCCGGGAGGCTTCCGGCGTCGGCGGCGAGGGCGTCGCTCAGCGCGTCGTCCCGCAGCTGTACGCCCTGCCGGCGGTCCGGGCTCCCCACGGGCATACGGCCGGGGCGGTGCCGGCGCAGCTGAGCGAGGAACCACCACAGGGCCAGCAGGAGGACGATGGCCAGTCCTGCGATCACGGCCGGCCACCACCAGTCCTGATCGGTCCATGCCGTGCGATCGGCGGTGGAGAGGAGGACGTCGTCGGGTGCGGTCAGCGGCCAGCCGACGGGAGGGTTCAGATCCCAGTGCCGGTAGATGTCGAAACCCCCGGCGAGGACGAGGAGTCCGCCGCCCAGCAGCACCATGCCGATCGACGCCAGCAGGACCCGGTTGATGGTGGACTGGGTTCTCATCGCTCCTCCAACTCCCCCTGAGCGGCGGCTCGTACGACGTTCGATGGGGTTCGTGCTGCCGTCACCTGGGGCGCCGCCGTACGCGGACTCTCAGCCGCAGCGGACGGGCCAGGGCGAGCCGGTCCGTCTGTTCGTGGGCCAGGACGTCGGTGAGGTCGGCACGGACCTCGTCCAGGTCGCGGAATCCCGCGTCCGCGCGCACGCGTATCCCGCGTCTGCGGACCCGGACCTTGGCCCGGCTCACACCGGGGACGCGAAGGGCGGCGTCGCGCAGCAGTTGCCGGGCGCCGGCACGGTCCAGCACCGCGCGCGCCGAGTCCGTGTGCGTGTGCCTGTCCGTGCCGCCGGTGACGCGGAGCGGCAGGTGGTGACGTAGTCCGGGGGTCAGCGCCAGGACGGCCAGCCACAGTCCGAGCGCCGCCGCGACGGCGGCACCGGTGAGCACCCAGACGTCGTCCAGGGGGCGGGTCGCCAGCTCATCGGCCAACTCCTTGCGCCAGGAGGCGGCTTCGTGGCCGGTACGGACCCGGACGACCTCGTAGAGCAGCGTCCCGGCGGCCAGCAGCAGACCCAGCGCGACAACTGCGGCCGGAGCGCGCCGTGTCGACCACGGCCGGTGCGGACTGTCCGGGACGTCACCACGTCGACGACGGTCATCACCGGTCGCAGGGAGGGGTGTTGACGGGCCGTCGGCAGATGTCCCGGCAGACCGCGGAGGCTTGTCCAGCGGTGTCCGTGTGCCCTGGGCGGCGGGGCGTCCGTTCGGGGTCGTGTCCCCGGAACCGGGCGAGGTGGGCGTCTGATGGCGGGTCATGAGCACCTCCTTCCGCGGCCCTTGTCCCTACGCGGCTGCCCCGTGCCCGTGGCCCGTCCTGCCTTTGGATTCAGGGAGCGTGCCGGGTTCAGGCCACCCGTCGGCCTTCCTGGCTCTCGACGGAGACCAGTCGGCCGATGACGAGGTTGACGTCGGTGACGCGCAGGTCGGTCAGCTGGGCCACGCGCTGAGCGACGTGCTCCTGCACGCGGCGGGACGCGTCGGCGATGTCGATGGGGTAAGGCAGTTCCACGGTCAGGCCCAGCCGGGCCGCGCCACGGTGGACCACCGCCGAGGAGCGGGGGTCGGCCAGGACGCTCCGCACGAGTGGCGGGGCCGGCTGCCGGAGCAACGCCTCTCGCGCCGCCCGGACAGCGATGCGGGCCACCACCTTCTCCGGGATCACGGTTGCTCCGCGCTCGGCCGGTGGCGGAAGCCGCCCGCCCGCTCCCGCGCCCCCGGACGCTCCGGGAAGCGCGGGAGCGGAGGGCCGCGTGGTCATGAGACCCGGCTCCGGACAGGTCCGGTGTCACTCCGGGACGGCGGCCTGGACTGTGTCCTGGACTGCGGGGGGCCGGGGCTCCGCGTACGGCGCCCCTCGTCGCGCGGGCGACGCGCCTCCTCCCGGGGACGTACGAAGTCGCCCAGGGCGAGGTCACCCTGCAGGAAGCCGCCGATGATCAGCCCCAGGGCACCCAGGGCGGCCACCACCACGAACGCCCCGAACCCTCCGAAGTAGCCGGCGAACCCCAGGACCATGCCCGTCAGCAGCCCGATCGTTGGCTTGGTCATCCCTCACTCACCTGTCTCGTGTCCCGAGGGGGACCCGCGGCTCACGCCACGCGGCCCTCGCTCTCCTCCGAAGTCTCGTCCTCCTCGTCGGGCAGATGGACGTCGTCCACGGCGATGTTCACCTCGACGACCTCCAGGCCGGTCATCCGCTCCACGGCCGCGATGACGTTCGCGCGCACCTCGCCCGCGACATCGGATATCGAGACGCCGTACTCGACGACGACATCGAGATCCACCGCTGCCTGGCGCTCGCCGACCTCGACGCTCACACCGCGCGTCAGGCCCGGCTTGCCGGCGGGGACGCGGTCACGGACGGCTCCGATACGCCGGGCCATGCCCGCGCCGAGGCTGTGGATGCCCGGTACCTCGCGCGTGGCCATCGCGGAGATCTTCTCGACCACACTGTCCGAGATCGTGGTACGCCCGCGGTCCTCGGGGGACCGGGGCTTCTTTCCGCCCTGCCGTTCCTTGCCGGTCTCGTTCGAGTGGCCTCTGCCTGTGGCGGGAGGGCTGGTCGTGTCCGTCATGAGGATGCTCCTCGGCGATAGAGGTCCCGAGCGGGCATCACGTCGATGCCCGTCACTGCTTGGACACCCCGCAGCGGAAACCCTCACGCAGAAAAAGAACATTTCTCGCATAGGATGCAGAAATGGCCCATAAGGCCCGCACGCAGAGTGACGGCGGCCCCGGAACCGCAAGTGAGAACCGATGCGCGAGCAGAACGGCTTCCGATCGCCCCCACGGGAAGAGGGCGCGCCGCCCCCGCCCGGCGGACCAGGCCAGGCACTTCCCGGCAGCACGGCGGCCGGGAAGGACGGGCCGGCCGCGGCGTCCGGGGACGACGGGCTGGACGCGGCGGAGGACTGGCTGCTGTCCGTACGGGCGGGCGAGGGCGACGACGACGCCTTCGCCGTTCTCGTCCGCCGGCACACCCCCGCACTGCTGGCGCTCGCCGTCCATCTCCTCGGCAACCTCGCGGACGCCGAGGACGCGGTGCAGGACGCCTTCATCCGCGCCTGGCGGCGGCTCCCGGAGTTCCGCGGCGACGCCCAGTTCCGAACCTGGATGTACCGCATCGTCACCAACCGGTGTCTCAACACCCTCCGCCGGCGGACGCCCACCGTGTCCCTGGAGAACGCCCCCGAGCCCACCACCCGCGACGCGCACGCCTCCCCCGAGCGCGCCGCCGAGGCCGACGCCGCCACCGCGGCCCTGGCCCGGGCGCTCGGTTCACTCCCCGCCGACCAGCGTGCATGCTGGGTGCTGAGGGAGTTGCACGGTCTGCACTACGAAGAGATCGCCCAGGTGATGGGCACCAGCGAACAGTCCGTGCGCGGCAGGCTCTTCCGCGCGCGGCGCTCCTTGACGAAGGAGATGACGTCATGGCGCTAGACGACTCGCACTCCCCTTATGCCGGCAGCGCCCCACCGGGAAGGACCGGCGCACGCCCCACCGTGCTGCGGTCGGGCGACGCCGCCCTGATGGCCGGGGACGAGCGGCTGCCCTGCGGACGCCCGCTGAGCCTGGCCTGGGAGCAGGCC
Source organism: Streptomyces sp. NPDC047108 (assembly GCF_040643575.1). Taxonomy (NCBI): domain Bacteria; kingdom Bacillati; phylum Actinomycetota; class Actinomycetes; order Kitasatosporales; family Streptomycetaceae; genus Streptomyces; species Streptomyces sp. NPDC047108. The sequence continues at coordinate 8,124 of NZ_JBEYUP010000022.1, forward strand.
CGTGACCGCACCGGCCCGCTGGACCCGCACATCGCCTCCTGCCCGTACTGCACACAGGCGGTCGAAGGACTGACGGCTCTCGACCGGGCCACGCTCGCGCTCCGCACCCGGGAGCGCCCGAGCGGGACCACACTCGCGGGGCGGGTCATCGACGCCGTACGCACCGAGGTCCGGATCGGGCGCACGCTCCTGCTGGACGACCCCGCGCGCGACCTGCGGATCTCGGAGACCGCGGCCGCGAAGGTCCTCCGGCGGGCAGCCGACACCGTTCCCGGCACACAGGCGTGCAGCTGCCGTCTGACCCCCACGGGGGACGGCACCGGCGTGCATGTCGCCCTCACCCTGGCCTCCGGACTGGGGGCACCGCTGCCCCAACGGGCCGATCTGGTACGTCAGGCCGTGCTCCGCGCCGCGGACCGGGTCCTCGGACTGGCCGTCACCACCGTCGACATCGAGATAGTGGACGTCACGGGGCGCCTCCACCCCCGCCGCCCGCGCGAAGCCACCCGGCCCGGAGGGCGGACCTCGTGAACGACCGTGAGGTGAGCGCCCTCCACCGGGCCGCTGCTCGCGCGGCCCTCTCCGCCCCCGGGGTGAGAGACCTGCAGCCCGGTCTGCGCCACCAGTTGGCCGCGGCCGTCCGCGGCGGACACGGCACGCACTCCCCGACTGCTCCGCCCGAAGCCGGCATCCGGACCGTCCACACCCACGACCCACCGGGCTGGCACGTCGAGGTGCGCTGCATCGTCGACGAGTCGCGGCGTGTGCTGGACACCGCCCGGGACGTCCGCGAACGCGTGCGGGCCGCCGTCACCGACCACCTCGCCGGGCGGGACGAGCCCGGTCGTGTCGACGTGCTGGTCTCGATCACCCGCACCGAGCCGGTCTGAACCTTCACCACCCTGGCAGCGCAGGCGGGACATCGGGCTACGCCTCCCTGGAACTGCCGAGGCGCCGCCCCTTTTGCGCCATGGCGGACATGTCCTGCGCCCCGCATGAAGGAGAGGTGTTTGGTCACAGCCGTCACCGGTCAGGCGAACAAGACACAGCCATAGGAAGTGAGGCAGACGATGACCAACCTCGTACTTCTCACCGCCCCCATGCTGGCGGCGCTGCTCCTGCTGAGCTTCGCACCCTCACGGGCCAAGCACCGCGCGCAGAGTCCGCGCCACCGCTGACATCGCCTGCGCTGCACCACGACGCATGCCGTGAACGGCTTCGCGTATCGACAGCTCAAGACCGCAGTCACCGCGCACATTTCAGGACGAAGCGAGCGACCTCTTCCCCAGCCGCGCGGCGCCTGCTCACCCTCCGCCAAGGACGGAGTCGTCGAGACGATGCGCAAGGCGAAGGCGGCGACCGTGCCGTGTACGGCTGCGCGCGCGGACCTGGACCGGAGCCAGGCGGACCTGGACCGGAGCCAGGTGGGGGACGAACCGTTCGCACGGCGTTCGGGACCCGCTTGCCGGGTCGGGGGCGGACAAGGAATACCCTCTTGGGGCAGAGGAAAATTCGGGGGAGATCTGCGCGGTGATGCGGAACACTCGGGGCGACCGATGAGTTCCGCCGGTCATGCCGGTCTTCACCGGTGCCATGACCCACGTCCACGCCGGCAGCCCTGGCTGCGAGGCGCCTGTGACCCGTAATCCCAGCGAGGTGCTGCCATGTCGGCTGCGATCCCACAACAACCGGCCGTACGGGCGGGGCGTACCCCGACGGTGGTGCGGTTGCTGGTACTGGCCACGTTCGTGGTGATCCTCAACGAGACCATCATGATCAACGCCATCCCGCGGTTGATGGACTCGTTGCACATCACCGAGCAGTCCGCGCAGTGGGTGTCCACCGCGTTCATGCTCACCATGGCCGCGGTGATTCCCGTCACTGGCTGGTTCCTGCAGCGGGTCACCACCCGCCGGGCCTACGGGATCGCGATGGGTGTGTTCCTCGCGGGTACGGCACTCTCAGCCGTCGCGCCGGCCTTCGAGGTGCTGCTGCTCGGTCGGATCGTGCAGGCGGCGGGGACAGCTGTGATGATGCCCCTGCTGATGACCACGTTGATGATCGTGGTCCCCGAGCAGGACCGCGGCCGGGTGATGGGCAACGTCACCCTGGCGATCTCGGTGGCGCCCGCGCTCGGCCCCGCCGTGTCCGGCCTGATCCTGCAGGTCGGGTCCTGGCGACTGCTGTTCGTGGCCGTCCTGCCGATCGCGGCTCTGGTGACCTTGTTCGGACTGCGCAAGGTGGAGAACATCAGCGAGCAGCAGGTGAGCTCGATCGACTGGCCCAGCGTCGTCCTGGCGACGCTCGGCTTCGGCGGCCTGGTGTACGGCCTGAGCCTCTTCGGCGAGGGTGATGGCGAGGTCGGCACCGCCATCGGCATCGTCGCCGCGGGCTCCGCGGCCATCGCGGTCTTCGTGATCCGCCAACTCAAGCTGCAGCGCACCGGTGCACCCCTGATGGACCTGCGCACCCTCAGGCACCGGACCTACAGCCTGTCCTTGGCCCTCATGTCCATCGGGTTCCTGGCGATGCTCGGGTCGATGATCCTGCTGCCGCTGTACCTGCAGAACCTGCGGGGGCTCACCCCGCTGGAGACCGGTCTGCTGATGATGCCGGGCGGTCTGGTGATGGGCCTGTTGGGGCCGACCATCGGCAAGACGTTCGACCGGTTCGGCAGCCGGCCCCTGGTGCTGCCCGGCTCGATCGGAATGGTGCTCGCCCTCGGCGGTTTCACCCAGGTCTCCTTGACGATGCCGTTCTGGCAGGTGCTGGGATTGCACGCGCTGCTGATGGTCAGCCTGGCGGCGACGTTCACCCCGGTCTTCACACTCGGCATGGGCGGGCTTCCCCCGCACCTGTACTCGCACGGCAGCTCGATGCTCGGGACGTTGCAGCAAGTCGCCGCAGCGTTCGGGACCGCGCTTGTGGTGACGGTGATGTCCGCACGCTCCAGCCACCTGGTCGCCGACGGCGTCGCCGCGGTGCCCGCACAGGTGAGCGGGATGAAGCTGGCCTTCGGCATCGCGACCGCCCTCGCCGTGGTGACGATCGTCGTCGCGGCGAAGCTGCCGAACCGGGTCGCGGGCGCCCCGGACCACGGCAACGTCGGCGCGGACGCGCCCGACGACGGACCTGCGATGCAGCAGCACAGCACGGCGGCCGTTGTCGGCGAGAAGAAGACGGACATCCGGTGAACGGCGCCGACCGCACGCGCCGAGCCCATCTCCACCTCTCGTACGACACGGTCCGAGCAGACGGCGCCTGATCCAGGTCGGCAGGAACGCCCGTACGGCAGTACGCCTCCCCCGGCACCTTTGCCGGGGGAGGCGTACTGCCGTACGGGCTCATTGGCGGAGGAGCGACACCACGCGCCAGGCGCCCGGGGCCGTCAGCGGTTCCGCTCCGCCCCGCATGTGGCACCGAGGGCGGCCACAAGGAATTCCTGAACGGCCTTCTCCACCTCGGGCGGCCCGGCGACACCCGGCACCGTCAGGGTCCAGCCGAACGTGACCTGACGGCGGCCGTCCGGTGAACTCCACGACTGGGATCGGTACCCGAGTCAACCCTCGCCGCGCTGCAGGAAGGCGAGCAGCGCGGCGGTGAGTTCGGCGGGGCGGTCCTCGGGGAGCAGGTGGCCCGCGCCCTCGATGACGCGGAGTTCGGAACCTGCGATGAGGCCGGCGAGCTCACGGCCGCGTTCGGCCGGGACCCAGGTGTCTTCGGCGCCCCAGCACACCAGGGCCGGCAGATCGATCCCGGTGTAGCCGCGGTGGATGCGGTCGGTGTACGACGGGTCCGCGCGCCGCTGGGCGAGTTGACGGTAGAAGGCTGCCTGCCCGTCCGCTCCGAGCCACGGCGCGGTCAGGGTGTCCAGCACCTCCGGGCGCAGGCCCGGCGAACTCGCCGTGGCGACGTACTCGCGGAGCATCATCCGGTGCAATGTCCCCGGCAGTTGGCGGAAGACCTCCGTGTGCTCCCCCACCAGCCCGAAGAACGCGCTGCCCCACGGGGACAGCGACACCGCGTCGACCAGGACCAGGCTGCGGTAGGGGACACCGCGGTCCACGTGCGCGCCCAGCGCGACGGCGCCGCCGGAATCGTGGGCGACGACGTCCGGGCGGTCCAGCCCCCAGTGCCCGAGCAGGTCGGCGAAGACGCAGGCCAGCGCGTCCAGGGACAGGTCCTGTCCTTCGACCATGGCCGAGGAGCCGTAACCCGGCATGTCGAAGACGTACACCGAGCGGCTGCGGGCCACAGCCGGAGCGACATCACGCCAGATGAACGAGGAGAACGGCGTGCCGTGCAGCAGGACGAGAGGTGCGCCGCCCGGATCGCCCAGCCGGTCCCATCGGACCTCGCCCAGGCCGCTGTCGAAGCTCTCACCCAACTCCCACGTGCCCACCAGCAACGCTCCTTCGAGATGCCCCGGCCGACAGGGGCGCCCGCTCACACCTGAATCGCGCGGCCCGGTCCGGCCACTCGTCACCGGGTCCGAGGCGGACCGCACACGGCGACGCCGCGTTCGTTCAGGCTTCCCAGCACGAGCCCGTCGCCGAACGCGCAGACACTGGTGACCATGCGATAGGGCGAGCGACGGAGAACGAGGTCGTGCACGATCCGGCTCTCCGAATCGACGGCCAGGACCCTGACCGTAGTACGAGGCCGGGCTCTGAGCCTGGTGACCGCGGCTCCCATGGCCCCGGCGGCCCGCCGGACCGTTCCTGATCTGCGGTGGAGCCAGTCCAGGGCCGGTTCCCTCGGGCTCGCGATCGCGATCCAGTACAGTCCGCCCGGGCTTCGTGAGATGTTGTCGGGAAAGCCCGGCAGACCGTCGAGGAAGGTGTCCCGGCGACCGGCCCGGGGCCCGGTCAGCCAGAACCGGGTGAGCCGGTACGCGCCGGTCTCCGCGACGATCAGGAACGACTCGTCCGGAGCGAGCGCCACGCCGTTGGCGAACTGCAGCCCGTCGAGCAGGACTTCTGGCTCACCGCCCGGCCGGAGGCGCACCAGCAGCCCGGTCCCCGTGTGCTCAAGGATGTCGCCGAGCCATGCCTCCAGTCCGTGGCGGCGGCTGGAGACCGTGAAGTACACCGTGCCGTCGCTCGCCTCGGTGACATTGCTGCAGAACCGGAGCGGACGCCCGTCCACCTCATCGGCCAGGACCTCCACCGAACCCGCTCGGGTGTCGACGCGCAGGAGACCGCGTCGGGCGTCGCACACCAGAAGTCCGTCGTCGGCCGTCACCTCAAGACCGAGAGGTCGTCCACCGGTCCGCGCGAGTACCTCGGAGTGGTCCGTACGCCCGGCTTCGTCGAGGGTGAACCGCAGGATCCGGCCGTCCCCCGTTCCGGTCAGGACCCTGCCGGAGGCGTCCACCTGGACATCCTCCGGGCCCTCGGCCTCGGGGGCGCTCACGTGCAGCAGCGCCAGAGGCCGCTCGTTCTCCCCCTCGTACCGGGCCGCCGTCGTCCTCACCGCGCCTTCCTTCCCCTGGCCGCCCGCACGCACCGCGTCATCTCCTCGGTCCTCCACGCGCGGGCCGCAGGACTGCGAAGAAATGCCATCGTGACTCCCAACAGTGCGGCCGATGATGTGTGCCCGCAAGAGGCGGCGCCGGCACCTGGTCGTGGGCCGTCCGGGCGACCACTGGGCGCCGCACCCGTCTCACCCGCTCTGCAGCCGGAGTTGCACGTCCTTCTCCTGGTCACCGGAGGCTCCACCCTCGTCGTGCACCACGAAGGCTTCGGTGAGGACCTGCTCGAGATAGTCCACCGAGGCGTGGCTGCCGAGGATGCGGGCCACCACGGGAGCGTCCAGCCGTGTCGGGGCGAGTGAAGCGCGCGGGCGCGCGATGTCGAGCGTGGCGGTCCACACCGTCGCGGTCCCGTGCCGGTCGGGTGGGGTCGCGTCGTCCGACAGGTAGCAGGCGTACAGCACGTCGAGGACCGCGGCTGCGTCCCTCCGGGTGCATTCGCTGAGGGTGACCGTCACCTCTGTCTCAGGCTGTTGACCGTGTGTCATGTCAGTCCACCTGTTCCCGGGCTCCGGCCCGTACGTGCTTGAGGGGTGCTCGGTCCTCTCGCTGTCCGAGGACCACCCGGCGATTCATCCGTCATCGGGTGCCCGAGCGGACGTCATCCCATTCCGGTGCGGCGCGCCGGGCTTCGGAACCCTGACCGTGACGGCGCGAGCGCCCTGCCGGGCGCGGTCCGCTGCGGCGTTCGGCCTCAGCCTGCCGTACGCCTCGCGCACTCGACCACCACATCCCGCAAGCTGCCGGTCCGCCGGAAGAGTTCGCGCTGGAACCTGGCACCCGTACCGCGGCGTGACAACTCCTGCAGTCCCTCCTCGACCAGAGCCCGGTCACCGTCGTCGAGGACCTCCCGCACATGCTCGAAGAGCGCGCGCACCACGGAGTCGGAGGATTCGGGGCGCATGGTGAGGGGGTGCAGCAGGTCGCCGTCCAGCCCCGACCGGGCCGCTCGCCACGCCGCCAACCGGAGCACGCCCACCCCGTGCGGCACCGGCGGCTCACCGGCCCTCCACTGCTGGGCCGCCCGCTCGACCAGGCCGCGCGTCAGCGCCGCGAGAAGGAGCGTGGTCGAGGGGTCGAGGCAGACATCCGCCACGCGCACCTCGACCGTGTCGTACTTGTGCGACAGGCGGGCGTCGAAGTAGATCATGCCCTTGTCACGGAGAACCCCCGTCTCCAGCATCGCTTCCACCTGCGCGTGGTAACGCTCGGCGGAGCCGAACATCTCCGCCGGCCCGGCCGACGGCCACCGCCCCCACACGCGGCTGCGATAGCTGCCGTACCGGCTGTCCTGCCCTTGCCAGAAGGGGGAGTTGGCGCTCAGGGCGAGCAGCACCGGCAGCCACGGGCGCATGCGGTCGAGGACGGCGACACCTTCCTCATCCGATGCCACGGACACATGGACGTGACATCCGCAGGTGAGCTGCTCCTGAGCGGTGAGCCCGAACTGCTCCTGCAGCCACCGATAGCGTTCCTCGGAGCTGATGGAGGGACTGGCCTCCAGCGGGGAGGTGGCCAGTGCGGCCACGGCCGCCCCCAACCGCCCGGCGTGGTGCGCCGCTTCACGGCGCCATCTGCGGAGTTCGTTCCACAGCTCCGTCATACCGGTCTGCGGCCGGGTGGCGAACTCCAGCTGCTCCCGGTGCAGCTCGGCCTCGAATCCGTGCTCCTCCGTGTCACCCGAGGTCCCGGTGGCGGAGGCCAGGACGGCCGCGGACAGCGCCCTGGGCTCTCCGGAGTTGGCGTCCACCAGGAGGAGTTCCTCCTCCACGCCGACACTGCGCATTGACGAGCCTCCCGACACGCTGTACGGGTCGCTGCCGACCCGGTGCGACCAGGCTCGCCTCCCCGCTGCGTGCGCGCCCGGTATCTCGCGCCGAGTACCCCGCCACGTCACTCACATGGCCGACCGGCCGAGGGCCACCCTCCCGGACCGGCCGGCGGCCACCCTCCCGGACCGGTCGGCGGCCACCCTCTCGGACCGGCACCGCGGGCCGACCAGTGCTCGCTCGCCGAAGCGGCGTGATCATGGCCAATGTGCGACGGCATGCGGGGACGGGAACGTTCCGGTGGACTGTGTCGTTGCCGCAAAGCCTGTCCACGTCGCGACCCCTGGGAGTCCCGTGCCCGACGCCACACCCGCCACTCCTCTCCCCGTCCTCCCGTCCCTGAGCCGGCAGGCCGAGCGACTGATCGAGACGGGGGTGCACGAGATCGCAGGGCTGTCCGCCGCCGAGCTGCGCGCCTTCGCCGAGTCGGCCGAGGCCGGTGCGGACGGCGAGGGCACCCTGCTCGCCGTCCACCCGGACCGTGCCCCCGCATCCGCCCTCGCGCCGCTGCTCCGCCGCGACGACAAGCCCGGCTTCGTCGTCTCGGACATGTCCGACGTCGATCTCTTCGCCCCGCTCGACACCGTCACGCCGCCCGGCGCCCCGCTCTACCTCCTCACCGGTCTCGACCGCGGCGACCGGATGGCCAACTGGAGCCCGGACGAGGCGCTGCCCGCACTCACCGGTGAGGCCCGCACCCCGTTGCTGCTCACCGAGGGCATCCACTGGGTGCTGCAGCAGCCGGACGCCCTGGAGCGCAACCGCTGCTTCATGACCATCGGCTCCCGGCTGCGCAAGGCCAACGGCACGCTGGACGCCCGCACCCCGGCGATCTGGATCAGCAACGGCACCGGACGGGACGGCCGCGAACGCCGCAACGCCCCCAAGGTCGGCTGGTGCTGGGCGGGCAACCGGCACACCTGGCTGGGCTTCGCCTCCACCACGGGCAGAAAGAGCCGGACCCTGTGACGCTGTGCGCCGTTGCGGCAGTTCACCGTCCGGGGTCAGCCACGCAGCGCCAGAGCGCCTCCCAGGCCGACCAGGCTCACGCCCGACAACCCGGCGAGGCCCTGCCGAACGGCGGGGCGGCGCAGCAGACCCTCGACGCGGGCCAGGAGCAGGAGGACCAAGGAGAGCCAGAGCAGGGTCATGATCCAGAAGAGCCCGGCGAGCACGGTGTGCGCGGCGGTCGTCGTCAGGCCCGGCAGGGTGAACTGGGGGAAGAGGGACAGGTAGAAGGCCGCCACTTTGGGGTTCACGAGGTTGCTGACCAGGCCCTGCCGGAAGGAGACCCGCGCGACACGTCCCGCGTCAGGACGGGTGTGCCGGGCGTGAGGGTGAGCCGGAGCCTCCCCTGCCCCGCTCCGGCGCAGACGGACGAAGTCCACCAGGGCTCGGACGCCGAGGTGGACGAGATAGAGGGCACCGACGAGGCGCAGGACGGTGTAGCCGAGTTCCGAGGCCGTCAGCAGGGCCGTCAGACCGGCCACCGCGGCCGCGGCCAGCACGGCGTGGCCCAGCATGATCCCCGCCGCGGTCGCGATTCCGGCATGCCGTCCCGATCGGGCGGTGACGGCCAGCAGCAGGGTCAGATCGGGGCCGGGCACCACGATGATGACCAGGGCCGCGGCGACGAAGCCGACCAGTTCTGACATGGGGATCCCTTCGGCGGGTGATGGAACCCGGGTCGACCGCGCAGAAGGGGGTTGCCGGGTGCCGTACGCATCGGTGGCGACCTGGCCATTTCAGCGGATGCCGCGGCACCGGGGCAGGGCCAATCGCAACGATCTGGACCGACTCGGGGTCGGCACCGCGGGCCCATCGCCGATCCGGTGATTCTCCTGCCGTGGACGCATGACCGGGAGCCGACGTGGAACCCGATGACCGCTACCGGACCAGGAGGTATCGCCATGCCCGCAGGGTCGAGCCAGAAGCGTGAACGGCAGTACGAACGGATCAAGGAGAGCCAGGAGGAGAGGGGCGCCTCGGCCGCCAGGGCCAAGGAGATCGCCGCCCGTACGGTGAACAAGGAGCGCGCGCGTTCCGGTGAAGCGAAGACCGCCGGCCGCACGTCCACACAGGACCCCAAGTCCGCACCCCAGAGAGGCGGCGAGCGGTCCGGCAAAGGCACAGGACCAAAGGGTCCAACGCGCGACCAGCTCTACAACGAGGCCAGGAAGAAGAACATCGAAGGCCGCTCCTCGATGACCAAGGACGAACTCGCCAAGGCGCTGGGCCGCTGATCCGACCCGCAGAATCCGGCGCGGCCCTGACCGGCCCCCGCGAGTCCGTCAACCGGTCGCGGGGGCCGAGTCGTTGGGTGTGCTAGACGCCGAACTCGCCGTTCCTCACGGCCTCGACGAACGAGGACCAACCGCCCTCCGGGAACACGAGCACCGGGCCCTGCGGGTCCTTGCTGTCACGCACAGGGACGACGGCGGCGAAGTCGTCGGAGACCTCGATGCATTCGCCTCCGTCCGAGTTGCTGTAGCTGCTCTTGCGCCAGGTAGCAACGCTCAGGTCAACGGGACACACGGCACTTCCTCCAACAGGCGCAGGACGAACTTCCGCGATTCGGCCGGGGACAACGCCAAATCGCGCACCGCATCGTAGGCACGTTGCAGCCGATCGACCGGCACGTTTTCCTCGATCAGCTCACCGCGATAGGCGTTCTCGGCGTACGCCACAGTACGCCCGTCGGGCAAGCGCAGAAACATCACGGCAGTGCTGTCCAAGCCGTAGAGTCCCGCGCTGAACGGCAGCACCTGAAGAGTTACCGCTCCGCGCTCGACCAAGGTCCCCAGATACTCCAACTGCCCCCGCCACTCCCCCGCATCGCGCAGGGGCGTCCGCAGCACTGCCTCCGACAGGATCGTGCGGAACGGCGGCGCATCGTCCCCCTCCAGCCGTTCGCACCGACCCATCCGGGCCTCCACCTGCTGCTCCAGCTCCTCGCCCTTGAGGCCGCCCGCGGCGAGGACTTCCCGCGCGTACTCCGGCGTCTGCAGCAGTCCAGGGAGCACGCTCACCGCGAAGTGCCAGAGGCTGGTGGCCTCCGCCTCCAGCGCCATGTACCGGCGGTACCGCTCGCGGAACTGGGTCTGGTCGCTCACCGCCAGTTCCCAGAGCGCCAGCAGCAGTCCCGGCGTCCCGTAGTGCTGGTCGAGGGCCTGGACGACTTCGGGGCCGCCCAGCGTCTCACCGTTCTCCATCTTGCCGAACAACGACCAGTCCCAGCCCAGCCGTTCGCCGAGCTGCCGCAGGCTGTCGCCGCGCTGGGTGCGCAGGAGCCGCAGCTCCTCGGCGAACCGGGCTCGGGGTTCGCGGCTGCGGCCCGTGACCGCTCGCCTGGTCGGCATGGTGCCCTCCGTGGAAGGTGTGGAACTTGCGCTGTCCTGCGGGGAAGCAGCTCGCCTCGACGGTGTGTCGGCCCGGAGACGGAGCCATTCTCGTAGCGCCCCCATCACGCACCGTAAGCCACATCGTGCGGCCGGGGCAGCCGATCCCGTGAGGAACGACCGATGGAGCACGCTCATGACGACCCGGGGCACCGCCGTCACCGAGGACGAGGACCACGGCCGGACGACCGACGATCCCGTGGCCTCCCCCGCGCCGCCCCCGGCAGGGGGGAAGGTCCGGGAGGCGGTCGAGGCCCGCGACGCCCTCGCCTCCGCTCTCACGCTCGCAGGTATGCAACTCCCTTCCATGGACGTCCGCGTGCCCTGGCAGGACGCAGCAGCGGGGGACGACCACGATTGCGACGCAGGACGGGCCGCCCGCTATGCCCTCGTGCACCTCGGCGTCTGCTCCGCCCCCGTGGCCCACGCCCTGGCCGCTGTGATCGCGAAGGGCGCCGAGCGGTGACCGGACGACCGCAGTCCCCTCCCGCCGGTGACCCGCCCCCGGAACCGGCCGTCGGTGTCCCGGTCCGGGACACCGAACGCGACCGCGTCGGGGTCGTCATGGGACGGGAGGGGCCGTACCTCCAGCTCCGTCCGCTCGGCGGCGGCCGCGAGTGGGACGCCGAGCCCGGCCGCGTCCGGCTGATCAGTCAGGCGGAACTGCTGAGCGCCCGCGTCGCGGAGGCGAACGCCCGCAGCCGCAAGGACGGCCGCTGAGCGATCCGGGCAAAGGCCACCGTCACAGGCACCGAGTACGCTGAGCGGCCACGACAGCGCTTCGGGTGGGGGCGGGGGCAGGTGTACGACAGCGGGCGCATGGTCAAGGTCAACGTGGCCCTCATCGTGCTGCTGCTCCTGTTCGTCGCCGTGCTGGGGATACGCGCCCTGATCGGCCCCGACATGGCCTGGACGTACGACAAGGTGTTCCGCGGTCCGGAAACGGGCCGGCTGTCGGACGTCATCGCCACCGCCGACGACGACATCTGGGTGGTGGGCAACGCCACCGATGCCACCGATGCCACCGACCGCGACGGGGACGGGGACGACTCGGCCGACGACGGGTTCCTCCTGCACGACGACGGCACCGGTTGGGAGCGTCGTCCGATGCCGGAGTCCTTCGGCCGCAGCGTCCACGAGGCGCGCTTCGACGCCGTGGACTCCGGCGGGGTCCTGCTGACGGCGAGCGCGCGGGACCTCGGCGCCCCGCGGATGGCGCACTGGAACGGCACGCGCTGGACGCCGGTGCCCCGGCTTCCCGACGACCCCCGGATCGCCGATGTCAGGGCCTTCGCTCCTGACGACATCTGGGTCCTCGGCGGCGGGACGAGGGCGTACCACTGGGACGGCGCCCGCTGGACCGCCCTGGATCTTCCCGTCACGGCGGGCGCGCTCGACGGCGTCGCGCCGGACGACGTGTGGGCCGTCGGCTCCCGCGACCGGGACCCCGGCGGGGACCCGGAAGGCCGGTACGCCCAGCCCGCCGCGGCGCACTGGGACGGCCGGGCGTGGAAGTCCGTACCGACGCCCGGGTACCGCTACGGCGTCCCGGCGCCCGAGCAGACGGCCTACCTCACCGAGGTGGTCGCGCTGGGAGACGACGACGTACGGGCGTACGGCGAGCTCACCTCCGTCAGCGAGGACGACGAGCCCGACCCTCCGGAGCAGGGCATCCGGCTGCGCTGGAACGGCACCGGCTGGACCAAGCTGCCGAACGCGGAGGGGGCGTGTGCCGAGCGTGGCCGTGCGGTGCGCGACGGTGACCGCGGGTCGGTCCTCGGCGCGAAGTGGTACCGCTCGGCGGACGGCGACTGCGAAGGGATCGCGCAGCCGGAGCTGCCGAGCGGCGGCGGCATCAGCCCGGACGCGCGGCAGTCGCTCCGGCTCCATGCCATCACCGCGGTCCCCGGCACCGACACCGTCCTCGGCGTCGGCTCGGTCGACGTCTCCCAGGGCGGGAATCCCACGAGCAGATCGGTGATCGCCCACCTGGAGCGGTGAGCGCAAGCCGAACAGTGCCGGCGACCAGACCGATGAAGGCCCGCCGGGGCCGCGCGCCCGGCGCTCGTCCGCTCCTGCCTAGTCCTGCTCCGTTCTCGGGACGACGAAGGCCACCGTGGTGTCGATGTCCGCGTCGCGACGTCTGCGCCGCGCCTTGGGCGTCACGGCGTCGCGGACGGCGGTGTTGAAGGCTTCGTCCGCGGTCGTGGCACACGTGACGAACGTATGGGTGCCCGGGTGTCCGTCCGCCGTGATGATCGGCAGCGTCACCTCCCACCACCCCGCGGAGCCGTCCTCCGCGAATCCGAACCGCTCCACCGGCACGACTTCCGCCTGTGCACGTTCGGAAGGGTCGACGTAATAGCTGTCCATCATCAATCAGCGCTCCGGCTCCGATCCCGAGTCCCGCGCATGGCCCGCGCGAGGAACATCGCCGTATCCCAGACTCGTCGGGACGAGGGGCGTGCACATCCGGCCACGGTGGACAGTTCCGTACACCGGGAGCGTGCGGGCGGGCCCCTGCCGGTACTCCGCGGGGAGTACCGGCGCACGGCCGGAGGGGGAAGATCTGGTGCCCGTGCCGCGGTGACCGGCCTGCGTGATTGGTCACGGGGTTGCGGCCGGTGCTGCGGAAGGAGCCCGGCGGCGGCGGTGGGCGGGAGCGGCGGGTCAGCGGGAGCGGCGGGTGTTGAGCCGGGCGGCCTGGCGCGTCAGGTGGTCGCGTTCCGCGAGGTTGGGGGCCTTCCGTGCCGCCTCCGCGTACAGCCGTGCCGCCGTCGCCAGGTCGCCGTCGCGCTCGTGGAGGTACGCCGCCGCCGCGGTGTGGCGGGGCAGTTGGTCGTCCAGCGCCCCGAGGGCCGCGAGCCCGGCGCGCGGACCGTCGGCCTCGCCGACGGCGACAGCGCGGTTGAGCCGGACGACCGGGCTGTCGGTCAGGCGCGCGAGCTCGTCGTACCACTCGACGATCTGCACCCAGTCCGTCTCCTCGGCGGTGGGCGCGTCGGCGTGGAGTGCCGCGATGGCGGCCTGGGCCTGGAACTCGCCCAGCCGGTCGCGGGCAAGAGCTGTCTGCAGGATCTCGACGCCCTCGGCGATCGATGTCGTGTCCCACCGGCCGCGGTCCTGCTCGGCGAGCGGTACGAGGCTGCCGTCGGGCGCCGTCCGGGCGGCGCGCCGGGCGTGGTGGAGCAGCATGAGGGCGAGCAGCCCCGCCACCTCGGGGTGGTCGATCGCGGCGGCGAGTCGGCGGGTGAGCCGGATGGCCTCGGCGGCGAGGTCCATGTCGCCGGAGTAGCCCTCGTTGAAGACCAGGTAGAGGACGCGCAGCACGGTGGTGACGTCGCCGGGCCGGTCGAACCGGACGCCGGACACGGTGCGCTTGGCCCGGCTGATGCGCTGCGCCATGGTCGCCTCGGGCACCAGGTACGCCTGGGCGATCTGGCGGGTGGTCAGCCCGCCGACGGCGCGCAGGGTGAGCGCGACGGCGGACGACGGCGTCAGCGACGGGTGGGCGCACAGGAAGTAGAGCTGCAGCGTGTCGTCCACCGCGGGCGCGGGCCCGGGGGCCGGCTCCTCGTCGAGACGGTCCTCGCGGCGGCGGCGGGCGGCGTCCGCGCGGGTGGCGTCGAGGAACCGGCGCCAGGCCACGGTGACCAGCCAGCCCTTCGGGTCCCGCGGAGGGTCGGCCGGCCAGGTCCGGAGGGCCTCGACGAGGGCGTCCTGCACGGCGTCCTCGGCCGCCGCGAAGTCGGCTCCGCGGCGGACGAGGACGGCGAGCACGCTGGGCGTCAGGCTCCGAAGCAGAGCCTCATCCATGGAAGGCGCAGTCCGAGGTGGTGGGCGGCGCGCCCAGGAAGGGGCGCAGTTCGAGCCATTCGTGGATCGGCTTCCCGCCCGCCCCGGGTGCGGCGGACAGTTCCCCGGCCAGCTCGACCGCCCGTTCGTGGCTGTCGACGTCGATCACCATCCAGCCGGCGATGAGGTCCTTGGTCTCGGCGAACGGGCCGTCGGTGACCGGCGGGCGGCCCTCACCGTCGTACCGGACCCACTGTCCCTCGGGGGCGAGCGCCTGACCGTCGACGAACTCGCCGGTCTTCTCCAGCCGGGCCGCGAAGTCGTTCATGTACTGCACGTGCGCCGTGACCTCCTCCGGCGCCCACTGGTCCATGGGGACGTCGTTGACCGAAGCCGGAGCGCCGCGGTAGTGCTTCAGCAGCAGGTACTTGGCCATGGTGGTTCTCCTCGGTGGTGGTGCGGCCCATTCTGGTCGCGTTCATACCAGGGACGGAGCGGGCCACGGGTTCTCGACATCTCCGGCCGAAGTTTTTCGGCTTGCTTCGAGGCGCCTGTGGTGAGCCGGTTCGCGGCGCCCCGGTCAGGGCGCGGGCGCGCGGCCGCGACGGGTGCGGGCCGTGGCGGTGGGCGACGGGCCGTGGCACTGGACTCCGCGCGGGAGGCGGCTGCCCCTCGGCGCGGTCATTGGGCGATGAGCTGCTGGCCGCCGTCGATGTCGTACGTGGCGCCGGTGAGCGCGTCGTTGACCATGATGTGCACGGCCAGAGCGGCGATGTCCGCCGGGCCGACGACCCGCCGGATGGGCAGCGTGGAGCGCAACTCCTGGCGCCGGGTCTCCAGTTGCTCGCCCAGGAGCGACGCGGACAGGGGAGTGTCGACGAATCCGGCGGCGATGAGGTTGGCCCGGACCGGCGCGAGTTCGAGCGCCAGATTGGCGACGAGCGCGGGCAGAGCCGCCGTGAGGGCGGACACGACGGACATGCCGACGCCGGGCCGCCGACCGCCCGTACCGCCGATGAACAGCAGCGTGCCTCCGGCCCGGACCTTGCCGCGGCTGTGGACGGCGACCCCGAGGGTCGTCGCGAAGCGTTGATCGACATCACGCCGGGCGGCGGCGAGGTCCATGTCGGCCAAGGGCATGTAGGAGGGCGCGCCGGCCGTGACCATCACGTGGTCGACCGGGCCCGGCAGGCCCTCGAAGAACCGCCGGAGGCTGTCGGTGTCGGTGGCGTCGAAGGCCGCCGTGCTCAGGGGGTGGAGCTCGTCCGCGGCGTGCTGGAGCCGGTCGGGGTTACGGGCGACCAGCACCAGCCGGCCGCCGCACGCGCGTACCTGGCGAGCGGTTTCGAGTCCCATCCCCGCGCTGGCGCCGATCACCACGACCGTCCGACCCGTGAGGTCGGGCTGGAGACGGGTGCCGGGGAGGCCGGGGGCGGCAGTCATGACGAGGCTCCCCTCCGGAGGACGTCTGCACGTCGCGGCCGGGGGAGGCCCGCTGCCCGGCAGTATCGCCTCCGGCCGTCGGTCACGCCCTCATTCTCGCGCCGCGGGCCGCTGATCGCTTCCCGGCCCGGGGCCCCCGGCCGACGGACGGACCTCCGACCGTGAGCGTCGCCATGAATGGAGAGTGAGCGAGCGATTACCCGACGATGACGGTCAGGTCAGGCGCGTCCGGCCCCGTCCCCCGTCGGGCAGCGATCTCGTGCGGCGATCACCGAGCATCAACTCGTCGTAGCGGCCCAGGAATACGACGGCTACGAGCATCAGAGCGGGTACGAGCAGCGACACCAGCACGACCACCACGGCCGGCCCCTTTCCGGGATCTTTCCCCGCATCGGAGGAGAGGGGCAGGCGGTGGGCTCCGAGTTCCCCCTGATCCTGCGCCGGAGCCCACCCCCTGCCCTACGCGGTCCCCGCCGTGCCGTTCGTCCTCCGCGGGGACCGATGGCGCTCGAGCCCCTGGATCTCGAGCGCTTCATCCCCGGGTGCCCGCCGATGCGCGGCTCACGCACACGATGTCGGCCAACCCGTACGGCTCTCGCCCCGGGTGAGGTGAGCAAGCGGTGAATCTCTGCGGCGCGACAGGCGTACTGAGGTGGACAGGAACCCGCTCCGCCGGCTCCGCCCCGCCGGTGCCGCCGTGCGGGTCCGCCCCGCTGGTTCCGCCGGCTGGTTCCGCCCCGACGACGTCCGTCCCGCAGGAGGTACTTCACCCGTGACCGCCACCGAATCGGCACCGACCCGGACCGGCCGCGGCAGGGGGCCCGATCCTGCGGGCCGGCGGTTCAACTCGTCCCTCGCCCTCACCATGCTGCTGCTCCTGGGCGTGGCGTTGCAGGGGCCGATCCGCCGGGCGCTGTCCGGTCCCGCGGTGCAGAGCTGGATGACGGTCTTCGTCGCCGTGGTCGTCCAGGCCCTGCCCTTCCTCGTACTCGGTGTGCTGCTGTCGGCGGTCATCGCGGTGTTCGTGCCGCCCTCGTTCTTCACGCGGGCGCTGCCGCGCCGAACTGCCCTTGCCGTACCGGCTGCCGGGATGGCCGGGGCGGTCCTGCCCGGCTGCGAGTGCGCCTCCGTGCCGGTGGCCGGATCCCTGGTACGCCGGGGTGTGCCGCCCGCGGCGGCGCTGGCGTTCCTGCTGTCCGCCCCGGCGGTCAACCCGATCGTGCTCACCGCGACCGCCGTGGCGTTCCCCGGGAATCCGGAGATGGTCCTCGCCCGCTTCGTGGCGAGTCTGCTCGTCGCGTGCACGATGGGCTGGCTGTGGCAGCGGCTGGGCCGGGCCGAATGGGTGCGGCCACCGGCCCATCCGTCGACGGAGGGCCTGCGCAGGGGCGCGGCGTTCTGGGCGTCCGTACGGCACGACGTGATGCACGCCGGCGGCTTCCTCGTGATCGGCGCGATGGCCGCGGCCGCCCTCAAGTCCCTTGTCCCGGCGGACTGGCTGCAGTCCGCGGCCGGCAACCCCGTCGTCGCGATCCTCGCGCTGGCGGTTCTCGCGGTGCTGCTGTCGATCTGTTCGGAGGCCGACGCCTTCGTGGCCGCGTCCCTGTCGCAGTTCTCGCTCACCGCGCGGCTGGCGTTCCTGGTCGTCGGGCCGATGATCGATCTGAAGCTCTTCGCGATGCAGACGGCGACGTTCGGCCGGGGATTCGCGGTGCGATTCGCTCCCGTCACCTTCGTCCTGGCCGTCCTGGTGTCGGCCGTCGTCGGGGCGGTGGTCCTGTGAACCGGCACGCTCAGACGGCCGTCCTGTTCCTCCTCGGCGCGGCACTGCTCCGTACGGGCTTCACCGACCAGTACCTGCGCTATGTGAAGGCCGGGTTGCGCCCGTTGCTGATCGTGGCCGGGGCGGTCCTCGTCGCGGCCGCCGTGGCGACCCTCTGGTACGAACTCCGGCGCTCCCGCCCGGACCCGGGCGGCAGGGAGCGCGGGGGTCATCGCGAACCGGCGGTCTCCTGGCTCATGGTGCTGCCCCTGCTCGCCCTCGTCCTCGTAGCCCCGCCCGCGCTCGGCTCGTACAGCGCGACGCGCACCGGCACCGCGCTGCAGAAGCCGTGGGGCTTCCCGGCCCTGCCCGCTCACGGCCCTCTGCGCCTCGGTGTCCTCGACTACGCGGGTCGTGCCGCCTACGACCACGGGCGCGGGCTCGACGACCGGCGGATCACGCTGACCGGCTTCGTCACCCTCGACCGCGAGGGACGTCCGTACCTGACGCGCATGGTCCTCAACTGCTGTGCCGCCGACGGCCAACCGGTCAAGGTCGGTCTCTCCGGACGGACCCCGCCCGTCCTGCAACCCGACACCTGGCTCGAAGTCTCCGGCAGCTACACGGACCGCCGCACCAAGGACCCGGTGGGCGGTGGCGTGATCCCGTACTTCGACATCGACCGGGCCAGGCCGGTCCCGGAGCCCAGCGACCCGTACGAGAGCTGGGGTGGCTAGCGGCCCGAACACCGCCACGGCCAAGAACAAAGGCAAGGAGTGAAAGCCCTCCTTGCCACTCTCAACGTATAGCGCACCGGGGGGCTTGCAGCAAGGCCCCGGTCGTGCCGCAGAATCGACCGCCGACACCGGAACCGGGGGAAACAGGAGTTGCGCGGTGCGTGTGCTGTCGCACGAGCGTCGAGCCACACCCGAGACCCCAGCCCCAGACCCCAGCCCACAGACCACGTACGAGACCTGACGACCTGAACCGGCCACGGCCACCGCCACTGCACAGCCGCAGCCACAGCCGCAGCCACAGGTGCGCGTCAGGCGATGAGTCGTTCCCACGGCCACGCACCCGGGCCCCTCACGCCGGTCCGGGCGGAGTGCCGCGCGCCATGGCCGCAAGCGGCCGCAGATCGGAGCTGTTGACGTGAATCCCGTGACCACCCGTGCGTTCGGCCTTCCCGACCGCCTCTCCCCCAAGGCCGACCCGGCCCTGATCGCCGCCGACGAGCGGCACTTCGCGGCCCTGGCGACGTGCCTCGAGCAGTCGATCGCCGATGTGTCCGGCCGCCTCGACGACCTGCGCAGGGCGCCCGGTGGTCTGGGCCGGGAGGCGATGGACCGTGACATCGAGATCCACCAGCTGACCGCTCGTCTGCGGACCCTGCGCCGTTTCGGCCTGGACCTCTGCCTCGGACGGATGGTCGAAGCGGACCGCCCCGACCCCGTGTACGTCGGACGTCTCGGCCTCACGGACAGCGAAGGCCGACGGCTCCTCGTCGACTGGCGCTCCCCCGCCGCCGAACCGTTCTTCGGAGCCACCCACGCCGATCCGATGGGGCTGGCGAGCCGCCGCCGGTACCGCTGGACCGGCGGGCTGATCAGCGACTACTGGGACGAGGTGTTCACCCCTGACGGGTTCGCCGGGCACGCCGCGCTGGACGACCAGTCGGCTTTCATCGCCGGACTGGGCGACCACCGGTCCCCGCGGATGCGGGACGTGCTCGGCACCCTCCAGGCCGACCAGGACGCCATCATCCGCGCGGGCTCCCGCGGCGCCCTCGTCGTCGACGGCGGTCCGGGTACGGGGAAGACCGTCGTCGCCCTGCACCGCGCCGCCTACCTCCTCCACTCCGACCCCCGTCTCGGTCACCGCCGCGGCGGCGTGCTGTTCGTCGGTCCGCACCAGCCCTACCTGGCCTACGTCGCCGACGTCCTCCCCAGCCTCGGCGAGGAGAGCGTGCAGACCTGCACGCTGCGGGACCTGGTGGCCGAGGGAGCCGGGGCGGCGATCGAGACCGATCCGGACGCCGCCCGGCTGAAGTCGTCCGCGGACATGGTGCGGGCGATCGAGACGGCGGTCCGGTTCTACGAGGAGCCGCCCGCCGAGGGGATGACGGTCACGACCGACTGGGCCGACCTCCGGCTGAGCGCCGGCGACTGGGCCGAGGCGTTCGCGGCGCCCGAACCAGGTACGCCGCACAACGAGGCACGCGAACAGATCTTGGAGGAACTGCTCACGATCCTCATGGACAAGCTCGACACCGACGTCCCGCCCGACCAGTTCCGCAGATCGCTGCTGCACGACGAGGAGTTGGTCACCACCCTCAACCGCGCGTGGCCGCTGATCGAGGCGGCCGACCTCGTCGGAGACCTGTGGGAGGTCCCCGCCTACCTGCGCCTGTGCGCCCCGTGGCTCGGCCCCGACGAGGTCCGGAAGCTGCAGCGCAGGACGCGCCCCAGACCTGGACGGTGTCCGACCTGCCGCTCCTGGACGCGGCACGGCAGCGACTCGGCGACCCGCAGGCGGCACGACGGCAGCGCCGGCGCCAGGCAGCCGTCGCCGCCGAACGCGCCCGTATGGCCGACGTCATCGCCGACGTGATCGCGGCCGACGACGACGGTGAGGGCGCGGTGACGATGCTGCACGGGAAGGACCTGCAGGACAGCCTGATCGACGAGACCTCCCTCCCCGTCGCCGACCCGGACCTGCTCGCCGGCCCGTTCGCCCACATCGTCGTGGACGAGGCGCAGGAGCTGACCGACGCGGAGTGGCAGATGCTGCTGCTCCGGTGCCCGTCGCGGAGCTTCACCATCGTCGGGGACCGCGCCCAGGCCAGGCACGGGTTCACGGAGTCGTGGCAGGAGCGGCTCGAGCGGATCGGGCTCGACCGGATCAACCTGGCCTCCCTGAGCATCAACTACCGGACGCCGGAGGGCATCATGGCCGAGGCCGAGCCCGTCATCCGGGCGGTGCTCCCGGACGCGAACGTGCCGACCTCCATCCGCGGCGGTGACCTCCCGGTCGTCCACGGATCCACTACGGAGCTGGACGCGATCCTCGACTCCTGGCTGGCCGCGCACGCCGACGGGACCGCCTGCGTCGTCGGCGACCCCACGTTCCGGCCGACGCCCCGTGTCCGGTCGCTGACCCCGGAGTTGACGAAGGGGCTGGAGTTCGACCTGGTCGTCCTGGTCGACCCGGAGGAGTTCGGCGACGGCATCGAAGGGGCGGTCGACCGCTATGTCGCGATGACCCGCGCGACGCGGCAGCTCGTCATCCTCACCAGCACCTGAAACCCGCCCGACGAACGCCCTCTCCCCGTCCGCACAGTTCCCTGGGCTGTGCAGCGACGGGAGTTGGTTCGGCAACGGACGGCCTGTCGGGGCCGGTCCGGGGCTGGCACGACCAGCGGCCTCAGACCGGAGCGGTCCAGGTGACGTGCCCCATCCACTCGCGTCGCCGGGGCTCCTTCTTCCGCCGCCTGTGGGGTTTGCGGAGGTGCAACGGCGGAAGGGAGAGGGTGACCCAGATGCCTTCCTGGCTCTCGGTCTCCTCAGCATCCAGCGCGTCCATGAGGTAACGGCTGATCACGATGCCGACCTGCCCGTTGTCCTGGGCATCCGGTTGCACGATCCGCCGTTCCTGACCGACCCGCGGTGCACCGAGCCTGTCGAGCTCCCGCGACTCGCTCTCGGCCCCCGTGCAGGACTCGCAGTCGCATCCGCAGCCGACGAACGTACGACTCCGGTGCCGCTCGTCCTCCCAGTGCGTGCACGCATCCCGCAGATCCACGCTCATCCCCCCGACCCGCAAGGCTAGCCCGGGCGACCTCCCGGCGCCTGAGCCAGGAATACTCCAGCCCGCCAAGAGCCACCAGGACAGGGGCAGCGCATCTGCACGGCGCGCCGGACGACGGGCGCGCCCCCGGTCCGGGGCCCGGGGCGCGCGGAGGTCAGTTGCTGAAGGCGCCGAACTTCACCTTGTCCGGGGCGCAGACCGAGAAGGACGACATCTCGCCGCCCTCTCGCGTGACCTCGACGGTGCGGCTCTCGTCCTTGGGCAGGGCGATCTCCACCTCGTGGGCCTCGAGGGGACATTCCTCACTGCCCGTGCCGTCGTTGGCGAAGTCCGGGTACTCGACGGTCGCGACGGCGGACTTGCCGGGTGCCACGTCGACGGCGTCGTTGTTCGCGTCCATGTTGTCGGTCGCGACAGTGGCGGGCTTGCCGGTGATGTCCTTCGCGTTCAAGGTCGAGAAACCGACGATGGTGCACGTGTTGGACCCGGTGTTGGTGAGCCGCAGCTCGGACTTGGCATCTTCCATCTCGTTGCCGTGCTTGACGACGACGAAGGTCAGCTCGGTGTTCTCGGTGGTGCAGGAGTCCGCGGCCTCGGAGTCACCGGAGCCACCGCCCGATCCGTTCTCCTTGCCCGAGCCGTTCTCGTCGCCCTGTCCGCCGGTCTTTCCCTCCGACGAGGCAGGCGAGGAGGAGCTCTTTCCGCTGTCCGCTGCCTTGCCGTCCTCGGGCCCGCAGGCAGTGAGGCTCACAGCCGCCAGAAGCACACTGCCCGCGGTGATGATGCCGGCTCGACGTCGCATGGGGGTTTCTTCCTCTCGGTACGTTCGGTCTCCAAGTCAGGCCCTTCCGTGTCGTGTGGGGCATGACCACATCACGTAGGCAGGATCGAACCCCGCGGCTCTTGGTTGGTGGCCGACCGAGTCCTTCACCAAGGCTCCACCGGCCGCCGACCGTTCGGGCACAGCATCCACCGACACCCCGGCGGAGCTCCCGGGCGGGCGCCGGTCCACGGGCTCCCCGCAGGGAACCGAAGCCCGCTCCCGCCCCGTAGAGCCCGTGGTGATGCCGCGGGAGCGACCGGGCAGCTCGTCCCGCCGGATCTTCGGGAGTGCCACGCCCCGAGGGGCCGGATCGGGCTCGACGGACCACTACTCAATTTCCCGCCGCGCCCTGTCCGTCGGTGCGGAGCGCTCGACAAAGGGCCACCTGCACTCCATATCGTTAAAGCATGGAACCAGATGATGGAATGAGTGGACGTGGCCGCCGCTCGAGCACCGCTCCCCCGTGCCGGCCGGGCTGAGTCACCCCCTTCAGGCAGACCAGGACGTCGCGCGCACGGACGAGGTGCCGCCGATGTCCGGGCTCCAGGAGCCGGGCGCCCCACTGGGTCACCTCTACAGGGCCCACCGGCTTCCCCTCGTACGGCTGGCCGCGTTGCTGGTGGGCGACCTGCCGACGGCCGAGGACGTCGTTCAGGACGCCTTTGCGGCCGTGTGGCACAGACGGCATTCCCTCCACGACGCCACCAGCATGGCGCCCTACATCCGGCGAGCGGTGGTCAACAAGGCCCGCTCGGTGATCAGACGACGCCGGGTGGCCAACGCGTTGCGCCCGGAACGGGAGCAGCACGCCCCCTCGGCGGAGCACGAGGTCCTGCTGAGCTTCGAGCACCGCGAACTGCTGACGGCGCTGCACCGGCTGGCTCCCCGCCAGAAGGAGATCCTGGTCCTGCGGTACTGGGCAGGGCTGTCGGAGGCGGAGATCGCCAGGGCCATGGGCATCACCCGCGGAGCGGTGAAGTCGATGAGCCACCGGTCCCTGGCCGCCCTGCGGCGGCGCCTGGAGAACGGTGCGGACGGGGTCGGGCACCGGCTCGCACCGGACTCGCCCTCCTCCGGAGTGAGGCTCCCCTCATAACCCAGCCCCGCCGCTACAGCCTGTGGTGCCCAATTTTTTGAGTAGTGCCTCGAAGGGGCCCGGCCTGGGAGGGTCCCAGTATGAGCGCCGAAATGACCCCGGACGACCACGATTGCCTTGCGGAGACCGTCACCCGGAACGCAGCCGGACTCACCGAAGCCATCATGGAGATCTCCGAGGCCTACCGGGCGCTGGGCCATGGGACCGGTCAGCAGGTCGCTCGCCTGGTCCGCTTCCGCGACCGCCACCTCACCAGCGGGAAAGCCATCGCGCACACCGCCCGCGAGTTGGCCGACTGGGCGGCCGGGATCGCCGACATGGCGACCGAGTACGACGTCCAACTGCACCGCATGAAGAGCCTGGAGCCCTCTCGGCACAACGGCCTCACCGCGCGCGGCGCGACCCGGTCCGCCGACGCCGGATGGCGCTGAGCCCCACCTGATCGGCGGGCCGCCGGGAGCCGTTGCGGCTCACCTCGCCGAACATCGGGCTCACTTCGGTCGCCGGGACCGGCTGCCATGCTGGGGGCAGCCGCACACGACCGAACCGCGAGGAACCATGCCGACTCCCGCCAGCCTGGACGTACTCCCCCTGTCACCCGGGGACCGCGATGCCTGGGACCCTCTGTGGCAGGGCTACCTGGACTTCTACGAGCACGCCCTGCCTCCCCGCATCAACGACCTGACATGGGCCCGCATCTGCGACCCGGCGGAACCCGTGGGCGGACTGGGAGCCTGGGCCGACGGCACTCTGGTCGGCATCTGCCACCACATCCTGCACCGGTCGACCTGGGCCGAAGGGACCAACTGCTACCTCGAGGACCTCTTCACCTCCCCCTCCTCCCGAGGGCGCGGGGTGGGCCGGGCACTCATCGAGGCAACGGCCGACGCGGCCCGGAAGGCGGGCGCGGAGAAGCTGTACTGGCAGACCCACGCGGACAATTCCACTGCCCGCGCTCTCTACGACCGTGTGGCGCGCCACGAAGGATTTCTCGTCTACGAGCGCCCACTCGTCTGAACCTGCGGACCCGCGTTCACGTCCGCCTCGCGTCGCATCGGTGTTCCGCCGGGTGGAGGCGCCGGCCCTGGTGACGGGTGCGTCTTTCACCCACCACGCAGGCACGCGACGCCTCCACCCTTCCGCAGCAAGCGGCTTGCACCGAATTCAGCGGCGGAAGCGGATCCTTGATCCGGGGTCAGCCCAGCGGAGCGACCGAGTTCCAGTCCTGCTCGATCGGCTCCAGGTCCTCATCCGACAGCCCCGGCGGCTGGGACGGGCAGAAGGGGACATCGCCGTAGTTCTGAACGTACCGGGCCGATACCCAGCGGACCTGGTCCGCCCTCAACCGGTACCAAAGGTCGTTGCCGTCGATGGGCTGGCCGTGAACCTTGCAGGCCAGTCCGACCTCGTCGCCCAGCTTGAGCGTCCCGAGCGCGGGCGAGTTGGTCGTCGGCAACGCCCTCATGAAGAGGGAATCGACGAGCACCCGTCCGTAGGGCCGCGCCGGGGTGCCCGGGTCCTCGGCACCCGGGCCGCCGACGTCGTGGCCGGTGCCTGCGGTGTGCCCGGAGCCGACCAGGTTGTCGCGCCCCGCGATGCTGTTGCCATCGCCGTACACGACGGTGTTGTTGTCCCCGTAGATCGTGATCGGCACGGAGTCCTTGTGCCGGTCGTCCGCGTGGGCGGTGGACATGCCCACACCCGCGGAGACCATGGCCACGACCGCCGCAACTCCAAGCCGCACCCTCTTTTGCATACCGTCCTCTTTCTCGGATGAGTGGGTTGACCTGCTTTGCGTCGGAACATTAATTGCGCACAGACGTAACAGAATTTGATTGGTCCGATCGTGGGCCAAGCCTCACCACGCGCACGACAAGGAGCATATGGCCCAATACCCACAGGACTTCACATCTCATGCGATTTTCCGAAAGTCGTGGTGCTGATGCCTGCGGTATTCCGTCGGTGGCCGAAGGCGCGCAGGCGCAGCCACTTCGCCGTGAGTGAGGGAGCGTCAGGGCCTGAAGGCCCGTACGACCCGGGCGAGTTGGCGGACTACGAGACGACAGCCCACGCCCAACTTGTCCCATCAAACACGGATGTCTTGCGTTTTGCCTATCACGGAGGACATAGAGCGCAATGACTCCAGTCTCCGGTAGGGCATGAAACTGCGTAACTGATACTCATGTGACGTCCGTTGTCGGTCTGTTGAATGTGCGTCAGGTCGAGGGCCCGTAGCGTCTGACCAGCGCTCGGGTTCCTCGTACCGGTCAATCCGCATGGCACGCGGGCCGACCACCACGCGTGCCTCCATTGGGGGTAACAACTCATGTCTCGTTCGCGCTTATCGAAGATCGCTGTCGCCGTGGCCACGGGTGTCGTCGGAGTCGTCGGTGCGGGGCTCGCCGCACCCGCGCACGCCTCGACCGCCCCGGCCTCCGAACAAGTTCCGGCTCGGACGGCAGCACCGACCCAGAACATCGTCCTGGGTGCGAAGAACGAAGCCGCGGCCGCGGTGGCCACCGCACTCGCCTCCTCGGCCACGGCCGAGGAGATGCGGGAAGCACTCACCCATTCCGACACCATCGAGTTCGCACAGCCCCGAACCGAGGGCCTGCGCCGCGTCGCGGCCCAACTCCGGGCCGCCAACGCCAAGATCCTCGAAGCCAAGGGCCTGCCCGCCGACACCGGCAACATCCTGCAGGCCCGTCTGATCAACCCGAAGGCACGTCAGCAACTCCTCGCCGGCGCCGCTCCCTTGATCGCAGCACAGCCGGACGCCGCAACCCACACCCTCAAGGCGCGCCGCCTCGACGGAAGCCCCGTCACCGTCACCCCGGCCATGACGGCCACCCGTCCCGTCATCACCCTCGACTACGACGGGGACAAGGCACTCGAAGCCGGAACCAAGGTCCTCCAGCAGGGCTTCCGGCACGCATGGCCGCAAGCGGCCGAAGCGATGCGTAAGCCGGGTTCCGTCGCCACGGGTGCGTCCACGGCGGGTGCGGCCGCCGGGACGAAGCGGGTCTCGCGTATCCAGGAGATCTCGCTCAAGGACGACGAGGAGCCGTTCTTCAAGGGCGACGCCGAGATCTTCGCGCTCGTCTCGGGCAACGACACGAACGACACCCCGTTCGTGTCCGACCCGATCCCCATGACGTACCTCGACGAGGACGACACGACCTACCGCCCGAACCAGAATCTCTTCGAGTGGTCGCGGTTCGGCTGGGACGAGGCCGGCGTCTCCTTCTTCGAGGAGGACGACGGCACCAACTACAAGTCGATCGTCAGCGCCGTCGTCACGGCCGTCGGCACGCTCGCCAAGGCCACGGACATCGCGACAGTGGTCACCACCGTCATCAACGCCATTCCGGACAGCTGGTGGACGGACAGCACCGATGACGTCGATGCCTTCTACTCGCTGAACCAGGCTTCGGGCAACGGCTCCCTGCTCCACGGGGCCGGGGGCAACGTCAGCATGCGGCTGCAGACCGTCGACGTTCCCAGGGCCTGACACGGCCAGGGCGAGAGCGGCGTACCGGCTCCCGCCCCGCCGAGAGGCCGCACGTCCCGGCGCCCACCCTTTTCCGCCGGGACGTGCGGCCCCATGCGCCAGGTGCGCGACCCCCCTTCACGACGCCGGATGGACCCCCGCTCCGACCGTGACGCGACGATCCGCAAGGTGGCGGAAAATGCCCGGCGCCTGGCCTCGGACTTCCTCTCCACGAAGTTCGGGCTGCGGCACGACCCGGTCAGTGGCCGTGTCGACGGCGTGGACAACTCACCCCGTCACGTGCGCACGGCCTGTGACGCGTCCCTGCGCAGACTCGGCGTCGACCACATCGACCTGTACTACGTACACCGCCTGGACCCGGCGGTTCCGGTCGAGGAGTCCGTGGGAGCCATGGCGGAACTCGTCGACGCGGGCAAGGTCAGGTGTCTCGGCCTTTCGGAGGTCAGCCCTCGCACTCTGCGCAGGGCACACGCCGTCCACCCGATCAGTGCCATTCAGCTGGAGTACTCGCTCTTCACCAGGGACGTGGTGGAGGGAGAGATGCTCACCACGTGCAGGGAACTCGACACGACGGTGGTGGCCTACTCGCCTCTGGGGCGCGGCATGCTCACCGGGACCCTGTCCTCTCGCGACGAGCTGACCGAGGGGGACAACCGACGGCGATGGCCGCGTTTCTCCGCCGAGAACATCGAGCACAACCTCACGCTCGTGTCGTCCCTCAAGGCCGTCGCCGACGAGGCCGGATGCACCCCGGCGCAGGCAGCCCTGGGCTGGCTGCTCGCCCGGGGCGGCGACGTCGTACCGATCCCCGGGACCAAGCGCGTGCACTACGTGGAAGAGAACGCCGCAGCAGTGGACTTGCCCCTCAGTCTGGATCAACTGGCCAGGATCGATGGGGCCGTTCCGGCAGCCGCGGTCGCCGGAGAGCGATACCCGGAGCAGGCGCTGCGCCGCCTCGGACTCTGAAGGCCGGAGTGCGCAGGCCGGAGTGCGCAGGCCGGAGTGCTCACGCTCGGCGGTCTGCCGGTGCCGGGCGGCCCCGCCACGCGACATCGTCGGCAGGCCCTGACCCCGGCCGTCACAGAATGCATGCACTTCGTAACGGATTGACATACCTGCCGGTCGACCTGCCGCCCCGGCCCGTCGGCCACTCCGGCGAAGGCTCCCGACCAGGGAAAACGGCAAAGCGGACAAAACTAGGGATACCTCCTGATCCTGGATCGCCGATGAGCGCCCAGAGTGGATGGTGATCGACGCGGACAGCCCACCCACAGCGTCCGCACCGCCCGTTCCACCAGGAGCCACCACCATGC
Organism: Streptomyces sp. NPDC047108; assembly: GCF_040643575.1. NCBI lineage: Bacteria > Bacillati > Actinomycetota > Actinomycetes > Kitasatosporales > Streptomycetaceae > Streptomyces > Streptomyces sp. NPDC047108. Next base: position 36,434 of record NZ_JBEYUP010000022.1, read on the forward strand.
CCCCCACCACCGTCCTCACCGGACCGACCCTCCGTGACGACGTCCTCTCTCACTCGTCGCCGCACGGCCGCGTGGCCGTCGTCGACCCGCTGTCGACGGGAACCGAACTCGTCCGGGCGTTCCGCGAGCGGGGCGTGGAACCGCTGCACGTGTACGACGACCCGGAGTGGTACCGGGCGGCCGCGGCTGACGGAAACCCCGCCGTGCTCAGCCGGTCCGTCGAGGAGACCGCGGAGAGCCTCATGGCGCGGAACGTACGGACCGTCGTCCCCGGCAGCGAGTACGGCGTCGCGCACGCCGACGCCCTCAACGCCCGAATGGGCCTCGACCTCCACGACCCGGCCCGGTCCACGGCCCGCCGGAACAAGCTCGGCATGATGCGGGAACTGGAGCGCCAGGGTGTCCCGGTCCCCGTGACCCGGTCCGTGCGCAGCGCGCAGGAGCTGGAGGACGTGCTGGGCGACCTTCCGGGCTACCCGGTGTTCGTGAAGCCCTCCAACGCCGCGGGCAGCGACGGCTGCTTCACCTGCCGCAGCGCGGCCGAGGTGCGGACCGCGTTCTACCGGATCGCCGGGCGGAGGAACCTGCTACGGAACCTCAACGACACGGTCGTCATTCAGGAGTTGCTGATCGGACCGCAACTCATCGTGAACACGGTCAGCCACCAGGGACGCCACCTTCTGGCGGACTTCCAGACGGCGCGGATCGACGAGGTCGAGGGCCGCCCGGTCTACCGCAACCAGCGGGTCGTACGGACCCTCACCGCGCAGCACCGCGAGGTCGTGGACTACGCGTTCCGGTGCCTGGACGGGCTGGGGGTGCGCAACGGCGGCGCCGACACCGAGATACGTCTCACCGACCGCGGCCCCCTGCTGGTCGAGGTGAACGCCCGGCTGATGGGCGCGACGATCTCGCACTCCGCGTACACGGCTGCGCTCGGCCACAATCAGGCGGACCTGATCGCCGAACGGTACGTCTCCCCCGGGCGCTTCGAGCGCCGTCTCACGGAGCCCTACGCGCCGCACGCCGCTCTGGGCACCGCCTTTCTGCACCTGCCGCGCAAGGGCACCGTGCTGGGCATGCCCGGTCTCGACCGGCTGCGGGCCCTGCCGGGGTTCCACGGCGTGACGGGGATCGTCCCGCCCGGCGGGCGCGTGGAGGAGCCGTGGCTCTCGTGCGGGCAGGCGGGGTTCGCCTTCTTCGTCCACTCCGACCCCGGGGTCGTGGACGAATCGCTGCGGACGCTGCACGCCATGGAGGACCGCGGCGAGATCTACCGCGTCGCGTACGACGAGGCGCGCACGCCGGCCGAGGCGGGGGCGGGCGCGGGTGGGGGCAGCGGCCGATGATCGCCGTCGTCCTCCTCGCTCTCGTGCTGCAGGCCCTCTGCCACAACGCGGTGTCCGTCCTGTTCTCGCCGCAGGAGAGCCCGGCGTTCTCCTTCGTGGCGTTCGTCCTGGCAGCGGTGGTGTTCATCGTGGTCCGGCAGTTGCGCGCCCGGTCCACCCGGACGTCCACGGGCGGCGCCACCACGGGACCCGCGAGCGAACCCGCGACCGAGAGCCCTCGATCGACGACACCCGCGGCGGCCGCGGACGCCTCGTCGCGGCGTGAGATCCGCCGCTGGATCCGGGCCATCAATGTGGCCGGTGCCGTGTCGTTCATCTGCTTCTACGCGGCACTCACCCTGCTCCCCGCCTCCGTCGTCACCGTGGTCGAGGCCTCCGCCGGGCCGCTCGTACTCCTCGGGCTCGTCACGCTCGTCTCGGGCAAGCACCGCACGCTGGTGCGCCGGCGCGGCCCCGTCCAGTGGTTGCTCGCCTCGGTCATGCCGGTGATCGGCATCATGATGTGCGTGACGGCGCTGCGGGAGCACGGCACCGCCGAAACGGTGGCGGGGGCCGTGCTCGCGCTCGTCTCGGGTGTGGGTGTGGCCTTCGTCAGCGTCAGTTCGCATCATCTGGCGCGCCACGGCGTGAGCCCTACGCACGTCATGTCCGTCCGTTTCCACCTCAGTTACGTCCTGGCGCTGGCGCTGCACTTCGTGACCGCGGGCGCCGTGCCCACCGACGTTCAGCGTCTGCTGCTGATGGGTGCGCTGGGTCTCGGAGCCGTGGTGGTCCCGCTCTTCCTGTTCCAGATCGCGCTGCACCGCATCAGGCCCATCGTGTTCCTGCTGCTCTTCTCGTGCCTGCCCGCGATCACCCTGGCACTCGAGTGGGCCCTCGGACGCACCCCCGACACCGCGCTTCTCGCTCTGACGGGCGCGGGGCTGGCGGTGTCCGTGGCGTACGTGCTGAGCGACCACCCGGGCGGGCGGCGTGCGCGCAGGTCGCGTCCCGTGCCGCCCTACGCGTTCGTGCTCGTGAGGCGCCTTTCGTTGCGGTACGCCGACGGAGGCATGCCGTAGGTGGTGGTGAAGACGCGGGTGAAGTCGGAAGCGCGGGGGAAGCCCCAGCGAGCGGCGATGGCGTGGACGGGTGTGTGGCGCAGCGCGTCGTCGGCGAGATCGCGGCGCGCCCGTTCGAGTCGCTGGTGCCGTATCCAGCCGGCAACGGTGAGCTGTTCGCCCTGGAAGAGGCGGTGCAGATAGCTGAGAGAGATGTGGTGCGCGGCCGCCACTGTACGAGGCGTGAGATCGGGGTCGGTGAGGTGCTGGTGGATGAAGGTCTTGATACGGAGGACCAGGCTGCGGCGGTGGGTCTCCGGATCGAGGGTGTCCTCGGCGTCAAGGAGGTGGGCGAAGAGCGCGAAGAGCAGGTCGGTGGCGACAGTGCCGAGCCGGGATCCGTCGGAGGGACAGTAGGAGGCGGGGTCGTCCCAGATCCGGTGGAGGAAGGCGGCCAGTAGCCCCCCGATCCCGTCGCGCCCGGAGATGCGCCGATTGAGGAGGCGGTCAGCGCTCGCGTCCGGAAGCGGCAGGAGGGTGCGGGGGATCAGGACGCCCGTGCCCAGGACGCGTTCCTGACCGTCGTCCGGGCGCGCCTCCATCACGAAGGGGCTCGAGGTGTCGACCAGGGACAAGTCGTAGGCACCGTAGTGCACTTCGTGGTTACGGAGGGCCAGTGTCTTGGTTCCGCGCAGGGCGAGCGACAGGTGGTACATCTCGGGATCCGACCGCCGGACCAGCTTCGACGTGCGGCGTAATGTCAGCTGAGGATGCTCGGTCCGCCACAGACGTATGGCGCCGAGGTGCAACATGCGCTGTGACGCGGGGAAGTCGCTCGTCCGGTCACTGAGGATCTCGGCGGGTGCGTAGCTCTTGGACAGATGCTCACGCCAGTGGTCGAACTGGTCCTCCGGAGCGACGTCCTGGGTACGGATTCCCGTCTCGGTCAGCATGAGCCCACTCCCCCGTGGTCGGCCTCGGGCAGGTCGGCGGCGATCCAGAAGGCGCCAACTGCCACTGTTTCCCTACTGTTCGTGCTGCGGAATGCCCTCGCCTCGCGCCCCTGAGCGGGCTCGTTCGCATGGTCCGTACCGCGGTCCGAGCGGAAGAGGCGGCACGATTGGCCGCGGTGGCGCCGTCATGCTCCCCCTCTCCACACTCCTGTTCTCGTTCCGCCGCCGGTGACAGGCGAGTTGAGCTCACGGCAACGGCACAGGCGCCGCCACCCCACGCCGCCGCACTCGAAATATACGGAGGCGTATGGTTGACCATACGGTAGCGTATGGTCACATGGCGCACCGCGAGGATCAGCCACGCCGTGAGAGTGGCCGACTGACCGCTCAGGACTGGACCGACGCGGCTCTTACCGCCATCGGTGAAGGGGGCCTGTCGGCTGTCGCGGTCGAGCCGCTGGCCAAGCGCCTGGGAACCACGAAGGGGAGTTTCTACTGGCACTTCCCCAGCCGGGACGCGCTGATCGAGGCCGCGCTCAGCCACTGGGAAGAGACCAACACAGGGCGCGTCATCGCCGAGGTCGAGCCGGAAACGGACCCGGAGAAGCGGCTGCGACGCCTCTTCAAGGCGGTCCCCGCCGCAACCACCGGAGACCCGATCGAAGTCACGCTGCTGACCTCCGTCGCACACCCCCAAGTCGCGTCCGCCCTGCGGCGGGTGACGGAGCGTCGGATCGCGTTCGTCACCCAGATCTTCACCGACCTCGGATTCCCCGCCGACGAAGCGCAGCGCCGCGGACTCCTCGCGTACACAACTCACCTCGGCCAGATCCAGCTCATCCACGCCGTCCCGCAGGCCCTGCCTTCGGAGACGGCCGACCAACGGCGATATCTCGACACGATGCTCCACACGCTGACGCGCAAGGACTGAACGCTTCGACGATGAGGAGCGCTGGGCCGTCGTCACCGGCCTGTTCATCACCTCGCTCGGCATGAATAACCGGGAAGAGAGCGGAGGAAAGCCGCTGAACGACCCGTCCTGGGGCTGCGACGGCGACAGCTACAACGCCGGCTGGTGGACCATCAGTGGCTGGAGCTCCTCCGCTTCGAAGGGGCCGTCGATCATCCCCGGCTACTCAATGGCGTTCCCGGGCGTACACGTTCCCGACGACTGGGATCGCGCCCAGGACTTCAAGAAGGAGCTCAACCAGTCCCTGCAGTCCGACTACTGCGGTGTCGACTGCGTCGCGCGCTGGATCACGGACCCGGAGGACGAGGAACAACTCGCCTTCGGCGAACAGTTCTTGGCGCAGGCCGCCTACCATGCCTGTAAACGCATCAAGGCCGGATGCCAAGACGAGATCGCTTCGTTCGGCAAGGCCCTCGCAGCCGGCGCAGGCCTCTCGATGCTCACGGGTTCGGGCGGTGGCCGCGGGCTCGGCGGCAACAGACTCAGCGGCCTCTGCAACAGCTTCGTGGGCGGAACGGAAGTCCTCCTCTCAGACGGCACGTCCAAGCCGATCGAGGACCTCGAGATCGGCGACAAGGTCCTGGCCACGAACCCCAGGACCGGCAAGACGGAAGCGAAGACCGTCACCGCCGAGATCACGGGCAAAGGTCTCAAGAAGCTCGTCAAACTGACGCTCGGACTGGACGGGAAGAAGGCCGACACCACAACCTCGGTCACGGCGACGGCGGGACACCCGTTCTGGGTCCCCGAACTGCGCGAGTGGATCGACGCGACGGACCTCAAGTCCGGCCAGTGGCTCCGGACGAGCTCCGGCACCCGCATCCAGATCACAGCGGTCAAACGCTGGACCCAGCAGGCCACGGTCCACAACCTCACGGTGGCGGACCTGCACACGTACTATGTGCTGGCTGGGCAGAATCCGGTCCTGGTTCACAACAGCAATGGCAAGGGTTGCGAGCCGAGCGGTTCGGGAATATCTGCCCGTCACGAAAATGCTGGCGATCTCGGTCAATACACCAATGGGCAGAGGACCCGGGATCCGGCTTCGCAGTGGTATCACGAGGAGCTGAGTAATGATGAACTCCTGGACGCCATCAACAATGCTGATGAAGGAGATGGAATCCTTGTCTCGCGCGATGGCACCATTCTTGGAGGTCATCACCGAAAGGACGAGGTCCTGAGAAGAATCAAGGACGGCCGCATCGATCCGCATGCGCAGATTCGCATCGACATCTACGATGGGGATTAGTTTCTGATGTCACTTATCCGTTCGACGGATCCCGACTTCCGTGTGTGCGAGATCAGCTTCGACGCGTTGCTGGTGATCCAGGCGGAGGCGGAGGGTCGAGGCTGGGCAACTCGGTGGTCCTCTGTGGAAGCGCTTCGTGGCCAGGTCAAGGAAGGCACCATCTTGCTCCGGCCGTTGATGCGGGAGGAACGCGGAGGGATTGTGCAGGCATATCGATGTCTGCTGCTGCTCGCGACCGCTGGCGACCAGAATGCTGGCGGCGTTGCCACTATCGACCTCGATCCGGCAATGCTGGAATCGCTGGAGCGAATCGATCGAGATTCTGATGTCCGCAGAGCTCTCGTGCGAATGTTCTCTCTAGCCACAGGTGGGATTTCGATGATCTCGAAGGAGTAACCGTTCCCGACTTCAGGGGAATTGCCCGTCTTTCCATTCCATCAAGTGTTGATTATGCGCCCACGAGAATTGCCCTCCTTCGAGTTGTCGATGAAGGGAAATCGGCATCGAAGAGGGTGCTCTTTCGAGGGCCCACCGCGATGGGCTCGGGCTATCAGAGTCTGACCGCTGATTGGATTCGCAGAAGCCCCGCCGGATTGCGATCCGGCGGGGCTTCTGCGGTGTTCGACAGGCGGACACAGCGGAGGGAGGGTTCAGGTGTGGCAACACATGCCAGTTGCTGCTCATTGCTGCTGCGCAGCCGCAATGTGGAATGCGAGTCTTCGCCCACAGCTATCGACGAGCAGGCCCGCATCGTCTCAGGCGCGGGCAGGACCGCCGTCCGGGCGTGGGTCCCCACCGTGCCTCACTGCAGGATCGCGGAGGTCCCTCTCGTTGATCTTGCCGAACGGGACGTGGACGCTGGGCGTGCTGCGGGACGTGCCCTCCAGGTGTCCGACCTGGTCGTCGAAGAAGATGTGGGGCTTGAGGATCCCCATGACCGTGCTCTTGTCTATGCCGCCGAGGAAGAACGCGTCGTTGACCGTCACACCCCAGCCCTTCAGGCTGCGCACCGCGCGTTCGTGGGCCGGTGCGTTGCGGGCGGTGACGAGGGAGACGTGGACGCGGACCTCGTAGTCCGGGTCCTGCGCCCGTCGTTCCTCCTCGCGCTGCTGGAGCCGGTTGATGCTGGCGAGGAAGTCCCGCAGCGGGCCCGGGTCGTGCGGCGTGGCCGCATTCCTCGTCTCGTGGGAGCGGAACCCTTCGAGGCCGTCGGCCTGGAAGACCTGCTCGGAGGAGTCGTCGGCCAGGACTCCGTCGAAGTCGAAGGCGATGCGCAGGTCCTGGTCGTCGGTCTCGTCGGCCGCCGCCGCACCCAGCACGCGGCCGGCGGGCAGGCCGAGGGCGACGGCCTCGCGGACGTCGGTCTCGTCCGCGGACAGGAAGAGGGACATGTTCAGGGCGGGCATGAACCGGTACGGCGAGCGTCCCTGCATGAAGATGGCCCGGCTGATCGGCAGGCCGTGCGCCTGGATCGACCGCATGACCCTCAGCCCGGTGTCAGGGTCGTTACGGGACAGGACGATCACCTCCACGAGGGGGTCGTCGGGAGAGCTGAGGTCGTTGAGGGACAGCAGTCGGCGGATGAAGGAGAAGGCGACGCCCTTGCCGAGCGTGTCGTCCAGGTGCTCCTCCTGGTAGGCGCGGTAGGACTCCTCGCCCTGCTCGCGGAACACCTCGGCCGACTCCGCCAGGTCGAACAACGCGCTGGTGGCGATCCCGATGACCAGGCGGTTCGCAAGTTCGTACTGCACAGCTCTCTCCCGCATCCATTCGTGCGCCGGGTCCGGTGATGTGCCCGGCCCGGGCCAGGATCCCAGTCGGTGATCGGCCCTGGCGAGCGGGAGGGTCCTCCCGACGCCATGAGTGCGCTTGTCCGCTGTTCCGGCACCGCACTACCGTGCCCGATGTGGATCTCTTCTCCCGCGCCTGGACCGCGCTGCGCGCCGCTGTCGCCGAGCTCTCGGACCGGGACTTCGAGCTGCCGTCCGGCTGCGGCGGCTGGCTCGTACGGGACCTCGTGTGCCACTTGGTCATCGACGCGCAGGACGTCCTGATCACCCTGGTCACTCCGGCCGGCTCGGAGCCGACCCGCACCGCGGTGACTTATTGGAACGTCGAGAAGCAGCCGCCGACCGGCGACGATCCGCTCGATGCCCTCACCGTCCGGCTCGCCGCCGCGTACGAGGAGCCCCGCCTGCTCACGTTCCACCTCGACGACGTCGGTTCAGCCGCCGGACGCGCCGCCGAGCTCGCCGATCCCGGCGCCCGGGTGAGCACCCGCGACGAGGTCCTGACCGTGGGCGACTACCTCACCGCGTACGTCCTGGAGTGGACGCTGCATCACCTCGACCTGATCGCGCATCTCCCGGACGCGAAGGAACCGCCCCCGGAGTGTCTGGCCGGGGCGCGGGGGATGCTGGAGAGCATCGCCGGAGGGGCGTTCCCCGCGTCGTTCACCGACACGGACGTCCTGCTGATCGGTACGGGCCGCCGCGCACCGACCGACGCGGAGAGGGCCGAACTCGGGGAGATGGCCGGTCACTTGCCGTTCGTCCTGGGCTGAGGGTCCAGCGGGAGCGGGCCAGGTCTCACCGGGTGCCGGAAGGGCGCTCGTCGGGGGTGCGGGCCAGCGCGATGATGGCCATGTCGTCCTGGTAGGGGCCGTCCGTCCAGCGCTCCACGTCCTGCACCAGCGCGTCGATCAGCTGACGCGGGTGCCGGTGGGCGCGGGTGGCGAGGCCGGCGTCCTCGATGTCGTAGAAGGCGCCGGTCTCGTTGCGGGCTTCGGTGACTCCGTCCGTGATCAGCAGCAAGGTGGCGCCGGGCGGCATCGCGAATCGGTCCGCCGTACCCGGGCCCGGCCCGGCGTCCAGTTCCCCGAGCTCCATCCCGAGCGGAAGCTGAGGGTCCGTGGGGTCGAGGCGGACGACGTCGCCGTCGTGCACGAGAAACGGTGACGGGTGCCCGCGGTTGATCAGGCGTACGGTGTCGTGGCCCGGGACGATCTCTGCCAGCAGCGCGGTCGTGAAGTCCTCGAGGCCGGTGGGCGCCGACCGGCGCTCGGTGTCACGCCGCAGCGCCGCATCGAGCCTCTGCGCGAGTTCGTCGAGGGTGGGTGCGTTCTCGGCCTCCTGCCGGAAGGCTCCGATGAGGACCGAGACGGAGGCTACCGCCTGCAGGCCCTTGCCCCGTACGTCCCCGATGATCGCCCGGACGCCGAAGGGCGTGGCCTGCACGGCGTAGAGGTCGCCGCCGATACGGGCTTCGGCCTGCGCCGCCTCGTAGCGGGCCGCCACTTCCAGGTCTCCGGCGCGGGCCGGTGGTTCGGGCAGCAGGGCGCGCTGGGCCGCCTCCGCCACGTCACGGGCCTGGGCCAGGCTCCGGCGGTGCCGGGTGAGGAGCACATTGATGAGCAGGGCGAGGCAACTGGTCACGGCCACGTCGGCCAGATCGACGACGAGTGCCGTGACCGGGCGCCCGAGGTGGATGTCGAGCGCGACGGATGCGGCACAGGCGACGACGGCGACGGCGAGACTCTCCCGGAAGGAGAGCATCGCCGCCGCGACCAGAGGGGTGGCGGCCAGCAGAGGCAGCCCCATGTAGGGCTCCGGCCCGAAGAGGTCCGCCGCCGCGCCCGCGACGAGCATCAGGACCACCAGGAGCCGGGTCAGCCCGGGCTGACCGATGGCCTTGGACACGATCGCTCTCCGCTCTCCCTGCGAGCGGCGCTGTGCATCGGAGCGTGGTGCGCCACTGCTGCTGTCGAGCATGCCGCCGCGAGCAGGCCGTCGCACGTGACCCCGCGGGCGGCTCACTGGACCGACGTACGCCCCGGCCGCGCGGGCCGGGGCGACAGGTGTCGGCACAGCGAGAGAGACCGCCGGAGGGTCCGGTGTGCCTCCCTCACATCACCAGCTTCCGGACCGCCTCCTCGAAGACGTCCAGATGGGTGTCGACGTCCGGCTCGGTCGTCGCCGGGCACATCAGCGCCATGTTGTGGAACGGGGTCAGCAGGATCCCCCGGTTCACCAGGTACAGGTGCAGATAGTCCTCCAGGTCCACGTCGGTGGCCCTTTGCGAGGCGGTGCCGTTCACCGGTGCGGGGCTGACGAAGCGGTACTCGGCCCGCGCGCCCAGCTGTGTGACGCTCCAGGGGAGCGAGCAGGTGTCGATCACGCGCTGCACCCCGGCCGTGTAGCGGGTCGCCAGGGCGATCATGCGCTCGTACGCCTCGTCGGTGAGCACCTCGGTCAGCGTCGCGCGGGCGGCGGCCAGCGACAGCGCGTTGCCCGCCAGGGTGCCGCCGACGCCGCCGGTGTCGACCAGGTCCAGATCGGGGTGGCCCCACAGGCGGTCGGCGAGGGATTCGCTCAGGCCGTAGGCGCCGATGGGGATGCCGCCGCCGATGGCCTTGCCGAGGGTGACGACGTCCGGGTCGAGGTTCCAGGCCGCGGTGCAGCCGCCGGGGCCGGCGGAGATCGTGTGGGTCTCGTCGTTGATCAGCAGCGTCCCGTGGCGCCGTGTCAGTTCCCGTACGCCCTCGAGGTAGCCGGGCTCGGGCAGGACGATGCCCATGTTGGTGAGGGCCGGTTCCATCAGGACCGCGGCGACGTCTCCGTGCGCGAGTTCGCGTTCCAGCTCGTCGAGGTCGTTGTACTCGGCGACGCGGCTGGTCAGGGTGACGTCGCAGGGGGCGCCCACATTACCGGGGCGCGAGCGGGGTCCCGTACCGGAGTTGACGATGAAGGACTCGTCGACGGTGCCGTGGTAGCTGTAGCTGTTGACCAGGATGCGCGGTCGGCGGGTCACGGCGCGGGCCAGGCGCAGGACCCAGCGGTTGGCGTCCGTGGCGGTCAGCGAGAAGCTCCAGCGGGAGACGCCGAAGCGGGCGGCGAGTTCGCCCGCCACGACGGCAGCGTCCTCGGTCGGCATCATCGTCGTGGCGCCGCCCCGCTCGCCGTAGCGGCGACCCACCGCCTGCACGGTAGGAGCCGGGGAGTGCCCGGCCATGGCTCCGGTGTCGCCGAGGCAGAAGTCGATCAGCTCGTGCCCGTCCAGGTCCACCAGCCGCGCACCGGACGCCCGGTCGAGATACAGCGGATGACCCGCAGCGCTCTTGGCCATCCACGTCATCGGCACGCCGCCGAGGAGGTGCGACGCGCCCCCGGTGTGGGCCGTGCGCGAGCGCGGGTTGCGTTCCCCGAAGAGCCGGCGCTCCTCGGTGAGCAGTTCCGTCAGCTTCTCCACCGCCGGTGTCCTTCCTGTGTCGTCCTGTGTCATCCCGTGTCCGTCCGGCTTCCGTCGCCGCGGAGCAGCGCGGTCGCCGCCGTGTCCGGATGCTGCCGGGCGTCGAGGGCGACCCGGTAGACCTCCCGTGCCCGCTGCTCGCTGATCCACTGTTCGCGTACGTCGCGGGCCACTTCCTCGGGCGGGCGCGCTTCCGGCGGCCCGTACCCGCCGCCTCCGCTGGTGCGTGCGACGAGCGTCTCGCCCTCCTCGACGCGCACCGGGCCGCAGATGTCGACCTCGTGGAGGGTGCCGTCGCGGTCCCGCTTGAACTGGGCCGAGGGCGCGCCGGAGTGGCCGCCGCGAGCACCCGCCATCGGGTTGATGGACCCGTCGTTGGCGTAGATGGCTTCCAGCTCGCCGCCGACCGGGCCGTACTCGACCTCCAGGCCGGGGGCGCCGCGGTGGCGGCCCGCTCCCTCGGTGTCGTGCGCGAGGTGCCTGCGGTGGATGACGATCGGCTGCTTCAGCTCGTCGATCTCCACGCTGTCCAGGAGCAGGGTGCCGCCGCTGCCGAGGTCGCTCATGGTCAGCCAGCCGTCGCAGGCCGGTCCGGCCGCACCGCCGTTGGGGCCGGTGAAGATCTGGTTGACGAAGGGAACGGGGACGTCGGTGCGCCGGTCCACCCCGGACACGACGGCCTCCGACGGCGACATGCCCGAGCCGACCTCCGCCAGGCCCATGCCGTCCCCGATCTCCGCGAGCGCACGCTGCACGATGTTGCCGACGCGGTTGGCCAGGTTGGTCGTGGCCGCCGAGCAGCTGAAGGGGTGCCGGGTCACGCCCACCACGCAGTTCTCGCGGAGGTGCACCCGGACGCGGCGGAAGCTTCCCTGGTTGTGCGGCACGGTGTGGTCGATGCTGTTGAACACGCCGATGAGGGCCGCCGTGCGCGAGGCGGCCTCGCTCAGGTTGAGGCCGGACGGGACGCAGTCCGGGTTGTCGCGCAGATCGACGTCGATCATGCCGTCGTCCGGACGGACCGTCACCGTGGCCTGGACCGGCACCCCGTCGGGCACACGGGGGAACGGGTCGTGGCGCGTCGTGGTGGTCGCGGTGCCGGCCGGAAGCGCGCGGATCGCCGTCTCCATGCGCGCCTCGCCGTAGTCGAGCCAGTCGTGGGCGAAGTGGTCGAGCGCGTCCCAGCCGACCTCGTCGGCGAGTTGGAGGAGGGCGCGCTCACCGATGCGGGCGCTGCCCAGCACGGCGAGGTAGTCGCCCCGCCACTGGTCGGGGACGCGGATGCGCATCTCGCACATGCGCAGGACGTCCTCGCAGTCGGCGTACGCGTCCTGGACGCGGACGACCGGGAAGATCAGCGCCCCTTCCTCGTAGACGTCGCGCGCGCCCGCCATGTACGTGGTGGGCACCGAGTTGCCGCAGTCGGCCTGATGAGCCTTGGCCAGCACTGTGTAGCGGTGCACGCCGTGGTCGTCGACCACCGGTACGAGGACGGAGTGGTCGGCCGCGTGCGTGTTGCCGTGGTAGGGCGAGTTGTGCAGGAAGGCGTCGCCCGCCCGTACGCGCGGATAGAACTCGAGCATGGACTTGGCCTGCAGGTCGGGGCCGCCCATGACGTGGATCGGCGGGCTGTCGCCGGTCATCAGCACCTCCCCCGACGCCGTGAGCACACAGCAGGAGAAGTCGCGGGCGGTGTTCAGCACGCCCGAACGCCCGGATCTGGCCAGGGTGTTGGACATCCGCCGCACGATGGCCTCGAAGCGGTGGCTGAGCACCGCCATGCGCGCTCCGTCGAGCGTCTCCGCTCCTGTCCGGCCCCGCTCCGGGGCGTCGATGCCGCTCATGCGGCTCCACCTCCATTGATGATCAGGGATCCGGATGGGCCCAACTCGGCCGTGGCCGCGGGGTCGGCGACCACCACCGTGGTAAACGGTGACTCGATGAGGACCGGCCCCCGCACCACCTCTCCGGCCTCGATGGTGCCCAGGGGCCGTACGGGCACGTACGTCATGCCGCGCCCCTCCACGTAGGCCCGCCGCACCGACGGCAGGCCCCGGCGGCTGACCCGTGCCTTGAGGGTGCCGCCGGAACCGGGCAGGGCGACCCCGACCCGGGCGCCCCAACTCACCACCTCCACCGGCGACTTCTCATCGGCGATGCCCAGGATCTGCTGGTGCATGGCGTGGAAGTCGGCTTCGAACTCCTCGACGTCACCGGAGCCGAACGCCCGGACTCTCAGGGGAACTTCGAGCTCCCAGATCTGCTGCGGGTAGCGCGCCTCGGCGTAGAGGCTCACGGAGCTGCTGTCCGCTCCGACACGGGCGGCGAACTCCTGGCAGCGCCGGAGCAGGCCGTCGAGGGCGTCGTTGACCTTCCCCGTCCGGAAGGCACTGGTCAGTACGGGGACGGTCGCGGAGTACACGGCGGTCAGGTCCGACATCAGCGCGCCCGCCGCCGCCAGGGCCGCGCCCACGGCCGGGACCACGAGCCGCCGGCAGCCCAGGCGTGCGGCCACCGCGGCGGCGTTCAGCCCCGCGGCCCCTCCCCCGCCGACCAGGACGGCCCGCGCAGGGTCGATGCCCTGCTGCAGGGTGATCTCCTCGATGGCGCGGACCATCTGCTCCGTCGTCAGCTCGAGGACCGCGTGCGCGGCGTCGACCGGGTCGAGCCCCAGAGGTTCGGCGACGTCCTTGGTGACGGCCTTCAGGGCGGCCGCCGGGTCCAGGGACATCGAACCGCCCGCGAAGTCCGCGGGGTCCAGGTGTCCCAGGACGAGCGCGGCGTCGGTGACCGTGGCGCGGAGGCCACCGCGCCCGTAGCAGGCCGGGCCGGGCACGGATCCCGCGCTCTGCGGGCCGATGTGCAGCAGCCCGCCGGAGTCGACCCAGGCGATGCTGCCGCCTCCCGCGCCCACGCTCTTCACGTCGATCGACGGCAGCCCGGTCATGTGGCCGGTGCCTTCCCCGCCGATCCACGCCGAACGGGTCGAGGGGATCTCTCCCTTGCGGACGAGCGTCACGTCGTACGTGGTGCCGCCCGCGTCCGCGACGATCACCTCGTCCGCGCCCAGGTCGGAGAAGGCGTACGCGCGGCCGGCCACCGGCGCCATCGACGGGCCGGAGTTGAGGGTGAGGATCGGCGCGGCCGCGGCGTCCCCGACGTCGGCGACGCCGCCGATCGAGGTGACCATCAGGATGCGTCCGGCCAGCCCGGCGTCGCGCAGCCGCGCGGTGAGCCCCTCGATGTAGGTGCTCATCAGCGGCTTGATCGAGGCGTCGATGGCCGCGGAGGATGCCCGGCGGTACTCGCGCAGCGACGGGTTCAGCGCGTGCGAGAGGGTGTGGGGCACCTCGGGGAGCCGCCGGCGGAGCACGTCGGCGACCGCCCGTTCGTGGTCCGGGTTGACGGTGGACCACAGCAGGCAGACGGCGACCGCTTCCACCTCCTCCTCGATCAGCCGGTCGCAGACGCGCTCCAGACCTGCCGTGTCGAGCGGCCGCAGGACCGCGCCAGTGGAGGAGATGCGTTCCTCCACCTCGAAGGTCAGCGAACGCGGCACATACGGCTCGGGGTAGGGGACGGTGAAGTCGAACGGATCACGCCTGCCGCCTTCGCGCAGCAGGAGGACGTCCCGGTGACCGGCGGTGGTCAGCAGCGCCGTCCTGGCCGTGTTGCCGGTGAGGACGGCGTTGAGACCGCGGGTCGTCGCGTGCGCGAAGGACTCGACCCGGCCGAGGAACACCCTCAGGGGCGTACCGTCCGCGTCGGCGGCCATCGTCAGCGCGTTCAGGATGCCCCGGACCGGATCGTCCGGCACGGTCGGCGACTTGTAGAGCCGCATCTGCTCACCCTGCTCGACCACCAGGTCGGTGAAGGTCCCGCCGATGTCCACGGACACCCGCAGGGCCTGACGGGAGAACTCAGAACCCATAACTGGACACGCTTCCTGTGGCGGCCGCGGCCGGTGCGTCGTTCAGGGGGACGGCCACGTTCTTCACGGCCTCGCGCAGATCGTCGAGGAAGGCCGGGATCCGGCCGTGGTTGTGCGGCATGGACACCGCCACGAAGCCGACGGGCACAGGTACGGCCCGTGCGGCGAACATCCAGCCCTGTGACCGGAGTTCGTTGGCCACCGGCCGCAGGTCGAAGTCGTCGGAGTGGATGAGCGCCATGTTGATCCGGGAGCCGGGGTGGATACGGAGGCCGTCGATCCCTCGTACGCCCTCGACGATCTCGTCGCGCAGGGCCATGGACTTCAGCGAGACCGCCGTGTAGCCGGGCTCTCCGAGGAGCTTGACCATCGTCCAGGCACCGGCGATGGGCCCGGTGCCGCGGGTTCCGGACATCGTGCCGTTGGGCGGGCAGATCTCCTTCGCCGTGGCGAGCAGGGACGCGTCCCGGAAGAACAGCGTCCCGGCGGGCGGCGGAGCCATGCCGTTCTTGTGCAGGTCCGCGCTGATCGAGCAGACACCGGGCAGCCGGAAGTCCCACAGCGGAATGTCCGTGTCGTAGCCGGAGCGCTCCAGGAACGGCAGGATGTAGCCGCCGAACGCGCCGTCGACGTGCAGGTAGAGCCCCCGCCGCAGGGCGATCTCACTCATCGCCTCGACGGGGTCGACGCTGCCGTACGCCCACGTGCCGGCCGTCGCGATGAGGGCGATGGTGTCGGGACGTATCGCGGCCTCGATGGCCTCGGGGTCCACCAGATGCAGCCCCTCCGCGGGGGCCGGGACCGGTACGGGGTCCAGGCCGAACATCCGGCACAGCTTGGGCAGCGAGTAGTGCCCGTTGTCCGGATAGACGACGCTCCCGCCGCGGCGCCCCGAGCGCTGAATCGCCGTCAGAATCGCGCACATGTTGGACTCGGATCCGCCGGACGTCACGAACCCCGCCGGATCGTCGGCCCCGAGCAGACCGCCCATCCACTGCACGATCTCCCATTCCATCTCGCGCGCGCCGCCGCCGGTGATCCACGTCTCGCCGTAGATGAAACGCCGGTACGCCTCGACGGCCTCCTGGCGTACCGCGTCACCCCAGGGCAGTTCCGGTGTGGTCACCAGGTGCAGGCCCTCGTCGAAGAGGTTGCGCGAGGTCTCGGAGAAGCGTGAGACGCGTTCGAGTCGGCCGAGTTCACGGTGCAGGTCATCAGCGTGCAGGCCGCTGGGAAAGGGGGTCATGCCGTACTCCTGGAAAGAGAAGGAAGAGCTGGGGTCATTGCGCGATGAAGCCGCCGTCGACGGGGAGGCTCGCTCCGACGACGTACGCCGACGCGTCGGAGGCCAGGTACACCACGGCCGGGCTGATGTCGTGGACCAGCCCCACCCGGCCCGCGGGCGTGGCGGCCACGATCTCCTTCTCCACCTCCGGAGTGATCAGCTCCTGGTTGATGGGGGTGTGCACATTGCCCGGTGCGACGGCGTTGACGCGGATCCCCGCGGGTGCCAGCTCGGTGGCCAGCGCCTTGACCATCAGTTCCACGGCTCCCTTGGAGGTGCAGTAGGCGCTGTCGTCGGGTGAGCCGACGTGGCCGGACATGGAGGAGACGAAGACGACCGAGGCACCCCGGCCGAGGTGGGGCAGGGCTTCGCGGGTGAGCCTGAACGGGGCGCGGACGTTGGTGTTCCACTGGCCGTCGAACAGCTCGTCGGTGGTGTCCGCCAGGGATGCCTGGGCGTAGATCCCGGCCGAGTGGACCAGGACGTCGATGCGCCCGAACGCCTCCACCGCGGCGTTCACGATCGTCCGCGGCGCGTCGTCTGCGCGGACGTCCACGGCCACGGTGGCCGTGGCGGCTCCGGTGGCGGCCACGGCTTCGGCCGACCGGTCCAGCCGGTCCTGCGAGCGGCCCGTCAGGACGACGGACGCCCCCGCCGCGCCGATCGCGCGGGCGATCTCGGCGCCGATACCGGAGCTGGCGCCGGTGACCACCGCCACCTTGTCGGACAGGTCGAGCATGCTGTGTTCCTTTTCTCTGATCATGGTGATGTCCGTCCGTCGGCGACGAGTTCGCCGGTCGCCGCGGAGATGTCCGGCTCGAGGAAGCGGGCGCCGCGCAGGAACAGGCATCCTGCGGCGACGGCCGAGATGGGCACCGCCGCGGCCATGGCCGTACGCGCCCCGTAGGAGTCGGAGATGACACCGGCGAAGACCGACCCGAAGAACCCGCCCATCAGGAAGGTGAACACCGGCAGGATCGCGAACGCCTGGGTGCGCAGCCGTACGGGTGTGACCGCCGCGATCAGCGGGCTGATGGCGACCAGCGCGATGCCGAAGCACATGTAGCCCAGCACGTAGACCCCGATCAGGGCCCAGACGGGCTGCGCCCAGATGCCCAGGCCGATGACCGCGCCGAAGAGCAGCAGGGCCGCGCCGGCGATGTGCATGGTGCGGGGCGGGTTGTGCCGGTAGGACCGGTCGAACTGGTGCCCGCCGATGAACATCGCCGCGATGACCGGGATCTGCGCCACGGAGAAGATGAGGCCGCGGGTGAAGGCGTCGTACCCGTACTCGTCCCCGAGGAGCAGTGACATCTGCAGGGGCAGCGTGAACAGGGCGAGCCCCAGCACGCCGATGCCCAGGCACATGTGGAGGAAGGTCTTGACGCGCATCATCCGGCGGAAGGCCTGGATGATGCCCACGGGTGGTTCGACGGTGTTTCCCTTGGTCCCGCCGAGCAGCATCTGCCGTTCGGACTGGCCCCGTGCGGGCTCCTTCAGGAAGATCGCCGCGGAGACGGCCAGCACGGCGTACGGGATGGCCAGGCCGATGTACGCCCAGCGCCACGCCTGGTCGCCGGCGCCCGCGAGGGCCGCGAGCGAGCCGGCCAGGGTGGGGCCGATGGCCTGCCCGAGTGGTGTGGCGATCGCGTGCAGTGACAGGATCCGGCCGCGCCCCTCGACCGGATAGGCGTCGGTGAGCATCGACAGGAAGACGGGGCTGGAGTACGCCGCGGCGATGCCGGTGAAGATGTAGGCGGCGAACAGCTGCCAGGTGTTCTGCGCGAGGCCGGCTCCGAGCAGCGCGCAGGCACCGAGTCCGGCGGAGGTGACCACCAGGTAGGTGCGGCGTACCCGGTCGGCCAGCCAGGCCAGGGGTATGCCGCCGAGTGTCAGGGCGACGCCGGAGAATCCGGCGATCGCCACGAACAGGGCGTCGGAGATGCCGAAGTGGTCCCGGATGTCGGGTGCCAGGACGGTGGTCGCCTCGCGGGTGAGCTGTTCCATCGCGACCAGCGGGACGGCGAGTGAGCAGATGGCCCATCCGCCGCGGCGGAGCGCGTCACGCAGCCCCATCTTGGCGGCTCCGACGCCGGGCAGCCGTTCGTCGGAGAGCGGGTCGTCCTGGGAGCGGTCGTCCTGGGGCCGGTCGTCCTGGGACCTGTCGGCTTCGGACGGCTCGTTCTCGGACCGGTCGGGCCCGGGCCGGCCGGGGTCGAACCCATCGGAATCGAACCCATCGGTCGCGGGCCGGTCGGTCACCGGCCGGTCGGGCAGGTCGGCGGTCATGAGGCGGGCACGTGCGGCCGCCGCGGGCGCGCATGTGTCATGCGTCGACGGCGGGAGCGAGCGGATTGGGAGCACCACATGGTGTGTTTCCTTTGCGCTGGTGCGGTGGAGCCGTGGCTAGAGGTGTTCGTCCAGCCAGTCGAAGGTGAACTCGGCGGCCGCCGCGGTGCCGCCGTTCTGGCAGTGGAGCTGCGCGGTCGACTCCGCGTCGAAGTGGAGGAAGTCCTTCGGGCAGGTGAGCGCGTCGAACAGCTGCCGGGCCTGGCCCTCGGAGAACTGCTCCTCGGATCCGTCCATCACCAGCGTCCGGCAGGTGATCCGTTCGGCGACGCCGGTCAGGTCGCAGGCGGCGAACTCCTGGAACAGCTCGTACGGCGTCTTCACACCGTGCTTCCAGGAGGAGTCGCGGATGAACCAGTCGACCAGCTGGGACTGGGAGGCCATCGCGGCGATGGCGGCGTTGAAGGGTTCGGGGCCCTCCTTCAGCGCCTGGCTGACCGATTCCGGGAGCTGCTCCAGGATCGACTCCCCCCACTGCATGACACCGGGGTTGGCCACGCACACCTTCAGCCGCTGCTCGAACGCGGCGGCGCGGGGCGCGAGGTAGCCGCCGAAGCTCAGCCCCATCAGCCCGATGCGGTCGGGGTCGACGCCGTCCTGCTGTACGGCGACGTCGACGACGGGGGTGACGACGTTCTCCCAGTCATGACGGAACGTCAGGTCGTTCAGGCGCAGCGCGTTTCCCTGGCCGGGGCCCTGGACGGCCAGGCAGTGGTACCCGCGCCGGATGGCGTTGTCGTAGACCCAGCGGGTGTCCTCGGCCCAGGCGTCGCGTCCCTGGAAGAAGATCAGCACGGGGGCCGGGCCCTGGGCCACGGGGGAACGGTAGAGGTACGACGGGAGGAAGCTGCCCTCGTAGGGGATCCTCAGGAACTCCCCGGGATAGCCGGAGAGTTCGAGGTAGCGGTCGTACGTGTCGTAGGCGGCGGCCGAGTACTCGCGCACCCGGGGGTCGCCGGGGAAGCTGAAGTGCAGCAGGGAGGCACGCCAGTACGTCGAGGCCCGCAGATAGGCGGAGCTCGCGCTGATCTTCCGGCCCTTGCGCTCCCACTCCTCGGCGCGCCGCTGGATGCGCCCGGCCACCACGGCCCAGGCCTGGATCCAGCTCTCCTCGTCGTCGGGCCGTATCTGTGCCACGGCCTCCAGGCATTCGCCGAGATCGGACATGCCGAAGAACATCATGCTCAGCTGGTGCTTGAACTGGTCGTCCATCACCTCGCTGGGGATGAACCGGTGGGAGGTCCAGTGCGGGCCGGGGATGAGGGGGTTCGGCCACAGGTCGGTCGACGCGGTCATGTGTACCTCTTGGCTTGTGCGGTGCGGTTGGTGCGATGCGGTGGTGCGGTGCATTGCGCTGTACGCGGTGCGGTGTTGTGCGGTGTGGTGTTGTGCGGTGTGGTGTTGTGCGGTTGCGCGATGAACGGTCAGCGGTGGGCGGCGGGTGGGGTGCGCCCGGCCCAGGGACGCGCCGCCTCCAGCTGCGCGGCCAGGCGGAAGAGCAGGCCCTCGTCCCCGTACGGCGCGACGAAGTGGGCGCCGATCGGGACCCCTTCGTCGTTCCAGTGCAGCGGGACGGACACGGCGGGCTGCCCGGTGACGTTGATGAGCGTGGTGAACTGCAGGTAGGCGCCCTGCCGGCGCAGGGTCAGGGACGGGTCCCCACCCGTCGCCGCGAAGGATCCGAGCGGCGGCGCCGGCGCGCCCGTGGTGGGCGTCAGCCAGATGTCGTACGGGGCCTGAAAGGCCGCCAGGTCGTCGCAGACTGTCTGCAGTTCGGCCAGCGCGTCCATGTAGGCGCTCAGACTCGTGGTGTCGGACCGGCCCCGCTCGATCATGTCCCAGGTCGCCTCCTCGAAGTCCTCCGGCCGGGCCGTCTTGCCGGTGACGCGTTCGAGGTGCGCGATGTCCCACGCGAGGCCTCCGGCCGAGACCGTCGAAAACGGCCCGGCCAGGCCGGAGTCGAGCCGGGGTGTGCGCTCCTCGACGTGGTGGCCGAGGCTTTCGCACAGACGGGCGGCGTCCTCGACCGCGGCGACGCAGTCCGGATGCAGGGGCGCCCCGACCGGTGACTCCTTGCTGTAGACGATGCGGAGCCGACCGGGATCGGTCCTGGTCTCCTCGAGGTACGGGCGGCGCGGGGGCGGCGCGACGAACGGATCGCCGGGCAGGGGTCCTGCGGTGGCGTCGAGGAGGGCCGCGCAGTCGCGCACGCTGAGCGTCACGGCGTGCTCGCTCAGCACCGCGATGCGCATGGACACCCCGGCTCGGCGGCGCGCCGAGGATATGCGCAGGCGGGTCGGCTTCATGCCGAAGACTCCGCAGCAGGACGCCGGGACGCGGATGGATCCGCCGCTGTCGCTCGCGTTGGCCATGGGCACCATGCGCGCGGCGACCGCGGCCGCCGCGCCACCGCTGGATCCGCCTGCCGAGAGCTGCGGGTTCCACGGGTTCGTGGTGGCGCCGAACAACTCGGGCTCGGTGGTCGCCTGGAGGCCGAACTCCGGCAGGTTGGTCTTGCCGCACACCACCAGGCCCGCGGCCTTGTACCGGCGGGTCAGCTCGCCGTCCTGCGTGGGGACGTAGTCGGCGAGGAATCTGCTCGCCGACGTCATCGGCACCCCGGCGTAGGCCACGCCGCCGCCGTCCTTCAGCAGGAAGGGCACTCCGGTGAAGGGGCCGTCGGGCAGCGGTCCGGCCGCCGTCGCGCGCGCCTCGTCGTACATCGTCGTGACGACGGCGTTGGTGGCCCGGTCGGACGTCTCGATGCGCTGGACGGCGTCCTCGAGGAGTTCGGAGGCCGTGACCTTGCCGGTGCGGACCAGGGCTGCCAGGGCCAGTCCGTCCAGGCCGTCGAACTCGCTCATGATTCCGGCCCCACAGGAGTCCGGGTCTTCCGACCAAAGTCGTTAAAGGCTTTAACCATACTCGGGGAGTTTAGCCACTCTTCCGCTGTGCGCAATGGGTCGGAGGGGATCGATCCGTCCAGGTCCGGCGCCTTGGCGCCCGGCGTCACGCTGTGATGTTCGGAGATCACCGGCCGCTGTCACAGGGCAGGTGATTCGGCCCGTTCTGTCGCTCATGCGGCCGCGACGCACGCGACGACCGGGGTGCAGCAACCGGCCACCGGCGCGCCCGGCGGGGCGCTTGCGACCCGGAGGCCACCGGGCCGCTCGCGGGATCGGCGGACATCCGGGGGCGGAGCCGGCCGTTCGTCCGGCGCCGCTCCTCGGTGAGGCCGTGCGGCCAGGCCGCGGATCCCGCGCAGGTCCAGGCTCTGCCCCGCCCCGCCGGACGTCAAGGCTCCGCCGGAGGTTCCGGGGCACGATTCCGGTACGGGTGTCGGCTACCCGTTGATCGTCCCGTACAGTGCCGCCGACGAGGGCGTATCGCTCCGCCGACCGGTACGGACCGGCGCCCTCACCACACCCCTCACCGCCCGCCCGCGGCCGAACGGTGCACCTCCTCGGCCCTGGTGAGCAACCATTGAGGCGGAGCCGGATCAGGTGCGCAGCACGAAGGAGTGGCATGACCAAGGGCGAGGACGCCGAGCTGCTCAGCGCCGTACGGACGGTCATCCGTCTGGCGCGTATCGCTCAGCAGGCCTGCGAGGAAGGCGGCCTCACCATGCCGCAGTACCGCGCGCTCACGAGCGCGGCGAGCGGACGGCAGCGGGCCTACGAGCTGGCCCGGTACGCGGCCGTCAGCCGGCCCGCCATCTCCGCCCTCACCAACGGCATGGTCAAGAGCGGCCTGATCGAGCGCAGCGGACTGGCCTCCGACGGGCGAGGCGTGATCTTCGACATCACACAGCACGGCCTGGACGTGCTCGCCACCGTGAACCGTCTGCTCGTCGAGCGCTTCCAGGAGACCCTGGGATCCGCCGATGCCGCCCTGAAGGTGCTGGACAGCGAGGTACTGGCGGAGGCGCTGGAGATCCAGGCCGACAAGGATTTCGGCCCGGCCCGGCGACGGGCCCCCAAGGCATAGACCTCGACGGAGCGTCACCCTCACCCATATAGTTAAAGGGTGGAACTAGATACGTCTCGGGCGCAGCTCTCCGACCGAGAGATACTCAAGGCGCTCACGGGGCTGCTGCTCGCACTGTTCTCCTCCGTGTCGAGCACGATGATCGTCACCAACGCCCTGCCGTCGATCGTGGCCGAACTGGGCGGCGGCCAGGCCCAGTACACCTGGCTGGTGGCCGCCTCGCTCCTGACCATGACCGTCAGCACACCGCTCTGGGGGCGGTTCGCCGACCAATTCGACAAGCGCAGGCTCGTACAGGTGGCTCTCGCCCTGTTCGTCGGGGGGTCGATGGCGGCCGGCGCGGCACAGTCCATCGGGATGCTGATCGGCATGCGGGCCGTACAGGGGGTCGCCATGGGCGGCCTGATGGTGACCACCCAGGCCATCGTCGGCTCCCTCGCGACGCCGCGTCAGGCCGGGCGGTACGGCGGCTACGTCGCCGCCGTGATGGCGCTCGGCACACTCTGCGGACCGCTGATCGGCGGCGCCGTCGTCGACTCGCTGGGGTGGCGGTGGTGCTTCTTCGTCGTCGTGCCGTTCGCCCTCGCGAGCCTGCTCGTCCTCAACCGCCATCTGCACGTCCCCGGGGTCCGGCGCAGAGCCGAAGTCGACTACGCGGGCGCCGTTCTCATGACGGTGACGGCGGTGGCGCCGTCGGTCTGGGCGACGACCGCCGGCCGGTCCTACCCGTGGCTCTCGTGGCAGAGCGCGGCATTCCTGGCGGGCACCGTCGTCTCGGCGGCCCTGCTGTGGCACGTCGAGCGACGCCACCCGGAGCCCGTCGTCCCTCCGTCGCTCATCGGCGATCGCACCACCGCGCTCGCCATCCTCGGCAGCGTGGCGGTGGGCATGGTGATGTTCAGCTCGATCGTCTTCCTCAGCCAGTACTTCCAGACGGCCCGCGGCTATTCGCCGACCGAGACCGGACTGCTGGGCATGCCCATGTTGGTGGGCACCGCGGCCGGAACCCTGGGCTCGGGCCACCTCATCACCCGCTTCGGCCACTGGAAGGTGTTCCTGGTGGGCGGATCGGCCGCGCTGGCGACGGGATTCGCACTCCTCGGATTCCTCGGCCACGAACCGCCCACGTGGTACGTGGTCGCCGCCACGGTCCTGGTCGGCCTCGGCATCGGCGCGGTCCTGCAGAACTACGTACTCGTCGTGCAGAACACCGTACGGGCGGGCCGCGTCGGCGCGGGGAGCGCGTCCGTCTCGTTCTTCCGCTCCCTCGGTGGCGTGACGGGGGTGTCCCTGCTCGGCGCGATCGTCACGCACCGGGTGGCGGGAGTCGAGGGCCAGGGCCTACTGGCCCGGCACCACTACGCCGACGCCATCGGCACGGTCTTCGCCGTGTCGGCCGGGATCGCGCTGGTCAGCCTGCTGGCATCGCTGGCCATCAAGCAGGTCCCGCTGCGCAGCACCCATGACCACGCCTGATCGGTCGCGTACGCCCGCGGCTGCCGTATCGCTCAACAGCCCCCGCCTGCGGCGGTGTTCATTTCGCCGCCACCACGGGAAGCGTGCGACGGCCGTGCACTACTCAGGCCCTGACATGCCCTACCGGATCCTGCGGACCTCACCTCAGGATGCGTGCACCCCACACCCAACGACCGATCACTTGGTGATCCCTGCTACGAAGAGGTCGACAAGGATGAATCCGCCCAGGCTCTCCCGGACCGGCCCCGGCCGTGAAGCACCTCTGTCGCGCCGGACGGCCTCGGTGCTGGCCGCGGGAGTGGCCACCGTGTCGCTGGCCGTACTGGCCGCCCCCGGCACAGCCGCGGGCGCCGGAGACGCGGACGGCACCGGGTCGGCAACGCGAGCGGAGCGCGTCACCGCGGCCGCGGACGGCGCGACGCCGTGCGTCGACGACGTCCGCGGGTCGGTGACCGAGAAGCTGCGGGATCACGGCGACACCATGGGGGTCCACCTGGGCGGCGGCATGCCGGACCCCGAACAGAGCGACACGCACCGCAACGACCACCTCCAGGGAGTGCAGCGGCTACCGGCCGACGGCGGCAGGTGGCTGGCCATGTCCTACGACGACACCGATGACGGGCCGGGCGGGGTCGGGTTCGCGCATCTCCCCTCCCGCTCCCCCGCCGAGGACGGCGGCCGGCTCCGCTCCAACCGCCTCGGGGCCGCGTCCTCGGTGGACCAGTCCCCGCCGGCGTCGGACCAGGTGGTCTCGAAGATCGACAGCGGCCGGAACGATCTGGACCACGCCGGCGGCATGCAGGCCCTCGGTTCCTATCTCGCGGTGCCCTACGAGGGATCCGCGGCCTCGTCCGAGGTACGGATCTACGACGTCGGCGACCCCGCCTCCCCCGTCCTGAAGTCCACGCTCGTCCGCACGGGGATCAAGAACAGCGGAAACGTCGGCTGGACCCGGCTCGCGGACGGGCGCCACCTCCTGATGGTCGGCGGGTACGACTCGACGCCCCTCGATTTCTACGCGAGCGACACCATCGACGGCCCGTACACCCATCTGGGCACCTGGCGCGGCGACTTCGCCGCCTATCAGAGCACCAACATCGTCACCGAGTGCGGCACGGGGAATCTGTTCATCGTCGGCAGCTACAAGACCGGCGGCGAGGACACGCTGGACGTCTACTCGCTGGCCCTGACGCCGAATCCCGACATCGCCCCGGTCGGCAGCCGCCATATGTACTGCGCGACGGACGGGGTCCGGCAGTGCGACTTCTCTGCCGCGGGCGGCGTGTACGTCTCCCCCGCGCATGAACTGTATTTCTATGCCACGGAACATGAGAACGACGGCCCGAGCGACTCGGTGAAGTTCAGCGAATTCCGTACCGCCACGCCGAACGCGTCCACATGCGCCACCAACGCCGCGAGTTCCTGGGTGGAACTGTACGAGCACGACCACTTCGGCGGGCGCAGCATCATCATCGACCATCCCGACCAGGAGCTGGAGAACTACGCCGACTACGACACCGTCGAGGACTTCGGTGACGAGGCGTCATCCGCACGGTGGTGTCTGACGCCCGACCAGACCTATCAGCTCTTCAAGGACTCCGGCTTCAAGGGAAACGCCAAGTGGCTCACGGGCGTGGGCGAGGACGCGGACTTCGGCGAGCTCCCGGGAATCGCCGGGTGGACCGACACGACGTCCTCCTCCCGCTTCTGACCACAGCCCTGCCCCCCGTCGCGCGGACGGGACCGACGCGCCACGGAACGCCGGCGCCCGGTCGCGGGCCCGCGGACGCGGCTCCGGGGAGCAGGCCGACCGACAAGAAAGAGGAGAGGACGCATGACCGCATCCTTCTGGCGGACACCGCTCAGGAGCGGCTCGCTCGAACTGGCTCCAGGACTGGGCCCGGACGCGCGGCACGGCGCCGAGCGTCACCGGCCACACCCCGTAAGGTCGGCTCGATGAAGATCACCTCGCTGGGCTTCCGCACCGACCTGATGCTGCGGAGCATGGCCGGCTCGCTCGTCACCCACCACCCCTCCCATGTAGTGGTCCGGACTCCGGCCAATCCGCAGTTCTGGTGGGGCAATTTCGTGCTGCTCGGCGCCCCGCCGCGGCAGGGCGACGTGGCGCGCTGGTCGGCCGTGTTCGCGGACGAGTTCCCCGGCGCCGCCCACCTGGCGCTGGGAGTCGACGGCATCGAGGGCGATACGGGGGACCCGGCCGAACTCGCCGAACTCGGGGTGACCACCGAGGTGAGTTCCGTCCTGACGGCGGGGCGTCTTGTGCCTCCGGCCCGGCCGGCCACCGGCGTCACCATCCGCCCGCTGACCGGTGACGGCGACTGGGCGCAGGCACGCGATCTGCGGTTCGCCTGCCACGACGACGGAACGCTCGACCCGGAGTACCGGCGCTTCGTCGAGGAGAAGGTGTCCGAGGAGCGGCGGCTGTGCGCATCCGGCCACGGCACCTGGTTCGGTGCCTTCGCCGACGACGTGATGCGCGCGGGGGCCGGCCTGTTCTCCGACGGCTCCGGGATCGCCCGGTTCCAGAACGTCGAGACACATCCCGATGCCCGGCGCCAGGGGATCGCCTCCTCCCTCGTCCACCACATCGGCACCTGGGGCCTGGAGACGCTCGGCGCCCGGACCCTCGTCATCGTCGCGGACCCGGACTACCACGCGATCGGCCTCTACCGTGCTCTCGGCTTCGCCGACTCCGAACGACAGGTCCAGCTCCACCGCGCCCCCGCCCCGGCCGAGGACGGCAGCGACTGATCGTGCGGAAGCCGGGCGCCACCGGGGACCGCGGTCCCCGGTGGCGCCCGGCTCCGAGGAGCGTGTCAACGGGCGACGGGCAGACTGACGGTGGACCGTCCGGGGTCGATCGTGAACTTGGTGGCCCCGTCCTTCAGCGGGACGAAGTTGCCGGCGTCCGCACCGGCGACGGCAATGCGCACGCGGTGCCCCTCGCGGAACAGGGCCGAGGTGGACACCAGGCCGATCGTGACGTCCTCCATCTCGCCGGGCTTCATGGGGCGGGCGTCCTCGCGGGCGTAACTGTGGGGGACGCGTACCGCGTCATCGCGGCGCTTGCCCTGATCCACCCGGCGGTTGGCCAGCCGCAGTTGGCCCTCGGTGATGTATGTGACGCGGCCGTCGGGCGCGACGTCCTCGAGGTACACGCGCACGTCCGCGTCGGGTTTGTCGACCGCCATCCGCAGCTTGACCACCGGCATCCCGGTGACCCGGACATCGCGGCTGAGGGGCTTGCCGGTGTAGGTCTGGAGGCGGCGGTCGGCCTTGCGCCGGTCCGGATAGACGATGTCGTCACTGGTGAGGTTGCCGTTCCAGCGGCTCGCGGGACCTGTACTGGCCTTCGGGTCGACCTCGTAGACGTCCTTCGCCCCGTCCCCCAGCTCCCAGCTGCTGGTCCTGGTGCCCGCGGGCGGCCATACGGACGTCGTGCGCCAGCGGTCCTCGCCGAGCGTGTAGTAGCGGATCCGCTTCTTCGCCTCGGCGTCACCGGATCCCTTGACGTGCCGGTCGAAGAAGGACATGAGGGCCCGCCACTGCTGCGCCGGCGAAGGCGCGGCGGCCTTCTTCGGCGAATTGAAGGGGTTGGCGTCGCCCTCTCCGCCGTGGGTCCAGGGCCCGATCATGACCTCCTGCGGGTTGTCGAACCTCAGGAACCGCGAGAGCGCGCCGTTGGCCGTACCCGCGTCGAGCCAGCCCGCGGGCACGAACATCGGCACGCCGGAACGGGAGATCTCCCGCTGGTAGCTGCCGGTGCTGCCGTCGATCAGGGACGTCCCGCCCTTGCGGTCGTCGCGGAAGGCGTTGCGCTTCATGAGCGGGGCGATGTCCACGTTGGACTGGTGCTCGCGCCGGGCCGCCTTCGCGAGGGCGGACCCGTCCGGCCCGTCCACGGGGCGCGGCTTGCCGAACTCGGCACGCCACTTGTCGTCGCAGGGCTTCTCCAGCCTCTTGGCGAGGTCGCACACCGCGCCGTTGACGCCGTCCAGCGCGCGGGAGGCCGTCAGCCACCGGTAGATCACGGCCATCTCCGTGCCGCCCGGCCGGATGAGGTCGTGGTACATCTCGTAGTCGTTGAACCGGGGTGCGATCGCGGCGAGATGGGGATTGTCGAGCCGCGCCATCATCTCGGCGGTGTCGCCGTCGTAGGAGTCGCCGAAGGTACCGACCCGGCCGGTCGACCACGGCTGGTCCGCGATCCAGTCCAGGATCTCGCCGTAGTCGGTCACTTCGGCCTTGGACAGCTCGCTGCTGCGGGTGCCGAAGGACGCGCCGCTGCCGCGGGCGTCGACCAGCACGAGCGCGTAGCCCGCCTTGGTCCACCGCTCGGTCTCCGGGGTGCCCTTCTCGCCCGCCCTGGCCTTCCAGTAGCGGGTCGCCCTCATCGCCGTCGGGACCTTCCCGCGTGCGGCGCGCGGCTGGGGCAGCCATACGTCCACCGCGATCCGTGTGCCGTCACGCATCGGGACGTACAGGGACTGGAATGCGGCCGTGCGCTTGGTGGTCGGGCGTTTCGCGGCCTGGGACGCCGATGACGACGCTTTGCCGTCGGTGGCCTTGGACGCCGACGGTGAATCCGAGGATTCGTCGTTGCCGGCACTGCACGCCGGAAGTGCGGCCCCTGCGAGGATCACTCCGGCGATGAACGAACTACGCAGACGCACGGGAGTTCTCCTTCTGCTCGGCGGTGAAGACGATGGGCATGTACGGCACGGGAAGTTCCTTTCATCAAAACGGCACATCTCGCAGCTCCGGGCACGGCGAACTCGCGGAGTGTTCCGGCAGGACATGCCGGCCGGCCCCAGCAGCGGAGATTAATTTCGCCCCGTGTTCCTCGTGATGGGCATGGGCTACTCAGCGCATAGCGCGAGAACACGGCCACGTTCCGTACGCGGCGTGGAATGCCACGGCCGGAGTCGCGGGCCGGTGTCGGTCAACTCCGGCCGTATCGCCCGTCATTGCACGGGCAGAATCTGCTACATCAGTTCCATTGCTGTCGTACTGGACGAACGGGAAAGCTTCCCCTTCCCGCGCCGGAAATCCTGCCGAGTTCCGCGGTGCCGCGCATTGGCCGTAGCGTCACTTCTGGGAGGTGGTGCCAGCACCACCCTCTGGGGTGCTCCACCGCACCCTCCCGTCACCGGAACACGAGTGGCTCACGTCGCCGGCCTGCGGGGGCACGCTCGTACGCCGCTCACCGGCTTCACAGGCAAGTCGATACTTGCCTATGGTGGGGGTCATGGCGCAGGATGTCTTCAAAGCACTGGCCGACCCCACCCGTCGGAAGATCCTCGATGAGCTGGTGGAACGGGACGGCCAGACCCTGTTCGAGATCTGCACCCGGCTGGTGACCAAGCACGGCCTGGGGCTGTCCCGCCAGGCGATCAGCCAGCACCTGGCGGTGCTCGAGTCCGCGGGTCTGGTCCTCACGCGGCGCCAGGGCCGCTACAAGTTCCACGATCTGAACACCGAACCCCTTGAGCGCATCGTGACCCGGTGGCTCAGGCCCGACGCACCGGAGAGCACCCCATGAAGATCCATGTGACCAGCGTCTTCGTCGACGACCAGGACAAGGCCCTGCGCTTCTACACCGACGTGCTGGGCTTCGTGAAGAAGACCGAGGTCCCGATCGGCGAGCACCGGTGGCTGACCGTGGTCTCACCGGAGGACCCCGACGGGACCGAACTGCTGCTGGAGCCCGACGGCCATCCCGCGGTGAAGCCGTACAAAACGGCGCTGGTCGAGGACGGCATCCCGGCCACGTCCTTCGCCGTGGACGACGTGCCCGCGGAGTTCGAGCGGCTGCGCGGACTCGGGGTGCACTTCACGCAGGAGCCCCTGGAAATGGGCCCGGTCACGACCGCGGTGTTCGACGACACCTGCGGCAACCTGATCCAGATCGTGCACAGCGCGTAAGGGTTCCGCTCGGCGCCGGACGGCGAAGGGCCGCCATCCGTACGGGTGGCGGCCCTTCGTACGACTCGGCCGGTCACGTGTCGCGGTGGTCCCGGAACCACCGCGCCACGTCGTCGGCGTGGGTGTCCGGCGGGAAGACCGGGTAGAAGACGTGCTCGATCGAGGCGCCGCGCAGGACGAGGGTCAGGCGCCGGTAGAGCGTCTGGCCGTTCGCCTCGAACGTCGGGAGCCCCAGCGCGTCGGCGAGCGTGAGCCCGGGGTCGGACAGCACCGGGTAGGGCAGGTGCAGGCGGTCCACGAGTGCCTGCTGGTAGTCGGTCCGCTCCGAGGACAGCGCGAGGACACGGTCGACGCCCTCCGCCCTCAGGGCGTCGAGGTTGTCGCGGAAGCTGCAGGCCTCCTGGCTGCACCCGCGGGCGCCGGGGATCTCGTTCCACCCCTCCGGGATGTCGGCGGCCGGATCGCCGGTGAGGGGGTACAGGAAGAGCACCCAGCGACCGTCCGAGACCGCGTCGAGGCGTACGTCTCCGCTGCCGCCCGTCCCGGGGAACGCCAGGGCGGGGAGCGTCCGGCCGGGCAGATGGTCGGCGGCGCCGTCGTCCTCGGGGACCGGCAGGCCGGCAGGCAAAGGGGCGGCTTGGGGCAGCATCTCGTCGGGCTCCTTCATGGGCTCGGTGGCGGAGGGAAAACCTCGCCGGGCCGCCGCGTTCCGGCGGCGGATCAGCTGGTCCCGGCTGCTGGTCAGCCGGGCGACGAGAAGGTCGAGCGCCTCGATCTTCTGCTGGTAGGCGGCCAGGGACTCCGCGCAGTGGTCGCCCGCGTCGTGTCCCGCGCGCAGGCAGGCGAGAAACAGCCTGGTCTCCTTCGGCGTGAGGCCGAGCGCCCCGAGGCTGCGGATCTCCTCCGCCAGCCGGACGTCCTCCGCGGTGTAGACGCGGTATCCGTTGGCCGTACGGCCGGGACTGAGCAGACCGCAGTCCTCGTAGTAGCGGAGCGCCTTGATCGTCACGCCGGCAGCCGCGGCCGCCTCACCTGCACGCATGTGCACCTCCTCGTCTTCCAGACGCTAGACCCGGACCTCGGGGGACGGGTCAAGGGCGGAGGAGTCCGGACTCACGGACGGGACGACTCGGGGAGCGGACGCCAGGGGATCCGTCGGCACGGGCGCCTTGTTCCGGGCGTCCCGGGGGCGGGAGGGGCGGTGAGCTCCCGACGGCTTGCAGGAGGACCGGCCCGCCGCCCTTGCAGATGGGCGCTCACCGCGGCACCAGAGTGCACCAGCCGCACCCCCGTCACGCGGCGCGACACACGACGGGATGTCGGATCACGCGTGCCCCGGCGACGCGGGCAGGTGGACCTGAGCAGAAATTTCCGCCCACCGCCAGGCAACCCCTGCACGGCTCGCGCGTGTATCTCTCGGGTTGCCGTGGCAGCCCCCGGGCCGGATCCCCGCCGTCTTCGTAGCGATGGCCGCAACGCACCACTCCCGGGCGCGGCGCTCAGCGCACACCGGACGGCACGGGACCGACCGGGGGCTCGCCCCGACGCGATCCGGACTGTGTGATGACCGACGACGAGAGTGAACCAGTGAAGATACGCACCATGGGCATCCTGCTGTCCTCCATGGCGATGGCAGTGACGCTCACCGCCTGCAACGACAACGCCCCGGACGCCGCCAAGGGCAACGGCGGCAGCAAGAGCCAGGGCAAGGGCGTCGCCGAGGGCGAGAAGGACCCAGCATCCGGGGGTGGCTCCTCGACCGGCGGCTCGAGTGGCGGCACCTCGGGCGGCGATGTCCCGAAGTGCAAGGCGAGCCAGCTCAGTTTCAGCTTCGAGCCCGTCTCGCGACCGCTCAACCACGTGGTTCTCGAAGCCAAGAACGACGGCACGTCCGCCTGCCGGATCCCGAAGGCCCACCCCCGCATCGTCTTCGCTCTCGAGACGGGGGAACCGGCCGCTTACGACCCGAAGACCGACGACGGCCCCGGCCGGATCACGCTGTCTCCCGGACAGAGTGCCTTTTCCGGCGTGATGACCCTGACGGCAGACGCAAAGGACTCGGACATCATGGAAGCGACGGAGGCCAGCGTTTCCCTGGACGACGAGGATTCCAGCAAGGACATCGAGATGGACAACCTGTCCATCACCAGTCCTGAGGTGGGCCCTTGGTCCAGCACCCTCGAGGATGCCCTGAACGGCTGACGAGACGTCCCAGTCAGGTGGCCCCGCCGACGGGCCGGGGCCACCGGCACCCTTTCCACCGCCGCTTCGACAGCGGCGTTCCCACCACACCAGGAGGCAGGAATGCCGACAGGCATCGTCACGCAGGACGACAGCATCTTCACTGCGATGACGGACGGAGTACCGCCGGGCATACGCGACCTGGCCATGGCCTGCCGCGCTCTGGTCCGTGACGTGCTGCCGCGGACGGTGGAGGTCGTCTGGCCGCAACAACGCACCGCCGGCTACGGCACCGGACCGAAGAAGAACACCGAGCAATTCAGCTGGATCACCCCCTACACCAAGCACGTCGTTCTGGGGTTCTACTACGGCGCCGAACTGCCCGATCCCGAAGGGATTCTCGAAGGCACCGGTAAATCCATGCGCCATGTGAAGATCCGCACGCGGGAAGACCTCGAGAACCCGGCACTGCGCAAGCTCGTCGAGATCGCCACCACGCATCGCGTACCCCCGCTCCAGCCTTGACCCGCTGCTGGCAGTGCGGACGCGCAGCACGAGCCGGACGGGGCGCTCCGGCGCGGGATGCGCCGGAACTCCCCGTCGCAGCTGCCGCGTCACGTCAGAAGGTGGCTCCTCCCTTGACGTGCTCGGAGAACTCCAGGCGGAACTTGACGCCGGCCTGGTGGTTGAGCACCACGAACTTCCAGGACCTGGCCGTGGCGTTGCGCCAGTCGCTGCACGTCCCGTCCTCGTAACGGGCGCGCACCCTGGTGTTCTTGTCGGCCTTGACACTGGTCATCAGGCAGTCGGTCGTGACGACGCCCTCATCCGCGCTGGACGGCCATACGTAGGTCTGCGTCGCGTCGCCGCTCCTGTCCGCCTTTGAGGACGTGAAGGTCACGGCGTCCTCGGGCAGGCAGGTGGCCTTGGGTGTGGCTGTGCTCGGCGCACCGGCGGCCGACGCGCTGTCGGTTGCGGCGATCAGACCGCTGCCGGCCATGACGATGGCGGCAGTCAGCGCTCCGATGATGCGGGAACGAGTGGACACGCTTCTCCTTCTCTGCGGGGGGTCTCCGGGCCGCCGCGGCGGCCCGGGACTTACACGCGCCGACCGCGCAGGGGTTGCCTGCCAGGGAGAAGAACATGCAGAAGTCGGCTCACGGTCACGCGCGACGAGGCTCAGCGATCCGTGGGGCCCGTGGCAGTCCTGGCGGTCGGGACGACGCCGATCCGGCGGAGAGCCGGACGCGCGGAGGGCGGATCCGGCTGAGCCGACGGCAGCTGGACCGCCACCCGACACACCCGCCGCGCGTGCCGCGCCTACCTCGCCTGGCCGAGCGGCGTGCCCTCGGCAGCGGTGGCCTCCCCCACCGTGGCGGAGCCGCGCAGGACATGTGTCACCCCGACAGCGAGGACGGCCCCCGCCACGGGCCCGACCAGATACACCCACCAGGTCGACAAGTCGCCCATGGCCACATCGGGACCCAGGCTGCGGGCCGGGTTCATGGAGGCGCCGTCGAAGGGGCCGCCCATGGTGCCCCAGGCCACGATGTACGCGCCCACGGCCAGGGGCACGAACGGCCCGTTGAGCTTGGGCCCGTCGGCCAGGCACAGGACCGTCAGCACCAGACCGAAGGTGATGATCGCCTCGAAGCCCGCGGCCTGCCAGGACAGGCCGGCCGGGGGCGTCGTGGCGGCCAGGTGGCCCGCCGGCCCGAAGAAGCCGCGCGCCAGCAGGGACCCGCAGATCCCGGCGGCGAACTGGGTCACCCAGTAGGCCGAAGCCATCCGGAGGTCCATGTCGCGCCGCAGGACGAACGCGAGCGTCATCGCCGGGTTGAAGTGGGCGGAGATGTCTCCGAGGAAGTACACGGCCACCATGAGCCACAGCCCGGAGACCAGGGACAGCACGAGGACCACCTGCCACGGTTGCAGGCCGCTGCCGCCGTAGCGGGCGAGGATCGCCGCGCCTCCGGACAGGACGAACGTCAGTCCCGCCATGCCGATGAACTCGGCGAGCAGCCGCCGGAGCCGGTGATCGGGGTTGGTCCAGTCGGCGTAGCCGCGCGAGCCGACCGACGCGATCAGCGCGGCCTTGCCGACGGGTACGGCCGCGCGGGCCGCCGGTTCGCCCGCCCCGCCCTGCGGGGAGCTCATGTCACGACGCTCCGGACGCCAGGTCGGCGCTGCCGCCACGGGTCATGGCCAGCGGGTCGACGATCCGGTCGAAGAGTTCTTCCGACACGCCGTTGGCCAGGGCCGCCTGCTTGAGGGTGGTGTCGTGGTCGATGGCGTAGTGGGAGATGACCGAGGCCTGGTCGTAGCCGATGACGGGCGACAGGGCGGTGACCATCATGACCGACCGGTCGATGTTCTCCTTCAGCTTCGCCTCGTTGAGCCGGGCGCCCTCGATCATGAACTCCCGGAAGTGGTCGCACATGTCGGCCAGGATCAGCGCGGAGTGCAGATAGTTGCTGATCAGGATCGGGCGGAAGGCGTTCAGTTCGAAGTTCCCCTCCGCGCCGCCCATGGTCACGGCCACGTCGGAGGCGATGACCTGGATGGAGACCATCAGCATGGCCTCGGCCTGGGTCGGGTTGACCTTGCCGGGCATGATCGAGGAGCCCGGCTCGTTGGCCGGCAGGACCAGTTCGTGGATGCCGGTCCGCGGTCCCGAGCCCATCCAGCGCAGATCGTTGGCGATCTTGAACAGCGTGACGGCAGCCGCTTTGAGCCCGGCGTGCGCGCGGACCATACGGTCGAGCGTGCCCTGGGCCGTGAACTTGTTGGGCGCGGTCCTGAACGGGAGTCCCGTCATCGAGGCGATCTGCGCGGCGACCTCGTCCCCGAAGCCGGGCGGCGCGTTCAGCCCGGTACCGACCGCGGTTCCGCCCATGGCCAGGAGCAGCAGCCCGTCGGTGGCGTGCTCGACCTCGGCGATCGCGTCGTCCACGGCCCCGGCGTATCCGGACCATTCCTGACCCACCGTCAGCGGGCAGGCGTCCTCCAGGTGCGTCCGGCCGATCTTGACGACGTCGTTCCACTGCTTCGCCTTCGCCTCGATCGCGTCCCGGAGCCGCTTCAGCGCGGGGACGGTCTTCCGTGTGGCCATCGTGTAGGCGGCGACATGCATCGCGGTCGGGAAGGTGTCGTTGCTCGACTGACCCATGTTCACGTGGTCATTCGGATGTACGGGCTCCTGACTGCCCAGCTTTCCGCCGACCAGTTGGATGCACCGGTTCGAGACCACCTCGTTCACGTTCATGTTCGACTGGGTTCCGGACCCGGTCTGGAACACGTACAGCGGGAATTCCTCGTCCAGCGCGCCGCCGATCACCTCGTCGCACACCTGCTGGATCAGCCGGCCTTTCCATTCCGGCAGACGTCCGGCCCGGGTGTTCACGAGCGCCGCCGCTTTCTTCACGTAGCCGTAGGCGTGATACACCTCTTTGGGCATACGGTCGTGGCCGATGTTGAAATGCTTGAGGCTGCGCTGGGTCTGCGCGCCCCAGTACCGGTCCGCCGGCACCATGACCGGGCCCAGGCTGTCGAATTCCCGCCGCTCCCCCGTGGCTTCGAGCCCGATCGGCAGGTCCAGGATTTTCGGCGCCGTCTCGGCATGCGTATGCGTCATGGAGTCAGCTTTTCCCCGTGCGCCCGGCCCTCCGTAACCGTTGCCCGTCCACAGTCGGCGAAATGAATGACCGGGTTCAGCTGATGGGGTGCAGTCCGGGTGGGCTGTGTTTCCGGACGAGTGCCGCCGCCGGCTGACGCGGGTGCAGGAATGCCCCGGCCCGTGCGTGACCGAACCGGCGAGGCCCGATCGGAGTAAGTCCGGTAGTTCGAGCGAGTCGATCGGGCGTGGCACGGCGCCGTCCGGTTCGACGAGGGCGGACGTGCGGCAACGGATCGCCGCCGCACGCCCTCGCCCCCGGCGCCGGTCGTCGCGGGCTCGGAAGGGGAGGCCCGGGCGAATCCGTCCGGGATCGGGGACATGGGGACGGGAGCCTTCATGGTGTCGGTGGGAGAGCGACTGAGCAGGGCGCGGGAGCGGACCTTCGTCGGCCGGGACGAGGAGCTCGGACGGTTCGGGGAGGCATTGGCCGGGGATCCGCAGGCGCCGTTCGCCTTCTACTTCTACGGGCCGGGCGGCATCGGGAAGTCGACCCTGCTGCGGTCCCTCGTGGACCAGGCCCGTGCGGCCGGCCGGCTGCTCCTCGAACTGGACGGCCGCTTCGTCAGCCGGGACCCCGTCGACTTCGAGCGCGCGGCCGGTCCTTTCCTGGACGTCGACGGCACGGTCCTGTTCGTCGACTCCTTCGAGCACTGCCAGTGGCTGGAGAGCTGGCTGTGGCAGCGCTTTCTGCCCCGCGCGGCGTCAGGCGCCCTGGTGGTCCTGGCGGGCCGGCTCGCGCCGCAGCCGCAGTGGACCGCCGATCCCGCCTGGGGCGGGATCCTGAACGTCCGTGAACTGGAGCCGTTCTCCGATGAACAGGCCCGCGGCCTGCTGGCCGCGGCCCGGCTCAGGCCCGAGTTGCAGGACCGCGTGCTGCGCTTCGCCGGCGGCAATCCACTGGCCCTGTCGCTCGCTGCGGCTGCGGGAGCCGAGGGCTGGAGCCGGGAGGAGATCTGGGCGCCGTCGGCCGACGTCCTGCGCACCTTGCTGGCGGGGCTGATCGGGGACGTACCGACAGCGTCCCACCGCCGCGCCCTGGAAGTCGCGGCACAGGCCCATTCGACGTCCGAGGAACTGCTCGCCGCGGTGCTGCCCGACGAGGACGTCCATCCGCTGTTCGCCTGGCTGAGGGACCTGCCGTTCGTGGAGTCCACCTCCCATGGGCTCCATCCGCACGACGCCGCCCGCGAGACGCTGGCCGCCGACCTGCGCTGGCGCGCCCCCAACGCCTTCCTGACGATGCGCCGGCGCCTCGCGGACGAGTATCTGCGCCTGCTGCGCGAGGCGCCCGAGGAGCGGGTGTGGACCGTCACCGACGAACTCTTCTACCTCTTCCGGGAGGGCCGGACCCTGGCGCGCCTGCGCACATGGTCCCGCGAGGACGAACTGCACGACTGCCCCCTGCAGCCCGAGGACATCGACGCCGTCCTGCGCATGGCCGAGGAGACCGAGGGGCCCGCCTCCGCGGATCTGGTCCGCTACTGGGTGCGGCGCCAGCCCCAGGCCTTCAGCGTCTACCGCCGGGTGAGCACGGGCGAGACCGTGGCGTTCACGGCCCGGCTCGCCCTGCCCGCTCCTGCCGACCCCCAGGACGTGACCACCGATCCCGTCGTCGCCGCGGCATGGGAACACACCGACGCCACCGCACCGTTGAGCCCCGGCGAGCACATCGGCGTCAGCCGATTCTCGGTCTACCCGGGGCGGTACCAGGTCCCCTCGCGCGTCATCGACCTCAGCAGCTCCCGTGCCCAGGCGGAGGCCGCTCGCGCCCGCGGTCGCGCCTACGGCTTCGCGGTCTTCCGGGACGCCGAGACCTGGGCCGAGCGCGTCAAGGGCACCCTGGTCGACACCGGCGCGCGACCGCGGGTCGGCGAGCACACCTACGGGCTGTTCGGCGTCGACTGGCGTCAGGTGCCCGTCGAGACCTGGCTCGGCCGCTTCATCGCGGCTCCCGACACCCCTGCCGAGCCCGGGCCGTCGGCCGTCTCGCGTACGGAGTTCGACCAGGCCGTGCGCGAGGCCCTGGCGCACTGGCGTGACGCCGCAACGTTCGCCGCCTGCGCCCTGATGCGCGCCCGCCTCGCGGCCGACCTCACCGACCCCGTCGAGGAGATGCGCACCCTGCTGCGCCGGGCCGTCGACGACCTCGCCCGCGACCCGCGGGGCGTGCGCGCCCGCGACGCCCTGACGGCCAGTCACTTCTCCGGAGCACCCACGCAGGAGGCCGCCGCCCGCCGCCTCGGCCTTCCGT
This sequence comes from Streptomyces sp. NPDC047108, assembly GCF_040643575.1. Classification (NCBI taxonomy): domain Bacteria; kingdom Bacillati; phylum Actinomycetota; class Actinomycetes; order Kitasatosporales; family Streptomycetaceae; genus Streptomyces; species Streptomyces sp. NPDC047108. The sequence continues at coordinate 74,324 of NZ_JBEYUP010000022.1, forward strand.
ACGGCACCTACCGGCGCCATCTGCGTCAGGGGCTGGACCTGCTGTGCGAAGCCCTGTGGGAGCAGGAGTTGCACGGAAAGGGATGGGACGGGACGCGCGGCTGAAGGCGGAGAGGGTTGCTCTCCCGAGCCCTCCGGCGGCCGGCGGTTCCGCCGGAGGCTGCCGTGCCGGCCGTCACCGCTTCCTTTCGGCCGCGAGTGAACGGGTGTGGACAGGGCTGGACAGTCCCCGGCCCCGTACGGCCTGGAAAGTGGACACCGATCGAACCGAGTCTGTGCGCCATGAACCTCCCACGTACGCAGAAGGCCAGGACGGCGCCGCGATCCCCCGGACCGGGAATCGTGCTCGCTGCGCTCGCCGCGGGCCAGTTCATCGTCATGCTCGCCACATCGATCGTGAACGTGGCGCTGCCTCAGATCCGTGAGGGCGTGGGCCTGTCGGAGAGCGGAACCACGTGGGTGGTCAACGCCTACAGCCTGGCGTTCGGAGCCCTGCTCCTGGCGGGAGGGCGAGCGGCCGACCTCCTCGGCCGACGCCGGGTGCTGGTCACCGGCCTCGCGCTGTTCGCGGGTTCCTCGCTGGCCGCGGGACTGGCCACCTCCTCCGGCGCGCTGATCACGGCCCGCGCCGTCCAGGGTCTGGCCGCGGCCGCCATCGCCCCGGCCTCGCTCGCCCTGGCGATGGGCCTCTACCCGTCGGGCCCGGGGCGCGGCAAGGCTCTTGGGGTGTGGGGCGCGGTCACCGCCGCGGGAGGAGCGGGAGGCGTTCTGCTGGGAGGTGTGGTCACCCAGACAGGGGGCTGGCCCTGGATCTTCCACTCCGTCGCCCTGGGGACGGCCCTGGTGCTGGTCGCCGTGGCGGTGCTCGTACCGCGGGTCTCCGGCCGGCAGACCGGGCAGTTCGACCTGCTGGGCACGGCCACCGTCACTCTCGCCCTCACCTGCCTCGTCTGGGGGCTGACCACCGCGGGGAGCGCAGGCTGGACGGACGCCCGGGTGCTGGGCGCCCTCGTCGGCGCTGTCGCGCTGCTCGGGGCCTTCATCGTGATCGAGCGTCGCCGGCCGAACGCGCTGATACCGCCGCGGCTGTTCAGCACCGGCCGGGTGGCGGGCGGCAATGTGCTGATGGCGCTGCTGGGGTCCGTATGGATCGCCCTGTTCGTCTTCCTGTCGCTCTACCAGCAACTGGTCCTCGGAATGGACCCCTTGTGGACCGGCGCGGGCCAACTCCCGTTCGCCGCGGCGAACATGCTCGGCGCGATGTCCGCGCCGCGGATCGCCCGGCGCATCGGTGCCACCGCGACCGTGACCGCGGCTCTGGTCACCGAGGCCGGCGGACTGCTGTGGCTGTCGCGGATGAGCGCGGACGGGAGCTATCTCGCCGACGTCCTCGGTCCGAGCCTTCTCCTCGGCCTCGGACTCAGCATCGCCTTCGTCCAGCTGACCGCACTCGCCGTGGACGGCGTACCGCCCGAGGACGCGGGCCTGGCCGGCGGGCTGGTGAACACCACCCGCCAGGTCGGCGGTGTGATCGGCCTCGCCGTCCTGGCCACCGTGGCCGGCTCCGTCACCGCCCAGGCGTCCGCGCACGAATCCCATCTGGAGGCTCTGACCTCGGGCTACCGCGCCGCCTTCACGGTCTCGGCCGCGATCGTGGCCGTGGGCGCGCTCATCGCCCTGCCGCTCACCCGCCGAGCCGGCCGTGGTCGCGGCGAACTCCCGCCCACCGGCGATGCGTTCACGAAGCCGTCCCATCGGGGCCGGCCGCCGGACCGGGCCTCCGCCGGCTGACCCGGCGCCTGACCACCTGCCCCACCCCGACCACCTGATCCTGCTGCCCGAGGCGGCCACGGCCCGTCGCCGAGCGCCCCAACGGCCCCAGGGGGCCAACGGCAGACCCCGATGGCCGAGCGGACAAGCCCGGCCTTCCACCTCACGACGACCACCCGACCACGACCACGCCCATGACCCCGACACGACCACGACCACCGACGACACCCAAGGACGCACCATGACCAGCAAGCCCTACCTCACCGGCCACTACACCCCCGTCACCGACGAGATCACCGCCACGGAACTGACCGTCGAAGGCGCCCTGCCCCCCGAGCTGGACGGCCGGCTGATCCGCAACGGCCACAACCCCAAGCCCGGCGTCACCCCGACCCACTGGTTCAAGGGCAGCGGCATGGTCCACGGCATCCGCCTCCGCCAGGGCCGCGCCGAGTGGTACCGCAACCGCTGGGTGCACACCCCCGCCCTCGAGGGTGCCCCCTACATGACCGAGCACGGGCCCGACCTGACCGCCAGCGCCGCCGGTACCCACGTCGTCGAGCACGCCGGACGGCTGCTCGCGCTGTGCGAGGCGAACTTCCCCTTCGAGCTCACCCGCGAGCTGGAGACGATCGGCGCGCACGACTTCAACGGCAAGCTGCGCACCGCCATGACCGCACACCCCAAAGAGGACCCGGTGACGGGGGAACTTCACTTCTTCGGGTCCTCGCCGTTCCCCCCGTTCCTCGTGTACCACGTCGCCGATGCCAAGGGTGAGATCGTCCACAGCGCCGAGATCCCCGGAGCGACGGCCTCGCTCAAGCACGACTTCGCCATCACCCGCGGCCACGTGGTCTTCATCGAGGGCAACGTCACCTTCGATCCCGACGAGCACTCCAGCATCCCCTACAGCTGGAGTGACCGGCAGCCCGCCCGCATCGGCGTCATGCCCCGCGGAGCCGACGGCGCCCGGCACATCCGCTGGTTCTCCATCGAGCCGGGGAACATGCTGCACGTCGCCAACGCCTACGAGGACGGCCAGGGCCGTATCGTCCTCGAAGGCCCCACCGTGGACCGGGAGGGATTCCGGCTGTCCTGGAACTGGTGGGTCGGCGCGCCCGGACGCGGCGCCGAGCCCAACGCCCGTTCCTACACCCGCCGTTGGGTGATCGACATGGCCGCCGGCACTGCCGACGAGCAGATCATCGACGACCTCCCGGTGGAGTTCCCGACCCTCAACGAGGACTACCTGGGCGCCGAGAACCGCTACCAGTACGCGGTGTCCTTCCCCGACCACGAGGGCTTCGGCGGCTACGGGCTGGTCAAGTACGACCGCACGACCGGTGCCCGCCGCATCCGCCAGATCGGCGACGCCCGCCTCCCCAGCGAGGCGGTGTTCGTGCCCGCGTCGGGCGCGACCGGCGAGGACGACGGCTATCTGCTCACCGTGGTCTCCGACCTCAAGCAGGACGCCTCGCAGCTGCTCGTCCTGGACGCGTCCGGCCTCTCGCGGATCGCCACCGTCCACCTGCCTCGCCGGGTGCCCGGCGGGATCCACGGCTCCTGGATCCCTGACAGCGCCCTGGACGGCAGCGAGGGCTGACGACCGTCCGCATCAGCAAGCGGTGGGCGGCACCGGCCCGCACGGCCGTGCCGCCCACCTCTCACCGTCCGTAACCCCCGTTCGCCCCTTGCCTGTTCGAGGGGCCCGCCGGAAGGAACACCGTGCAGCACACCGACATCACCTCCGCCCTCACCGACCTGCTCTTCACTCCCGGACTCGACCTGAACGAAGCCGCCGACCGGCACTTCGCCCCCGACTACCGCCAGCGCACCGACGGCAGTTGGGACGACCGCACCGCGTGGCTCGACCACATGGCCCACCTCCGTAGGGTGGTCGCGGACGGCTCGGTCCGCGTCCACGAAGAACTCGTCAACGGACGTCTCTACGCCGACCGCCACACCGTCGACGTCACCAAGACCGACGGAACCACCGTCAGCATGGAGGTGTACCTCTTCGGCGAGTTCGCCCCCGACGGTCGCTTCCGGCGCATCGAGGAGACCACCCTCATGCTCGCGGGCGCCGCCGCTGACCGGAATCTCGGCAGCGCCCGCTGAACTCCGGTACGGCCCGGCCGGATTCGCCTCCACTCCGAGGCTGCCGTCAGCTTCCGACGCGCTCCGGCCGGGCCGCCACCGGTCAAGCCGCGCCCGGTCAAGGGCAGGCCCTAGTCCTGGAACGAGCCGTCCATGCGGCGGCGGTGGCTGCGCAGCACGTGCTTGCACTGCGGGCAGTGCCGCAGGAATCCGCGCTTCACCAGGAAGGCGAGCCCGAACGTGCACAGGTACACGGCTCCCAGGAACCAGCCCTGCAGCATCCGGGCCACACCGGCCTTCGTACACGTCCTGCAGTCGCGACAACCGTTCGCCATGAGTCCCCCTCGATGGTGCGAGATCCGTTCGTTCCCCCTGCCGAGCAGTCTTCCCGGCACAGGCCGCGCGCCGCACTGGCGCCACCACCCGGATCAGGGGTGGAGCCTGCTACACCCGGGAGGCGCCCGGCGCGGTCTCTGCCGCCGTCACTGCGGAAGCGACCAGTCCTTGCCGCAGAAGACCTGACTGATGGCGTTCATCGCCGCGACGACGGACGGTGTCGCCAAGGGCGGATCGAGAAGCTGGGCGTTCGCGGAGATCGTGACGCCGGCCCCGGTACGGCGGTCGGCGAAGCTGAGGGTGTTGAAGCCCGGGATGCTCCCGGTGTGGCCCCAGGCGTCGGCGGAGCACGGCATCTGTGCGTGCTCGAGCCCGAGACCGTACCGCGGATAGGCCGCGTTGCCCGTGTCGACCGATTCCGTCATCACCTCTCGCAGGTGCCGTGGCAGCAACCGGCCGTCCCACAGGGCCCGTTGGAGCCGGTTGAGGTCGGCGGTGGTGGAGACCAGCCCGTACGAGGACCAGGCGAAGGACGGGTCGAGGGCGGTGAGTTCGTGCGGCGGCTCCGTCGCGGGCTCGTCCGCGGTGCGGTAGTACCCCGAGGCGTGCGGACCGCCGAACGAGGGGGTGTGCCCGGGAAGGAAGGTGTCCGTCATGCCGGCCCGGTCGATGACGTCGTCCCGCAGCAGACCGGCCAGCTCGCGGCCCGTCGCCTTCTCCACGATCAGACCCAGCATGATGTAGTTGGTGTTGGAGTAAAAGAACTTCTCCCCAGGTGCCGCCACGGGAGGATGGGCCGTCGCGATACGGATCAACTCCTCTGGCTGATACGGGTGTTGGGCGTACGCGCGCGGATCGGCGAACGCGGCGTCCGTGGCGTAGTCGTACAGGCCGCTGGAGTGGTTCAGCATCTGGCGGACGGTGATCCGCTCCGCGTCAGGGACCACGACGCCCGGGAGCCGAGCGGCCAGGTTGTCGTCGAGCGAGAGCACGCCACGGTCCACGAGTCGCAGGACCTGCACCGCCAGCAGCTCCTTCGTCACGCTGCCGGCCCGGAAGCGCCCGTCGGCGCGCAGCGGTGCGCCGCTGACGAGGTCGGCGACCCCGGCTGTCACGGTCCATGTCCGGCCGCCCTGGGTGACGCGTGCCGTTGCGCCCGGCACACCGGAGGCCACCATGGCGTCCATCGCGGCCTCGACTTCCGCGCGGATCCCGGTGGGTATGCCCTGCCCCTGGCCTGAAGGGACCGGGGTGCGCACCGCGCCGGCCTGGGCGGACGGCCCGAGTGCCAGGCAACTCGCCGTGGTGACCGCAACGGCCGCCGCCTGCATCCATCTCCTGTGCATCACTGCTCCAGTCGTCGTCGTGAGGTGATGGGAACAGCCTTCTGGATGCGGGCCCGCCTGCACGTCGCCCCGTACGTTGATCTACGTCTGCGCATGGAGGCTGAACCGCACGGCCCGGCCTACCTCCACAGGCTGACCTTCGGACTGCCGGTGGGATCACACCGGGCCGACCTGCCGGCCCCTTCGCGGCTCCCCGGCCATCCCGGGGACTGGTGCGGGCCGTTGGGCCGGGACGCGCGTTGCGGGAACGACCGATAGATTGCGATCACATCCCGTTGGAGGACCGACCCGGACCTACGCGTAAGGAAGCCCGCATGGCCTCGATCCACCACACCACCATGAAGCCCACCAAGCTGGAACTGCTGACCGGCTGGCTGCCGCAGCAGAGCTGGTACGTGGGCCACGCCGAGACGCCGGAACTGGTCAAGGCCGGCGGGTTCCGGCTGGACGATCCCGAGGGCGCGGTAGGGATCGAGTTCATGGTCGTCGTGGACGAGGCCGCGCAGGAGCCGGTGGCGTATCTGGTGCCGCTGGCCTACCGCGGTGCTGCGCTGGAGGGCGCACCGCGCGAGGCGCTCATCGGCACCTCCGAACACGGAGTGCTCGGCACCAGGTGGATCTACGACGGCGTCCACGACCCGGTGGTGTCGGCGCAGCTTCGCGCTCTGCTGCGCGGCGAGGCGGTGCCTCAGCATCAGAACACGAGCGACACCCCTGACCCGACCGTCACCGTGCACGGATCAGGCCCTGGCGACGGGCTCGACGTCGAGGTCAACCGTGTCCTGCGCCCCGTGGAGACGGCGCCGAGGTCGTCCGGACGTCTCGTCGCCGGGTGGACCTGGCCCGACGGAACGTCGGCGCGCGGGGTGCTCGCGGTGGTCGCCCCGCGCTGACAGGTGGTGGCCGCCGCAGACGGAAATTCCGATACATAGGACACACTCGGCCTGTCCGGCGTGCCCGATCGCGGGACCTCGGCGGCCGGACGGACGGGCGACGGACGGACGACGGACGGACGGACGGACACCTCAACGCGACCTTGCCCCGGCCGTTACGCGTTCGTGAGCTGCGGCTCTCAGGATGAGGCCATGCTCGGTAACCGCGTCCGCCTCGCCACCGCCGTGATCTGCCTCGGCGTGACCGCCCCGCTCGTCGCGGCCTGCTCGGCGGACGGCGGGAAAGCGGCGCACTCGACGTCCTGCCCTTCCCCGTCGAAGCGGGCCGACAAGACGCTGAACAGGGGCGATGTCAATGGCGACGGCCATGTCGACGTGGTCGTCAACGGCTGGTACAAGGTGCCCGTGAACCCGGGCCTGGAGTGGAACCGGAACCGCTTCGTCGCCCTCGCCACCCCGGACGGGCTCGAACCGGAGGCAGCGTTCCGCCTGGGGGAGCGCCTGCCCAAGCTCGACCAACGGATCTCCAGCGGGCCGGTGGGCCACGATCAGTCGCACCTGTTCACCGGAGACCTGGACGACGACGGCTACGCCGACGTCATCGCCGGCGACCCGGACTTCGGTTCCCACGGGAAGATCGATCCCCGGCAGCGCATCCTCTGGGGCGGCCCCGATGGCCCGTGCGGCACCACCAAGCTGCCCACCGGCATCCCGGAGGCCACCCACACCGGTGATTTCGACGGCGACGGCGCTCTGGACCTGCTGACGCTCGCGAGGCCGAGCTCCGCCCAGCCCCCCGACCGGCCGCAGCGCGCCACCGTTCTGTACGGCCCGCTCAGCCACGACGGCGCGACGCCGCGCACCAGGAGGACCATCGACGTCGGCCACGACGGCTGGGTGTCGGTGCGGCACACGGTCGTCGGTGACTTCGACGGTGACGGCCGCGACGACCTGGTGACCAAGGGCGAGTACGGCGAGGAGGACTCGCGCCTGGAGAACGGCGTGCCGAAGGACGCCCCCGACGCCACCTTCTACCGGGGAACGCCCGGAGGACTGAAGCCTGCCGGGACCGTACCCGGCATCACGGGTTCGGCCGGCGCCCTCCCCCTCGCCGCGGGGGACTTCGACGGCGACGACCGGCAGGACATCCTGGCCCGCGCCCAGGACGACGGCCAGGACGAGGGCCGGGCCCTGGTCGTCCACGGCAGCAGCGAGGGCCCCGGCCGAGGAAAGCCCGGGGCCGGCGACCTCGGCACGCTGAAAGGGGGCCTCGATGCCGCGGTCGGCGACACCAACGGTGACGGCTACGACGACATCGCGACCCGGTCCCGCGGCGAGGGCCGCCGTTACGACCGCGTGGTGGTGGCGCTCGGCGGCAAGGACGGGCTCAGCGCGACCCGGACCGTCACGATCGGCCACAGCGCGCTCGACCCTGACGGTTCGGCCCGGCGCCCCGCGTGGGACGACGACTTCTTCGGCTGGGACCTGCAGTTCGCCGACGTCGATGCCGACGACCGTGACGACGTGCTCATCAGCACGTACGGCTCCTCCGAGCCGCGCAAGGACGCGGGCTACTGGATCCTGCGCGGAACGGCGGACGGCCCTTCGACGACGGACGCCCGCTTCGTCAAGACCAAGGGTTTCGGCAGGAGTTGAGCCGTTGAGCCGCCCGGCCGCGGACGCCTCCCGGGAGCGCCTTCCGCCACCGGCGCGGGCCGGAGCGCGCCGATGGCGGATCGTGGGCCGGCATCTCTCGTTCAGCTGCGGGTCGGCTCGGACTCCGCGGCCGCTTCCCTGAGCGCCCGGCGGCACGCCTGGATCGCGGGGTGTTGGCTGCGGCCGCGGCGCACCGCCGTGAAGATGCGGCGTGTCCGGTGGCCGGCCGGGAGCGGGCGCAGGGCGACGGTCGTGGGCTGCCCCTTCCACATGAGGCCGGGAAGCAGGGCGGCGGCGTGGCCTTGCTCGACCAGGCGGAGAGTGATCAGCAGGTCGGTGGTTTCGAATCGTATGTCGGGTTCGAAACCCGCGCTGCGACACAGCGTCATGCCCCAGTTCCGGGCAGCGGTTCCCTCGGGTTCCATGGTCCAGGGATGGTCGGCGAGGGAGCGCAGGGAGGCCGTCGGACTGCTGCCGGCGGCATGGCCCGCCGAGGCGGGCAGGGCGAGGTGGAGGGGGTCGTCGAGCAGGTCTTCCTGTTCGAGTTCGGCGAGCCGCGGGTTGGGGTTGCCCGGGTACTCCTCGACGATCGCCAGATCGAAGTCGCGGGCCTGAAGTGCCAGCATGGCCGCTTCCGGTGCCATCTGCGTGATGTGGATCCGCAGGCCCGGGTGGAGTCCGCGCAGCAGATTCAGCGCACTGGGCACCAGGGTCAGTGCCGCCGTCTGGAAACACGCGATGCGCAGGGTACCCGTCAACTCCGTCAGGGAGGTCGCCAGGTCGGCCTCGGCGCGCTCCAGACGTTCCAGTACTCGCTCGGTGTGGGCGACGAGGATCTCGGCCTGATCGGTCAGCCTCACGCGCCGCCCCACCGGTTCCAGCAGCTGCACGCCGACCTCGGCCTCCAGTTGGGAGAGCTGCTGGGAGACGGATGAGGGGCTGTACGAGAGGGCTGCGGCGACCGACGCCAGGGTGCCGCGGTGCTTGAGCTCGCGCAGCAGGCGCAGCCGGTGCAGGTCGAATATCACTGCGGTGCTCTCCTCGACGTCGTGACGGCTCTTCGATTCATCGGAATCCCTGATGAATATAGGCCGGAAACATGTGCTGGACGGAACGGAGGTGCGAGCCGCAGGCTGGCTGCACGTCGGCGATCTCCCGCGGTCACCCCTGCCGGACGACCGTGGACACAGCCAACACCCCACCGTTCACGACGACTTATGGAAGCCAGAGCATGCCCCCCACCCCCCACCGGAGCACTGCCGACAGCGACCGGCTGCGGCAGTCCCGCCATCCGGCGACCGCGTCACGCCCCCCGCGCTCGCGGCGCGGCTCCTCCCGGCGATCCGTACGTGCCGGCGCGCTGGCCGCCGCCGGCCTCGTCCTCGGGGCCGGTCTCACCGCCTGTGACAGCGGTACCGACGACACGTCCTACGGCCGCGGACAGATCGAGAAGGAGGAAGGGATCGTGGTGTCCTCGGACTTCACGGAGCAGCAGCCGTCCTGGAGACCCTGCCCCGCTGCCTCCGTGCTCCAGGGCGCTGACGCGGGCAAGCCGAAGCCACTCCCGGACGGCTCACGGTGGGAGTGCGCCGACATGAAGGTGCCGCTCGACTGGTCGAAGCAGGACGGCAAGAAGATCGACATCGCCCTCATCCGCGTCAAGGCCAAGGACACGAAGCGGCGTCTGGGGTCGCTGGTCTTCAACTTCGGCGGTCCCGGGGGTTCCGGTGTGACCGGCCTGCCCGGCTCGGCCGCCAGTGACTACGCCACGCTCCACACCCGCTACGACCTCGTCAGTTTCGACCCGCGCGGCGTCGGTGAGAGCCAGGGCGTGCGCTGCCTGGACGACAAGGCCACCGAGGCGGCCGACGCCATCGACGCCACCCCGGACACCCCCGCCGAGGTGAGGCGGTCCGAGGCGTTCGGACGGAGGGGCAACGCCGCGTGCGAGAAGAACTCCGGCGCCGTCCTGCCGCACGTGGACACGGAGAGCGCCGCGCGCGACATGGACCTGCTCCGTCACGTCCTCGGCGACAAGAAGCTGAACTACTTCGGCATCTCGTACGGCACCCAACTCGGTGGCGTGTACGCCCACCTCTTCCCCGAGCGCGTCGGCAAGGCCGTCTTCGATGCCGTCGTCGACCCCACCAGCGATCCCGCGGACAACGCCGTCGGCCAGGCCAAGGGCTTCGACCTGGCCCTCACCAACTTCCTGACCCTGTGCGCGGAGCGGAGCGGCCGGAAGTGCCCGACGGGACCGGACCCCGAGCAGGGCAAGGAGCGCATCGTCGCCCTGCTCGAGAAGCTGGACCGGCGACCGTTGCCCACGAAGGACGGACGCAAGGTCAATGAGAGCGTCGCGGTCAGCGGCATGGCCCAGGCGCTGTACGCGAAGGAGCTGTGGGACCCGCTCGCCCGCGGACTGGCGGAGGCCATGTCGGCAGGGTCGGGCGACACGCTCCTCAAGCTGTCCGACCTGATGGCCGATCGGGACGAGCAGGGCCGCTACAGCAATGCGAACGACGCCAACACGGCCATCACCTGCGCGGACCAGAAGCAGCGGTACACGGTCGAGGACGTCCAGGACCGGCTCCCGGCACTGCGCAAGATCTCCCCGGTGTTCGGTGCGTTCACCGGGTGGCAGATGCTGTCCTGCACCGACTGGCCCGTCGATGGCACCAGCGATCAGACGGTCGCGGCGCCCGGTTCCGCGCCGATCCTCGTCATCGGCACCACAGGCGACCCGGCGACCCCGTACGCGGGCGCGAAGCGTATGGCCGACCGCCTCGGCAAGGGCGTGGCCGTCAACATCACCAACAAGGGTGAAGGTCACGGCTCCTACGGCGTCGGCACGTGCGTGACCAAGGCGGTCGACGCCTACCTGCTGAACGGCAAGGTTCCGTCCGACGGTCTGGTCTGCTCCTCCTGACGCATCATCGCGACCGGCCGGCGCCCCCATTCCGTCCCCCGCCGGAGGTCCGAGACGTCAGGGGACCCCGTCGCGGCGCAGCTCTTCCCCCGCTGCGCCGCGACGGCCCCTCCCCCGTAGGTCCACTCCGGTGGCAGCCCGCCACCGGACTCCCCCGTACGCCCTTCGACGAAATCGGTCTCATCCATGCACTGGTACATCGAATCCCCAGCCCCGGCCACAGCTCCCGCCTGATCAGCTGCCGCCCCCCATCTCTGTGCCCGTCCGCAAGACCTGTGAAAGGAATACTCGTGGTGAAGTCCCGCATCACTTCCCTCCTCTCCGGAGCCGTGCTCGCCGGGGGCGTTGCCCTGGCGATGGCGGGCGGAGGAACGGCTTCGGCCGCCCCGTCGCCTGGCCCGGGCGGTGAGATCAGCACGGTCGAGATCTGCTCGCCGCTCGATCCCGACCCCGACTGCAACTGTGACGACCTCGAGTGGACCGGGTACTGCTACATCGAGGAGCACCCCGGCGCAGCCACCGAGGCCGCCGGCGCGAACAGGGGGCACCGGGCCCACCCGTAACGACACACGCTGACGAGCCGCCGCGTACGCGGCGACCGCGGCGCCGGCAGCACAAGCCCCCGGGCGTCTTCGCCCGGGGGCCTTGCCATGCGAGTCTCGCAAAGCCGACGTTCTATCCGAGGAGGCGAGCGGCCAGGCTCTCCCGTGCCTGGCGTGAGGTGAGCCCGAGGTGGTGCAGAGCTTCCTGACCCGGGCCCCGGCGCCTGCCGTTGAGCATCGCGAGGAACAGGTGCTCGGGCTGCATGTCGTGTCCGGCCCCGCGGGCAAGTTCGGCAGCGTACTCCCGCGCCTCTCCGGCTTCGATGCTGAAGGGAGGGAAGGCGCCGGGCTGGACCCGAAACGACCGCCAGGGCTTGGTGTCCCAGCACTGCTCCACGGCAGAGCGCACCGCGGACACACTCACCCCGAACCCCTTCAGCGCCGCTGCCACCGCCCCGTCAGGCTCGTCCAGGATGCCGAGGAGCAGATGCCCGGTGTCGGTCTCCCGATGGGACCGGCTCTCCGCTTCCGCTTCTGCGCGGTCGAGTGCCAGGGCCAGACGGCCCGCCACGCGTGACGTCTCATCGGGCTGGTGCACCGGGTCTTCGACACGCAGGACCGCGACGCCCTCACGTCGCCATGCGTCGGCGTCACCGGTCCGGACGATGTGCGGCCCCTCGGCGAACGGGTCGCCGAGGATTCCGGCCAGACGGATGAGCCCCGGCCCGTCCCCGTCGGTCACGGCGGCGTAGACGGTGTACGTCCACCCGCGGTCGGCAGCGTATCGGGCTGTCCAGGCCAGGAGTTCGTCGACGTCGACGTCCTCCATCACCTCGTACTCATGTGCCGTGACGGCGGGCACGTCCCAGAAGTACACCCGGTAGCGGGCGAAGTCCTGTTCCCAGACGGTGTCCCGGGGGTCGATTCCACGCAGGTTCATGAGATGAATCCCAATGCTGAGGCCCTTGGACAGGGGGTGCCTGACACCGTCGCTGCCGACGCGACGCACCTCCATCCAAACGCCGTCACACACCCGCGGCAGCGCGCCGGACCCGAGTTGAGTAGTGAGTCCCGGAACGTGAGTCGATCATGTCGCCATCTTGCGGAACCGAGCCCCCGACCGCCCACGGACGAGTCGGCCCGGTTCGGTATGAGCAGGCCGTACTCGCCCCTCCGGACATGCCCGGAGCCGAACGAGGCGGCCGATTCCGGTCCGTCGTACGAGATGAGGACGTGTGTTGCCGAAGTCCGCCCGCCCGGAGGCCCAGGACACCGAGAGCGGGAGTCCCTACCGGTCCCTTGTACGCGAGCTGGGCAAGCCGCTGGCGAAGTCCGTGCTGGCCGTCACGGTGGCCACGGCCATGGCCGCTCTCTTCCACGCGAGCATCATCGACTTCGTCACCCATCCGGCACTGCGATCGCTCTCCTGTGAGGTGGAGTTCACCCACCTCGCCCGGGCGACGACGGGCACGAACTGCGCCAACATCGTGGTGATGGACCGGCTCGGCCCGGTCACACTCGTATGGAAGGTCTCGCTCGCGGTCGGCGTGGTCCTCGCGTCCCCGGTCTGGCTCTACCAGCTCTGGGCCTGCCTCGCCCCCGGTCTGCACCGCAAGGAGAAGGAGTACGCGCTCACGTTCGCGAGCGCGGGGTCCGTTCTGTTGCTGATCGGCGGCTGCGTCACCTACCTGCTGCTGCCGAACGTCGCCCCCGTCCTCTACGAGTCCACCCCGGACGGCATCCACAACCTGCTGCCGCTGGAATCGGTGCTCGACCTCGTGGGGATCATGGTCGCCGTGCTCGGACTCGCCCTCGAGCTGCCGCTGTTGCTGGTGATGCTCAACTCCGGCGGGGTGGTCACCGGCCGGCGCATGCTGGGCTGGTGGCCTGGCATGGTCATGGGAGCCCTGGTCTTCTCCACGGTCGTCAGCCCCGGCACCGACCCGGTGCCGATCGTCGCGGTCGCCGCCTGTCTCGCCGCGTTGTACTACGCGGCCGTCGGGACCGCGCTGCTGCGCGACCGGCGCGAGGCCCGGGCGATGCACGCTCCGGGCAGTGGTTTCGGGAATTCCCGGCCGACGCCGGACTGGTAAGCCTGTGCGCGGACCGCGGACCGCTGCACCTGAGTACGGCATGGTTCTGTTCTCAGAGTTTCCCGGAGTTCCCGGCCCGGAGTTCCCGGAGTTCCCGGAGTTCCCGGAGTTCCCGGAGTTCCCGGAGTTCCCGGAGTTCCCGGAGTTCCCGGAAATTCTCAGAAGGGCAGACTCTCGTGGCGCAGAAGGAGATGGAACAGGCCACCCGCCACTGCCAGAAAGAGTCCGATCGGCGCTGCGGGAATGTCCGGCTTGCGCCGCACGATGAGACACCACAGAGCCATCAGGATCAACGGAGCCCACCCGGCGAAATACACCAGCCAGGCCTTCTCGGCGAGCCGGTCGCCTTCGTCCCCACCGCGTCTGCTCGCCACGATGAAGACGACGCCCGAGACGAACACGAACAAGGCGGGAGACGCCCAGAGATTGTCGTACGCCGACTGAGCCCTGGACTTCTTCGGCTTCGTCTGCTGCTGCAATGCCTTTCCCTTACGTGGTGTGTGCCTGACGGTGATGAATCTCCGTCAGGCACGGTCGTTCCGCGGCGATGGGACGTGACTCCAGTGACGCCGATTTCCCCGTGCGTGAGCAGCTTCTGCTCAGTCGTGCCCGTGGGCTACTCAGCCGGAGCCGCCCGGAAGGCGTCACCGGCAGCGGGGCGGCCACCACCGAGTACAACGGCTCGGCGAAAGCCGAACCATAGGTGAACGGCGCACTCAGGACGACCGGGGCCGAGAGCGATGACCACTCGGGCCGCCGCCGCGACGCAGAAGGTTCTCGACGAGGGCCTCGCCGACGCCGTCTCACTGGGCGCCCCGACGCAGAACTCGGAGGCGCGCGGCCCACCCGGCCCGGACAATGGCGCGCATGGTCGTCTTCCGCTGCCGCCGCTGCCACGGCGATGTCACCGCACCCGTACGAGAGGTACCGCTGCCCGACCCGGACATCGCCCCGGCGCCGTACACCGTGCCGACGGGCGAGGAGTGCCCGCCGCGGATGCGTCCGGGCACCTTCGCCTACGACCCGCCGGAGGCCGCGGAGCGCGTCCACCGGCCGCAGTTCGCGGGTGCGGCCCTGGGCCTCCGCCGGGCAGGACTGAGCGGCATCGTCCTGGGGCGGGCCGACGTCCGCGGCGTCGAACTCACCTCGCTGCGCGGACGGCGGAGCGGCTGCTGCGGCATGGACGGCTTCGACGGCCCGAACCTGGTGTGCGGCGGCTGCGCCGCCGAGGTGGCCACCGAGCGTACGGACTGCTGGACCCCGCGATAGATCGTGCTGGTCCCCGCCGCGGTGGAGGCCGTCGATGCCGGCCGCGCGTGAGCGCCGCTGGAACACCGCATCGATCCGTTTGCCGCGCGTCCAGGAGGACCACGGCGCTCGCCCGAGCACGTCCCCCGAGATTGAGGGCGCCAGCCGTCACAGACCCGCGAGCAGGCCCTCGAGCGGCGCGGGAGCGCGGTCGGGGTCCAGGGCCTCGACGAGGACCCGGCCGTAGCGGATCTTGCGCCCCTTCTTCGTGCCGAGGAAGCGCCGCAGTTGCTGCTGCGCCGTGCGGCCCTGCTGTGCGGGCTGGCGCAGGAAAGTCTGCAAGGCACGCAAGTCGCCCTCCGCCTGGACGAGTTCCTCCACGCGCGTCACGCCGAGCGCGCGGATGAGCTCGTCCTCCAGGTCGGCCGCGCAGACGAAGATCCCTTGCTGTGCCGCACCGGCCCGCTCCCAGCCGCGCGCGTAATAGTGGCGCTCCGCCTCGTCGCACAGGCCCGTGAGGCGCAGGCCCAGACCGGGCGGCCCGACGAGGTGGGCGAAGCGCCCGACGCTCATCGCACCGCCCATCGGCAGGACGCAGACTCCTTCGGCCGCCAGATCCCGGCCGCGGCTCTCGGCCAGCGCACTGACCGCGGCGACGTCGCTCGGCCCTTCGAGCAGGACGACGGCCCGGACGCGCAGCCGCTCGGCCAGCTCGCGCGCGGGGTCGCCGGGTCCACCCGCCGCCCAAGCGGTGACCGCCTCCCGGAACGCCCCCATGTCAGTCATGACAGGAGTCTCCGCTCTTTCGGGCCACCGCGGTAGGCAATTTCCGCCGACGCGCCGACGAGCGGTGGGGGGGCTCGCACCCGGCGGCCGACGTGGCTCGGTGCCCGGGGCGGGCGACGGCGAGCATCCGTCCTGTTCCTGCGAGAGGTCCGGGGCCATGTTCCGCTGTGCTTCGACCTCGGCGCGGAGCAGGCGCATCCACAGAGCATGGAATGGCTTGAATACCCAGGCTCGCAACATCAACGCCGCCGTCCATCACCCCGGTCGACGGTGGCCAGGCGCTCCACAGCCGCTTCGACCGTTGTGTTCAACTGTGCAGAGAAAGGTGGCGACTTGGGCCTGCCGTGGATCGCGGGGGCGCGTTGCCGGAAACGGTCGAGAAGGGCGAGGTGCCGTGGCACAGACCATGCCGTCGGGACCGCGGGCGGAAGAACGGCGTGCTGCCCCGCGGACGAACAGCAAGGGCGGCTTGGCCCGTTCGTCGCTGCTGATGGCACTCGGCACGGTGGCGTCCCGGGCGACGGGGCTGATCCGGCAGATGCTGCAGGCCGCCGCACTGGGAACGGGACTGCTGGCCAGTACGTACAACACGGCCAACACGGTGCCGACGAGCCTGTTCACGCTGCTCATCGGGGGCGCCCTCAACGCGGTGCTGGTGCCGCAGTTGGTGAGAGCGCGGACGACGCAGCCCGACGGCGGACGGGCCTACGAGCAACGGTTGGTCACGCTCGTGGTGTGCGTCCTGGCCGTGGGGACGGCCTTGGCGGTCTGGGCCGCACCGCAGATCGTGAGCCTGTACATGCGCGACACCCCGAACGCACATGAGGCATTCACGCTGACGGTGACCTTCGCCCGGTACCTGCTGGCGCAGATCTTCTTCTACGGTGTGTTCAGCATCTACGGGCAAGTCCTCAACGCCCGCGAGAAGTTCGGCGCGATGATGTGGACTCCCGTGCTCAACAACCTCGTGCTGATCAGCATGTTCGGCGCCTATCTCACGCTGATGACCGTCCCCGTCCGGGTGGAGGACGTCACCGCGGTCCAGGTCCGGCTGCTGGGCATCGGGACGACCGCAGGCATCGCCCTGCAAGCGCTGGCGCTGATCCCCTTCGCCCGAGCGGCGGGATTCCGTTTCCGCCCGCGGTTCGACTGGCGAGGCACCGGTCTGGGCAGGAGCGTCCACGCGGCGAAGTGGACCCTGCTGTTCGTCCTGGCCAATCAGGTCGCGCTGACGGTGGTGACCAACTACGCCAACGCCGCCGATCAGGAACTCCCCCGGGCCGGCGCCGGCTATACCGCGTACACCTACGCACAGACCATCTGGATGCTCCCGCAGTCCATCGTGACCGTGTCCGTCGTGACCGCGCTGCTGCCGCGAATGAGCCGTGCCGCAGCGGAAGGCCGCATCCCGGACCTCCGCGCGGACATCTCCCGGGCCTTGCGCGTCAGCGGCGTCGTCATCGTTCCCGCCGCGTTCCTCTTCCTCGCGCTGGGGCCGCAGATCTCGACGCTCCTGTTCGCTCATGGGGCGGCGGATGCCGCGACGGTCCGTCCGCTGGGGTACATGCTCCAGGCGTTCGGGCTCGGGCTCATTCCGTTCTCCGCCCAGTACTTGCTGTTGCGTGGCTTCTACGCGTTCGAGGACACGCGCACGCCGTTCCTCATGGCCTCCTGGATCGCGGGCGTGAACATCGCTCTGGCCACGGTCTGCCATCTGATGCTGCCCGCACGCTGGGCGGTGGTCGCCATGGCAGGCGCCTACACCCTCTCCTACCTGGCCGGTCTCGCACTGACGGCCCGTCTGCTGCGCCGGCGGCTCGACGGCCGCATCGATGACGGAGGCCTGGTCCGCACCTACGCCACATTGCTGACCTCCGCCGGCCTGGCCGCGGGACTGGGCTGGACAGCCGCCCGTGCATGCGCCGGACCGGGCAGCGGGACGTGGCCCACCGCGGGGGCGCTGACAGCGGGGACGCTCACCATGGCACTGGCCTATCTCCTGCTCGCTCGGCTGATGAAGGTCACCGAGTTGCGCCGCCTGCCAGGGATGCGCTGAGTCCGAGCGGTCACACGTGCGGCGCGTCCCGGATGCCTCAGCACGAGAGCGTCCGGCCATCGCCGTGACCGGTCCGTGGGCTACGACAAGCCGGGACCGGAGACAGGCCGGACGTCCTCCCCCGCATGACGTGCCGTGGCCACGATCTCCTGAAGGCTCGTCAAGTGCCGTTCCAGTGTGGCGAGTCCGCCGTCCGTGAGGTTGATCCAGGTCCGGGGCGCTTGCCGACGTAGCCGCGTCTGACGTCGGCGTACCCGCGGTCCTCGAGCTTGCCGATCTGTTTGGACAGGGCCGAGGCGGAGACCGCGACGGTGCTGCGGACGAAGGCGAACTCCGCCCAGCGCGCCGAGGACAGGACGGACACGACCGCCAGCCGCGTCGGATCCAGCAATAACGGCTCGGGAGACACCCCGCTCACAGCACCGTCCGCTGCCGGGTACGGGCCGGCAGCCACATGCGCATCCGTCGCTGCAGCGGACTCAGCGCGGTGAAGAGCGCGAGCCAGGGCAGACCGTTCACGTCGCCCGCCGAGCCCGGCTCCGACTTGCCGTCCCGAGCGGGCAACCTTCGGCGGACCACCCACGTCTTGCCTGGTGCTGCGGGGTGCGGCGCCTGCTGCCGCTGCGCCCGCGGCGGTGATCATCCCCGTCGGGCGGGGTACGTGGGAGGGCGAGCCAGGGATGCGACTGGAGAGAGTCGGGCGGCGCTACGGACTGCGCGGGCCGTGGGTACTGCGCGACGTCGACGTCGACATACCGCAACGCTCGTTGCTCCGCGTGACCGGCGCCAACGGCAGCGGCAAGTCCACCCTGCTGCGACTGCTGGCCGGCATCGACGCCCCCAGCACCGGCCGTGTGACCGGACGCCCGCCCACCGCCTACGTGCCTGAACGCTTCCCGTCCACCCTGCCGTTCACCGCCGTCGGCTACCTCACCCACCTCGGGTGCGTCCACGGCCTGCGGCGCGACGCATCGGCCCGCCGCGCCGAGGAGCTGCTGGAGCGTTTCGGTGCGGGCGCCTACGTCCGTACGCCCATACCCGAG
Organism: Streptomyces sp. NPDC047108; assembly: GCF_040643575.1. NCBI lineage: Bacteria > Bacillati > Actinomycetota > Actinomycetes > Kitasatosporales > Streptomycetaceae > Streptomyces > Streptomyces sp. NPDC047108. The sequence continues at coordinate 93,118 of NZ_JBEYUP010000022.1, forward strand.
TTGTCAAAGGGATCGACGCAGAAGGTCGCCGTCGCCCAGGCCCTGATGGCCGAGCCCGATCTGCTGGTGCTGGACGAGGCGTGGACCGGTCTGGACCGTTTCGCCCGCAGCGCCCTCGATCGCGCCGTCGCGGAACGGGTGGCCGGGGGCGGCACCGTTGTGTTCGTGGACCACGACCCCCAGCGTCTGGCGGGCGCGGCGGACGTCGAGTTCCGGATCAGGGACTCCCGGCTGGAATGCGCTCCGGTCGCGCGCCCCACGAACGGTTCCGGCGGCGGACCGCGCGTCCGCGTGGAGGTGGAGGGAGTTCCCGGCCTCTGGACACCGGACGGCCTCCCCGGCTCGCCCGTCGTCGAGCAGGGAACCGAGGGCCGTACGATCCTGCTGACCGTCCCCGCCGCCCATTCCGACGGGCTGCTCCGCGCGCTCCTCGGCGCGTCCCCGCCCTGGCATGTGCTCTCCGTGACCAGGACGGACGATGTGACGCGGCCCGGGACCGAGACGCCGCCCGAGGGCTCGTCCGAGGGCTCATCCGAGGGCTTGTCGGACGGCTCGTACGACGGCTCGTCCCAGGGTTCGCACGACGACTCGTACGCGGGCGGGACCGACGACGCGGTCACCTTGGACCTGGGGACGTACGGCATCGGGGCGTACGAGGCCGGGAGGACCTGCGCGGTCGGGACGTACGACGCCGGGACCGACGAGCCCGCGTACGGGGAGCCTCCCCGCGACGGAGCCGAGAGCAAGGACCCCCTCCGGTGATACCGCTGCTGCGCTACCAGCTGGACCTGCTGCTGCGATCGCAGCGCTGGCTGCCGCCGTTCCTGCTCTACGCCGCGTTCGTCCTCATCGGTGTCCGGAGCGGTGAGCCGATCCTCGACAGCCTTGGCTACGCATCCGCCGCGCTCCTGCCCACCGCGATCTGGATGGTCCGTGCCTGCGTCTCCAACGAGGCACCGGCCGCGCGCCATTGCACGACGGCTGCTACCGGTCCGGCACGGGTGCACCTCGCCAAGGTGCTCACCGCCATGCTGGCCACCGGAGCGCTCGGCGTGCTCGGTACGGCTGTCGTCGCCTTCGTCTCCGACCCGCACAGTGCCGGCCATCGCACAGCCGTCCCCGTACTGCCCGCGGCCGGTGCGGGGCTGCTCACCGCGCTGTCCTGCGTTCTGCTGGGCATCGCGGCCGGGGCCCTGTGCGCCTGGCCGGTGATGCGCAGCAGCGGCTGGGGGATCTCGATCGGTGCGTTCGCGGCACTGCTGCTGCTCGTGGTGGGGGCGTCGCCCGCGAACGCCGCGGTGTCCGGCATGGTGACGGGCTCCCCGACGGGTGTGATCCACGTGCCCTGGCTGCCCTTCGCGGGCGCTGCGCTGCTGGCGGCCGCGGCCACCGCGGCGTCGTGCGGGCTCAGTTCGCGCCGCACCTGAGCGGCTTCCCGGCCCCGACGTTAATCGCGGTCCGTTCACCGCTGAGTACGTGCGTACCTGTCCGTGAGTAGCCGTTACGCATGGCACGTCCGCATGGGGACGGGCAGGGCTACGAACCGGCGGCCGTCACTTCGCAGAATGGGCACCCGAAACGACAGGGCCGGTCAATCCGCCCGAGGAGAAAACGAGTCGGTGGCCATTCCCCTGGCGAACATGTCCCGCAACGCACGCCGGTTGGCGACACCGAGTTTCTTGTAGATGCGGTACAGGTGGTTCTCCACGGTTCTCACCGAGAGGGAGGCTCGCTCGGCGATCTCATGGCTCTTGTGACCGCCGGCGGCGAGCAGGGCGATCTCTCGTTCCCTGTGCGTGAGCGCCTCGTGTTCCTCGACGGCGTGCATCAGAAACGTCGGGGCACCCTTGTGGTGCACACGCGTCGCGGCACAGCGGCGTGCCGCGGCGGTGGCGCGCCGTGGGTCGTCCGCCGCCCGGTGGAGGCGCGAGACCGATGCCCAGGCTTCGGCCGCGTACAGGGGCGCTCCCGACTCTTCCCAGCGCTGGGCACAGGTGTTCACGCGTTCGGCCGAACCTGCCGCCATGGCGTGGGCGAAGTCGATCCCCAAACGGTCGAGTTCTCCTTGCAGTTCGTGGGTCCACGGTCCGCACATACGGACGGCCAGGTCGGCGCGTCCGACGCGCGTCAGAGCGTGGACGACACGGGCGAGGGAAGCGTGCGCCCCTCTGCGGAGTGCAGCGTTCCCCGCAAGGCGGAGCAGGTTGACCGCTGCCTCCATGCGTCCTTGATACATCTCATGCGTCGCCAGGGCGATATCGATTTCCGCGATGTCGTGAGGACTGCTCCTGACGAAAGGACTGAGCCGCGCAACCGCACGGTCGACGGCTTGGACGTCTCCCAGATGAACCGCCGTGATCACCGCTCCGCAGCGCGCCAGTTGCTGCACGATGATGATGTCGTCCCGCGCGCTTGCCGTGCTGTAGATGCGGTGGGCCTCGCCGATCTCCCCTTGTTCGAAGAGAAGATGAGCCAGCATGACTCCCGCTCGGTTGGCGACCATCGTGTTTCTGTTCATGGATGCGTGCAGAACATGCTCGCGCAGTTGTTCCACGGCCGTCTCCCGATCACCGGTCAGGCCCCGGGCGTACGCGAGGAGTGCCGGGATGTTCGCCACGTCGTACTCGGGAATGTCCGCCTGATCGAGTCCGCTCATGGCGCGGGTGAGAGCGGGTTCCAGACTCAGGCAGTCCTGTGGTCTCCCCAGGTGCAGCAGCGCGGCCAAGGCCACAGCGCCCGCCATGGCTGCACGGCGGGGATCCCGCCCCTCGAGCAGGGGCCGGACGGTCTTGAGGCCCGTCTCCCAGTCACCGTTCACGAGTGCGACGACGGCCGTGTCCAGTTCGGTGCGTTCCGCTGTCGGTGCGGCGCCTGTCCGTGTTCCGGAGCCGAATCGGGTGATCCGGCTGCGGTGGACCGTGTCGTTCGCCTCGGCGACGTGACTGCCTCCCTGCGCCGCGGTCAGACACTGTGCGAGTTCCGTGATCTGTCCGTGCCGGCCCTGGTGCAGGAGGACCTTGCTCAGCAGCAGGCCGGCAGCCGGTGAGCGATGAACGCGCCACGCGGTGTCGGCCAGGCGCTGCGCCGTCGCCCAGTCGTGCGTCCACCAGGCTTGCCGGGCAGCGTGGAGGAGAGCCCCCTCGGATACGGCCTCCCCGACGTGCAGGCGCCACGTGACGAGTTGGACGACGCGGCGTGGGGCAGTCGGCTCGGCGCGTTCGAACGTGCCGATCAGCTGTGTGAGAAGACGCCGTCTGCGCAGTCGAGGGATGAGCTGAACCACGACGTTGCGCATCAGAAGGTCCGGAACCGAAAGATCGGTGTGAGCCCGCCGGTCGTCCACCTCGACGAGGCCACGGCTTTCGAGCGCCTCCCAGTCGGCAGCCGCCGCCCACTGACCCACGACGCTCCAGGAGGCCGTCTCCGCCAGGCAGAGAAGTTCCAGGGCACCGCGCTGGTCGTCGGTGAGGCCGCGAAGGCGCGGAAGGACCAGGTCGTGCAGCCGTCCTGGAATGTCGGGCAGGCGCTGGTCCACCCAGAGCCCGTTCTGCTGCGTCAGCGCCTTCTGTTCCGCGGTTGCGTGGAGCAGCTCGCGGAGGAGCACCAGATTGCCCTGCGCGAGCATGGCGAATCGCGATGCGGTGGTGAACTCCACGGGACCCGCGAGCATGGCATCGCAGACCGCACCGATCTTCCCGGCGGGCAAAGGCGGAACCGTCACCCGCGGCAGCCAGCCGTCTTTCCACAGCGCCCGGATCTCCTCGGGTACCGGAGCGTCCTGAGGAAGACCGACAAGGAGGTGGCACACCCTTTTCCGTGCAAGATGCAGAAGGAGACCGGCCGTGGTGCGATCAACCAGGTGGGCGTCGTCGATGCACACGACGACGGGCGACTTCTGATGCGCGTACGACAGGGTTTCAGCTGCCTTTGCGGGCGAGGACGGAAGGTCCAGGCCCGCGGAGCCCATGGCCGTGGCCAGGACTTCGAGCGGCAGTTGCCGCATCGCGTCGCTGGGTTGAGCCACCACCGGGGTCCAGCCTCGCTGTTCGGCAGTCTCGACGACGTGCTGGAGAATGCGCGTCTTACCCGTCCCTGGCGCTCCCAGGACAACGGCTCCGCCTGCGCCCGGAACTCTGGACAAGGCCGTTTCGACGGCGGCCAGGACGTCGCCGCGCCCGATGAGACGGGAGCCATGGAGGGTCGGGAGCACTTCGGCCCGTTCCGTGCGCCCCCCGCCGGAAGTAATCATCGCTGTTCGACCCACATCATGGTGACCCGGCCGTCCAACCGCCTGAGGCAGCAGGGGAAACCCCGTCGCTGCCGGGCGCTCAGAGCCGGCGCGTTGTTCTCGGGCGGCCCTGAGCGAACGACCCTTTCGACCATCGTGGCCACAAGGTCAACAGATGAGAAGAGTAGAAATCACTCAACACCGAAGGCCGACATACTCACCACGGTCACGCCACGCGCTGCAGATGGCGGGCTCATCAGGGACAGGTCCATGAGGCAGAAGGCGCGTCATTCCCACGCTCGGACGGCAGCAGTACGTCGTCGGAGCGAGTCCCGGAAGGCCGGATCACCGTGAAATGAGTACCGCCTGCTCCAGCACCAGGGCCACCTTTGGTGATCTTCTGGTCGCCACGTTCCGCAGTGGATTGGATCAGCTTGTCACCCATGTGTGTCGGCTTCGGCGGTGCGGCGCTCGAAAGCTTCGCCCCGGACCACTTCCGTGCTGCGGCCGAGCTTCTCGCCGCCCGGCACCGGCGTGACCTCGCAAGCGAACCGTCGCTGAGTCCGTCCTTCGGAGACCCGGACACCTGCGGATCCCTTCTCGTACAGGCCTGGGAGGAAGGGGCACGCGGGGCGGTCGCGTTGGAGGGGAACACCGTGGTGGGCTATCTGCTCGCCCGTTCCGGGGACGGGCTGCGCGGTCGTCACTGCTGGACACAGCCCCAGGATGCGGCCTGTTCGCTGGGCGCCGGTCCGGTGATCATGCAGCAGCTCTACGCCCATCTCTCGGGCCAGTGGCTCGTGGACGGATGCCTGCACCACTACACGGTGACTCCGGCCTCCGACCTCTCACTGTGGCTGATGCTCGGGTTCGCGCACGAGCAGGTCCACGCGATCATGGCCCTGTCCGGAACGGCCCGGCCCACGGTACCGCCTCCTGGCGTCCGTTCCGCGAGGCCTGAAGACATCGATGCGCTGGAGCCGTTGCTGGGCCTCGTCAACGCGGCGCACGCGGCTCCGCCCGTCTTCGCGTTCACCGACCAGCCGATGTGGGACATCCTGCGCTCCGGTCACCTGGAACTGCTGGGCGATCCCACGGTGGCGTACTGGGTGTCCGAAAACCCGGACGGAATCGACGGGTTCACCGTCATGAGGCCGGTTCCCGACGATGAGGCGTCGCTCATGAAGCCGCGTGGTTCGGTCGAACTGCTGCTGGCCGCCTCCGCTCCGCAGGCCCGTGGCAGGGGCGTGGGACGCCGCCTTGCCGAACACGCGTGGGCCGATGCGGTGAGCCGCGGATTCCGTACCTGTGTGACCGACTGGCGCGCGGCGAATCCTCTGTCCTCCGTCTTCTGGCCGCGCAGAGGATTCCGCCCGCACGCCTATCGTCTCCACCGGATCCTGGACCCACGGCTCCTCACACCCGAGCACGTACCGGGCCTTCCTCCGGAGAGCGGTACGTCAGGGCGTCGGTGACCGGAAGGCCCGGCGAGGGCGTCAGTCGATCCGGTTCAGGGCCATGTACCCGAGCTGCTCCAGCAGCAGTGCGCTCTCGCGAGGCGCGTCGGTGGCCGCGGTGATCACCTGCTTGGCCACGGAGGCGGCCATCGGCGGGTGGGCGGCCATCTCCGCGGCGATCTCCAGCGCGCGGTCCAGGGACGGTACGCCTGGCTCGGTGACCTCGCTCAGCAGGCCCCAGGCGTACGCCTCAGCGGGGTCCATCCTCCGGCAGCGCAGGACGAGATCACGTGTCCGTGCCGGTCCGACAGCCCGGACCAGGCGTGTCACGCCGCCGGAGCTCGGCAGAATGCCGATCGCCACTTCCGGCAGTCCGAACGAGGCGGTCGGGTCGGCGACGCGGATGTCGGCGGCCAGGGCGAGTTCCAGCCCTCCGCCGAGGCAGTACCCGGAGATCGCGGCGACCGTCGGCCGGCGGAGGGCGGCGAACGTCTCGTACACCGCGCCCGTCGAGCGGTAGTACGCGGCGATGGTCTCCGGGGTCATCTCCCGGAGTTCGGTGGTGTCGGCACCGGCGGAGAAGACGTCCGGCCCTCCGGTCACCACCACGGCGCGGCTGCCGGCGACCAACTCGCTGCCCAGGGCCGCGAGGAGGGCCGCTTCCATGTGGGTGGAGAGGGCGTTCAGCTTGGCCTCGCGGCGCAGCGTGACCACGGCGATCTCGCCGTGGAGCCGCGTCTCGACGGTGCCGGGATCGGACCTGTCGCGGGTGTCGTGACGGGCGCCGCTATCGGTGTCGTGACGGGCACCCTCATCGGTGTCGTGACGGGCACCCTCATCGGTGTCGCTACAGGGGGCGTCACCGGTGTCGTCACCGGCCGGCACGTCGGGGCGGGTGTCGGAATCCATCGCTACTCCGCGGGAGATGGTGGAAGGCGGGCGGATGATCGTGCGCTCGGGGCGGCGGAGTCTCCGGGAGCGCGGGCCGCGTCCGTGTTCCCGGATTCGCGCTGAGGCTCCACGCGCGCCGGGACCGGCTGCCCGGCGCCCCAGGCGTCCGCACCGCCGTCGACGACAACGGTGGTACCGGTGATGTAGGAAGCCGCGGGAGAGGCGAGGAAGGCGATGACCCCGGAGACGTCCTCGGGGCGGCCGAACCGTCCCAGCGGCACCGATCGGTCCCAGCTCTGCCGGTCGGCCTCGGAGTAGTTCTCGGCGAGCCCTTCGGTGGCGATGGTGCCGGGCGCGACGCAGACGGAGCGGATGCCGTAGCGACTCCACTCCTGGCTGAGGCCCGCGGCGAGGTTCTCGACTGCCGCCCGAGCCGCCGCGGCGTGGGCGAAACCGGGGATGCCCCGGCGTGGCGAGAAGCCGATGAAGACGACCACTCCCGAACGCTGCGGGATCATCGCCCTGCGAGCCACTTCACGTGTGACCGCCCACGTGGCGTCCACGGCGAGCCGGTGCACGGCCCGCCAGCCCTTGGGGCTGATCTCCTCCGCGGGGGCGGAGAACTGGCCCCCCGCGTTGTTGACCAGGACGTCGATGCGCCCGTACGCCTTCAGCGCCCGGCCGACCACGTCGGTCACCTGCTCGTCGTCGCGGATGTCCGCGGGCACGGCCAGGCAGGAGCCGCCGAGTTCGGCCACGGCCTGCCGAGTCTCCTCCAGGGGACCCGCGCGGCGGCCGCAGACGACGACGCTCGCTCCGGCGGCCGCGAGGTCCAGCGCGGTGGCCCGCCCGATCCCGGTGCCGCCACCGGTGATCAGAGCCACCGAGCCCGTGTGGACGTCGGGGCGAAGTACACGCCCGCACGCGGATTCCGGACCGGCGGACCTCGAATACGAACTGCTCCGCACGGATCCTCCTGACCGAGCTGACCGAGCCCCACTTGACCTGACTGACCAATCAGTCAGGCATGGCGCGGGAGCCGGCGTCAAGGGTTCCGGCAGAGCCCGGTGCGAGATCCGGGCGGATGCATGAGCCCGGTCGACGGATCACGGCGCCCACCACGGGGCGGCAGGGAGACCCGACAACCTCCGCGCCCCTCGCAGCCCCTCGTACTGCGGCCGTACGGCCCCGGCCGCGACGCCGTACGGACTGGGGATCCTGCGCCGCAGTACGCCGTGCGGTCACATCTGGGCCCACGGCGGAACGAGCACCGGCTGCGAGACCATGCCGGCCGGCGACGCCCGCGGCACCCGCCAGGTGGCCCTCTCATTCAACCGGCCCCGATTGGGAGGTGCCGGTGAAGAGCACCCCGTACTCAGACGGCGCCAAGAATTCGGACGCACAACCGGTGCCTCGGGGCGGCGCCGCACCGCTCGACTCGATGAGCAATTACTCAACTCCCCCCTATGTCCCGTTTGTTCACCGCGAGCACTCGACAGCGAGTTGACCGGGTTCCTATGGTTAATTCATGGAACCAGGCGGGAATGGGCCACTTCTCCACTCAAGAGACCATGAAGTCCCTGCCGCGGCTGCCGCTGCGCACAGACCCCTTTCCGCATAGGGCGCGGCAGTCTCCCCGCGCCGTTCCGGTCCTGTGTGAAGTAGCCTGCAACACAAGGGGCTTCGCCCGGATGTGAACGTGTCCGAAGGTTGCGGACCGACCGGCAAACCGACCGTCGCGCGTCTCGCCCTTGCCATCCCCTCGCGCCTCTTTCGCCTTTCCCCCACGAAGGTCGTAACTCAATGAACGCCCGGATCGCGCCGTGAAGATATCTTTCCTCATTCATAACGTGTACGGAGTCGGTGGCACTGTCCGCACGGTCGTCAACCTTGCCGGGGAGTTGGCCGAACGGCATGACGTCGAAATAGCCTCGGTGTTCCGGCATCGCGCGAAGCCGCGGTTCGACATCGCCCCCCAGGTGCGGCTCACCCCGCTGGTGGATACGCGTCCGGGTCACGACGACGGTCACCCTCTGGCGGGCAGACCCGCGAGGATGTTCCCTGCCGGCGAGGCGCGCCACGGCCAGTACAGCCGGCTCACCGACGAGCGCATCATCGCCTGGCTCGCCCGGGTCGATGCGGATGTCGTGATCGGCACGCGACCGGGACTGAACGTGATGCTGGCCCGCTACGGGCCTCGCGACGCGGTCCGCATAGCCCAGGAACACCTCACCTACGACGGCCACCGGCCGGTGCTGCGCGACCAGTTGCGTACCTGCTCACCGCTCCTGGACGCCTTCGTCACGGTGACGGAAGCGGACGCCGCCGCCTATCGCGCCCGGATGCCGGACATGCGGGTGGCCGCCATTCCCAACGGTGTTCCCCGTCCTCGGGCGGAGCCGTCGGACGGCACGTCCCGTGTCGTGGTGGCCGCCGGTCGCCTCGTCCCCGGCAAGCGGTTCGACCGACTCGTCGACGCCTTCGCCGAAGTGGTCACCGAACGTCCGGACTGGACGTTGCGGATCTACGGCCGGGGCCCGCACCGTGACGCCGTCCAGGCACGCATCGATCACCACGGACTGCACGAGAACGTGCGGCTCATGGGGATGCACACGTCGATGGAGAACGAGTGGGTCAAGGGCTCCCTCGCGGCGGTCAGCTCCACCAACGAGTCGTTCGGCATGACCATCGTGGAAGCCATGCGCGCCGGCCTGCCGGTCGTCAGCACCGACTGCCCGCTCGGCCCCCGGGAGATCATCCGCCAGGGCCGGAACGGACTCCTGGTACCGGTCGACGACACCGAAGCCTTCGCGGACGCGCTGCTGCGCCTGATCAACGACGACGAGGCCCGGAAACGGATGGCCCGCTCGGCCCGGGAAGGCGCGTACCGCTATGACCCCGGGGTGGTAGCGGCCCGTCACGAGACCCTGCTCAAGGATCTCGTACGGGCACGGGAGAACCTGCCCGACCACCACCTCACGGCTACGCGGCACCGCATACGCGCCGCCCGCGCCACCGTCTCGTACGTGATGCGGGAATTCCTCTTCAGAGCGGGCCGAAGCGCCAAGCGGAAGGCGTCACGCATCCGCGGCGGCGGAACGTCGCCCTAGCAGCCGGAGCGACGCGGTCGCCACCTGGCTGACGCCGTCGCAGAAGTACCGAGGCGGCTCGACCGAGCCGGTACTCGGACGCCTGAGGTCGATGCCCGAAGGCGAGCGCACCGCATGGCTCGGCGACTACTTCGCCGCCGTACGCGACTGCGCGCCGGACCGCATCAAGGCCCCCTGATCCCCCAACTCGAGGCAGGGAAAGGCCACGTCGAACAAGAGCCCGGCATCGTCGGTCCGCAACCGTGCCGGGGCTCTTTCGCCTGCTCTCTGGACTCACGTGCATGTGCTCTCTGGACGGACGCGCATGCCTCGCTACGGCCGGGCGCCACCAGGGGCTCGAGCCTGGCTGCCGCACCGCACTCGACGGCCGCCCACCCATCAGCCGCGTGAACAACCTCCCGGTCGATACAGCCGGAACGTGACACCCGGAACGGTCTCGGCCGCGTGCAGGGGGCAGGGGGCAGGTCAGAGGTCGGCGAAGTCGCAGAAGTCCATGTTGGCGAGGGCCAGGTTGCAGTGCATCTCGTGCGGGGTCTCCAAGGCCGGTATGCGGATCGCCTCGGTCTCCTCCAGGTCGGTGCTCACCGCGAGCAGTGTCGGTTCCGTGCCTTCCATGCCGTCGCGGTCAGCGAGGAAGACCACGTCCCAGCCGCCGTCATCCGGTTCGTCGCCGCGTTCGGGCGCGGTGAGGGCGGCGAGGATGTCGGCCGGGGTGGCCTCCGCCCACTCCGGGTCGTCCACGCAGAGGATCTCTTCCTTGACCCGGCCCTCGTCCCCGTCGCGTTCGTCGAAGACCCAGGGCTGGTCGAGGGTGTCTCGCACCCGCCGCCAGGCGTCGTCGTCCCCGTAGTGGGTGCGAACGAGCAGCATGGGCGGGTGGCCCTCGTGGGCCTTCGGCAGAACTCGCACGGGTCGGCATTCCTTTTGACGGGCGGCGTGGTGAACCGCGTTGACGGTGTGCCGAAGCGTAGGCGCCGGGTCCGACAACCGCGGGCCGGAATGCTGCAGTCGGGCACCGAACCTGGCTGACCCGGGCACGGCGGTGCCGCCGAGATACCGGCTACGAGGGAGAAGGAACGGGCGCCGGCGACAGCCCTCCCGGGCCCTTCATGATCGATGCGTCCCCAACCCAGAGGACCGCATGGACGTGCTGACTGCGCGTTGGTGCGGAGCCGCGCGTCCGCCTCGTCACAGCCGACGGCCCACCGTGTCCTGCTCGCCCACCGGGTCCTGCTCCCCCACCGCGTCCCGGCGATCCGCGGACGCGACCCCGGCCTCCGCCGGGGCCTGCCCCGCGGGGGCGGGCTTGCGGCGGCGTGCCGTCAGGCGCAGCGCCACCGGCTCGGTGAAGCGGGCGGTCAGCGGGCCGAGGATGACGAGGATCAGCACGTACGCGGTGGCCAGCGGACCGATGCGGGGTTCGACACCGACCGCCAAGCCGGCGATGACGACGGAGAACTCGCCGCGGGCGACGAGCGTGCCGCCTGCGCGCCAGCGGCCCTTGGCCGAGATGCCGGCCCGTTTGGCCGCCCAGTAGCCCGTGGCGATCTTCGTCAGCGCCGTGACGACCGCCAGCGCGAGCGCGGGCAGCAGGACCGGCGGGATGCTCGCCGGATCCGTGTGCAGGCCGAAGAAGACGAAGAACACCGCCGCGAACAGGTCCCGCAGCGGGGCCAGCAGATGGTGCGCGCCCTCGGCGACCTCCCCGGACAACGCGATGCCGACCAGGAACGCTCCCACCGCGGCCGAGACCTGGAGTTGCTGGGCGAGCCCCGCCACCAGCAGCGTCAGGCCCAGGACGACGAGCAGCAGTTTCTCGGGATCGTCGTGGGAGACGAAGCGGGAGATGTGACGGCCGTAGCGCACGGCCAGCAGGAGGACGAGTCCGGCGACACCGAGCGCGATGGCGAGGGTGACACTGCCCGCGGCGAGTCCTGATCCGGCCAGCAGGGCCGTGATGATGGGCAGATAGACGGCCATCGAGAGGTCTTCGAGGACCAGGATGCTCAGGATGACGGGCGTCTCGCGATTGCCGAGCCGCCCCAGGTCGCCGAGCACCTTGGCGATGACTCCGGACGACGAGATCCAGGTGACTCCGGCCAGGACCACGGCGGCCACCGGCCCCCAGCCCAGCAGCAGCGCCATCGCGGCGCCGGGCAGCGCGTTGAGGGCCGCGTCGACGAGTCCGGCCGGGTACTGGGTCTTGAGGTTGGAGACCAGGTCGCTCGCCGTGTACTCCAGGCCGAGCATGAGGAGGAGAAGGATCACGCCGATCTCGGCGCCGATCGCGACGAACTCCTCACTGGTGCCCAGGGGCAGCAGCCCGCCCTCGCCGAACGCCAGACCGGCCAGCAGATAGAGCGGGATCGGAGAGAACTGCAAACGCCCAGCAAACCGGCCCAGCAGTCCCAGACCGAGAATGATCGCGCCGAACTCGATCAGGAAAATCGCAGAAGAGTGCACCGGCGATCACTCTCGCCCGAGTATCTCGGCCGCGGCCTCGACACCCTCGCGCGTGCCGATCACGATGAGCGTGTCACCTCCCGCGAGGCGGAAGTCCGGTCCGGGAGAAGGGATGGCCTCGGCGCGGCGCAGCACCGCCACGATCGAGACACCGGTGTCCGTACGCATCTTGGTCTCACCGAGGAGCCGCCCGTTCCAGTGCGCGGTGGACGACAGCTCGACACGCTCCGCGACCAGGCCCAATTCGGTCGTCGAGAGCAGACTCGGACTGTGGTGCGCCGGCATCATCGCGTCGATCAGCGCCTCCGCCTCCCCCGCCGTCAGGCGGGCGGACAACGCGCACGCGTCGGGGTCGTCCTCCTGGTAGGCGTTCAGGGTCCGGGACCCGTCGCGATGGGCCACCACCGACAGCCGGCGCTGTTCCCGCGTGGTCAGGTCGTATCGCACACCGATCCCTGGCAACGGCGTACTGCTCATGCGCGCGGCGCTCACGGCTGCCCCCCATTTCCGGCCATCCGGTCTTGACGTTTTCTTGGGAAAACTTTGGTGACACCCTAGCGTTACATCTCGCAACAGAAGGACCGGGCCCGAGCCGGGACCGGGTGCGAGAATCCCCTCCGGGGGGCCACGCGCCGCGGACACGGTGACGGGTCGCGGGCGGGAACGAACGGCGTTTCCCCGTCCGCCGGTGCGGGCGGACCGGAAGGACGGGTCAGGATGATCGAGTGGGGACCTCTCGGCACCGCGGCCAGGCCCGTACCCCAGCCCGTGGCCACGCCGCTGGTCTGGGCCGCGGCCTTCGGCGGCGCACTGGTGCTGGTGGCGGTCCTCAACACGGTCGCGGGCGGTGATCGTCCCGAACTCGTCCTGGCCGCCCTGTCGTTGATGGCCTGCCTGCTCGGCTCGTACGCGCGCTTCACGGCCGCGCCCGGGACGGCTCTCCTGTGCTGGCTGTTTCTGAACGGGTTCGGCATCCCGCCGCTCGGGACCCTCACCTGGGCGGCACAGCGCGACGCGTTCTGGCTCGCGTGCCTGCTCACGGCCACGCTCGTGGGCACGGCGCTGGCCCGCGTGATCCACGCGCGGGCTGCCTACCACCGCCTCATCGCGCGAGGCGGCGCGGGCGCGACGGGCCGCGACGGCGGTCCGTTCGACGCCTGACCGGATCACCTTGGGAACAGGCCACGGCAGTGGGTGTCTGCGGGTCGGTGGATCCCCCGCAGGTCGGCAGTTCCCTACGAGGCAACGGGGCGGCGGGGCGTCAGGCCGTGCCCTCCCACCTGACCTCGCCGTCGTGCCAGTGCTCCGTGGGAGCGAGCCCCGCCGCGGTGGCCACGGCGGCAGAGGCGGCATGGTCGGGATGGATGTGGGCGACGACAGTGCGTACGTGCTGCTTCGCGAGCCAGGCGACCAGTCCTCGGGCTGCTTCGGAGGCGATGCCCCGCCGCTGCCAGGGAGTTCCCACCACCCAGGCGATCTCCGCAGCCACTGCGCCGTCCCCGGCGGTGACCGTCGCCTGAACGGTTCCGGTCAGGCAGTCCCCGTCCTCGTCATGGAGCTGGACGACCCAGTTGCACCAGGAGACGTCGGCGTCCGGCGATCCGGCGACCAGGCGCTCGTAACGCGCCCGCAGGGCCTCGACGGTCGCGGGGCTGCCGCCGATGAACGTGTGCAGCTGCGCGTCGGCGAGCGCTGCGGCCATCTCGTCGGCGTGCTCCACGCGCAGGGGCAGGAGGGTGAGCCGGTCGGTGCGGATGGTCTGTGGCTCGATGGCGGTCACGGTCCCTCTCCCTTGGCCCTGTTCCCTGCTTGCTGACCTCTGGTTGCTGGTTGCTGGCCTCTGGCCGATGGTCCGGGATGGCTACCGCAGTGTGGCCCACTGGCGGAGCCGGTGCCAGCGGTCAGCCGTCCCGATGGCTGGATGCCGCGTTCGGTGCGGTGGTTCCAGCACCGGTGCCTACCGCCGCGAGGAAGAGGAACGGCGGATGCGCGCTCAGGTGGTGTAGTCGGCGTTGATCCTCACGTAGCCCTCGGTGAGATCGCAGCCGTACACGGTGAACGCACCGTGCGCGATGCCCAGATCCACCCCGATGACCACCTCGTCACCACCGAGGTAGGCGGCGGCCCGGGCGAGGAGAGCGTCGCTCGGCTCCTCCGGATGCATCGCGAGGTCGCCGAACCGGATCCGGACGCGGGCCGGTTCGATGTCGGTCTCGCCGTGGAGCTTGCCGACGGCCATCGCCACACGGCCCCAGTTCGGGTCGCTGCCGTGCACAAGGGTCAGCGCAGCCGCCGGGGCTGGCCCGTCAGGTCCACCCCGCGGGCTTGGCCGTCCCCATGGCGCGGGTGACGCTGATCTCGATGACGACGCGCGACGGGTTCGGGCGCGGGGACTTGTAGCGCTGCGCGTAGCGCTGCTCGGCGTCCGCCACGGACGCCGGGTCGTCCTTGATGACGGCGGTGCCCTCCAGAGTGCACCAGCGGCGGCCCTCCGCCTGGCTCACCGCGACATGGGCGCTCCCGCCCGCGCCCCGTACGTTGCGGACCTTCTTGCTGCCGGCGCTGCTGATGACGCGTGCGATACGGGTCTCGGGATCATAGGTCACCCCCACCGGCACGAGATGCGGGGTCCCGTCGGGGCGCAGCGTGGTGAGGAAGCAGATGCGACGCTCCCGCCAGAACGTCTCGTCGGTCGGGGTGCGGGGCGTTGGGGCCGTCATGGGGTGGTCCTTCGGAGCGGGCGGGACGGATGCGATGCGGACCGGGCGGCGGCCGCGATCAGGGTCAGGAGCAGGAGCAGGAGCAGGAGCAGGGGCAGAGGCAGGGGCAGGGGCAGGGGCAGATGCAGGGGCAGGTTACGTGAGCTGGTCCGCGTCCAAGCGCCTGGTCAGCCGAGGCGGCGGGCGGGTTCTCCGTCGAGGTAGGCGCGGATGTCCTGAACGGCGTGGCCGTAGTAGGTCGT
>NZ_JBEYUP010000023.1:0-101718 GCF_040643575.1 Streptomyces sp. NPDC047108
GGAGCCAAACGGGCGCGGCCCGAACAGCGCCCGCCGTGCGCCCGTGGGCGGGTGGCGGCCGGGGCCGGCCGGCCACGCCCCCGCCGCGGCGGTCGCGTCGGCCGCGCGCGCGGGGGATCAGGTCGCGCTCGCCTCGTTCCGGCGGGCGGCGCAAGCCTTGGCGGCGGGGATCGCCGCGACCGCCACGCTCGTGGAGATCGAGGTCGCGGTCGTCGGGGGTGGAGTCGCGGCGGCGGGCGAGGTGTTGTTCGGTCCGCTGCGGGAGGCGCTGCGGGAGTACGCGACGCTGTCGTTCGTGGGCGGACTGGAGGTCGTGCCCGCGCAGACGGGGACGGACGCGGGGCTGATCGGAGCGGCCGCCGCGGCGCGGCCGCCGAGTGCTGCGGGGCCGCCGACTGCTCTGCGGCCGGCGGCGGTTGAGGGGGCGGACGGAGTGGACGGGGACGGAGCGGACGGGGACGGAGCGGACGGGGGTCGGGTGTCGGCGGCGCTGTAGGTGTCGTCGCCGGTGTCGTCGTGGGTCGACGGGGCCGGGGTGTGGACGCAGTACTGGCGGATCACCCTGCCGCTGTGCCGGCCGGTGCTCGCGGACCTGGGGACATGGCAGTTCACCTGGATCTGCAAACGGCTTCCTCCGGGCGCCGGTCTTCGTCTCCGATGGTCCGATGGCGAGAAACTGCCGCTCACCTCGGCCCTCAACAACCTCAGGGGCCAGTTCTTCACCGATGACAACCTGCCGGCGGCGGGCTCGGTGATCGTCGCCCCGCCCACCGTCCTCGTCTTTCTCCTTCTCCAGCTCCTTCTCCAGCGGCATTTCACCGCCGGGCTGACGCCGGGCGATGACAAGGGCTGAACCGCGCCCCGACTGGCCATTCGCCGACCTTGCCACGACCGATTTCCGTGGCAAGGTGTAGCGGGCAGTCCACTGGGGGCTACGGAAGAGGGGGAACCGTGATCGTCTGGCTGAACGGTGCGTTCAGTGCGGGGAAGACCAGCGCGGCCCGGGAATTGACCGATCTGATTCCGGGCAGCACGTTGTACGACCCGGAGGTGACCGGCGGGACTCTGGAGCATCTGCTTCCGAAGAAGCGGCTGAGCGAAGTCGGGGACTTCCAGGAACTGCCCATCTGGCGGCGCCTCGTGGTGGACACGGCGGCGGCGATGCTGGCCGACCTCGGCGGCACGCTGGTCGTCCCCATGACCCTGCTGCGGCAGGACTACCGCGACGAGATCTTCGGGGGCCTGGCCGCGCGCCGGATTCCCGTGCGGCATGTGCTCTTGTCACCTGACGAAACGATCCTGCGCCAACGGATCGCCGGACGCGAGGAGTTCGCCGACGATCCGGAGCACAGCGCCCGCAGACGGCAGTGGGCGCTGGACCACATAGCTCCGTACCGCACGGCGCTCTCCTGGCTGGAGAAGGACGCCCACACCATAGACACCAGCGCGCTCACCCCGCGCCGGACCGCCGAACACGTCGCCGAGGCCGTACGGACCGGGGCGGCGGGAGCCTGCGACATCGTCCAGACACCCGAACCCACCGGGGAGACCCTCGCCGCCGGGGTCCTCCTCTTCGACGAGCAGGACCGCGTCCTGCTGGTGGACCCCACCTACAAGCCCGGCTGGGAGTTCCCCGGCGGTGTGGTCGAGGCCGGAGAGGCCCCCGCCAGGGCCGGGATGCGGGAGGTCGCCGAGGAGATCGGCATCGAACTCGACCGTGTACCGGCCCTGTTGGTCGTCGACTGGGAGCCGCCCGTGCCGCCCGCGTTCGGCGGTCTGCGCCTGCTCTTCGACGGGGGGACCCTCGACAGCGGCTCCGAACGGCTGCTGCTGCCGTGTTCGGAACTGCGCGAAGCCCGCTTCGTCAGCGAGAGCGAGGCGGCCGAACTGCTGCCGCCCGTACGGTTCAACCGGCTGCAGTGGGCGCTGCGGGCGCGCGAGCGGTCCACAGTCCTGAACCTGGAGGCCGGGGTCCCGGTCGGCTGACCCGTCCGGTGTGCCCGGCGCTGTGCCGCGCCGGGCACACGCGTCGGGCTCAACCGGCCTTGGACGCCCGGTAGTTCAGCAGGAACAGCGCCTCGGCGAGGGACAGGCGCTCCAGCTCCTCCGGCGACACGCTCTCGTTGACCGCGTGGATCTGCGCGTCCGGCTCGCTCAGCCCGATGAGCAGGATCTCGGCCTCCGGGTAGAGCGACGCGAGGGTGTTGCACAGCGGAATCGAGCCGCCCTGGCCCGCGGTCTGCATCTCCTCGCCCGGGTAGGCGGCGCGCATCGCCGCGGCCATCGCGGTGTACGCGGGGCTGGCCGTGTCGGCGCGGAACGGCTGGCCCCGTCCGACCTCCTCGACCGCGACCCGGGCACCCCACGGAACCTTCGACTCCAGGTGTGCGGCGAGCAACTTGGTGGCGTCGCCCGCGTCGATGCCCGGCGGGACGCGCAGGCTGATCGCGGCGCGGGCGGACGCCTGGACGGACGGTGTGGCCCCGACGACCGGCGGGCAGTCGATGCCGAGGACGGTGACGGCCGGGCGCGCCCAGATGCGGTCGGCGACCGTACCTGAGCCGGTCAGCTCGACGCCGTCCAGGACCTTGGCGTCCGCGCGGAAGTCCTCCTCCGCGTACTGCAGGCCGTCCCACCGCGCGTCCGAGGCGAGCCCGTCGACCGTCGTCGAGCCGTCCTCGGCGCGCAGTGAGTCCAGGACGCGGATCAGCGCGGCGAGCGCGTCCGGGGCCGCACCGCCGAACTGGCCCGAGTGCAGATTGCCTTCGAGGGTGTCGACCTGGACGCGGACGAGCGTCATCCCGCGCAGCGTGGCCGTGACCGTCGGCAGACCCACCCGGAAGTTGCCCGTGTCGCCGATGACGACGGTGTCGGCGGCCAGCAGGCCGGGATGCGCCTCGGCGTACCGCTCCAGACCGCCGGTGCCCTGCTCCTCCGAACCCTCGGCGATGATTTTCACCGAGACCGGTACGCCGCCCCGCTCCTTGAGAGCGCGGACCGCGGTGAGGTGCATGATCAGGCCGCCCTTGCAGTCGGCGGCGCCGCGTCCGTACCAACGCCCGTCGCGCTCGGTGAGGGTGAACGGCGGGGAGTGCCAGGCGTCTTCGTCCAGCGGGGGCTGCACGTCGTAGTGCGCGTAGAGCAGGACGGTCGGCGCGCCCTCGGGGCCGGGGAGGAAGCCGTAGACGGACTGGGTGCCGTCCGGGGTGTCGAGCAGCGCCACGTCCTGGAAGTCTTCGGCGCGCAGCGCCTCCGCGACCCAGTCGGCGGCCGCCTCGCACTCGCTCCGGGGGAACTGCGCCGGGTCGGCGACCGAGCGGAACGCGACCAGCTCGGCCAGTTCCGTCCTCGCGCGGGGCATCAGCGAGGCGACGCTGTCGGCCAGTGCGGGCAGCGCGTTCGGCTCCATGGGCACGCTCCTTGTGGGTGCGGGACATCGGTGGGCGTCGGGCACGTGACGCGGTGGCGTCGGGTACGGACGACGCGCGTGCACGCGCGGGCCGCGGTCGTGCACACGGGCCCCGCTCCGCGCGTCCGCCGGGCGGGTTACGTACGGCGTCCGTGCTGTCGATCATCCCACAGGGGCGCTGTTGACCATGAGCCGTAGGATGCGAGACGACAGCAGGAGCCACCGGTCTCCGGTGTGCGGACCAGGCCGAGCGGGAGCGGAAGCACAGGTGAGCAGCGAGAGCGCGGGGCAGGAAAGCCGGCCGGTCCGGGACGTGGTGGTGATCGGCGCCGGTCCCGCGGGGGCTTCGGCGGCCTATGCCGCGGCGGTCGCCGGACGCCGGGTCCTGCTGCTGGAGAAGGCGGAGCTGCCCCGGTACAAGACGTGCGGCGGCGGAATCATCGGTCCCTCGCGCGACGCGCTGCCGCCCGGCTTCGAACTCCCGCTCCGCGACCGGGTGCACGCCGTCACCTTCTCGATGGACGGCCGCCTCGCGCGGACCCGCCGGTCCAAGTACATGCTCTTCGGGTTGATCAACCGGCCCGAGTTCGACCAGCGTCTCGTCGACGCGGCGGTGGAGGTCGGCGTCGAGCTGCGGACGGGCGTCACCGTCTCCCGCGTCGAACAGCACGGTCCCGCGGTGCCCGACCGGCGGACGGTCGCGGTGGTGCTCAACGACGGGGAGACGGTCCTGGCGCGCGCGGTGGTCGGCGCCGACGGCAGCGCCAGCCGCATAGGGGCCCATGTCGGGGTGAAGCTCGACCAGGTGGACCTCGGCCTGGAGGCGGAGATCCCGGTCCCGCCGACGGTCGCGGAGGACTGGGCGGGGCGCGTGCTCATCGACTGGGGCCCGATTCCCGGGAGTTACGGGTGGGTGTTCCCCAAGGGGGACACGCTCACGGTCGGCGTGATCTCGGCACGCGGCGACGGCGCGGGTACCAAGCGCTATCTGGAGTCGTTCATCGCGCGGCTGGGCCTCGCGGGGTTCGAGCCCAGCGTCTCGTCGGGGCATCTGACCCGCTGCCGGGCCGACGACTCACCGCTGTCCCGCGGCCGGGTGCTGGTCTGCGGCGACGCGGCCGGGCTGCTGGAGCCGTGGACCCGGGAGGGCATCTCGTTCGCACTGCGCTCCGGGCGGCTCGCGGGGGAATGGGCGGTGCGGATCGCCGAGGCGCAGGACGCGGTGGAGGCCCGCCGCCAGGCGCTCAACTACACGTACGCGATCAAGGCGGGACTCGGCGTCGAGATGGGCGTGGGGCGGCGGATGCTCAAGGTCTTCGAGCGCCGTCCCGGTCTGGTGCACGCGGCGATCACCAGCTTCCGGCCGGCGTGGCACGTCTTCGCGGAGATCACCCGCGGCCGGACGACGCTGGCCGGGATCGTGCGGTCGAGCGGCCTGGCGCGACGGGCGCTGACCGCGATGGACCGCTCCTGACGGGGGGTGACGGGGGCTCCGGTCACGCCGTGCGGGACGCCGTCGGGTCCTCAGATGCGGGACGCCGTCGGGTCCTCAGATGCGGGACGCCGTCGGGTCCCTAGATGCGCGACGACCGGTCGGACCGGCTCAGGCGCGGGCCGACGGGTCGGGTCGGACCGGCTCAGGCGCGGGACGAGGGGCCAGGGAGCGGGCGCGCCAAGAGGTGACCGCGGCCATCAAGGACGAGGCCGGACGGCAGCTCGCCGCCGACGGCGCCGCCAAGCTCTCCCTCCGGGCCCACGCCCGCGAACTCGGCATGGTCTCGTCGGCGTTCTACCGCTACCTCCGGAGCCGGGACGACCTGCCGACCGCGCTGATCACCGATGCGTACGACGCCGTGGGGGAGGCCGCCGAAGCGGCCCTCGCCGATTCGGCCACCACCGCCCCCGCCGACCGCTGGGTGATGATCTGCCCCGCCGTATGCGGATGGGCGCTCGCCCATCCGCATGAGTACGCCCTGATCCTCGGCGCCCGTGCCGGGCTACTCCACGCCCGAGGCCACCGCCAGCGGCCCCGCGGCCCGCGTGCCCCGCGCCTCTGGCCGCCGTCATCGCCGACGCCCGCGCCGACGGCGTGTTCCCCGTGGGCGGCGCCCCCGTACAGGAGACGCCGCCCGACCCCCGGGACGGCGGGGCGGGACGCCGAACGGCTCCGCGACCGGTTCGGCACCGGGCTGCCCGGCCCCGTCCTCGTCGACGCCGCGGCCGCCTGGGCCGAACTCTCCGGTCTCATCGGCTTCGAGGTCTTCGGCCGGTTCGACCGCACCTTCGAGGCACGCGATGCCTACTTCGACCGCGCCGTCACGCGCCTCGCCCACTCACTCGGCCTCTGACGGCCGCCCGACGCCGCCCCGCCCGGGCCGCGGCTCTCCCGCGGACGCCGCGGGCCGGGCGGCAGCGGGCTACTTCGCCGGGAGTAGAGGCAGCCACCACGTCCGTCGGACGCCGTACGGACGCGGCCCGGTCTAGCGTTGCGTTATGACCGAGGTGAGGGACGGGTTCGCGGGCGGACGGGCGTGGCAGCGGTGGCTGGGCGCGCCCGGCTCGCGTCGTCCGCTCTGGATCTCTTCCCTGGTGGTGGCCGTCATCCAGAGTGTCGGGACGAACGCCGCCGCACAGGACCAGTCCGGCCGCGCGTCCCTCGACGCCTTCGCCCGCGTGCTGCTCGTCCTCGGGCCCGCCCTGCTGGTCCTGCGCTACCGGTACCCGCGCGTGGCCGTCTTCGGTGCCTCCGCCGTGACGGTCGTGTACTTCGCCGGCGGGTACCCGTACGGTCCGGTCTTCCTCAGTGTGGCCGTCGCCTGCTTCGCGGCCATCGTCACGGGTCACCGCCGGGCCGCCTGGTCCGCCGTCGGCATGCTGTGGGTGGCCCATGTACTCGTCGCCTTCTGGCTGTTCCCGTGGCTGCCCCCGGCCGGCGACGCCTCGCCTCCCTGGTTCCAGGAACTCGGCTTCGTCGCCTGGGCGGTG
Organism: Streptomyces sp. NPDC047108; assembly: GCF_040643575.1. Taxonomy (NCBI): domain Bacteria; kingdom Bacillati; phylum Actinomycetota; class Actinomycetes; order Kitasatosporales; family Streptomycetaceae; genus Streptomyces; species Streptomyces sp. NPDC047108. Next base: position 6,395 of record NZ_JBEYUP010000023.1, read on the forward strand.
GCCATCATCGCCGTCTCCGAGCTGGCGGGTGTGCGCCGTGAACAGATCATCCGCGCGCGGGCCGAGCGCGAGGAGGCGGAGCGCCGGCGGGCCGACGAGGAGCGGCTGCGGATCGCCCGCGAGCTGCACGACGTGCTCGCCCACTCCATCTCGGTCATCAACGTCCAGGCGGGCGTCGGCCTGGCGCTCCTCGACCAGGACCCCGAACAGGCGCGCACCGCCCTCACCACCATCAAGACCGCGAGCAAGGAGGCGCTCGGGGAGGTCCGCCAGGTCCTCGACACCCTGCGGGCCCCGGGCGAGGCACCCCGCTCGCCCGCGCCCGGCCTGGACCGGCTGGGCGAGCTGAAGGACCAGGCGTCCGGCGCGGGACTCACGGTGGACGTCAGGACCGAGGGGAAGCGCACCGCGCTGGCGGCCGGAGCCGATCTCGCCGCCTTCCGCATCGTCCAGGAGGCCCTGACCAACGTCGTACGGCACTCCTCGTCCCGTACGGCGGAGGTCCTTCTGCGGTACGGGACGGGGGAGTTGGAGATCAGGGTCGACGACGATGGGCCGGCGGCGCAGAGCGCGGAGGCGAGTGGGAGCGGCGGCGGAAGGGGCCTGGTCGGCATGCGGGAGCGGGCGTCCGTGCTGGGCGGCAGCGTCGAGGCGGGCCCGCGCCCGGACGGCGGATTCCGCGTGCTGGCCCGGATTCCGTTCACCGCTCCGGCTACGGTGTCCGATGCCCCCGGCGGGGCCCCGGACAAGGAGGCGCCGTGATCCGCGTACTGCTCGCCGACGACCAGGTGCTGGTCCGCGCCGGCTTCCGCGCGCTGCTGGACGCGCAGCCCGGCATCGAGGTACTGGCGGAGGCGGCGGACGGGCAGCAGGCGCTTGCCCTCGTCCGTGAACTCCGCCCGGACGTCGTGCTGATGGACATCCGGATGCCGCACCTGGACGGCCTGGCGGCGACCCGCGCGATCACCGGGGACCCGGATCTGGAGAAGGTGAAGGTGGTCATGCTCACCACCTTCGAACTCGACGAGTACGTCTTCGAGGCCATCCGCTCCGGCGCCTCCGGCTTCCTGGTGAAGGACACCGAACCGGACGAACTGCTGCGCGCCGTACGAGCCGTGGTCGACGGCGACGCCCTGCTGTCACCGGGAGTGACGCGCCGGCTGATCGCCGAGTTCGCCGCCCGGTCCAAGGAACCGGCGGCCGCCGCGGGCCTCGGCGAACTGACCGAGCGCGAACGGGAGGTCATGGCACTGGTGGGCATCGGCCTGTCGAACGAGGAGATCGCCCGCCGGCTGGTGGTCAGTCCGCTGACCGCGAAGACCCACGTCAGCCGGGCCATGGTCAAGCTGAACGCCCGCGACCGCGCCCAACTCGTCGTCCTCGCCTACGAGTCGGGGCTGGTCCGCCCGGGCTGGCTCGGCTGAGACCGGACCGCGCCCCGCCGGTCAGTCCTGGACCGTTGAGCCCTGTGCGGCCTCCGCCTCCGGCTGCTTGCGCTGCTTCCGGCGGATGTGGAGCTGCTTGCGCACACGCGCCACCACGGTCCCGTCCTCGCCCACGATGTCGCATGTGAACCAGGGCAGCGCCTTGCTCCCGTCGGCGGTCGCCCGCCGGATCTCCTCCAGCTGCTCCTCGGTCACGGTGAAGTCGGCGAACACGTCGCCGCGCCCCGGGGCCAGGAAGTCGATCTCGCCGGTCTTGTCCCACACGACGTAGTCCCGGCCCAGGCTCTTCATGGTGAGCAGCATCCAGAAGGGGTCGCTCATCGCGAAGAGCGAGCCGCCGAAATGCGTGCCCACGTAGTTGCGGTTGAACCAGCTCAGCCGGAGACGGACCCGTGCGCTGCTCCAGTCGTCCGCGATCTCCAGCACCCGTACGCCCGAGAAGAGGTACGGCGGCCAGCAGTTGATGGTGCGGCGGAGCGACGCGGGGGACTGGCGACGAGGCATACGGCCACGCTAGCACGGAATGTTACCCGCCGGTAATACATCGCGCCGCCTCCGCCGACGCCCGCCCGCCTCAGCCGAACGAGATGGCCGACGTGTCCCGCCACAGCCGGGCCACCTCGGGGTCTCCGGCGATCTCCAGGCTCTCCAGCGGCAGCCGGTTCCAGAGCGCGAGGTAGACGTGCGCCGCGGAACCGGTGATCTCGCAGTCCGCGGGTTCCGTGGCCGCCCCCTCCGCGTCCGCGGACCGCTCCGACCGCAGCGGGCCGTCGGAGATCCGTACGGTCCAGGTGCCCGCCGCCCCGGGGGCGCCGGTGGTCCGGATCCGCAGGGTGCGCGGCGTCGCACTGCGGACCGCGCTGCGCTCGCGCGCGTGGAAGCCCGCCAGCAGTTCGTCGATCCCGTCGAGCGCGAGACCGGGGTGGACCGGTGTGACCCGCTCCCCGAGGTGGGCCAGCGCGTCCGCGCCGGCCACGGCGGACTCGGCGTCCACCCGGTGCACGGCGGTCTCGTGCGCCTGGCGCCGCGCCCAGAAGGCGAGCGGGGACGGCGCGGGCAGGAACGCCCAGCACTGCAGGCCGTCCGGTGCCGCAAGGAGCGTGTCCACCAGGTGGGCGTGGCCCTCGCGGAACCAATCCACCAGCGCCGCCCCGTCCAGGTCCGGATCGGGCGCGGGGCGCCGCGGACGGTCCCGTCCTTCGGCGACGAAGCCCGCCGCCCAGCGGTGCACCGTCCCGGTGTGCCGCACCAGATCCCGTACGCGCCAGTCCGGGCAGGTGGGCACCGCGGCGGCGTCCCCCGCGCGTTCGGCCGCGTCCGCGAGCAACGAGCCTTCCGTGCGCAGCGATCGGATCAGTTCGGCGGTCTCCATGCGAAGGATGCTATCCAGGCGATCCCGCGTTACGCGTCGCCTGGGCGACGCAGGCGGCGGCCCCCGCGAGCAGGGCGACCGTGGTGAGGGCGACGGGCAGGGACAGCCAGTCGGCGAGGAAGCCGATGGCGGGCGGGCCGAGCAGCATGCCGCCGTAGCCGAGTGTCGACGCCGCCGCCACCCCGCCGGGACCTGCCAGGGCGCCGGCCCGGCCGATGGCGACGGGGAAGATGTTGGCCAGGCCCAGGCCGGTGACGGCGAATCCGGCGAGCGTCATCCAGATCGAGGGCGCGAGCGCGCCGAGCAGCATGCCGGCCGCGGCGGTGGCGCCGCCGGCGACCAGGACGCGCGTCTGGCCGAGGCGTTCGAGGAGTGCCGTGCCCGTCAGCCGTCCGATGGTCATCGTCAGCGCGAACACGGAGTAGCCCGCGGCCGCCACCCCCGGGTGCGCGCCCAGGTCCTGCTGGAGATGGAGGGCGCCCCAGTCGGCCAGGGCGCCCTCGCCGTACGCGGTGCACAGCGCGATCAGGCCGAAGACGGCGACGAGGCGGCGCGTACGGCCCGGGAGGCGTACGGGCGGGGTTGCGCGGGGCGCCGACGCGGGTTCGGGCCGGTCAGGCCGCGGACGAGGACACGGATCGGGATGCGCCAGGAGCGTCCGTCCCGCGGCAGCCGTGAGGAGCAGACCGGTCACGGCGAGCAGCAGCAGGTGCCGCGTGGGGGAGAGGGAGCCCGCGACCAGGCCGCCCAGACCCGCGCCGACCATGCCTCCGAGGCTGAACGCGGCGTGGAAGTTGGGCATGACGGGGCGCCGCAGCGCGGCGACGAGGTCGACGGCCGCGCTGTTCATGGCGACGTTGATCGCGCCGTACGCGGTGCCGAAGACCAGCAGGACGAGTCCGAGTGCGAGCGCGGAACCGGTCAGCGGGGGCAGGGCGATGCTCAGCGAGAGCAGTGCGCCGGTGACGACGGTGACGCGGTGGCTGCCGAACTTCCGGCACAGCCGGCCGGTGACCGCCATGGTCGCCACCGCGCCCGCCGACACGCCCAGCAGCGCGAGTCCGAGATCGCCCGCGGAGGCGCCGGTCTGCTGCTTGATCGCCGGGATGCGGACGACCCATCCGGCGAACAGAAAGCCGTCGAGCGCGAAGAAGGTTGTCAGGGCGGTACGGAGCCGGGCCGGAACGGGATCCGCGGCGATCTCGCGCCGCGCTCCGGAAAAGGCCGTCCGTATTTTGTTTAGGATCGGCACAAAGCCAGAATAGGGGTGTGACCCTGACTCGGACAACACGCTTGGAGAGAGGCCGCAGCGCCCTCGGCCCGGCCCTGGAACTCGTACACACCGGCCGGGCCCCGACGCGCGCCGTGCTGACCGCCGAGCTCGGCGTGACCCGCGCGACCGCCGGTGCCGTGGCCGCGGAGCTCGAGACCCTCGGCCTGATCGAGGTCGACTCCCGCCCCGGCGCAGCCGCCGGATCCCAGGGCAGGCCCTCCCACCGGCTGGCGATCGACCCCGCCGGTCCTGTCGTGCTCGCCGCGCAGGTGCACGCCGACGGCTTCCGCGCCGCGCTCGTCGGACTCGGCGGCCGGATCGTCGCCACCGCCCCCGGCTGCATGACGGTGCCCGCCGATCCGGTGCACGTGCTGAGCGCCGTCGTCGACGCGGGGACGGAGCTGCTGCGCTCCACCGGGCGGCGTTGTCTCGGCGCCGGGCTCGCCGTCCCGTCGGCGGTCGACGAGACCGACGGCACGGCGCTGAACCCGCTGCACCTCGCCTGGCCCGCCGGCGCTCCCGTCCGTGAGATCTTCACCGAACGCGTACGGGAGACCGGCGTCCTGGGACCCGTCGGCACCGCGGGCACCGCCGACGCCGCGGACACCCCCGTCACGGCGTTCACCGGCAACGACGTGAACCTCGCCGCCCTCGCCGAGCACCGGCACGGCGCGGGCCGCGGGGCGCGCGACCTGCTGTGCGTGGCGACCGGTCACCGCGGTGTCGGCGGCGCGCTGGTCCTCGACGGGCGGCTGCACACGGGGAGTTCGGGGCTGGCCCTGGAGGTCGGCCATCTCACCGTCAACCCGGAGGGGCGCTCCTGCCACTGCGGCAGCCGCGGCTGCCTGGACGTCGAGGCCGACCCGCTGGCCTTCCTGGACACGGCGGGCCGCGAACCCGGCCCCGAGGTGTCGCTGCTCCAGCAGGCCCGGGACCTGCTGCGTACGGAGTACGAGGACGCGCGCGTGCGGACCGCCGCCGAGACCCTCATCGACCGGCTCGGCCTCGGTCTCGCCGGACTCGTCAACATCCTCAACCCGGACCGGATCATCCTCGGCGGCCTGCACCGCGAACTCCTCGAGGCCGATCCGGAACGGCTGCGCGCGGTCGTCGCCGAGCGCAGCCTGTGGGGGCGGAGCGGTGGTGTGCCCATCCTGCCCTGCACGCTGGACCACAACAGTCTGGTGGGCGCGGCGGAACTGGCCTGGCAGCCGGTCCTGGACGATCCGCTGGCGGCGATGGCCGGATAGCGGAACGCAGGGGGGCGGGCGGAGGCGCCGGCTTGGGCCGGGTGTCCGGGGACGGCCGTCCCGTTGTTGCGGCACGGGCGGTTCGGGCGGTTCGGGTGTCCCCGGGGTCTCCCGGTGTGCTGTTTTCGGAATGCTTGACTTGAGGCAAGCAATTTCACATCGGGTACCCGGGGGAGGGCCTGTTGTGACCTTGGCCAGGCACCGGCAGTCATGGCGGCAGCGGGCCGTCACCGGCCCCCTGCCTGCCCCGACGCCGCCCCCGCGCACGTACCGCCGTCTCCGGATGTCACGACGCGGCCGCGCCCAGGCCCGCCCCCACGGCTGGGCACTGGACGCGGCCTTCACACCGCGTCCGGGGGCGACGGGCCCTGCCGTCCCGGACACGGCTGCGGGGAGCCCCCAGGCCCCCGCGTCACTCGGCCAGCCACACCGCCGTGTCGGTGGGCAGCAGACCGTCCGTCAGAGGACCGCTCGCCAGGAGCACCCGGCTCTCCTCCGGCAGGGCCACCGGGGCGTCGGCGAAGTTGACCATGCAGCGGAAGCCGGGCGGGCGGTCGAAGACGAGGACCTCGGACTCCGGCGTCGAGTGCCACGTCATCGCGGCGCCGCGGAGACCGGAGTGCGCCCGGCGGATGCGCAGCGCGCGCCGGTAGAGGGCGAGCATGGACTGCGCGTCGCCCTGCTGGGCCTGCGCCGTCAGGCTCTTCCACTCCTCCGGCTGCGGCAGCCAGGGCGCGGTCGTCGTCTCCTCCGGGCTGTAGCCGAACGGCGTGGTGCAACCCGACCAGGGGAGCGGGACGCGGCAGCCGTCCCTGCCCCGGTCCGTGTGCTCCGATCGCTCCCAGATCGGGTCCTGGAGCATGTCCTCCGGCAGGTCCTCGACCTCCCAGAGCCCGAGTTCCTCACCCTGGTAGACGTACGCGCCGCCCGGCAGGGCCAGCATGAGCAGGGCCGCCGCCCGGGCCCGCCGCGTACCGAGGTCGACGTCGGCCGGATACTCCTCGGGGGAGAGGTCGGCGAGCGTCCGCAACGGGTGGTCCGGCTGCGGCCGCGCGAAGCGCGACAGGTGGCGGACCACGTCGTGGTTGGAGAGCACCCAGGTCGCCGGTGCGCCGACGGAGCCGAGCACGTCGAGCGACCGGTCGATGATCCGCCGCAGGCTGTCGGGGCGCCAAGGGCACGTCAGATAGTCGAAGTTGAACGCCGTGTGCAGTTCGTCCTCGCGTACGTAGCGGGCCAGGCGCTCCGGCGAACCGGTCCACGCCTCGGCCACGAACACCGGCCGGTGTTCGTACGCGTCGGCCACACGGCGCCAGGAGCGGTAGATCTCGTGGACCTCGTCCCGGTCCCAGTGCGGGTGGTCGGTGCTCGCCGCCGAGCCGGCGACCTCGAGGTCACCCGCGTCGAGGTCCGGGAGTCCGGGAGCCTTGATGAGCGAGTGCGCGACATCGATCCGTACGCCGTCGATCCCCCGGTCGAACCAGAACCGCAGGATCGACTCGAACTCCTCCCGCACCTTGGGGTTGTCCCAGTTGAGATCGGGCTGCTCGGGGGCGAAGAGGTGCAGGTACCACTGACCGGGGCGGCCGTCGTCCTCCACGACGCGGGTCCAGGCCGGTCCGCCGAAGACGCTGCGCCAGTTGTTGGGCGGCAGTTCGCCGTCCTCGCCCCTGCCGTCGCGGAAGACGTACCGGTCGCGCGCCGCGGACCCGGGTCCGGCCTCCAGCGCCTCGCGGAACCAGGCGTGCCGGTCGGAGGTGTGGTTCGGCACGAGGTCGATGACCATGCGCAGACCCAGCTCGTGCGCCTCGCCGATCAGCGCCTCCGCCTCGGTGAGCGTGCCGAACGCCGGGTCGATGTCCCGGTAGTCGGCGACGTCGTAGCCGCCGTCGGCCATGGGGGAGGGGTACCACGGGTTGAGCCAGAGCGCGTCGACACCGAGGTCGGCCAGATAGGGAAGGCGGGAACGCAGACCGGCGAGGTCGCCGATGCCGTCACCGTTCCCGTCGGCGAAACTGCGGACGTAGACCTGGTAGATCACCGCGCGGCGCCACCAGTCGGCATCGGCCCCCTGGAGGGCGGCGGCGTCGGGGACCAGGACGGGGCGTGCGGTCGTCACTTGACTGCTCCTGCGGTGAGGCCGGCGATGATCCGGCGCTGGAAGACGAGTACGAGGATCACGAGGGGCACGGTGACGACGACGCCCGCCGCCATCTTCGTGCCGTAGGGGACGTCGAATCCGGAACTGCCGCCGAAGCGGGCGATGGCGACGGTCGCCGTCTGCATGTCCGGGCGGTTGACCATGGAGAGCGCGATGATGAATTCGTTCCAGGCCGCGATGAAGGTGAGGATCGCGGTGGTGAAGACACCCGGCGCGGTCAGCGGAAGGATCACCTTTCGGAACGCCTGACCGGGCGTGCAGCCGTCCACCATCGCCGCCTGCTCCAGCTCTCGGGGCAGCTGCCGGAAGAAGGCGGTCAGATTCCACACCGCCAGCGGCAGCGCGAACGACATGGTCGGCACGACCATCGCCTGGTAGGTGTTCACCCAGTGCAGCGTGTTGGAGAACAGCTTCAGCATCGGCACGAGCAGCGCGATGCCGGGGAACATCGAGGTGGCGATGATCACTGCCAGGACGAGGTTCTTGCCCCGGAACTCCAGGCGGGCGAGCGCGTAGGCGGCGAAGGTGGCCACCAGCAGGGTCAGCGCGGTGCTCGTGCCCGCGACGACCAGGCTGTTGAGCAGCGCCCGTCCGAATCCCGAGCCCGGTTCGAGCACCGCCCGGTAGTTCTCCAGCGACCACGGGGAGGGCAGCGGCGACTTGGCGAACAGGTCGGAGCTGCGCCGGAGGCTGGAGACGGTCATCCAGTAGAACGGCGCCAGGCAGTAGACGACGATCAGCGCCATGCCGCCCACGCTCAGAGCGGTCCGGGCGGTCGGGACGGGGAAGCGCCTGGCCGGCTTCAGCACGGTGCTCATGCGGCCACCTCCGACGGGCTGCCGGACCGCCGCCCGAAGCGACGGGCCCTGGAACCACCGGACTTGGCGGGACGGTCCGTGGACAGCAGGTCGGCGCCGAGCAGCTTGACGAAGACGAAGGCCGTGGCCGCCACGTAGAGGAAGAGGATCACGGCGTACGCGGCGGCGGGCCCGTACCGCGTGTTGGCCGCCTCGTCGAAGGAGAGCATCGACAGCGTCTCCACCGACTCCTTGCGGGCGCCGACGAGCACGTACGGCAGGTCGAACATGCGCAGCGCGTCGAGCAGCCGGAACAGTACGGCCACGAGCAGCACGGGCCGGATCAGCGGCAGCGTGATGCGTACGAACTGCTGCCAGGCCCGCGCACCGTCGACCCGCGCGGCCTCGTACACCTCACCGGGGATGAGCTGCAGTCCGGCCAGGACGAGGAGTCCGACGAAGGGGGCCGTCTTCCAGATGTCGGCGATGATCACCGCGAGGGCGGCCTGCCCTCCGTCCGTGGTCCACAGGACCTCACGGCCCGTCAGGGCGTTGGCGACACCGTCGGCCTGGAAGATCCACTGCCAGAGCAGCGCTGAGACGGCGGTGGGGATGGCCCACGGGACGAGGATGCTGGCGCGCACCAGCCCTCTGCCGCGGACGACATGGTGCATGACCAGGGCCATGGCCACTCCGAGCACGGTCTCCAGGGCCACCGTGGTGACGGTGAAGAAGCTGGTGTTGGCGAACGCGTTCCAGAACCGTTCCCCGGCCTCGCCCCGGAAGATGTCGGCGTAGTGCTGGAGTCCGACGAAGGTCTCTCCTTCGCGGACGAACCCCGAGCCGTCCAGCCCCGACTGCTCGGCGAACAACGACTCGCGGAACGCGGCCAGCACCGGGTAGCCCGCGACGAGCGCGAGCACCGCGAGGGTGGGGGAGACCAGCAGCACGGCGAGCCGGGAGGTCCCGGAGCGGCGCCGCGTACGGGTCCGGCGGGACGGGCGCGGGGGCGGTGGCGCGGGGGGTTCGGTGAGAGAAGGCGGCGGTGCCGCTACGGCGGGCATGTACGGATCACCTCAAGTACGGGGGATGCGGCGGTGGTTCCGGTGCGGCAGCGAGGGCCGGGGAGCGGGGACGCTCCCGGGAGGCCGCCCCTTCGGGGCGCTCGCGGCCGGGCCGGCGCGTGGCGCGGCCGCGGATCACGGCTTGCTGACGGCCTGGAGCTTCCGCTGCAGCTCCGCGAGCGCCTTCCGCGGCGTGACCTCTCCGCGCAGCGCGCCGTAGGCCGCTTCCTGGATCGCCGCGGTGGTGTCCCCGTAGCGCACCACCTGGGGCCGGGGGTTGGCGTTCTGCACGGACTTCTTCAGCACCGGCAGGTACGGGTACTTCTCGATGAGCTTCTTGTCGTCGTACAGGGAGGCGACGGTCGGGGCGTTGGAGCTGAGCAGCAGATTCTTGCGCTGCATCTCCTTGCTCGTCATGAAGGCCACGAAGTCCAGCGCGGTGGCGCGGTTCTCGGCGGACGAGCTGATCGCGAGATTGTGCCCGCCCAGACTTGAGATGCCGGGACCCTTCAGACCGGGCAGCGGCGCCACGCCGAACTTGCCCGCCACGGAGGAGGATCCGTCGGTCCTGCTCGCCATCGACCACTGGTAGGGCCACTGCCGGTGGAAGACCAGCTTGCCCTTCTGGAACGCCTGCCGGCCTTCCTCCTCCTTGTACGTGATGGCCTTCTTCGAGATGAGCCCGCTGTCGAAGGCGTCGGCGAAGAAGCTCAGACCCTTCACAGCCGCCGGGCTGTCGACGGCGGGTCGGCCCTTGCTGTTGACGACGGTGCCGCCGGCGCTGTCGACCATCTCGGAGAAGTTGACCGTCAGGCCCTCGTACTTGTCGAACTGCCCTGCATAGCAGGACATGCCCTTGCCCTCGGGCAGCTCACGCACCTTCTTGCAAGCCTCTGTCATCTCGTCCCAGGTCCCGGGCGGCTCGACCCCGGCCTTCTTCAGCAAGTCCTTGCGGTAGTAGAGGAGCGCGCCGTCGGAGTTCCAGGGAGCGGCGTAGAGCTGCCCGCGGTACGAGGCGCCGTCCACGGTCGGCTTGAGGTCGTCCGAGGTGTCGACGGCCTTGCGGGGCAGGGGCATCACCCAGCGGTTGGCCGCGAACTCCGACGTCCAGACGACGTCCAGGTTGAGCACGGTGAACTCGCCCGACTTCAACTCGGCGTTCTGGATCATGCGTTGCCGCTGCTCGTCGGGGGAGTCGGAGAGCTGAACGGCGCGGACCCGCTCCTTGGGATGGCGGCGGTTCCACTCGTCGAGGGCCTTGTCGAGGGTCCCGGTGTTGTCCTTGCCGGTGGCCAGGGTGATGGGCCCGCGGCCCGTGAAATCCCCGGTCGAGGCATCGGCGGAATCGGTCCCGTCCGGACCCGATCCACAGGCGGCGATGGTGGTCGCCGCGAGGACGGCGGCACCGGCGCTCGTCAGTCTCTTGAAACGCATGATCTCTCCTCACCTGCGCACGCCGTGGCGGCTCGTCCGGCAGTGCGTGACGAAAACCTTAAGAACGAGCTGACTGGAAGTCCACAGATCAGCGAAAGATTCTTGCAAGATGAGAAAGTGAGAGGTCGTGCCCATGACAAAAATGGAGGGTCGGGGGCGGACCGACCTGACAGACGCGGGGTACGGGATCGCAGATCAGGGCGCGGCCGGAAGGTGGCTCACAGAGCGGTGCCGGGGGTGCCCGGGGCCGGTCGGAGATGTGCCGGGCAGGCCCTGCAAGGCGAGGGCGAGGAAGCCGGGAGGGGCGAGAGCCCGGTGGACGCCCGGTGAGAAGCGGCCGGGAGGTCAGCCGCCGGCAGGCGTCCTGGCGATGCCCGTGCTCGCCCGCACCACCAGCTCGGGCTCGAAGAGCATCTCCCGCAAGTCCGCCGCGCCGCCGCCGACTTGCTGGAGCAGGACGTTCACGGCGGCCTGCCCCATGGCCTCGATCGGCTGCCGGACCGTGGTCAGCGGCGGGTCGACGAGCGGCATGAACGTCGAGTCGTCGTAGCCCACGACCGACACGTCGCCCGGCACGTCCAGGCCCAGGCGCCGCGCGGCCCTGATCGCTCCCAGCGCCTGCACGTCGCTGCCGCAGACCAGACCCGTGACACCGTTCTGGAAGAGCTGCATCGCCGCGGAGGTCCCGCCCTCCAGGGTGTACATGATCTGCACCGCGGTCGCGTCCGGGTCGGCCCCGGGGAACTGCGCGCTCATCGTCTCGCGGAACGCCGCCAGCTTGCGCGCCGCGGGCACATGTCCCGTCGCCCCGATGGCCAGGCCGATCCGCTCGTGGCCCAGGGACATCAGGTGGTGCAGCGCGAGCCGGACGGCCAGGGCGTCGTCCGTCGAGATGCACGGGATCTTCAGGCCCTCGACCATGCCGTTGACCGCGACGACGGGCAGTCCCCGCTCCGTCAGCCGGTCGTAGTGCGTGTGATTGGCGGCCGCCTCCGAGTGCAGTCCGCAGACGAAGACCGCCCCCGAGACCTGGTGTTCGAGGAGGATGTCCACGTAGTCGGGCTCGGCCACCCCGCCGAGGGTGCGGGTGCACAGCACCGGCGTGAAGCCCCGCAGGGCCAGACCGCTGCCGATGACCTCGGCGAACGCCGGGAAGACCGGATTGCTCATCTCCGGGATGACCAGGCCGATCAGCCGGTTCGGGCGGCTGCGCATATGGGCGGGACGGTCGTAGCCCAGGACGTCGAGCGCGGTGAGGACGGCCGCCTGCGTCGACGTCGAGACCCCCGGCTTGCCGTTCAGGACACGGCTGACCGTCGCCTCGCTGACGCCCGCGTACTGAGCAACCCTCGCCAATCGACTCGCCATGCCGTCAATTCTATGGCAATGGCTTGCATGACTGACAGCCGTCTTGCAAGAAGGGGTCGGATCCGGCGCAGATCTTCCGCCGGGTACCGCTCTCAGCCGGACGTACTCCGGAGGAAGCAGCACAACGGCCTTCGGGCGTACGACGACCCGGCGGCCCGCGCGGACGACTCTCGGTAGCGGACACAGGACACCGCTACCGGAGGAGTGACACACGATGAACACCCTGGCGTACCACGGGCCCGGCCCGTGGATCCTCTTCGTCCCCGTCTTCTGGGCGATCGTCGTCGCCGGCGCGGTCCTCCTGCTGCGCCGCACGGTCTGGCGCGGCCGGGGCCCCGGCCGCGCCCCGTGGCAGAACCGGCCGGTCCGGGACGACAACTCGCCCCTCTCCGTGCTCGGCCGCCGCTTCGCGTCCGGTGAGATCGACGAGGACGAGTACTGGCGCCGGCTCTCCGTCCTGGACGAGGAGTTCGGCCGCGGCAGGGGCGGTGCGGCATGACCGTCATGCCCCCGGCCCGCGCCGCGGCCGCCACCACCGGCGCGGCCGCCACCACCGGCGCCGCGTCCGCCGCCCGCGTCGTGGACGCCGTGAAGATCTACGGCGCGGGCGACACACAGGTACGGGCCCTGGACGGAGTGAGCGTCGGCTTCCCCGCCGGCCGCTTCACCGCGATCATGGGTCCGTCCGGCTCGGGCAAGTCCACGCTGATGCACTGCGCGGCCGGGCTCGACACTCTCACCTCGGGCTCGGCCTTCATCGGCCGTACGGCGCTCGGCGATCTCGACGACCGCCGGCTCACCCTGCTCCGCCGCGACCGCATCGGCTTCGTGTTCCAGGCCTTCAACCTGGTGCCGACGCTGACGGTGGCGGAGAACATCACGCTGCCGCGTGATCTCGCCGGCCGGCGCGGCATGGACGAGTGGACCGGCGCCCTCGTCGACGTCGTGGGACTGCGCGACCGGCTGCACCACCGGCCGAGCGAACTCTCCGGCGGTCAGCAGCAGCGTGTCGCCGTCGCCCGTGCCTTCGCCGGGCGGCCCGACGTCGTCTTCGCCGACGAGCCCACCGGCAACCTCGATTCGCGCTCCGGCGACGAGGTGCTGCGGCTGCTCGGCCGGACCGTACGCGACATGGACCGCACCGTCGTCATGGTCACCCACGACCCCGTGGCCGCCGCCCACGCCGACGAGGTCCTCTTCCTCGCCGACGGCCGGCTCGTGGACCGGATGGCCGCGCCCACGGCCGAACGCGTCCTCGACCGCCTCAAGGCGTTCGACCAGGCGGGCGGGGACCACCAGGGGGCCGTGGCGGCCCCGGCAACCCCACGAAGGAATCAGGGCCAGGGCACCCGGCAGCCCGTCGCGTCCTCGCTCGCGGACGACATCGCGAAGGCGCCGGGCGTGGCCGCGGCCGTGCCCAGCGTCCAGGGCGCGGGCCAACTCGTCGGAAGCAACGGGAAACCGGTCGGCGGTCAGGGTCCGCCCACCCTCGCGGGCAACTGGATCGGCGACGCCGGGCTCAACCCGTACCGCCTCGCCGAAGGCCGTACGCCGTCCGCGCCCGGCGAGGTGGTGATCAACCGCGGTGCCGCGCGGGCGGGCGGCCTGGACATCGGGGACCGGACCGTGCTGCGTACCCCCGACCCCGTACGGGTGACCGTCGTCGGACTCGCGACGTTCGGCGGCGCGGACGGTATGGGGCAGGTCACCTTCACCGGGATGACCCCGGCCGACGCAGAGAAGTACCTGGTGTCCGAACCGGGCCGGGCGGCGAGCATCCAGGTGCGCGGCGATCCCGGCACCGGGCAGCAGGAGCTCGTCGACGCCCTGAAGCCCCTGCTTCCCCAGGGGGTCGAGGCCATTACGGGGCAGGAATCGGCCGAGGAGAACCTCGATCTGGTGACCGGTCAGTTCCTCACGCTGTTCACGACGTTGCTTCTGGTCTTCGCCGGTGTCGCCCTGCTGGTCGCCACGTTCTCCATCCACAACACGTTCGCGATCGTCGTCGCCCAACGCACCCGGGAGAACGCTCTGTTGCGGGCCCTGGGCGCGTCGCGCCGCCAGGTCGTCGGCTCGACTCTCGTGGAGGCCGCGGTCGTCGCCGTCGCCGCCTCGCTGGCCGGGCTGCTCGGGGGCATCGGCATCGCGGCCGGGCTGCGGGCGCTGTTCCCCGCGGTCGGATTCCCCTTCCCCGACGGCGACTTGGTGATCAGCGGTGTCTCGATCGCGCTGCCGCTGGTCGTGGGCGTGGTGGTGTGCCTGGGCTCCGCGCTGCTGCCCGCGCTGCGGGCCGGGGGCACCGCTCCGCTCGCCGCGCTGCGCGAGACGGCCGTCGACGACTCGGGAGCCTCCCGCCCGCGCGCGGTCGCGGGCACGGCGGCACTCGCCGCCGGAATCGGGCTCACCGTGTACGGCGTCGCCTCGGGGCCGTCGATCACGGCGACCGCGGCCGGGGCGGTGACCGCACTCGGCGCCTTCGTGGTTCTCGGACCGGTCGCGTCCGTCTGCGCCGTACGCGCACTGGGCGCGCCGCTCGCCCGGCTGCGGGGCGTGGGCGGATCCCTGGCCCGGCGGAATGCGCTGCGCAGCCCGAAGCGTACGGCGGCGACCGCCACCGCCCTGATGATCGGCGTCGCCGTGGTCACGCTGTTCACCGTCTTCGGCGCCTCACTCAAGGCGACGACGGACCGTGCCGTCTCCCGCTCGTTCGCGGGCGATGTCGCGGTCAGCGCACCGTCGTTCGGGGCGGGCGGCAGCGGGCTGAGCCCCGGCCTGGCTCCGGCGCTCGCGAAGCTGCCGGAGGTGGACACGGCCGTCGGCCTGGGACGGGGTGTGGCCGAAGTCGACGGAGCAGGGCGTCAGTTGACGGTCACCGACCCCGCGGCGCTCGCGCGGGTCCTCGACCTCGGCGCGGTCGACGGATCGCTCTACGGACTCGGTCGCGGCGGGATGGCCGTGTCCGAGGACGAGGCCGGCGAGCGGGGCTGGAAGCCCGGCGACACCGCGCGGCTGACCTTCAGCGACGGATCACGGCAGACCTTCACGGTGCGGGCCGTCTACGGGCAGGACGACCTGGCCGGCGACTACCTCGTCACCCGCGAGGCATGGACCGCACATCGCGTCCAGGACTCCGACCGACTCGTCGCAGTCGGGTTCGAGGACGGCGTGGCCGCGGGCGACGGCAAGGCGGCCGTGGAGAGGACCGCGTCCGCGTACGGCGGCCCCGAGGTGCAGACCCGGGAGGAGTACGCCGCGTCCTCGGCCGGAGGCGTCGACATGATGCTCACCCTCGTCTACGCCCTGCTCGCGCTGGCGGTCGTCATCGCCCTCCTCGGCATCGCCAACACCCTCACGCTCGCGGTCCACGAACGGACCCGCGAACTCGGCCTGCTGCGGGCCGTCGGGCAGACCCGCGCCCAGCTCCGGGCCATGGTGCGCTGGGAGTCGCTGCTGGTCGCGGCGTTCGGCACGGCAGGGGGCGTCGCGTTGGGCGGCTTTCTCGGCTGGGCGCTGGTACGGGCCTCGGACAGCGCGGGGACGAGCGCGTTCGCGGTGCCGCCGGACCGGCTGGCCGTGGTCGCTCTGGTGGGTCTCGCCGCGGGCGTGCTCGCCGGGTGGCGCCCCGCCCGCCGGGCGGCGCGGCTCGACGTGCTGCGCGCCGTGGCGACGGAATGAGGCGCGGTCACGGAATGAGGCGCGGTCACGGAGCGAGCGCGGTCACGGAGCGAGCGCGGTCAGGGCATGAAGCGCCGACGTGCCGGCGGTGAGCGGTCACGACAGCGGACCGCTCACCGCCGGCACGGCACGGCGTCCCGGCGTCTCCCGGGGCCCGGTCACCCCACCGCGGTGGGACGGGCTCCGGCGTTCTCCCGGGTCTGGCCCCGCCGGCGTGCGGACGGCGGGGGCGGGGACCCCGCCGGGCCGCGGGCGCCCGCGGGACCGGATCCGCGCAAGGGGCCGGGCGCCGCGAGCGCCGGCACCGGTGCCGGGACCGCGAGCGCGCTCTGCGGCAGGGCGGGCGTGTGGGTCTGGAGCGTGAACCACACGACCTTGCCCCCCTCGTCGTGCGGCCGTACGCCCCAGCTCTCGCTCACCGAGGCGACGAGCGTGAGGCCTCTGCCGCCTAGGGCTGCCAGGTCGGCGCACCGCAGACTCGGGACGCGGGGATCGTTGTCGCGCACGGAGACGGTCAGCCGGTCCCGGAGAAGATCGATCTCCACCCGGCACTGCTTGTCCGGCTCGGCATGACGGTGGACATTGGTGAGAAGCTCGGTGACTCCCAGAGCCGCCGAGTCGATCAACGGATCGAGATGCCAGTAGCGCAGTTGCGCTGAAACGATCCTGCGGACTTGGCCTATACGCGACGGCAGGGCTTGGAGCTCCACCGTGCAGTGCCTGCTGGGCTTTCTGATCACGGCCGACTCCCTGAAAAGTTCGGAAGACGAAGAACGCGGTGCGTAACGCGAAGAACGCAGCCGACAGTGACCGCCATCGGTGCCGGCCCGGTACGTCCCCCCTGCCCGGACCCGGTGCCGACGTGCTCACTGCCGCAACCCGGCGGGCCGGATCGAAGGGTGACCGCCGGTGAACCCTCAGTTACGTTCCACCAGAGTGAACCCGGCCGGGCGCACGCGCAACTCGCGCCGTCCAGTCAGCCCCGGCGCCGCTGACACCACGGACGGGTGAACCGCGGCGACGGCCTCTGTCGCGACGCGGTGGCCCGCCCGTCACGGCTGGGTGGCCTGCCCGCCCGCCGTCCGCACCGCGTCGAGGAACTTCCGCGCCCAGGGCCTCCCCGGCCGGTCCGGCTTGCCGGGGGCGGGGTCGCTCTCGCCCGGCGAGAGGTGGTAGCGGGTGCCGTTGACCGTGGCCGACGCGCCGCCGCGGACCGCGAACCAGGGCTTGCCCGCACGGACCTGCTGGACAGGGGCGCTGTCGATCTCCCTGCCGTAACTGGTCAGCAGCGTCAGCCTGCCGTCCCGGATCTGCACCTGCCCGGCACGGGTGACCGACCGCAACCCGTGTTCGATCCGCACCCCGGTCGCCGTGTATTCCGGCTCCTTCATCCTGCACCGCCCCCTCGACGTCCCATCGCCGACGAACCGCTCCGGTCGATCTGCCATTCTCCCCTTGCTGCGCAGTGTGCCCGCGGCGGGGCTCGTGCACCAGTGCCCCCTTTATGATCGAAACGTCCGGCGGGAGCGTCCGGACGCAGGTCACGTGCCCGGGCCCGGCGAGATGCGGGGCGGGGCCGAAGGCCCTGGCACGCATGAGAAACACCCGAAGGAGCGCCTCCGGTGAGCACGATCGAACGGCAGCAGACCGGCGGCGCGGCCGCGACCATCGACGTCGACCGCACCGACCCCGCGTACAGACGCTGGCTGAAGGAAGCGGTCCGCAAGGTCCAGGCCGACGCCAACCGCTCCGCCGACACCCACCTGCTGCGCTTCCCGCTTCCCGAGGAGTGGGGCATCGACCTGTACCTGAAGGACGAGTCGACCCACCCGACCGGCAGCCTCAAGCACCGGCTGGCCCGCTCGCTCTTCCTGTACGGGCTGTGCAACGGCTGGATCCGGCCCGGCAAGCCCGTCATCGAGGCCTCCAGCGGCTCGACGGCGGTCTCCGAGGCCTACTTCGCCGGGCTCATCGGCGTGCCCTTCATCGCGGTGATGCCACGCACGACAAGCCGCGAGAAGACCCGCCTCATCGAGTTCCATGGCGGTCGGTGCCATCTGGTGGACGACCCGCGGACGGTCTACGAGGTCTCGGCTCAGCTCGCCGCGGACACCGGGGGCCACTACATGGACCAGTTCACCTACGCAGAGCGGGCCACCGACTGGCGCGGCAACAACAACATCGCCGAGTCGATCTACGAGCAGCTGCGCATGGAGCGCTTCCCGGAGCCCGCCTGGATCGTCACCACCGCGGGCACGGGCGGCACCTCGGCGACCGTCGCGCGCTATGTGCATTACATGCAGTACGACACCCTCGTCTGCGTCCCGGACCCGGAGAACTCCTGCTTCTTCGAGGGCTGGACGACCGGCGACGCAGGGGTCTCCAGCGACTGCGGCTCGCGCATCGAGGGCATCGGCCGCCCCCGCATGGAGCCGAGCTTCGTGCCCGGCGCGATCGACCGGATGATGAAGGTGCCGGACGCCGCCAGTGTCGCCGCCGTACGCGCCCTGGAGCGGGCCATCGGCCGCAAGGCGGGCGGCTCCACGGGGACGGGGCTGTGGAGCGCCCTGAAGCTCGTCGCCGAGATGGTGGACGCCGGGCGCACGGGCAGTGTCGTGACCCTGCTCTGCGACCCGGGTGACCGCTACCTCGACAAGTACTACTCGGACGCCTGGCTGGAGGAGCAGGGCCTGGACGTCACGCCGTACGCCGAGACCATCGACACCTTCCTGGCGACCGGGGACTGGCCGGCCTGACCTCGCGAGGTTCCCCGGCGCCCGGCACGGGGAGAGAATCGTGCCGTGAGCGAGGGGGGGGTCCCGCCCTACCGGACGGACTGGCGGACGGGGGTGAACCCGGTGGACGAGGGCGGCGATCCGGCCTGCTGGCTCAGCCTGGTGTGCGAGGTGTGCGGACGCGTACGCGAGCGCCCGCACGTCGGTGCGTGCGAGCACTGCGGCGCCCTTCCCGGCGGGGCCGTCGACGCGGGCGTCGGCAGCGGGGGACAGGGGCCGGGCGACGGCCATGACTCCGCAAGCAGGACCGGCGACAGCGCCAGGGAGGCTCCCGGGCGGGCGGGACCCTAGCGGCCGACCGGCGTCAGCCCGCCTGCAGCCGCCTGTCGAGTGCGCGGACCGCGCGGCGGAACGCCAGCCCGAGCCCGGGGCGGCCGAGCCGGAGGACCGTACGCAGCGCGGCCGTGCCGTCCACGGCGAAGGTGTACCGGATGCGCGTGCCGGTGCCGGACGGGGTCAGCCGCCACTCCTCCAACAGAGCGTGCAGACCTGGGGCGTTGGTGCTGTCGATCCGGTACGCGTAGCGCTCCGCCGGATCCGCCGCCATGATCGTCTCCAGGAAGCGTACACCGCCCCTGAGACGGATCTCCCGGCCCTTCCCGCCGTCCGTCGGCCGGGCGTACGAGACCGCTTCGAACCACTTCGGCCAGCCCGGCACATCGGTGAGGCCGCGGAAGACGGCCTCCGGCGGCGCGGCCGCCTCCGCCGTGAACGACAGCCGCAGCGGTGCGGAGTCGACGAAGTCGAGCGTGACGGCGCGCAACGGATGCGCCATGGTCCGATTCCTCCCATGAGTACGGCCGCTGTGCGCGGCCACGTTAGCTGACGAACTATCAGATGTCGTCGTCGGGTTCCGATTCACCCGCGATCACGAGCTGCGCCAGATGCTCCTTGACCTCTTCCCGCGCCTCGTCGGGCAGTCCGCGGTCCGCCACCAGCGTGTCCACCTCGCCCAGCGACGCGAACGAACTCAGGCCCACCGTCCCCCACTTGGTGTGGTCCGCGACCACCACGACCCGCCGCGCCGACCTCACCAGCCGCCGATTGGTCTCCGCCTCCGCCAGGTTGGGCGTCGAGAGTCCGGCCTCCACCGAGATGCCGTGCACCCCGAGGAAGAGCACGTCGAAGTGGAGTGAGCGGATCGCCTGGTCCGCCACCGGCCCCACCAGCGAGTCCGACGGGGTCCGCACCCCGCCCGTCAGCACCACCGTCGCCTGACCCTGCCCCGGTCCTTTGCCCGACCGGCCCGCCGCCCCCTGCGCCGCGTGGAAGACGTCCGCCACCCGGACGGAGTTGGTGACCACGGTCAGATCCGGGACATCGAGCAGATGGTGCGCCAGCGCGAACGTCGTCGTGCCGCCCGACAGGGCGATCGCGCTGCCCGGCGCGACCATCGGCGCCGCGGCCCGCGCGATGTCCTCCTTGGCCGTCAGCTCGAGCGCGGACTTCGCCTCGAATCCCGGCTCATGGGTGCTCGCCTCCGCGACCGGCACCGCGCCGCCGTGCACCTTCTCGATCAGACCCTGGCGCGCCAGCGCGTCCAGATCCCGACGGACCGTCATGTCCGACACTCTCAGCCTGCGCGTCAGCTCGTTGACCCGCACCCCGCCGCGCCGCCGGACCTCGTCGACGATGAGGGTCCGCCGCTGTTCCGCGAGGAGGTTCTGGTTGTCGTCCACCCCGGCCCGTCCTTTCACGCGCTGATCCGTCAGGCCGTCCGTCTTCATCCTCCCACGCACGGGTGACGTGTGGCCTGGCGCGCATCCGGCACCGCTGGCAGGATCTTTGGGGCACGCAGACGGATCGGGGGGCGCCATGGTGTCGGCCATGCAGCCGGGCACAGCCGAGTCGATGGGGCAGACAGTCACCCAGCCCGCGGAGGGGCCGCCACCGGCCCTCGAACTCCTCGTCCACGGCGTCGGCGGCACCACACCGCAGGAGATGCTCGACGACCCCAGCGTCGTCCGCGTCACCGGCGACGGGACGGCCGGTATCTACCGGCGCCGCGAGGACGCCGACGCGGAGGCCCGCCCCGAGGAGTACCAGGACCGGCCGATCGCCGAGGCTTACTCCTGGTGCAATCTGACCTCCGGCAACAGCGCCCGCGCCCTGTGGCTGGTCCTGCTGCCCTTCATGGTCGCCAACCTCGCCCACTGGATGCGGCCCGCCGCCACGGCCGGCCGTACCACCGCGTTACGGACGTACGGGGTGCTGGTACGGCTGGTCTCCCTCAGCCTCACCGTCCTGCTCGTCGCCGCCGCCTGCGAGGTCGCGCTCGACCTGGTCGCCTGGCAGTGCGCCGGATCCGCCGACTGCGCACGCGACAAGTCCTGGCTCGGTTTCCTCTCCGCGGAACACGGCGGCTGGTGGAGCCTCCCCGGCCGCAGGCTGGCCCTCGCCGCCGTCGTGCCCACCGCCCTCACCGGCCTGCTGTGGTGGCTCTCGCACCGCACCTGGAGCGCGTACGAGTCCCAGCCGCCGGTGCGGCGCCCGGTCCAGGAGGACGACCCCGACGCCGGTTCGCGCCCGGCCCTCTGCCTCCCCGGCTTCTGGTACGGCCGCCGCCTGGTCGCCCGGCTGCGCGCGGCCCACACCGCCGCCGGGTTCCTGACCGTCGCCGCCGCGCTCGCCGCGGCCGCCACCCGGTTCGACCGCAAGCCCGGAGGCAGCGTCTGGCTGGACGCCGTCGGCTGGGCGCTGGAGGTCACGCTGGTCGCGGCCGGGACGTTCGTCGTCTGGGTGGTGTGCGTCAGGGGGCGCGGCGAGAGCGAGCCCGACGACCGGCTGGACCGGGCCGTCGTGCGCTTCCTCCCGGGCGCCGCCCTCGGCGTGCTCGGCGTCGCCGCGCTGCACGCCGCCTGGGCGCGAACCGGCTGGACCTCGAACGGGCTGCTGCCGGGCGACGAGACCTTCGGGGTGCTGGCGCTCGTCCAGGGCACCCTGGTCCTCGCCATCGCCGCCACCGCCTGGCGGCTGCGCTCCGGTGCCCCCGACGACCGGTCAGCGCTGCGCGGCCTCGGCGGCGCGGCGGTCGCGATGCTCGCCTTCGCCCTCGGCGGCCTGATGTCGGGGGGCGTGGCCCAGCGGGTCGCGGACTGGCTGGACGACAACGGCACCCCCGGCATGGGGGACGGGCCCATCGACGGCCCGCCCGTCGTGCTCTCCTGGCAGGCCGCCGTCATCCCCGTGCTGCTGCTCGCCCTGCTCGTCCTCGCCTGCTGGTTCGTACGGCGCACGTGGCGCAGCGCACGCCGGGAGCTTCCCGCGATCCGTGCGAGCCACCCTGGGGAACCGGAGGACACCTCGCGCACCCGGAGGATCGCCGGCACGCTCGCCGCGGCCGAACTCACCGACTGCGCACCCTGGTTCGTCGGCACCACCGCGGTCATCACCCTCGTCCTCGGCGGTGGCGCGGTCCTCGGCGCGTGGACCACCGGTGAGGTGCCGGGGGAGGCCGCCGAGGGGGCGCCGGCGCTGATCGAGGCGGTCGCGCAGACCGCACAGGCCCTCGGCTCCTGGCTGGTGGGCCTGGTGTTCATCCTGCTCATCACGCTGGGCCGGCGCGCGTACCGCGACCAGGGCGCCCGGCGCACCATCGGGATCCTCTGGGACGTCGGCACCTTCTGGCCGCGTGCGGCGCACCCGTTCGCGCCCCCCTGCTACGCGGAGCGCGCCGTCCCCGACCTCTCCTGGCGGATGGCCACCTGGACGGAGAGCACGGGGGGCCGGCTGGTGATCTCGGGCCACTCCCAGGGCAGCGTCCTTGCCGCCGCCGCCGTCTGGCAGCTCGACCGGCGCACCCGGCGCCGGGTCGCCTTACTGACCTACGGCTCGCCCCTGGAACGGCTCTACGGACGCTGGTTCCCCGCCTACTTCGGGCCCGGGCCGCTGCGGGCGCTCCACCGCGAGGTCCACTGCTGGCGCAACCTGTGGCGCCGTACGGACCCCATCGGCGGGGCCGTCCAGCCCGCGGGCGGCGACGGACCGCAGGTGGACCGCGGCCCGCTGCGCGACCCGCTCGCCTACGGCCGTACGGCCCAACACCCGCTGCCCGCACCGATCCTGGGGCACAGCGAGTACCAGGCGGACCCCGTGTTCGGCGAGGAGCGCGCAGGGCTGCTGGCCCGTCTGCCGGACGTCCCGCAGCAGCGCGGAGCCGGGCCGGGGGCTTCGGTGTCCGGGGCGCCGGTGGCGCCCGAGGCTCCACCGACGCCGGACACCGATGCGGCGGATGACCGGGGCGAGGCGCCTGATCCGGGCGACGTGCCGGGTCAGGACGGCTCGGGGAGGTCCTCGGGGTAGAGGAGCGTCAGGTCGTCCGTGCTGGGATCGGCGACCTGGGCGACCCGCCCCGCGTGGCGCTCGACCATGGCCTCGAAGGTCTGTCGGGCGGTCCTGCCGTTGCCGAACGCCGGGCCCTTGGGGAGCACCGTGAAGTACTTGAGCAGCGCCTCCGCCGCGCCCTCCCCGATCCGGTACTCGTGCTCCTCCGCCTGCTGCTCCACGATGTGCAGCAGCTCCTCGGGGGAGTAGTCCCCGAACCTGATGGTGCGTGAGAAGCGGGACGCCACACCGGGGTTGACGGACAGGAAGCGTTCCATCTCGGCGGTGTAGCCGGCGACGATCACCACGACCGCGTCCCGGTGGTCCTCCATCAGCTTCACCAGGGTGTCTATGGCCTCCCTGCCGAAGTCCCGCCCGGAGTCCTCGGGGGAGAGCGCGTACGCCTCGTCGATGAAGAGCACCCCGCCGCGCGCCCGGTCGAACGCCTCCTGGGTGCGGATCGCGGTGGAACCGATGTGCTCGCCCACCAGGTCGACGCGGGACACCTCGACGAGATGTCCCCGCTCCAGGACGCCGAGGGCGGCTAGGATCTCGCCGTAGAGCCGGGCCACCGTGGTCTTGCCCGTGCCGGGGGAGCCGGTGAAGACCAGGTGGCGCTTCACCGACGCCGCCTTGAGCCCCGCGCGCTGCCGCCTGCGGCCCACCTCGATCATGTCGGTGAGCGCCCGTACCTCCAGCTTGACGCTGTCCAGCCCGACCAGCCCGTCGAGTTCGGCCAGCACCTCACCGGACTCCCGTACCCCGGAGGCGGGTTCGGCGTGCGGAGCAGCGGGCTGCGCCGGTACGGGCGACTGCTCGGGCACCGCGGAGAGCAGCCCCGCCGTCCGCGTCTCGGTCTGCACGGCAGGTGCGACCGCGGGGGCCGGCGGGGCGGTGCCGAGCTGGGAACTCTCGTCGCTCGTGCAGCCTTCGCGGACCGGGCCCTCCTCGGCGAACTCGTAACCCCCGCGGGCGCAGCGCTCCGTACGGCAGCGGGTCAGGGTCGTGCGGCAGCCGTCGATGATGTGGAAGCCGTAGCCCGAACTGCCCGACACCCGGCAGCCGTGGAAGGTGCCGCGGCCCTCGGCGGAGACGTAGAAGCCCGCCTCGGCCGGAGAGGTGACCGTGCAGCGCTCGATCGTCGGGTCGGCGCCCTTGGTGACGATGACGCCGGTGGCCGCGCCGTCGATGGTGCAGGAGGCGAGGGTGCCGCCGCTGCCGTGGTCTCGGAACCAGGCGCCGGTCGTCACGTCACGGATCCGGCAGTCGTCGAGCTGCGCGGTGGCCCCGTCGCTCACGGACACCGCGGTGTTGCGGACCTGCGAGATGTCGCTGTCGACCACGTCGGCGCGCGAGCCCCGGTCGAGCACGAACAGCGCGTCCGGCACGTCGTGCACGCGGCAGGAGTCGAGCACCGCGACCGCGCCGTCGCTGACCCAGACCGCCGGATAGTCGCCCGTACTGTCGTGTATCTCGCACTGGTTGGCGTCCACGCGGGTGCCCGGGTCCCAGACGGAGAGGCCGTTGCGCCCGAAGCGGCGCACCGTGCTGCGGGTGAGGGTGAGCACCGAGCGGGACCGCAGATCGACCGCGTTCTCCGGGATGTCATGGATCTCGCAGTCGGAGAGGGTGAGCACGGCATCGGTGTCGAGCGTGAGACCGTCGGCCGAAGTCCGGTGCACCGTGCAGTCGGTGAGGTGTCCGGCGGCCCGCGAGGCGAGCTGCACACCCGCGCCCTTGATCTCGTACACCTCGCAGCCGATGGCCTCCAGCGAACTGCCCTCGCCGGTCAGCGCGAGTCCGGCACCGGAGGTGTGGTGGATCCGGCAGCGCTCCAGGCGGGGGTGGGCGCCGCCGCGCACGGCGACACCGGACTGGCCCGCGCAGACGACCTCGCACTCCTCGAAGACACCGCCCGAGCCGTCCACGACGGCGATGCCGATGCCGCCGGGATTGTCGACGGAACAGCGCCGCACGATGGGCCTCGCTCCGCCGCGGACCTCGATGCCGGCGGCCGAGCGCGTGGCCACCCGCAGATCGGCCAACTCCGGTGTCCCGTCCTCGATCAGCAGCGCGGGGGCCGCGGAGTCCTGCCCCTCCAGGTGCAGGCTCTGGACGGTCGCGGACGCGCGTACGGTCAGGGCCACGCCGTCGACGGGGGCGATGCGCACCGAGCCGCGGGCACCGTCCGAACCGCGGAGGGTCACGGCCCGCTGGATCACCAGATTCTCGCGGTACGTGCCGGGGGCGACCGTGAGCACGTCACCGTCCCCGGCGGCCTCCAGGGCCGCGGCGAGCGAGGCGTACTCGCCTGTTCGGCGCCGCCACCGCGACGTGCCGGTGTGCGTCACCTGGACCGTGCCCTGTGGTGCCATGCTGCTGCTGTGCCCCCACCTCGTGCGTGTGTCGACCGGGTACGGCGTGTACCGGCGCTCCACCGTAGCGCGCGAGGCGGGGGAGAGTTGTCAGGTCAGCTTCCTGTGCCCGTCCTGCCCCAGTCCTGACCGGCTCGTTCCCAGGCGCGGTCCCAGTGGTCGTAACGCCGGTGCAGGATGCGCCAGACGGTCAGCCGCCGGGCGACTTCCACCAGACCCGTGGTCAGCGCTCCGGCCCCGACGCCGGCGAGCGCGGCATGGGAGTCGGCCGTCGACTCGTCCATGGGGCGGTTCACCGGGCGCCCGTGGTCGTCGACCCAGATGCGGAACCGGTCGCCGGTCGTCACCGCGCGGGGGGCGCCCACCGGGCGCGTGCTCACGCTTCCGTCGGGCGCCTTCCAGGTGGCGACCACGCGGTGCAGGGCGTCACGGGCGGACGAGGTCTCCGGGTCGGGGTCGACGGGCGGCTGCTTCATCGGCCGGACCACCGTGGCGGGGACGAGATGACGGTGCTCGTTCTGCGTGCGCACGGTCTGCGCCAGGGCGTTCTCCACCTCGGAGCCCACGACGAGACCGACCGCGGGAGCGCCGAGGGCGATCAACAGGGCGGCGAGGAGAGCCACCCAGGATTCGAGCAGATCGGTCCGCCGGCGCTGGGGGTTGCGCCGCCATCGCCAGATTCCGGTCATGGCTCGCACAGGTCACGCACCCCCTTCCGCAGGCCAAGTACCGCACGCGGCCCGGTACATGCCCGAAACGCGCCATGAGAGAGCAAGGACCCCGCGCCCGCGCTTCACCCCGTGCCCCCGGTCCGCCCTCCGGCAAGCCGGTCAGCTCTCGATCTCGACTGGATCCCCCACCCGGATCGTACCGGTACCTTCCGGAATCAGGTTCTGGCCGAAGACGAGCTTGTCGTCGAAACGACGGTGGCGGGCAAGGGTCCGCAGGGGCTCCTTGCCGCGCTCCGCGGTGCGCTGATCGGTCGTGGTGATCACACAGCGCCCGCAGGGCTTCGCCACCCGGAACGGAACCTCACCGATGCGCAGCCGGATCCAGCTGTCCTCGGCCCAGGGGGTCACACCATCAAGGACGACGCTGGGACGGAAACGGTTCATCGGCAGCGGGCCCTCGTCCGCGTGGTCACCCTGAGCTATGAGGGAGTTGAGGGCGTTGAGCGACGCCGTGGTCGTGACCAGCAGGGGAAAGCCGTCCGCGAACGAGACCGTCTCGCCCGGGCGGCCGAACTCCGGATCCACCGGGCGCCGGCGCGCGGGATCGTCGAGATGCACCAGACGGACCTCGGTGCCTAGCCAGTCGCTGAACCACGCGCCCGCGTCCGCGCCGACGGGCACCGCCTCGACCTTGTCGCGCCAGACCTCCACGACCGTGGTGGCGACGGGCTCCGGAACGCCGACGACCAAGGGGTCCTTGCCCGGGGCGGCGACCTCGATTCCGCCCCCGGGCAACGGCGTGGCCGTGACCAGCGCCAGCCGTCGCTGCTCCCGCTGCGTCACGAACCGCCCGTCCGGCTCCACCAGAAGCCACCGGCGGTCCCCGGCGATGCCCCACGGCTCCACGGTCGCCTCGCTCAGGGCGCACCCTGCAGCCGACTTGACCGGATAGAGGTTGACCGAGCTGAGCACTGTGTTCGGCATGGACCCAGTTTGCCAGTCGGGTCCGACAGCGGGACCGGCGGACGGCGCTTCGGCGAACCGGCGGGGAGACGGGCAGGCCACTGGCCCACCGCACCCTGACCGGTCGCGCGGTTCGCGGCCCGTTACGGGGTCAGTAACCCCGGGGCGGGTAGGGGCGGCCCTGGTACTGGCGGCCGTACGGGTCCTCGTACTGCGCCGGTGCCGGGCGCTGCGCCTGCGGCGGCCGTTGCTGCACGGGCGCGGGCCGGCCGGGGGCCGGCCGCGGCGCGGCCGGACGCATCTGGTCGTAGCCGTTGTTGCCGGGTATGGGGTGCTGCTGCGGCCCCGGGTACCCGCGCGGGCCGGAGGCCTGTTGCGGGATGTACGGCGCGGGGGCGTGCTGCAGCGGGGCCGGCTGCGGATAGCCGTAGGAGGCCTGGGAGGGGCCGGCCGGGAGCGCGGGAAGCGCCGACGGGAGAGCCGGCAGGTGGCTGCCGGTCTCGTAGGCGGACGGCACCCGGATGGGTGCGATCTGCGGCGTGCCGCGCTCGGCGACGAGGCTGTCGTAGATCGGAGTGTCCGGGAAGGTGGGCGCGGAGTAGTAACCGCCACCATAGGTGGAGCGCGGGGAGGTCATGCCCCATAAGTTAAGCCCACGATGTGCTGGTTGGGGAGACCGATAAGAGGGTTGTTTCTCGGGTTCGGAGTGGCTGCGGTGCTGCAATGCGAACGAAGCCGGGGAAATAGGGCGGCTCAGCGCGTTGAAATCGTGTAAAGGGCGAGTTCCCGGTGGGTTACCCGGGGTTGGCGCCGGGGGGCGTGCACGGTCCTCGCGCGCTCTCCCCGTACCGCACGTGGGGTGCGGGGCTCTAGGTTGGTCCCGGACATATCGAGCCCGGGGCGTCCGGGTGGACCGATGGCGATTTCCGGCGGATTCCGGCGGATCGGCGAGGGGGAAGAGCATGGCGATGCGCAAGGGCACGAACGTTCCGGTTCCGGCCGCCTCGGTCCGGATCGAGCTGGGCTGGCGCGCGGGCGCCGGGATTCCGGACGCCGATGCCTCCGCCCTGCTCCTCCAGGCGTCCGGAAAAGTGCGCTCGGACGCGGACTTCGTCTTCTACAACCAGCCGGCGCATTCCTCTGGGGCCGTGCGGTACGAGGGCAAGACCACGGCGGGCGGCACCGTGACGGACACGCTGACCGTGGATCTCGCCCGGGTCGAGCCCTCGGTGGAGACGGTCGTCCTGGCCGCGTCAGCTGACGGCGGCACCTTCGGTCAGGTGCCCGGCCTCTCCGTCCGGGTGCTGGACGCGGCCGGAGGCGCCGAGCTGGCCCGGTTCGACAGCGACGACGCGACCGTCGAGACGGCGTTCGTGCTGGGGGAGCTGTACCGCAGACAGGGGGCCTGGAAGTTCCGGGCCGTCGGACAGGGGTACGGCTCCGGACTCGCCGGGCTGGCCACGGACTTCGGGATCACCGTCGACGAACCGCAGACGGCTCCGGCCCCAGCACCCGCTCCGGCAGCCGCGGCGCCGCCCGTGCCGCCCGCGCCCACCCCCACGCTCGCCGCCCAGCCGCCGGCACCCGCACAGCCCCCGGCTCCCGCGCAGCCGCCCGCGCCGCCGGCCCCGGCCGCCGCCGCGGCGCCGGTGAGTCTGTCGAAGGTCACGCTCACCAAGCAGTCGCCCTCGGTGTCCCTCACCAAGCAGGGCGGCACGTCCGGCGCGCTGCGCGTCAACCTCAACTGGCAGGTGCACAAGCAGTTCAAGGGCTGGGGGAGCAAGCTCGGCCGCGCCATGGCCATGCACTCCGACCTCGACCTCGACCTGTGCGCGCTGTTCGAGCTGACCGACGGCAGCAAGGGCGTCGTACAGTCCCTCGGCAACGCCTTCGGCTCGCTGCACCAGCCGCCGTTCATCCACCTCGACGGCGACGACCGGACCGGAGCGGTCAGCTCCGGCGAGAACCTCACGGTCAACCTCGACCACAAGGACCGGTTCCGGCGCATCCTGATCTTCGTGACGATCTACGAGGGCGCGCGCAGCTTCGCCGACCTGCACGCCACCGTCACCCTGCAGCCGCAGCACGGCGCGCCGGTCGACTTCTCCCTCGACGAGTGCACGGTCCCCTCCACGGTCTGCGCGCTCGCGCTCATCACCAACACCGGGGGCGGTGACCTCGTCGTGCAGCGCGAGGCCCGCTATCTCGTCCCCGAGCGCGGCGTCAGCCCGCAGCGCACCGTCGACTACGCCTACGGCTGGGGCATGAACTGGACGCCCGGCCGGAAGTGACCGGCGGCCCGGTCCGCCTCCGGCGGCTCAGGGCGCCCCGCTCTCGTCCGCGGCGGGGGAGGGAGCGGCGAGCGGCGTGCCGGGCGCCGCCGACCGCGCGCGCTGTTCCCGCGGCTCCGGCTGCGGCTGGGCCTCCGGCCGCACCTGCGGCTGCACCTGGGCCTCCGGCCGTACCCGCGGCTGCGGCTGTTCCGTCCGGTCCGGCCGCGGGTAGGTCCGTCCCTTCCAGGCGGCGCCCCGGCCCCGGTGGTGCTGCACCGCCGAGTCCACCGTCATCAGCAGATACAGCGACGCGACGAACGGCAGCAGGGGCGCGAGCCACCACGGCTGCCCGTAGTAGCGGAGCATCGGCACATACGTCCCGCTCATCACCGCCCACGCCGCACCCGCAGCCACCGCCGCGGCCGGGCTTCCGGCCACCGCACCGCCGAGCAGCGCCACCGGCGGTACCAGATAGACGAGCGTGAGCCCGGCGACCGTCCCCGCCAACAGGACGGGGTTGTGGCGCAGTTGGGTGTACGCGCTGCGCGAGACCATCCGCCACAGCTCGGCCAGGCGCGGGTAGGGCCGGACGCTGTCCACGCGGTCGGCGAGCCCCAGCCAGATCCGGCCACCCCCGCGCTTGACGGCCCGCGCCAGAGCGACGTCGTCGATCACCGCGTGACGGATGGAGTCCGGAACCCCGGCCCGCGCGGCGGCGTCGTTCCGCAGCAGCACGCAGCCGCCCGCCGCCGCGGCCGTCCGCGCCCGGGGCCGGTTCACCCTCCGGAAGGGATAGAGCTGGGCGAAGAAGTAGACGAACGCCGGGACGATCAGCCGCTCCCAGCGCGTCTCGACGCGGAGCCGCGCCATCTGCGAGACGAGGTCGAGGTCCGCCGCCCGGGCAGCACGCACCAACTCCCGCAGGCTGTCCGGGGCATGGGCGATGTCCGCGTCCGTGAGGAGCAGGTACGCGGGGGCGGGCTTCTGGGCCCGTGCGAGCGCGATGCCGTGCCGGACGGCCCACAGCTTGCCGGTCCAGCCGAGCTCCGGATCGCCGGGGGAGGACACCGTCAGCGGCAGCGCGCCCGCCCGGGAGGCCAGTTCGCGAGCGATCCGCCCCGTACCGTCGGTGCTGCCGTCGTCGACGAGGAACACCGCGGCGCGCCCCGGGTAGTCCTGCGCGAGCAGGGACCCCAGACTCGCGGGCAGCACCTCGGCCTCGTCCCGCGCGGGCACGACCACGGCGACGGACGGCCACACCTCGGCCGCACCTTCCGCGGAGGTTCCTTCCGCCCGTGCTCCCGTGTCCGGCAGGCGCACCCCGGTCCGCCAGAAGCCCCCGTGCCCGAGCAGCAACCACAGCCACACGACGAACGATCCGGCGGCGACCCACGTCCAAGCGTTCACGCGGGCAGTCTGCCGGAACGTGCCGATCGCGCCCTCTTTGTCCAGGGGCGTTTCGCGGGCGCCCACCGGCGGTCCCCCGGTCGGCCCGCACGGACGGCCACGGCGCGCGCCGCCACCTCCGCCGTCTCCGCCGTCTCCGCCGCAACGATCGCGCCGAAATCCGTGCGGGACCCGGCCCGCAGGGTGGGGACCCGAGGCGATCGCATAAGGTTTGGCGGGTGAAGATCGCGCTGATTGACTCCGGGCTCGGACTTCTTCCTGCCGCCGCCGCGGTCCGGCGTCTGCGGCCCGACGCGTCCCTGATCCTCAGCTCGGACCCGCGCAGCATGCCGTGGGGCCCGCGCACCCCCGAGGACCTCACCGCGCACGCCATCGCCTGCGCGCGGGCCGCGGCCGAGCACCGCCCCGACGCGCTGATCGTCGCCTGCAACACCGCCAGCGTGCACGCCCTGCCCGCGCTGCGCGCGGAGTTCGAGCCCGGCTTGCCGGTCATCGGTACCGTCCCGGCGATCAAGCCCGCGACCGCGACGGGCGGACCCGTCGCCATCTGGGCCACGCCCGCGACCACCGGCAGCGCCTACCAGCGCGACCTGATCGCGCGGTTCGCCGATGGTGTGGTGACCACGGAGGTGGCCTGCCCCGGGCTCGCCGACGCCGTGGAGCGCGCCGACGAGCACGCCATCGACGAGGCGATCGCCGCGGCCGCCGGCCGCACCCCGGAGGACCTCGGCGCCCTCGTCCTGGGCTGCACCCACTACGAACTGGTCGCCCAACGGATCCAGGCGGCCGTACAGCAGCCGCAGCGCCCGCCGCTCGCGCTGTACGGCTCCGCCGGGGCTGTGGCCGCGCAGGCGCTGCGCAGGATCGGAGCGGAACCGGATCCGGACGCCGCGCCGTCGGACCGGCTGACGGTGATCCTCAGCGGTGACGAGGCGGCCCTCCCGGCTGCCGCCCTCGTGTACGCCGAGGGGCGCTCCCTGACGGCCGCGAGCACCGCACCCCGGTAGATCTCCCGCGCCGCGGGGTGCGGGGCGCAGACGGCTCCTCTCCCTCACCGCACAGGACCGGCCACGGAAAGTCGTCGGTGACGACACCCTGCTCCTCCTGCCGATCGCGGGTACTCTCACGTCCATGAGGGACCACCGCGACGGCGCTTCCCGCGCGGCAGAGGGCGTCCCGGAGGTCTGGACCGGGCGTGCGGTCAACCGCGCTCAGTGGCCTCTCGCCGCTCTCGGCGCCGCCTGCATGGCTCTCGGTATCGAACTGGCCGTGGACTCCCCCTGGACCTCGAGCATCGCCCCCCTGCTGATGTCGGTGATCGGGTGCGTGGCGACCGGTCTGCTGATCCTCTTCGGCACGCTCGCGTTCGTGCACGTCCACGTGCGCGTCGACACCGAGGCGGTCGAGGTGCGCTGCGGCCACGTCGGCCTGCCGCGCCGCCGGATCCCGCTGGAGAACGTGGTCGGCGCCTACTTCGCGCCCCGCGTCACGCCCCACGAATGGGGCGGCTGGGGCTACCGCTGGCGCCCGGAGAAGGGCACGGCGGTCGTTGTGCGCCGGGGCGAGGGGCTGGTCGTACGGCTGGGGGACGGGCGCATCTTCACGGTGACCGTCGACGACGCCGAGGACGCGGTCCGCGTGATCCGGGACCGCATCCTCCGAATGGCCGAACGGCGCCACACGGCTCAGGCCTGACGCCGCCGGGCCCGTACGCAGCCGACGGCTCCGTTCGTCCCGCGGCGTTCTCCGCCCGGTTCGCTCAGGGGCTGCTCCCGGGGAGCGACGAGCGAGCCGCACCCCAGGGTGCCCCCGTGGACCGAGCCTCGAAGACCGGCCCGGCGACCGTCTCCGGCGCCGTATCGGCGACGGCCTCGGTGACGGGTCCGGCATCCGGCTCCGGCTCGTGAGCGCCGCCCAGCGGACGGGCGGTGGCCAGCCCCGCGAGGAATCCCGCGCCCGCCGTGACCGGTGCAAAGCTGAGCGCGTTGCCGACGCTCGCCAGCGCGCCCACCACCGTCAGGGCCGCTCCCGCCGTGAGGACCACCCGCGTGGAGCGGGGAGAGCGCCACAGCGAGTGCAGCAGCCAGAGCGACGCCGCGCCCAGGAGGAGCACGCCCGGCGTCCCCTGTTCGGCCGCCAGCTGCAGTACGGCCGAGTGCGGCTTGCCGTCCGAGCCCGCGATGCTCCGCGCCGCCGGGCTCACGTCCCCGAACCGGTCGGGGCCGGCACCCACCACGGGCTGCCCCTGCGCCACGGCCGCCGCGTCGTGCCAGAGCAGGACCCGCTGCTCGGTGAGCTGCCCCTCCAGGGAGGCCGAGAGCCCCGGCGGCAGGGCGTCCTGCGCGACCGCCCAGGCGCCTCCCGCGACGACCGCCCCCGCGAGGGCGAGCCCGGCAAGCCCGGCCATCCGGCGACGGCGCATCGGGGCAGCGGCGAGCGAGCACAGCAGGACGGCGCCCGCGGCCACGCACCCCGCCGGTGAGCCCGCGGCCAGGGCGGTGACGGCGATGGCGACGGCCAGCAGCCGCAACGCCACGCGCAGTGCGGACGATCCGGCGGCCCAAGCCGCGCAGCAGGCGGCGCCGGTGGCGAGGGCGAACTGCGCCGCGTGGGCGCCCGTGTGCCCCGGCGGCGGGTCGACGGCGAGGCCCTGAAGCCCGTACGGAGCGGCGTACCCGAGGGACGCCCCGGTCAGCGCGGCGATCACGGGCACCGCCACCGGCAGGACCGCCCCGCCGATCCGGCCGCAGGCGTAGCCCGCGGCAACGGCGAGCAGAGCGAGGAGCACCCCCTCGGGACGAGCCTCCCGGCCCGCCGCGGTGATCAGCGCCCAGCCGGCGCAGCAGCCGAGCACGAGGACGCCCGTCACGTCGGCGGCGCCGCTTCGCCCCCTCTCGCCTGCGGATTCCCCTACGGCGAGCCTCGCGGCAGACGCCATCCCGTCGACCCCCCTGAGACGGGCACCGCTCGCGGCGGTGGGGAAACGCCGCCCGCGGGCACATGATGGGCCACACCGTAACGGCTGCGACGTGGGCGTGTGGAGCCATTGAGCGGAAACGGTGCGATATGTGGGGGACGCGGGACGCCAGGGACGGAATGCGCCGTCCGGATACGCTCGGGGTATGGCGACACCCGACTTCATCCGCGAGCTGCGTGCGACGGCCGGCCACCAGCTCCTCTGGCTCCCCGGCGTCAGTGCCATCGTCTTCGACGACGACGGCCGCGTGCTGCTCGGCCGCCGCGCGGACACCGGCCGGTGGTCGATCATCGGGGGCATCGGCGAGCCCGGCGAGCAGCCCGCGCGGACCGCCGTACGCGAGGTCCTGGAGGAGACAGCGGTGCGCTGCGTCCCGGAACGGGTGGTCCTCGTCCAGGCGCTGGAGCCGATGCGCTACCCCAACGGCGACGCGTGCCAGTTCATGGACATCACCTTCCGCTGCCGGGCCGTGGGCGGCGAGGCCCGCGTCAACGACGAGGAGTCCCTGGACGTGCGGTGGTTCCCGCTGGACGCGCTGCCCGACCTGGAGGACTTCGCCCTCCTGCGGATCAAGCAGGCGCTGGAGGACGGCCCCGCATGGTTCGACCCCACCGTCTCGCCCTGAACTGTGTGCGGTCGCCACATCGGTGGTGAGAGGCCTGCTCCCTAGTGTTCCGGACATGACCGCGCCCTCCCCACCGGGCCCGGAGCCCGCCTCCGCACCGGACCCCGGCCCCGCCCGTCGTACCGTCGGCCTCGATCTCGGCGGCCGTACCGCGCTCGTCACCGGCGCGGCGAGCGGTATCGGCGCCGCCTGCGCGCTGCGCCTGGCCGCGGCGGGCGCGAAGGTACGCGCGGTGGACCGGGACGCCGACGGGCTCGCCGCCGTCACCGAGCAGGCAGCCGGGCTGCCCGGGGTCCTCGAACCGCACACCCTGGACCTGACCGACCTCGACGCCGCCGAGTCCGCGGCCGCGGGTACGGACGTCCTCGTCAACAACGCCGGTCTCCAACTCGTCCGCCCCATCGAGGAGTTCCCGCCCGAGGTGTTCTCCACCGTGCTGACGGTGATGCTGGAAGCGCCGTTCCGGCTCGTACGCGGCGCGCTGCCGCACATGTACGGGCAGGGGTGGGGCCGGATCGTCAACATCTCGTCCGTGCACGGCCTGCGTGCCTCCGCCTTCAAGGCCGCCTACGTCGCCGCCAAGCACGGTCTCGAAGGGCTCTCCAAAGTGGCGGCACTCGAAGGTGCCCCGCAGGGCGTCACCTCCAACTGCGTCAGCCCCGGCTACGTCCGCACCCCGCTCGTGGAGCGGCAGATCGCCGACCAGGCCGCCGCCCACGGCATCCCCGCCGACCGCGTCGTCTCCGAGGTGCTGCTCGCGGACTCCGCGCTGAAGCGGCTGGTGGAGACGGAGGAGGTCGCCGAGGCGGTCGCGTACCTGTGCTCACCGCAGGCGTCGTTCATCACCGGCACCTCGATCCCGCTCGACGGCGGATGGACCGCGCACTGAACCCCTCCGGAAGGGGCGGCGGCAGGGCGGCCGGGGCCGATGGGGACCCCGGGGGCGCGCCCGGCCCGGCGGCGCGCCCGCCCGGTGACGGCGCGCGGCCCGAGCCGCCGGAACGCGAGCCGCCTCGGTACGGGACGCCTGAACGCGAGCAGCAGGGGCCCGAGCCGCCGGAACACAGGCAGCCTGAACGCGAGCAGCCGCCGGAGCCCGTGAAGCCGCGGTCCGCCCTGCGGGAGCCCTGGGGCGCGGGGCAGCCACCGCAGGCCACTGGCACATCCGCCCGCCCGGCAGGTATGTCTGGGAGCATGGCCCGCCCGCGTACGCCCTTCTCCGCCGAAGCCCCCTACCTGGAGCTTCTCGCCCGCGGCGCCCCCGCGGAGGAGTACGAACGTCCTGTTCTGCGGGCCCGGGCCGACGGCGCGTCCCCCGAGGAGCTGGCCGCCCTGGAGAACGGCAAAATGCTCGCGCTGCGGGTGCGGGGCGAGCTGGAGGGGCGGCGGCGCCGCGAGGCGGAGCTGTCGGCTCTGTTCGAGACGGCGCACGACCTGGCGGGGCTGCGGGACCTCGACGCCGTACTCCACGCGATCGTGCAGCGCGCCCGCTCGCTGCTGGGCACCGAGGTCGCCTATCTGACGCTCAACGACCCCACGGCCGGAGACACGTACATGCGGGTCACCGACGGGTCGGTCTCCGCGCGCTTCCAGCAGTTGCGGCTCGGCATGGGGGAGGGGCTCGGCGGTCTCGTCGCCCAGACCGCACGCCCGTACGTCACCGACAGCTACTTCGACGACGAGCGGTTCCAGCACACCCGGAGCATCGACGCCAGCGTGAAGGACGAGGGGCTGGTCGCGATCCTCGGCGTCCCGCTGGTCCTCGGCAGCGGCGTGATCGGCGTGCTCTTCGCGGCCGACCGGCGCGCCCGGGTCTTCGAGCGCGAACAGGTCGCCCTGCTCGCGTCCTTCGCCGCGCACGCCGCCGTCGCCATCGACACCGCGAACCTGCTCGGGGAGACCCGGTCCGCGCTCGCCGAACTCGAAGCCGCCAACGAGATCATCCGGGACCGCAGCGGCGTCATCGAGCGCGCGTCCGGCGTCCACGACCGGCTCACCGAACTGGTGCTGCGCGGTGGGGGTGTGGACGACGTCGCCGACGCGGTCGCCGAAGTGCTGGACGGAACCGTCGAGTTCGCCGAGGCGGGGGCGGTGCCCGCCCAGGCCGTCGACGGGTCGCGCGCCGGCGGCCATGCCGTCCGCCACCGCGACGACTGGGTGGCGGCCGTCTCCGCGGGCGGCGAACTCCTCGGTGCCCTCGTGCTGCACGGGCACCCCGGCCTCGACCCGGTCGACCAGCGCACCCTGGAGCGCGCCGCGATGGTCACCTCGCTGCTGCTGCTCGCCCGCCGCTCCGCGGGCGAGGCCGAGCAGCGGGTGCGCGGCGAACTCCTCGACGACCTGCTCGACGCGCCTGACCGCGACCCGCGGCTGCTGCGCGAGCGCGCCGTGCGTCTCGGTGCCGACCTGGACGCACCGCACGTCCTCCTCTCCGCCCGCGTCGAGGCGTCCGGAACGGCGCCGGCCGCATCGGAGACCGCTGACCGCCAGCGCCTGTGGTCCGCGGCCTCCCATCTCGCCGCCACCCGGCACGGGCTGGCCGCGGCGCGCGACGGAGGCACCGTCCTACTGCTGCCGTTGAAGGAGGGCTGCGACGGCCCCGCTGCCACCGCACGGCTGATCGCCCGGCAGCTCGGCACGGCCGTCCACCACCCCCCCGGTCACCGTCGGCGCCTCCGCACCCGTGCCCGAGCCCGTGTCCCGGCCGGGGTCCGTCGCGGCCGCCTACGCGGAGTCCCGGCGCTGCCTGGAGGCGCTGCGGCTGCTGGACCGTGCGGGACAGGGCGCTGCCGCCGAGGACTTCGGCTTCCTCGGACTGCTGCTGGCCGACAGCCGTGACGTGGGCGCCTTCGTCCACCGCACGATCGGCACCGTCACCGAGTACGACGAGCGCCGGGGGACCGACCTGCTGCGCACCCTGGAGGCGTACTTCGCCTGCGGCATGAGCCCCGCCCGTACGAAGGACGAACTCCACGTGCACGTCAACACGGTCGCCCAGCGGCTGGAGCGCATCGGGCGGCTCCTGGGCGGCGACTGGCAGGCCCCGGGCCGTGTCCTGGAGGTGCAGCTCGCCCTCCGCTTGCACCGGCTGGCCACTGCCGTCGACCGCTGACGGCGTCGCCCGGCGTGCGCGCCCGGACACCCTGCGGCAGCGTGGACTGCGGACGAATCCGTCCCAATCCAACACCACAGGAGGCAGTCCATGAGCCCCATGCGAGGCCAGAGCGGTAACCGCCGGGGACCGGCGGGGAAGTCCGGCAGCACGGCGGGCAGGTCCGGCGGCACCACGCGCAGGACGGGCACCGCGACGAAGACGCGCGGCAGCGCGCAGAAGTCGCGGAGCGCGGCCCCCAAGTCGCGCAGCACGGCGTCCAAGACCCGCAGCGCGGCGACCAAGCCGCGGAGTGCCGCCGCGAGCCGGTCGAGTACGGCGTCCTCGACGCGCAGCGGCACGAGCCGGTCGAGTACGGCGTCCAAGCCCCGGAGCACGGCGACCAAGCCCCGGAGCGCTGCCGCGAGCCGGTCGAGTACGGCGTCCTCGACACGCAGCAGCACGAGCCGGTCGAGTACGGCCTCCAAGACGCGCAGCGCGGCGAGCAGGAAGCCCGCCACCGCGAGCAGGAAGCCCGCCACCGCGAGCAGCCGGAAGCCCGCCACCACGAGCCGGGCCACGTCCTCGAGCCGCAGCAGCAGCGCGGCCACCAGGGCGGGCAGCGCGGCGAGCAGGGCCGGCAGTGCCGCGAGCAAGGCCAGTGGTGCCGCCAGAAACAAGGCCAGTGGCACCGCCCGGAAGGTGAGCGGCGCCGCGGACAAGATGAAGGGCAAGGCCCGGGTCGTCGCCGGCAAGGTCACCGGGGACGACAGGAAGCGAGCCCGGGGCGTGGCCGACCAGGCCAAGGGCAGGGCCAAGCAGGCCGTGGGCCAGGCGAAGCAGGCGGCCGGTCAGGCCAAGCGCAGCATCTCCGGGGCCAAGAGCACCGTGAAGAGCAAGGCCCAGAGCAGGACCCGGAGCTCGGCCCCGAGCAAGACCCGGAGCTCGGCGCGGAGCACGCGCCGGAGCGCTCCCAAGCGCTGACCGCCACCGGTCGCGCGACGCGCGGCTGCGCGGTACGGCGAGGAGCCGGCCGCGCAGCCGTCGGAAAAGGGGCGGGAACGAGGGGCCCGCAGCGTCAGACCGTACGGGCCGGGGGCGCGGCCGCCTTGACCGCGTCGTCCCCCTCCGCGGGCCCGATGGCCGCCAGGTCGCGCTGCCGGGTCTCCCGCGCCGCCCCCACCGCGACCAGCGTCAGCAGGGCGGCCGCGATCACGTAGAGCGCGATCGGCGTGGCGCTGTCGTAGTCCGCCAGCAGGGCGGTGGCGATCAGCGGGGCCGGGGCTCCGGCGGCCACCGAGGAGAACTGCGCACCGATCGAGGCCCCCGAGTACCGCATCCGCGTCGCGAACATCTCCGAGAAGAAGGCCGCCTGCGGCGCGTACATCGCACCGTGGAAGACCAGGCCCACCGTCACCGCGAGCAGCAGATTGCCGAAGCTCTGTGTGTCGATGAGCGCGAAGAACGGGAACGCCCACAGGCCCACGCCCGCCGCACCCAGCAGATAGACCGGCCGCCGCCCCACCCGGTCGGACAGGGCGCCCCAGAGCGGGATCACCGCGAAGTGCACGGCGGAGGCGATGAGTACGGCATTGAGCGCGGTCTGCTTGTCCAGCCCCGCCTGGGTGGTGGCGTAGACGAGGACGAACGCCGTGATGACGTAGTAGCTGATGTTCTCCGCCATCCGCGCGCCCATCGCCACCAGCACGTCCCGCCAGTGGTGCCGGAGGACCGCGACCAGCGGCATCTTCTCCACCAGGTCCTTGTCCGCGGCCTTGCGCGCCTCCGCGCGGGCCAGGGCCTCCCTGAAGACGGGCGACTCGTCGACCGACAGCCGGATCCACAGCCCGACCAGGACCAGCACACCGGACAGCAGGAACGGGATCCGCCAGCCCCACGCGACGAACGCGTCGTCCGAGAGCAGCGCGGTCAGCGCCGACAGGACACCGGTCGCCAGCAACTGCCCGGCCGGTGCGCCTGTCTGCGGCCATGAGGCCCAGAACCCGCGCCGCCGGGCGTCCCCGTGTTCCGAGACCAGCAGTACCGCGCCGCCCCACTCGCCGCCCAGCGCGAAGCCCTGGACCAGGCGCGCCACCGTGAGCAGGACGGGGGCCGCCGAGCCGATGGCGGCATGGGTGGGCAGCAGGCCGATGGCGAACGTCGCGCCGCCCATCAGCAGCAGGCTCAGAACGAGCAGCTTCTTCCGCCCGAGCCGGTCCCCGTAGTGGCCGAAGACCAGGGCGCCGATGGGACGGGCCGCGAAGCCCACCGCGTACGTCAGGAAGGAGAGCAGCGTGCCGACGAGCGGGTCGGAGCCGGGGAAGAAGAGCTGGTTGAAGACGAGAGCGGCCGCGGAGCCGTAGAGGAAGAAGTCATACCACTCGATGGTGGTGCCGATGAGACTCGCGGCCACGATGCGGCGGAGCGAGCCGGGAGACGAGGGCGCGGAGGCCGGGGCAGCCATGGTCACCACTTCCGGGCGGGGACAGGGACGGGGTTCGTGTCGCCACACCGTAGAAATTCGCAGGTCACCGGCACATGTGACGGGACACCATAGTTCGGCCTCCGGGTGTGCGCGCCGCCACCATGCGCGGCGGGCCGACGCGGACTATGTGACGGAGCGGACTCTTCCTCGGCGTCGGCCGGGGTAGACGGCATCTGCCCGCCCGCGTACGAGGGCCCGAGCGCCCGACCCGGACGCCTGCGGCGGGTGTGCAGCGCAGCCGACGACACCCAGCACGCCGAGGTGATGAGCATGAGCCACGTCCGGGACCCCGAGAGCACGGCGGTCGAGATCCCCCGCGGTCAGGAGCACGAGGGGGGACACGGCCCGTCCGGGGCCGAGCACCGCGCCGAGGGGCGGGCCGGCGACCGGGACCGCGGCCAAAGACTCAGACGCCGGTTCGAGCGCCTCATCGGCGTCGCCGCGACCGAGGGCAACGCTCTCACGCCCCTGCGCAACGGTGACGAGATCTTCGCGGCGATGCTGGACCGCATCCGCGAGGCGCGGCACACCGTCGACATGATGACGTTCGTCTACTGGCGCGGCGACATCGCCCGTACCTTCGCCGACGCCCTGGGCGAGCGCGCACGCGCCGGGCTGCGCGTGCGGCTCCTCCTCGACGGCTTCGGTGGCCGGCTCATCGAGAAGCAGCTGCTGGAGGAGATGGAACGGTCGGGGGTGCAGATCGCCTGGTTCCGCAAGCCCCTGTGGATCTCGCCGCTCAAGCAGAACCACCGCTGCCACCGCAAGGTCCTGGTCGTCGACGAGAGCGTGGCGTTCACCGGAGGCGTCGGGATAGCCGAGGAGTGGTGCGGGGACGCGCGGAACGAGAACGAGTGGCGCGACACCCACGTCGAGGTCCGCGGCCCGGCCGTGGACGGCATCGCCGCCGCGTTCGCCCAGAACTGGGCCGAGTGCCGCCCCGACCTCTTCGACGACCGCGACCGCTTCACCCCGCACGCGAAGGCCGGTGACGCGGTGGTCCAGGTGGTGCGCGGCTCCGCCAGCTACGGCTGGCACGACATGCAGACCATGCTCCGGGTGGCCATCGAGTCCGCGGAGGAGCGGCTGTGCCTGGCCACCGCCTACTTCGCCCCCGACGAGTTCTTCATCGACCTGCTGTGCGCGGCCGCGCGGCGCGGCGTCACCCTCGACGTCCTGCTGCCGGGCCCGCACACCGACAAACGTGTCTGCCAGCTCGCCGGGCAGCGCTATTACGAGGACCTGCTGGCCTGCGGTGTCCGCATCTGGCAGTACCGGCCCACGATGATGCACGCCAAGGTGATCACCGTCGACGGCATCGTGTCCCTCATCGGCTCCACCAACTTCAACCGGCGCAGCCTCGAGCACGACGAGGAGGTCATGCTCGCCGTCATCGACGAGCAGTTCACGGCGCGGCTGGACGACCACTTCCGCGACGACCTGGCGGTGAGCGACCGGATCCGGCCCGGCCGTTGGCGCCGCCGGTCCCTGCCCCAGAGGGCGCGGGAGGCTGCCGTCGCGCCGCTGCGCCGCTTCCTCTGACGACGGCCGACGGCCGACGGCCTCCGACGGTGCCGATGTCGGAGGTGTGACGTCCTGGGCGCCGGGAACCCGCGGCCCGGCCGGTGCTTTCCTGCCCCGCGTCCCCGGCGGATTCCGCGTCCCCAGCGGATCCGGACGCGGGGCAGGGGACCACCGCGGGATGCGTGACCGGGACGGGAGAGGCAGGCGTGGCAACGAGCACGGTGGGGCCGGGGCGTCCGTCGTCGGCCGGACTGCGGAGCGTGCCCTCGCGGGCGCGCGCGTGGTGCGGGCGGGCGGCCGCGGTGGAGGGGCACGAGCGGCACACGCTGCTGCTCATCGCCAAGTGCACGCTGGCGGCCACCCTCGCCTGGGTCGTCGCGTACGACGTCCTCAAGGCGCGGTCGCCGGCGTTCGCGCCGTTCTCGGCCGTGCTCATCATGCACGTGACGGTGTACCAGTCGCTGGTGCAGGCGCTCCGCTACGTCGCCGCCGTCGCCCTCGGCGTGGCCGTGCAGGCGGCGTCGGGTTTCCTCGGCGGCCCGGACCTCGCGACGTTCGTCCTGGTCACGCTGATCGCGCTGAGCGTCGGCCGGTGGCCCGCGCTGGGTGCGCAGGGTTCCCAGGTCGCCACGGCCGCGTTCTTCGCCTTCTCCACCTACGCCGCGGCCACGACCCGTACGGCCAAGGCGGAACAGCTCGGGGAGATCATCGTTCTCGTCCTGATCGGCTGCGGCATCGGGGTGGCCGTGAACGTGCTGGTCGTGCCGCCGATGCGCTACCACAGCGCGGAACACGGCATCCGTACCCTGGCCCGCGCCCTGCACGATCTGGTCGGCGACGTGTACCCGGCCCTGCACGAGGGCGCCCCGAGCGAGACGGCCACCCGCCGGTGGCGCCGCCGGGCGGAACAGGCCGGGGGACTGGTGACTCAGGCCCGCAGCGGTCTGCGGACCGCGCGCGAGAGCGTCTACTACAACCCGCGCCGGCTGCTGCGCAGGCATCGCGGACGGACCGGCTTCGACGGGTACGGCGCGGTGCTGGACGCGCTGGAACGGACCCTCCACCAGGCCGCATCCCTCACGCGCAGCCTCGACCAGTGGCACGAGGACGAACGGGACCACCGCTACGGGCCGTTCCTCGCGAGCTACGGCGACTTCCTCGCCTCGGTGGGCCGGATCAGCGCCGTCCTGGGCGAGTTGAAGGAGAGCGCGCTGCCCGAGCAGGCGCGGGAGCTGTGCGGTCTGGCGGACGAGGCCCAGGAGTGCCGCAGCACGGTGGCCGAGCGGGCCGAACGGGACGGGCTCCCGCTCGCGGACCCGACCCGGCCGTACGGGGTGCTGCTCATCGAGGCGACCCGGCTGATGGAGGAGTTCCAGTACACCTGCGACGTCCTGCAGCGCCACACCGTGCGCTGACCGCGGCCGCCGCCCTCGTCCGCATGGCCGGACGAGTGACCTCCTACGGGAGGTGTGCGGCCGCCGCCGTACTGCTGGAGGTGTACGGGAACGGACTCCTCGGGGCCGATGCCGCGGCAGGGGGCGGACGGCAGAGTGGGAGTTGTCACGGACGGGATGAGCGGCCCCCCCGGGGGTCGGAATTGAGCGGCCACCTCCGGGGGACCCACCGCCGCCGCCGGACAGCGCGACGTCGCACGGCGCGACCGCCGCACGGCGGGACGACCCGGTCGCGACGCCCGGAGCGGTCCGCGACCGTCACGGCCCCGCGGCCCCGGCCTTGAGGACGGGTCGCAGCCCCCGGCCCGGAGCACGGATCGCGGCCGCCGCCGGGTGCGGTACGGGGTACGTGGTCCCGACCGCGTACCGGCCGTGCCGACAGCGGCATCCCGGCCGCTCCCACCTCTCCGAGAAAGGCGCGCCCCGCACTGCCTCCGGGCACAGGAGCCAACGATGGCCAGGACCCTCCCCGTCTTCTGCTACCACTCCGTCTCGGACGACCCGCCCGCCTGGATCGCCCCGTACACCGTCACGCCCCGCGACTTCGCGCGGCAGCTCAGGCTCATCCGGGCCGGCGGCAGAACCGTCATCCCGCTGCGGCAGCTCGTCAGCGCCCTGCGCGGCGGTCCGCCCGTCCCCGAGCGTGCCGCCGTGATCACCTTCGACGACGGGTACGCCGACTTCGCCACCGCCGCGGCTCCGCTGCTGGCCCGTCACGACGCACCGGCCAGCGTGTTCGTCACCACCGGTGCCGTCCTGCCGCACGTGACCACGCGCAGCTTTCTGCCGCCCGCCGACATGCTCAGCGCGCGTCAGATCCGCGAACTGGACCAGGCCGACTTCGACATCGGGGCCCACTCGCGTACGCATCCGCATCTGGAGGCGGTGACCCCGGACGTGGCGCTCCGGGAGATCGCGGAGTCCAAGCGTGAGCTGGAGGACATCCTCGGCCACACCGTCCCGCACTTCGCCTATCCGCGCGGCAGTTCCAGCCGTGCGGTACGGCGGGCCGTACGGGAGGCGGGCTTCAGCGCGGCCTGCGCCGTGGGCAACGTCCTCTCCTCCGACCGGGACGACCCGGTCCGCATCCGCCGGCTGCTGGTCCAGTCCACCACCTCCGACCAGCAGTTCAGGAGCTGGGTCCAGGAGCGGTCGACATGCCGTCCGCTGCGGGGAGTTCAGGAGCTGGCCCTTCGTACCGTCCGCCGGAACCGCCCCGGCATCAAGAAGACCTGACGCTCCATCACGGGGGCCGCGACGGCGGCACGCCGCCGGGCTTCGGCGGAACACCGACGGCTGCGGCGCACAGGAGGGGGCCGCAGCGGAAGGAGTGCCGTGCACGCCCCTAGGCGCGGGCCCGGTCCGGCGCTTAGCCTGCGTCCGCCCTCCGTGGAAACCGGCGCGGGCCGGGGCCCGGACGAGCGGACGACAGCCGCGGGCACGGCAGGGCGCAACGGACGTTCGAGGGCAAAAATCCGCCACCTGGCGGATGTTGCCCGCGCGCCCTCAGCGCATGCTCGGCCAGCCGGAACCCGTCGTCATGGCGACCAGTGAACGGAGGGCTCGTAGTGCTCCTCTCCAGGGAGGAAATCGCGCAATGATCTCTGGCCACTGGAGCGTGGGCGCGCTTTCCCCACTGTCGCGCGCGGCGGACGGCCGGTCCGGGGGGAACGGCCGACCCGCGGGACACGGCGCACGTGCGCGGTGCCGGACGGCTTCCCGTACGGGCGCTGGTACGGGCATCCAGGGCGTCGCACACTTGAGACATCGGCCTCCAGGCGGAGGGAGGCAGCGGTGGGCGACTTCCCCGTAGGGCTGCTCGAACGCGTCGAGGCGGCCCACCTGGAACGGCTCGTCCTCGAAGCGTCCCGGGGCGTGGGACGTGCCCTGCTCGTCGAGGGCGAACCAGGGATCGGCAAGTCCGCGCTGCTGGATCTCACGGGGATGTACGCGGAACGCCTCGGGCTGCGCGTCCTCAGCGGTGCCGCCGAGGAGATCGAGCAGCGCCTGCCCTTCGCGGCGATCTCCACCTGCCTCGGCAGCCGTACCGCCACCGGCGACGCCCACG
Source organism: Streptomyces sp. NPDC047108 (assembly GCF_040643575.1). NCBI lineage: Bacteria > Bacillati > Actinomycetota > Actinomycetes > Kitasatosporales > Streptomycetaceae > Streptomyces > Streptomyces sp. NPDC047108. Next base: position 51,265 of record NZ_JBEYUP010000023.1, read on the forward strand.
AGGCCGGTGTCGGCGCGCTCATCCGCGGGGAGGGATGGGCCGGCGCGCCCCTCGGGGTCGAGGCAGCCGACGCCGGGTTCGCGGAGTCCTTCCTGGCGCAGGTGGACGAGTTGTGCGCGGCGGGCCCGCTGGCCCTGGTGCTGGACGATCTGCACTGGGCGGACCAGGCCAGCCTGAGGGTGCTCGCGGAACTGGGCGAATCCCTCGGCCAGCTGCCGCTGCTGCTCGTCGGCGCCTACCGGACCGCGCCCCCGCGCGGTCAGGAACTCGACCGTCTGCGCCGTGCGCTGCTGGCGCAGGGAGCCACCGTCCTGCCGCTCGAACCGCTGGACGACGACACCGTCCGCGAACTCGTCACGCAGATGCTGGGCGCCAGCCCCGGTGCCGGGCTGCTCCGCCTGATGAAGGACGCCGGCGGCAATCCGCTCTACATCACCGAACTCGTGGACACGCTCACGGCCGGTGACCAGATCCGCATCAGCCACGGCACCGCGGAGACCACGCTCGCCCCCGACAGCCCGTCGCCCGGCGCCGCCGTCCTGCACCGGCTCGACTTCATGTCCCCCGACGCGCTGTCCGTCCTGCGCGTCGCCTCCGTGCTCGGGTCCGCCATCACCGTCGAGGACCTGGCCGCTGTCGCCGAGCGGCCCGTGCCCGATGTTCTCGGCGCGCTGCTCGACGCCTGCGACGCCGGGGTGCTCTCGGAGCGGGGCGGCCGGTTCTGGTTCCGGCACACCGTGGTCCGGCAGGCCCTCTACGACGACCTGCCGATGCCGCTGCGGGCGGCACTGCACCTGGAGGCGGGCCTCGCCCTCGCCGGGACCTCCGCCGCGCCGGAGCTGATCGCCGAGCACCTGGACCTGGGCACCCCGTCGGGCAGCCCCCGCGTCGTCGACTGGCTGGCCGGGCACGGCGAGCACCTCATGGTCGCCGTCCCGAAGCTGACGGTCGAACTGCTGCGGCGGGCGCTGGAGTACGCCGATGCGGCCGAACCCCGCCGCTACCGGCTCCGCATCCTCCTCGCCGCGGCCCTGCTGCGCTCCGGCAGGGCGGCGGAGGCCGAGGACGAGGCGCGCCAGGTGCTGGCCCACCACCACGACCGGGCCACCGAGGGTGCCATCTGGTGGATCCTGGCCCGCGCCCCGTATCTCGCGGGCCACCCCGACCTGGCCTGGGCCGAGATCGAGCACGCGCTGAGCTCGGTGTCCCTCTCGCGCGTCGAGACCGTACGGCTCCAGGCCTTCGGCTCCGTCGTCCTGCTGACCCTAGGGCAGCTCGACCGCGCCGAGAGCACCGCGCGCCAGGCGGAGCGGGACGCCCGGGAACTCGGCGACGTCAACGCCCTCTCGGACGCCTTCCAGACTCTGGCCGTCCTGCACCATCTGCAGCGGCGTACGCCCGAGGCGCTGGATCTCGCCGACCGCGCGCTGCGGATCGCGCAGGAGTCCGACGCCCCGGTGGACAAGCGGATTCCGCTGCACATGATCCGCGGTCACTGTCTGCTGGCGCTGGGCCGCACCCAGGAGGCCGACGACGCGATGCGCGCGGGCCAGCAGGTCGCCAAGCAGCTCTGGGACCATGTACCGCTCTGCGACCTGTCCCGGGCGCTGGTGATGTTCGCCGACGGCCGGTGGGACGACGCGCTGGCCGAGATCCGGGCCGGCCTCGAACCGTCCGGCCAGTCCCTGCCGCGGGCCCTGCACAGCCTGGCCGCCGTCATCGCCGTGCACCGCAACGACCTCGCGACCGCACGCCACCACCTGTCCGAGGCCGGCGCGGTGCAGGACGGTTCGCCGGACGGCCGCTTCTACGAGTTCCTCGTCGCCTGGGCGGGCTGCCTCGTGGACGAGGCGGAGGGCGCACCCGACCGTGCCCTGGAGCGGTGCCTCGACTCCAGCCGCCGGGGCCTGGCGACGGTGATGCGCTCGGTGCTCGCGTTCTTCGCGCCCGGAGCGGTGAGCCTGGCCCTGAGTTCGGGCAACACCGAGGCGGCCCGCGGGGTGACGGCCGCGATCGAGTCCCAGGCGGCGGACGGCGGCGCGGACGACGGGACGGGCGGCGGTGCGGACGGCGGTGGGGACGACGGGACGGACGACTTGAGCGGGATCGCCGCCCACTGCCGCGGAATGCTGGACAACGACCCGGACACCCTTCTGGAGGCGGCCGGTTACTACGACCGGTTCCCCTGGGTCCTCTTCCGCGCCCGCTACTACGAGGACGCGGCCGCCACGCTGGCACAGGCGAAGCGGCTGTCCGAGGCGCGCGTGATGCTCTACCGCGCCATGGACGTCTACGCCGATCTCAACGCCACCTGGGACGCCACCCGGGCCGCGTCCCGGCTGCGCGCCCTGGGCGTACGCCGTGGCCACCGCGGGCTCCGGGGCCGTCCCTCCACCGGCTGGGACAGCCTCACCGACACGGAGCTGGCCGTCGCCTCGCTCGTCGCCCAGGGCCTGTCCAACCCGGACGTGGGGGCACGTCTGCGGATCTCCCGCCGGACCGTGCAGACCCATGTGTCCAACATCCTCTCGAAGCTCGGCCTCGCCTCCCGTGTCGAACTCGCCACGGTGGTCACGGCGCACGGGCTGGCCACGTCCGCGCGGGGCCGTAGGCCTCCCGGGCCCGCGGAGGAAGGGAGCACCTACACCGTCAGCGGCCGCGGTCTGCCGCACCGTTGAGCGCGCGCCGAGCGGTTGTCGAGCGCGGGCCGGCACAGGGGAGCGGTGCAGGGCGGGCGCGACGACACCACGGTGCCCACCGGGCGCACAGGGGGAACGACAGAAGATCCGACAGATGGCGAGGAACCATGACCGGGCCGAACGGCGAACTGCCGGGCAGGGCAGCGGAGTTGCGCACGCTGGACGCCGTCATCGCCCGCGCCGGCACGCGATCGCGTACGGTCCTGGGCACCCGGTCCGGCCGGGCGGTCCTGGTGGAGGGGGAGCCGGGGATCGGCAAGACGGCGCTGCTGCGGGCGAGCGCGGCCGACGCGCGCAGCCACGGCGTACGGGTCCTGGAGGGCGCGGCCGAACAACTCGAGCGCCGCGTCCCGTTCGCCGCCATCGGCCGGTGCCTGGGCATCGGCGCCGCGGACGACGACCCGCGGGTCCGGTCGGTCGCGGAGATGATCCGCAGGGAGGGCCGGCCGGACGCCATGCAGGCCCGCGACGCGGACTTCGCCATCGTCGAGGCGATCCTCGCGCTGCTCGACGAGTGGTGCGCCGCCGGTCCGCTGGCCCTGATGATCGACGACGTGCACTGGGCGGACGAGGCGTCGCTGCTGCTGCTCCACCGGCTCGGCAAGTCCCTGTCGACCCTGCCGATGGCCGTGGTGTGCGCGTACCGCGCGGTTCCCGACGAAGGGCTGGAACGGCTGCGCCGCAGCCTGACCGCGCGGGACGCCCATGTGCTGACGCTGGGTCCGCTGGGGGAGGACGCGGTCTCCCAGGTCGCCGAGGTCCTGCTGGGCACCGCCATCGGCCCGCGGCTGCGCCGGCTGCTGCGCGGGGCGTCGGGCAATCCGCTGTTCGTGACCGAGGTCGTGGAGTCCCTGGAGCGCGACCGGCTGATCCGTGTCGCCGAGGGCACCGCGGAGGCGGTGACCTCCTCCGTCCCGCAGTCGCTGGCCTCCGCGGTCCTCAGCAGGCTGGAGTGGATCTCCGACGCGGGACTGTCACTGCTGCGCGCCGCCTCCCTGCTGGGATCGACCTTCACCGTGTCGGACCTGTCGACCGTCACGGGCCACTCGGCGGCCAAGCTCGTCGAGCCGGTCATGGAGGTCGTACGCTGCGGCGCCCTGACGGAGTGCGACGACCGGCTGGCCTTCCGGCACGACGTGATCCGGCAGGCGCTCTACGAGTCGACGCCCTCGCGCGCCGCTTCCCACACGGCCGTCGCCCGCGCCCTCGCGCGCAGCGGTGCACCGGCGGAGCGCGTGGCCGAACACCTGCTGCTGGGCACCGGATACGGCTGGGACGGCACGGTCGACTGGCTGCTGAACAACGCCGGGACGCTCATCCTGCGCGCGCCCGCCCTCTCCGTCGACCTGCTGGACCATGTGCTCAAGGAGACGGCCTCCGACGACCCGCACGGCGACACCCTGCAGCTCATGCTGGCCTCCGCGCTGCTGTGGGAGGGGCGCGCGGCGGACGCCCGCGAACGGGCCGAGGCGGCCCTCGACACTCTCCACAACACCGCTCTGCGCGGCGAGTTGCTGTGGGTCCTCGTCCAGGCGGACACCGTCGCCGGGCAGCTCGAAGGGGCCGCCCAGCGGACCCGGGACGTCCTGGACGGGGGCACGCTGTCCCCGGAGGAGACGCTGCGCTTCCAGGGGTTCCTCTCCACGGCGCACTTCTTCCTCGGCAATCTGGACGAGGCCGAAGCGGCCGCCCACCAGGTCCAGGGGCGAGCCAGGGAACTCGGGCAGACGGATGCCATGACCGATGCGCTCCAGACATTGGCCGGCATCCACCAGGTGCGGGGCGAGACCGCCGCGGCCGTCGAAGGAGCCGACCACGCGCTGCAGGCCGGGCGGGCCCAGCCCATGAACACGAACCGGCAGGTGGCACTCCAACTCATCCGTGCGGCCTGCCTCTTCGAACTCGACCGGGGAACGGAGGCGGAGGCCGGTCTCGAGGCCGGGTTCGAACTCGCCGAACGCAGCGGCGGAATCCTTCTGGCGACCTGTCACATGTGCCGGGCCACCTTCATGTTCCACTGCGGTCGCTGGGACGACGCGCTCGCCGAGATCGACGTCGCCCTGGAACACCCCGCCCATCTCGGCATCCCCCGCGCCTTCCAGGGACTCGCGGCCCTCATCGCCGCGCACCGTGGCGAATTCGGCACCGCCAGGGCCCGGTTGGCCGCCGCCGAGCAGATCGGCACCCCCTCGCCCACCACCACGTACTACGAGTACCTGGTCCACTGGGCGCAGCAGATCGTCCAGCAGGCTCAGGGCCGCACGCAGGAGGCCCTGACGGACCTGCGGGACGGCTGGCGGCACGGCTTCGGGCCCGTGACCGGCACGGCGATACCCTGCCGCGCCGCCGACCTGGTGCGCCTGGCCCTGGAGTCGGGCGACCGGGCGACGGCGGAGGAGGTGACGGCGTCGCTGGAGCTGCGCGTCAGTGCGGAGCAGCACGCCACCGTCCGGATGCGCGGGATCGCCGCCCACTGCCGGGGGCTGCTCGACGGCGACCCCGACGTCATGGCGGCCGCCGCCGAGGCCTACCGCGGCGGCAACTGGGTTCTCTCCCGCGCCCAGTACCACGAGGACGCCGCTGCCGTGCTCGCCGGCGCCGGGCGGACGGACGAGGCGCGCACCGCACTCGACTCGGCGCTCGGCATCTACGCGGACCTGCACGCGGACTGGTGCGTCGAGCGGGCCGAGGCACGGCTCGGCGCACACGGTGTCGTACGGCGGCGGCAGCGCCGCGAGCGCCGCCCGACCAGCGGCTGGGCCGCCCTGACCGAGACCGAGCACCGGGTGGCCGCCCTGGTCGCCGAAGGGCTGTCCAACCCGGCCATCGCGGGGCAGATGTTCGTCTCCCGGCGGACCGTGCAGTCCCACGTCTCCAGCATCCTCGCCAAGCTCGCGCTCTCCTCGCGCGTGGAACTGGCGACGTACATCGCGGGCCGCCGCTGAGAGTCGGGTGCACGCGGCCGCCGGGGGGCGGCCGCGTGCACCCGATCGCGGGGCGCGGGCCGTGTCCGGATTCCCGCCCGGCGACGGTGATCTAGCGTGGACAGAGCGGCGCCACCACCGAGACGCCGCGCGCGGTACGAGGCGGACGCGAGACGTCCCACGGAGGCGTCATGACGGTGCGGGTGCTGCTGGCGGACGACCAGGAGCTGGTCAGAGCCGGGTTCAAGCTGCTCATCGACTCCGACCCCGACCTGGTCGTGGTGGGCGAGGCCGAGGACGGCGCCCAGGCCGTCGAGCTGGCCCGCAGCACGCACCCCGACGTCGTGCTGATGGACATCCGGATGCCCCGGGTCGACGGCATCGAGGCCACCTCGACGATCATGGAGGACGAGCGCCTGGCCGGGGTGAAGGTCCTGGTGCTGACCACGTTCGGGCATGACGAGCACGTCTTCGCCGCGCTGCGCGCCGGCGCCGGAGGCTTCCTCCTGAAGGACACCCCGCCCACGGAGCTGCTGACCGCGGTCAAGGTCGTCGCCCAGGGGGACAGCCTGCTGTCGCCGAAGGTGACCCGGCAGCTCATCGAGGCGTTCGTCTCCCGCCCCGACCAGCGGGCCGACCCGCCCGATCTGAGCATGCTCACCGACCGCGAGCGCGAGGTACTGACCCTCGTCGGCCGCGGGCTGACCAACGCCGAGATCGCCCGGGACCTGGTGCTCTCACCGCTGACGGCCAAGACCCACGTCAGCCGGATCCTCGCGAAGCTCGGCGCCCGCGACCGCGCCCAGCTCGTGGTGATCGCGTACGAGTCGGGGCTGGTCCGGGCGCAGGGCTGAGGCGCGTACGGTCCCGGCGTTTCCGGTACGTCGGAAGGTCGTGCCCGTCAGCCGTCGGTCAGGACGACCGTGGGGCCGGGCTCGGGCTCGGGCCCCGCGGGGAACAGGGACGAGGGCGTGTCCGCCCCGTGCTGAGCGGCCGCGATGTGGTCCGGCGCGATGGCGAGCGGCGCGGCCGCCAGTTGACCGGGACCCAGCGGTGCGGATTCGACCGGCGTCAGGGCGGTGCCGTCGAGTGCTGCACCCGCACGGGCCTCCGGGGCACCGCTGTCCGGGAACCGGCGGTCCGGCGGGCGCGGCAGCCGGAACCATACGGTCGTGGCGCCGTCGTAGGTCTCGACGCCGCACGCGCTCGAGAGCTGGCGCATCAGCAGCAGCCCGTACCCTCCGGTGCGCAGCGCGTCGACGTCGGCGTCGTCCTCGATGGGGTCGTGCCGCAGGTCCGGCTCGCCGCCGCCTTCGTCGCAGACGCAGACGGTGAGGCTTCGGGCGTCCAGCAGGAGCTGCATCCGCAGGTGGGCGCAGTCCGCCACATGCTGGTAGCCGTTGGTGACCAGCTCGCTGACCAGCAGTTCGAGGTCGTCGCCCGTGGCCTCCAGGCCCCAGGCGGTGAGCTGCTCGACGATGTGCGTCCGCGCCTCGCGGGGTGCGGTGGCGGAGGCGTTCTGGATCCAGGTCTCGGCCGCGACCTGAGGGGTCGCGACGGGCTCGTGCTCGGCGGGGCGCACCTCGCGCCACGTCTGCTGCACGGTCTGCTTCTCGATGCGGAACGGCATCGTGGGTTCCTCTCGGGCCACATGGCCATCCGGTACGGATCCCCCGATCACCTCCAGCGTGGAGCAGCGGCTTCGCTCCTGTATCCGCCACTTGGCGGCAATCGGTGTGATGTGCCGGAAATCCGTCGGCTGCCGGGGGTGTGGGCGGGGGCTGGAGCGCTCTGCGGGCCGTCCGTCGCGGGCGCGGGCGCGCCCGGCGAGGGTCGCTGTGAGGTGTCCGGTGGCGCTCCGTGTCCGCGCGGGTCCGGTGTGCGGTCGCGAGGCGGATGGGTGCCGGTGGCGGGGGCCTTGCGGGTGCGCGGCATCCGCCAGGTGGCCATGCCGGGGACGTACGTCTTGCCCGAAACCCGCCACCTGGCGGATATACGGATCCCCGCGCGGAGAGGAGGCTCACGGGTGACGAACGCCCTGACGGGGGACGAACGCCCTCCTGTCCTGTGGGAGGAGCGAGCGGTGAAACGGTCCACCAGCGCTCGTTCCGTGCCGTCGGCACCACTGTCCGTAACCGTGGCCCGAGGTGACATCTGATGCACACCATGCATGACGGGGAGCGGCCCGGTCCTGCACGGTCCTGGCTCAACAGCGGTCGCCCCACCCCTCCCGGGTGGCCCGGCGACGTCCCCCCGCCGAGTTCTTCGCGCTTCGAGCAGGGAGCCAAGGACTGGCTCTTCGGTCTGGCGCCCGACCGGTGGATCGGTCAGACGGTGCTGCACCAGTACCCGGTGATGCTCGCCCGTATGGTGCGGCACCACCTCCAGGCGACCCTGGCGACGGCGTTCTTCTGCTCGCTCGCCGAGGACGAGCTGTCCAAGGGGGTGGCGAGGCACCGGGCCGCGGAGGCCGTCGCCATCAGCCGGCACGAGGCCGAGCGCGCCGTGACGCTCGGCCATCAGGTACGACTTGTGGAGGAGGCTCTGCGCACCTCGCGGTAGCGCGTCCGGACAGCCGGACAGCCGGACCGTCGCCCACGCGGAACCGCGGAACCGCGGAACCGCGGAACCGCGGACCTCCGCCGGGGCGCCCGCTCCACACCGAAGCCCGGCCCGCACCTGCCCCCATGGGTGCGGGCCGTTCGCATGCCCGCGGGCCGCCCCACGCTCCGTCAAGGTGCTTGCGTCGGACTGGAGTTGAGGGACGGGCGCGGCCAACTCGCTCTGTCCGCCTGGAGCGAATCAACTTCAAACAGGACAGTCATGGCGTATCAGGATTGATGGCCTTTCATGGCGCCCTGGCGTGCTTGGGTTCCGCCAGGTGGCGGATATTGGGCCACGGGAGAAGTTGAAAGATGGCCGATCAGTAAGGGAGTTCTGCAAGAACTTTCACCGATCACTTTCAACCCCCCCCACTGGAGACACGGGTGTGTGAGCGGAGCAAGGAGGCGCCCGCGCCACCGATCCGAGACCGATACCGAATCGGCAGAACGGGACGGAGAGATCTCCGGTCCCTTTCCGCACCGACCGTTGCCGTCGTGCTCATCGCGCTCGCCGGCTGCGACTCGTCCGACGCGCTCTGGGCCGCGCCGGAGAAACCGGCCGTACCGGCCTCGCCTTCGGTGCCGGAAGAACCGGTGCGGAAGAAGAAGGCGGCCGAGAAGCCGAAGCCCTGTCCCCGGCATCCGAGGAGTGCCGAATACATCGCCGTCACCGGAAGCGGTACCAGTGCCGGCGTCCTCACGCTGAGGACCGAGAAAGGCTATTTCGTCTGCCGCAAGGACGCGGACCGGGCTTCCTTCGTGCTGACCGGAAAGCGGAGGACGTTCAATCTGGAGCGCGCCGCGGACATCACCGTGGTCGCCCCGATGAGCGAGGACTCCTCCGCCACCGCCGTCACCGTGGACGAATTCCTGACCGCCGTCGAGAAGAAGAACGCCGACGCCCTGCCCTTCACCTACAGCCTCAGTACGCGGGGCTGGATCGACAGGCTCGACGGAGTCGGCACCGAGATCCCACCGGGCCCGTCACCCGGCGGAACGGCCCGCTGAACACCTCCGTCCCCGACGTCTGAGGCGGGGACGGCCCACGGCCACACAGAACCACAGGGGAGGAATCCTGATGAGCACGCAGTACCACGCCAGGACCGGAAACATCGCCGAGGCGGCCGACCTCACCAAGCGCTGCCACAGCCAGATCGTCGACCTCACCCAGGCGATGCTGACCCGGACCCACTCGAGTATCGCCGAGTGGCAGGGCCCCGCATCCGACAGCTACCGGACCGCCATCGCGCGGTGGCAGAGCCAGGCGGAGCGGATCCAGACCACGCTCCGGGAGATGGGCGAGGCGCTGACCCAGTCGCAGATCAATTACGACAGGACCGAGCTCACCCACGTCCGGGCGCTGGACCAGCTCACCCATTCCATCTGACCCACCCCGATTCGGTACGAGGAGAGAACACCATGACCTACAGCGTGATGAACATCGACACCGGAGCGCTGACCCGTGTCTTCACGGACATGGCCCGGCAGACGTCCGACATCGAACACCTTCTTTCGGCGCTGGAGAACAATCTCGAAAGCCTGATGGTGGGCTGGGTCGGCCCCGCGAACGTCCGTTACACCACGTTCCGGCAGGAATGGCGGGCGGCGGCGAAGTCGCTCAATGCCGCGCTGGCCGATGTGTCTCAGTGCACGAGCCGGATGGCGACCAACTACGAGGAGTGCGAAGCGCTCAATTCCCAGATGTGGTGAGGGGACGGGTGTGAGCACGTTCTGGGTGGACGCGCAAGCGCTCGACGTGGCCGCCGCGGGAAGCCAGATGCATGCCTGGGCACATCTCGCCGAATTCTCCGAGTTCCAGGCCAGGGCCGCCGGAGCGAAGGGCGCCTTCTCCACCGACGAGGACAACCAGAAGTACGAGGAGACCCTGAACCAGGTCATCGCATCGGAGAGCAATATCGCGGAACTCTTCGCGAACGCCATCGACCGTATCCGCGCCGTTGCGGTCAATTACGGGGCGGCCGACGTGTCCGCCAAGGATCCGCTGGACGGCTATATCGCTACGTGACGCATCACGGAGCGAAGAGGTGCCGCACGAGAAATATGGGGAGGGTCCGCAGTGGCCTGTGGAAAACCGTCGGGGAATCCGCAAGCGATCCGTACCGCCGCGAGGGCGTACGACGGGTACGCCGATTCCATCGACCAGTTCTGGGCGACGGTGGACGCGATGGCGGGTCCGCTTCTGCTCGGACACACCAGCGTCGTCCAGCAATCGCTCGACGGTTCTCCCGTCCACCAGTCCGACGCCGTGTCCCTCGCGTTCGCGTGGAAGGGATCGGCGGCGGACAAGGCCACCGCGACCCTCACCCGGTCCCGGCTGGACCTGAACCAGTACACCCGTCAACTCCGTGACTACGCACGGCAGTTGAAGGAGTACGCGGACAAGCTGGAGGAGGCCCAGAAGTGCTCCGTCTGGGAAATCCTCTCGTGGGTCCTGCTCGTGGTCTTCGCCGTCGCCGAGATCATCGTCGGCATCTTCTTCGGCGGCGTGATCACGGCGGCCCTGCAGTCGGTGTTCGGGGCCATCGCCCGGAGCCTCTTCCAGGGCATCGAGTTCGCCGTGTCCACGCTGGCCCGCGCGGTCGGCGGCACGGGCCTGCGCGGAGCGGTCGCGGTCGGCCGGGGGCTGGGCGCGACGGGGGGCCGTTTCGGCGCCGGGGCCGGCGGCAGCTCGCTCGTCCGCGGCACGGCGGGAGCGGCGCTCAAGAGCGGCGCGGAGTTCAACGCCGGAGGGTTCGTCCGCGGCAGTTCCTTCGCGGGAACACGGAGTTCGGGGGCCCTCTTCCACAACGCGCTGGGAAATCTCTCCACGCACCTCGCCGCGCTCCCGGAGAACGTCCTCCGTAAGACCGGCGACTATCTGTGGCGCTTCGTCGTTCCGGCGGGGCAGGGCTTCGTGGAGGACACGCTCGCCAAGGGTGTCCTGGCGATGGACCCCCGTATCGGCTTCAAGGACCTGTGGAGCGTCAAGGGAGACCTCCTCTTTCCGCTGTTCGCCATCGGTGGCGGCGTCGTCGCCAGCGGCATGACCTTCGACGCACTGCACACGATCACCAAGCATGTGATCAAGCACGGCAAGGACATGGGCGTCGATGTGTTCAAACGGTTCGACGACATCGACACGGCGGTCAAGGACCTGCCGTGGAGCCAGGCGGACGTCGGTCCGGTCAAGGGCGAACCCTTCAACTGGCAGCACGTGCTCGACGGAACGGACCCCCGCGGTGCCCGGCTCGTCAAGGAGGGCACGGTCACCGCGTTCCAGAACGTGCTGACGCAGACCGCCGTGCAGCCCCTGTTCGCCACGCTGGCCAGCGCCGTCGACGGCAAGGACTTCGAGATCGACCCGAAGGCGTTCCTGTACTACCTCGCCGCCGGAACCGTCACCGGCATGGCGATCCCCATGCTCAAGCGCAACGGGTTCTATGTCACGAACAAGACTCTCGGCCCCTTCCGCACCGACGACACATTCCCGGCGGAATTCCCCGGACTGAACATCCCGGCGAACTACCTGGGCAACGTGCTCATCGACACGGGCCTGGCCCAGTTCCGCAAGATGACACTCGACCCGGTCGCCGGCTTCGGATCCCTCTACGCGTACCGGCAGGCGCTGGCACCCACGCTGGAGGGACAGCCCACCCCCCTCGACCCGACCGCGCTGCCCGGCATCCCGCCCGAGGCGGTCCAGGCCCGGACGACACCGTGAACGCCCAGGACCCGGCCCCCACCGGCCTGTTCAGTGGCTCCGGCAGCGGATCCGTCTCCGAGCAGATCGCCGATCAGGAACTGCGCGGACTGCTCGACCGCATCCACGCCGGCGAGGTCCACGGCAACCTCCTCGCGGAGGCGACCGGACGCGGACGGCCCGGCGCCGGGCTCGTCTCCGGCACCACGCTCGCCGCGATCTCCGTCGTGGCCGCGTTCGTCGCGGGCATGGCCGGGGCCGTCATCACCCACCAGCGCGAAGAGACCCGCAGGACCGAGAAGACGCCGAGCGTTTCGGCGCCCCACCACCCCGCGTCCAAGGACAGGTGAATCCGCACATGTCGATTCAGGTTCCCGAGGCGCGAGCCGACCGTGGCCAGCACATCAGGGTCACGCTGCACACCAACCGCTACGCGGTCGACGTGGACGCACCGGCCCGCGCGCCCGTGGGGGAGTGGCTCCACCACGTGGTGGCCACCCTCCACGAGACGGGATTCGCAGCCGACTTCACGGGTCCGCTGACCACGAGCGCCGGCCGGGCGCTCGCCCTGGACGTGCCGCTCGAGGCCCAAGGGGTCGTCAGCGGCGACCGGTTGTGGTTCACCGTCCCGTCCGAGCGCCCCCGGGTGTCCGCGCCCAAGGACGCGGGCCTGCCGTCCGGCCGGGCCGGCGCCTCCCCGTCCGGCCGGTCCGGTGTCGTCCCGTCGCTCATCGCCGCCGGTGTGCTGCTGGCCGTCGTCGCCTTCGGGGCGTCGCGCGGCTCGTTCGCCGACGCACCGGCCGTCCTGGCCGCCGTATGCCTGCACGCCTGGGCCCTGCTCATGGCGCGCTCGTCCGCCTGGAGGCCCGGCCGCGCCGGACGCCACCCCCGGCGCCCCTCGAACGACGCGGCCGGCCCCGCCGTCGTGGGCTGGGCCGCCGTCGCCTCGGCCGCGACCCTCACGCTGCTGCACGTACCGGGCCTTGCCGCCGGGGTGGCGCTCGCCGCGCTCGTCGTCCTCCTCGACACCGCCGCCCTCGTCATCGCGAAGGTGCTGGGACCCGGCTCCGCGGGCGCCCTCGTGGTGCTGCTCGTTCCGCTGGGCGGCGCCGCGGGCGTCGTCCACCTCGTGCCCGGGTCGTTCGACACCGGCCTGCTCGCCCTCGGGGCGGCCTGGACGGTGACCATGACGACCAGCCACCGGCTCGGACTGTGGATCTCCCATGTCGTCGAGGCCGTCGCCCGGAGCAGCACGACCCGCGCCGAGACGACCGCCCGCCCCGACTCCACGACCCGCATGCTCGACCGGCTCAGCCACAGTGAGACGCGGCTGGTCGACCGGGCCCGTACGGTCCAGGCGGCCGTCGCCGCCGCGTCGTTCGCCGGGCTGGTCGCCTGCGTCCTCCTCGACGGTGTCGCCCTGCCCTACCACGTGGCCTTCTGGAGCTGCGCCCTGGCCTCGGCCGCGCTGCTGCCGCTCAGCGGGACCTTTCCCGGCCGGAGTGCCATCGGTGGCGTGGCGCTGCTGACGCTCGTCAGCCTGCTCGCCGCCAACGTACGGCTGCCGCTCGCCTCGTCCCTGCTCCTGGCCGTCCTCACCCTGCTCGCCGCCACGCTGGTCCTCATCGGCCACGCCTTCGTGCCCAGCAGATGGGCCGTCGTCACCTGCCTGCGGCTGCGGCCCCTGATGCACATCGCGGTGTTCGCGACCCTCGTCATGGAGCTGGGCGGCTGGACGTGGGCCTGGTCGCACGGATACGAGCTGGCCCAGGGGTGGTTCTGACGATGACGACCCCCGCTCCGCGGCCCACCGGAGGCCGCCGCTCCCGCGTGGCCCGCGAGGTACGGCCCGACGTCCACGACCCCGCGGACGTCGTCGAGGTCGACCTGCCCGACGTCCCCAAGGTCGACACGTTCCAGCGCGACGGCTCCGCCCTCGCCCAGGCCCTCATGCCGCTGGTCGGCATGATCGGCTTCTCCTTCATCTACCTCGTCAACCCCTCCCTGTCGTCCGTCTTCATGGGCGCGGGCCTGGTCTTCGCGACGATGATGTCCTCGGTCGGCATGGCCGTGCTCAGCCGCAGGCAGCAGGCCCGGCGGATGCGCCGCACCAAGCTCGCGTACCTGCTCGACCTGCGCGAGGCCCGGCGCCGGCTCGCCGAGACCATCGAGCACCGGCGGGCCGATCTGCGGCGGTCCGTGCCGCCCGCGCGCGAACTGCCCGTCCTCGCCTACGTTCCCGAACGGCTCTGGCAGCGCATGCCGGGCGACCCCGACTTCCTCCGCGTCGGCCTCGGCGCCGGGCCGCTGCCGTGGCGGCTGGGCATCAAGCAGACCGCGTCGGCCGGTGAGCAGATCGACCTGGACCTCGCCTGCACCAAGGCGCAGACCGATCTCGTACGGCTGCTGGCCACGGTGCGGGACTGGCCCGTGGTCGTCCCCCTCACCCGCTACCGGGAGGTGACGCTCTGCGGCGACCGGGCGACCGCCGCCGCCGTGGCCCGGAGCCTGATCGCCCAGGCCGCGATGTTCCACGGCCCGGACGCCCTGACGCTGGTGTTCGCCACCGACTCGGCGCGCATGGCGGAGTGGCGCTGGTGCCGCTGGCTTCCGCATCTGGCCGGAGCCGAACGGGCGGCCGCACGCGCGGAGTCGGCGTCCCTGCGGAAGCAACCGCCCGGCGGCCCGCCGGCGGGACCTGCGGACCGCCGCCGCGCGGACGACGGCGGCCACACCCTGATCGTCGTCGACGGCGAGGCGACCGCGTCACTCATCGAAAGGCTGCCACGTGCCTCCGACGCGTACACCGTCCTCCGGATCGCCGAGACGCCCCCGAGCGCGCAGACCGCGGAACAGGCCGTCCTCGACTGCCGGGCCGACGGACGCGGGGTACTGAGCCTGGTGAGCGGCGACCCCCGGAACATCGAGCTGGAGACCCTGGCGGCCGCCCCCGCGGACGCGGTCGCCCGGACCCTCGCGCATCTGACGCTCGCGGGCGACCCCGTGGCCGCGGTCGGCGTCGGCATCAGCCTGGACGAACTCGTCCCCACCGCCCACCTCGAACGGCCGCCCGCCGACATCGCCTGGCTCCCCGAGGACTCCCCGGACTTCCTCCGCGCGGACCTCGGCCTCGACGACCGGCGCCACCTCGTACGGCTCGACCTGAAGGAGAGCGCACGCGGCGGCGCCGGGCCCCACGGGGCCATCGTGGGCGCGACCGGATCCGGCAAGAGCGAACTCCTCCGCACGCTCGTCACCTCACTCGCCGTACGCCACCACACCGACGACCTCGCGATGATGCTCGCCGACTTCAAGGGCGGCGCCACCTTCGTCGGCCTCTCGGCGCTGCCGCACGTCTGCGGTGTCGTCACCAACCTGGAGGGCGACTCCACGCTCGTCGACCGCATCAAGCTGGCCCTCGAAGGCGAACTCCAGCGCCGCCAGGAGGTGCTGGCCGACCGCGGCGTCTCCTCGCTCCGCGAGTACCGCGCCCTGCGGCGGACGCACCACACCGACTGGGAGCCGCTGCCGCACCTGCTGGTGATCGTCGACGAGTTCAGCGAACTCATCGAGGCCCACCACGACTTCGTCGAGACCTTCACCGCACTCGGCCGCCTCGGCCGCAGCCTCGGCCTGCACCTCCTCATCTGCTCCCAGCGCCTGGACGAGGGACGGCTGCGGGGTCTGGAGAGCCATCTGAGCTACCGCGTGGCGCTGCGCACCTTCAACGCCGCGGACAGCGTGGCGGCCATCGGGGTCCGGGACGCGTTCCACCTGCCGAGCCGGCCGGGCGCCGCCATCCTCAAGGCGGGCGGCGACTCCCTGCGGGTCTTCCGGTGCGGGTACGTCTCCGGGCGCGTCCGCGAGCAACGCCCGGGCGAGACCGGTGTCGTCATCCGAACCGAGGACGGCGACCGGATCGGCGGGACCACAGCGTCCCAGGTCTACGGAGCCCGGACCGTCGTGGACCGCGCGGTCACCGCCCTGCGGCGCGCCCTGCCCGCCGTCCGCCAGATCTGGCTGCCCCCGCTGCCCGCGAACCTCCCCCTGCGGGACTTCCTCACCGAACGGGAGCAGGGCACGGCGGGTGTCCGCGTGCCCTTCGGGCTCCTCGACCAGCCCTCGCGCCAGCGCACCGAGACGCTGCTGCTGGACCTCGGCGGGTCGTCCGGCACCACCGCCGTCGTGGGCGCGGCACAGACGGGCAAGACCACCATGCTCCGTACGGTCGTGCTGTCCGCCGCGAGCCTGTATCCGCCGCAGCACCTGGGCTTCGTGATCGTCGACTACGGAGGCGGGCTGTCGGCGCTGCGCGAACTGCCCCACGTCATGCGCGTCGTCGCACGCGGCAGCGAGGGACTGCTCCAGCAGACGGTCGACTTCCTCCAGGCATCCCTCCTCTACCGCGAACAGGCTCTCTCCGAGCGCGGACTGGACGGGGCCGAGCATCTGCGTGCCGCGTGGACGGCGCAGGACGTCGCCCAGGCGGGGCCGGCCGACCTGATCCTCGTCCTCGACGACTTCGCCGAGATCAAGCGGAAGTCCGAGGACTTCGAGGGTGTGCTGAGCGAACTCATGGCCCGTGGCCCGGGACTGGGCGTGCACGTCGTCCTCACCGGGCGCCGCTGGGGCGACTTCCGCCCCAGCACCACCGAACTCGTCCCCAGCAAACTGGAGTTCCGGCTCAACGACGTCATCGACTCGGTGTACCAGCGGCGCAACGGCCAGTCACTCGACGGCGCGGGCCCCGGCCGCGCCCTCTGCCCCCTGGGCCTGGTCCAGGTCGCCGAGCCCCATCTCGTCGACGCGGAGGACGAACCGGAGACGCGGTACGCGCGGTCCGTGGAGTACGTCCTCGGCCTCTGGGACCGGGACCAGGCGCCGTCGATCCCGACGCTGCCCTCCGGCGTCGGCCTGGCCGAAGTCGCCGCCACGGCCGCGGAGTCCGGCCAAGGGCGGGGGGACCGCGTCGTCATCGGGCTCCGGGACGTCGACCGCGGGGTGGAGACGCAGGACCTGCTCGGCGCCGAGCCGGGGCTGATCGTCCTGGGCGGCCGCAAGCGCGGAAAGACCAGCGCGCTGCGCGCGGTCGTCGAGCAGCTCACCGCCGCGCACGACCCCGACTCCCTGCGCCTGATCGTCATCGACCCTCGACTGGAGATCATCAAGGCGCTGCCCGAGGCGTACGTCCAGGCGTTCGCGGCCTCATCCGTACGCGCCGAGCACCTGATCAACGAGCTGGTCTCGGACCTCGGCAACCGCCTGCCCAAGGGCGGCGGCACGGCCGGGGACCTGCTCTCCCGCGAGCGCTACGAGGGCCCGAGGACGGTCGTGGTCGTCGACAACGCCCAGGTCATCTCCCGTGCCGCGCTGGCCCCGCTCAACGACTGGCTCCCGCTGGGCGCTCTGCTCGGCCTGACCGCCGTCGTCGCCTGCGACAGCGGACAGGGCGCCGCAGCGCTCCCCGGCATCGTCGACACGATGCGTTCCTTCGGGGCACCGGTGGTGCTGCTGGGCAAGGAGACCGCCGGCCGGCCCGTGTTCGGCCACCTGCCGGTGATCGGCCCGCCAGGACGCGCCCGTTACGACCGCTCCGACGGCTCGCCGTCCGTGGTGATCCAGGTCCCCTGGGCCGGTGCCACGGGGCGCGGCCGAGACGAGTCCCGAGAAGCAACACCCCGAGAGGAGACCCTGACATGAGCGACACCCCGTCATCGATCCCCGGCCCCGACCGGCCCCTGGACGAGGAACTGGCCGCCTACCTGGGCCGGTTGCGCCAGCGCCTGCCCTCCATGACGAACCACCTCGGCGGCATCGCCACGACCGCCGTCGCCGCCGACGAGACCGTGAGCCCGCAGCGCTTCCAGGAGGACTTCTCCCGCGTCATCCGCTCGCTCAGCTACCTCGGCGTCTCCCTCGACCGGCTGTCCAAGGAGCTGTCCACCACCACCGTGCGTGGCCAGGACGGCAGATCCATGGTCGAAGTGGAGTGCTCGGCCCGCATGGAGGGCATCAAGGTCCGCTTCCTGCCGACACCCACGCCCGTCTCCACCAGAGAACTCGAGGCGGCCACGGCCAGAGCGTTCGAGGACGTCCTGCGGGCCTGCCGGGACCTGTCGATCCGCCGGGTCGAGGAAACCGCACAGAACGAGAGCGACAGATTCGGATGACCACGTCACCAGACCGCGGCCGGCCGGTACCGTCCGGCCGCGCCCGGCCCGAAGGCAGCACGACGACCTCATGACCCCCCCTCACACCGCGCTGCTGCTCACCCTCGCCACCGTGGGCGCGGCGCTCGCGACCACCCTGACCGTGATGCTCCTCCGCACCGCCCGGGAGGCCCGTACGCTCCGCGGGCTCCTCGCCGTACGCGACGAGGAACTGGAGCGGTGGGTCACCGATGTGCTCCCCGCCATCGCCGAAGCCGTCGGCGACGACCGCGACGCGCCCCGGTACGAGCCCGCCGCGGGGGAGTCCGCCGACTCGGCCTTCGCGCGCCGTCTCCGCGGCGCCGGCGCACACGTCGCGCGGACGCTGGCCGCGTCGCGCGAATGCGCCGGCGAGGAGACCATGCGACTGCTCCTCACCGTGGCGCGGGAGGCACAGGCCCTCGCCCACACCCAGCAGGCGAAGATCGTCGAGATGGCGCGGCGCGACGCCGATCCGGACGCCCAGCAGCGCCTCACGGAGATCGATCACGCCACCGCGCAGATCCTGCGCCGGGCCACGGCGTTCGTCGTCGAGTGCGGCACCCCGCCCGGCCGGCTCCGGCCCGACATACCCCTGAACGATGCCGTGCGCACGGCGGTCGGGCAGATCCGGGGCGGCAACCGCGTCCGCCTCACACTCGCCGGCAGCGACCGTGCCGTGGCGGGCCGGGCGGTGGACGGCCTGATCCTCGTCCTCGCCGACCTCATGGAGAGCGCCGCCCGGGCCTCCGACCCGCGCACCACGGTCCAGGTGCAGGTCCAGCGCACCCGCGACGGTCTCGCCGTCGTCATCGAGGACGAGGGCTGCGCCCTCGACGCCGCCGAATGGGGCCGGACGTCCCTGCTGCTGCAGAGCGAATCCCCCGACATCGCGTCGCTGCGCACCCCGCCCCGCTTCGGCCTCGTCTTCTGCGGACTCCTCGCCCGGCGCTACGGGTTCGCTGTCACCGTGGACTCCTCGGCGGCGCTCGGCCGGGTGCGGACCGTGGTCGATCTGCCGGACGAGATCCTCACCGGAGCGGGTGCCGCCGTCGCGCGGCACGGCGAGGACATGCCGTTTCCCCAGCCGTTCCCGCCGCCGTTCCCCGGTGGGGACCGCGACGGGTCCGGCGGACCTTCCGGTCCCTCCGGGCTGCCGACGCGCCCCCGTCACCGGCCCGTTCCTCTCGTTCCGCCTCCGCTGAACCGCACCCGGGGCACCGGGGGCCGCTCGGCGCGCGAGGCCGCGGTACGGATAGCCCGCTTCATGCACGGCGTACGCGCGGCCCGCCGGTTCCGCACCGTCGACGAAGCCTCAGGCGCACCGGAGACGGTGATCGCGCCGCCGGGGGACGGAGCCGGAGACGGCCGACGCCTGGAGGGCGTGACACCGACTCACCGTCTCCCTCGCGGACGGAGACCGGTCGCGCGACGCGACGGCGCCCGAGACCCCGGGCGGCACGGGGGAGATGAACACCTGTCCCTCCTCGAAGAGTTGGGAAGAGTTGGCCGAAACCCGACCCCGGGCGGCGGCACCGGCTCGACCTCCTGGAGCCGCGCCGCACCGGACTGAGACACTGCACCCACGGGGGCCGGCGTGCGCGGACGCATCCGGTGCGGGACGGCGAGTCCGGCCGTCGGTCGTGTGCCGACGCCGAGCCCCCCGCGGATGCGGACTCCGTATCAGCCCGGTTCTGAGGAAGGGAAGTCGGTGAGCAGTCTCAACAAGGGGATCTCCAAAGCAGAGGTGACGCTCAAATGGGACCCCAGTCCGTCCGGCACGCCGGCGAATGATCTCGACATCATCGCCGCGACCTACGCGGCCGACGACCCGTACGGGCGGCCCGTCTATCTCGTGCACTTCGACAGCCGTTCGCCCGACGGGACCATCACGCTCAACCGGGACAGCCAGACCGGTCAGGGCTTCGGCACCGACGAGTCGATGACGCTCGAATTCGACCGGCTGGCGGACTCGTTCGGCCGTGTGGTCGTGGGCGTGGCCATCCAGCAGCGCGCGGGACGCAAGACCTTCGGCGAGGTGCCGAACAGCGAGGTCCGCGTGTTGGAGGGGCACATCGAGCTGGCGGGCGACGACTTCGGGGGCGTCGCGGGTGCCACGGCGGCGACGGTCGCGGAGTTCGTGCGCACCGAGTCCGGCGCCTGGCAACTCCGTACGGGAGTGCGCGGGTTCGACACCGAACCGGACGCCTTCGCCGATGTCATGGGTGCCGACTACTCCTGAGCACGCGGGCGGTGCCGCGCGAGGGCGGCGCGGAACTCCCCGGCGGTCGTCAGCAGGGAGTCGCCCGCGAAGCGGAGCCCGGCGAGCGCCCGTTCGGCCGCCTCCGCGTCGCCCGCGCCGCAGGCATCCGTGACGACGACGGGGACGTAGCCGAGGTCCGCCGCATGCCGTGCGGTGGGTTCGATGCCGATCTCGGTGGCGACGCCGACCAGCGCGACGGCGGTGATCCCGCAGTCGCGAAGGACGATATCCAGCCAGGTGCCCTCGAACGCCGACATGGTGACCTTGTCCAGCACCGCCTCGTGCTCGGTCGGCCGCAGCTCTGGGACGATCCGTGTCTGCTGGGCGTCCGGGGGGAAGGCCGAGACGACCTCGGCCGCGCTGCCGGCCCGCTGCCAGCTCCGCCACATGCGGAGCTGGCCGGCGCCCATCAGCGCGGTGGGCAGCGTGACATGACGGAGGAAGACCGTACGGACGCCTGCCGCCCGCGCGGCATCGAGCACCTCCGCGACCCGGCCCACGACGCGGTCGCGGTCACCGATCTGGCCCAGGACGCCGGTCTGCATGTCGTAGACCAGCAGCGCCAGGCGCCCTGGGTCGCACATCTCATCCAGCGTCCGGGGGACGGCCAGACCGTTTCGCTCATCCACGGGCGCGACGGTACCCCCGCCCCGCGCCCCGCCCGTGCACCCACGCGCGGGGCGTCCGCCGGACGCACCTACGCGCGGAGTGTCCGCCGCGCAGCGCCGGAACCCCGCGTCACCGGCGGGGTTCCCGCTCGCGCCGTGGTGCGAACGAGGGGCCGGGGCGCTACGGTCGCTTGCGGACTCGGCCGTCGAGAGCAGGGAGGACCCGCATGCCGGGCAGGAGCCGATCAGCCGTCGTCGCCGGGGTGCTCATCGGGGCGGTCCTTCCCGCCTTGTACGAGGCCGCCGTCGGCGCGATGGTGCGTCACAACGCGCGGCGGCTGGCCGAGGGCGACCTGGAGCCGCAGCTCCGGTCGTACGCGGACGACGTGCGCTTCATCTTTCCCGGCCGCAGCTCATGGGCGGGGGAGTTCCGCGGGAAGCGGGCCGTGGAGAAGTGGCTGCAGCGCTTCGTCGACGCCGGCCTGCGGATCGAGTTCGACGACGTCCTCGTCTCCGGACCGCCGTGGGCGACCCGGGTGTGCCTGCGGTTCCACGACATCGCCGAGGACGAGCGCGGCGAGACCGTCTACGAGAACGAGGGCGTCATCTACGGCCACGTCCGCTGGGGCAAGCTGACGCGGTACATGGTCTTCGAGGACACCCAACGCGGCGAGGAGTTCGACCCGTACCTCGCCGAGCGGGGGATCTAGACGACGCCGGGACGGGCGCCATCGGGGGCGCCGGGGAGGGGAGTCCCCGGCGTCACCCCGCGTTCAGCGCGTTCCGTCCGCGGACTCGTGCCGCGGAGCCCCGTGGCTCAGCGGCCCCAGCGCAGGCCTGCGGTCTCCACCGGTGCGTCGTAGAGCCGCAGCAGTTCCTCGTCGGCCTGGCACAGGGTCAGCGAGCATCCGGCCATGTCGAGCGAGGTCACGTAATTGCCCACGAGCGTACGGGCGATGGTCACCCCGCGCTCGCCCAGCGCACGGTGCACCTCGGCGTTGAATCCGTAGAGCTCGATCAGCGGCGTGGCGCCCATGCCGTTGACCAGGGCCAGTACGGGGGCGTCCGGGCGCATGTCGTCCAGGATCGCGTCGACCGCGAAGTCCGCGATCTCGCGGGACGTCATCATCGCGCGGCGCTCGCGGCCCGGCTCGCCGTGGATGCCGATGCCCAGCTCCAGTTCCCCGGGCGGCAGGTCGAACGTCGGGCCGCCCTTGGCCGGCGTCGTGCAGGCGCTCAGTGCGACACCGAAGCTCCGCGAGACCTCGTTGACCTTGCGGGCGACGGCCTCGACCTGCTCCAGCGGCGCACCCTCCTCGGCCAGCGCGCCCGCGATCTTCTCCACGAACAGGGTCGCCCCGGTGCCGCGGCGGCCGGCGGTGAAGAGGCTGTCGGTGACGGCCACATCGTCGTTCACCAGCACACTGGCGACCTGGATGCCCTCGTCCTCGGCCAGTTCGGCCGCCATGTTGAAGTTGAGCACGTCGCCCGTGTAGTTCTTCACGATGAACAGCACGCCCTTGCCGCTGTCCACGGCGGCCGCGGCGCGCGCCATCTGGTCGGGCACGGGTGAGGTGAAGATCTCGCCGGGACAGGCCGCATCGAGCATTCCCGGTCCGACGAACCCGCCGTGCAGCGGCTCGTGCCCCGAACCGCCGCCGGAGACCAGTCCCACCTTGTGCGCGACGGGGGCGTCACGGCGTACGACCACGCGGTTCTCGACATCGACCGTGAGTTCGGGGTGAGCGGCGGCGAGTCCGCCCAAGGCGTCGGCGACCACGGTCTCCGGGACGTTGATCAGCATCTTCATGGGTACCTCCGAGGTGCTTCGAGAGCTCGATGATCTTGGCGGTCCATGGCGGGTGCGAGCGGCTTCGGGCGGGTCCGGTCGCGACGTCGCTGACTCTGCGTCAGATGATCCTCCTGAGGCAACCCCCGGGTGTTGGCGATCCCACGCACTGCCAGTATCGCTCCGTACGCGCTCGTCGGCAGTCGGTCCCGCGGGCACGTGCTCAAGATCACCACAGGATTGTGGACTGTATGCGATGTCTGAGGTGGCGGGGCGCCTCGGTCCCGGGCGTCCGGGCTCGGCGCCGGGAGCGTGCACACCCGGCGCCGAGGGCTCTCGTATCCGGCGCCCGCGGGCCGGTGCCCGGTGCCGGTGCCCCTGGGAGGGGGCTCTAGCGGCGGGGCGGGAAGAACTCGCCGAGTCCGCCGATGACCCGGGCCCAGGACGGCCGCCGCGACCGGCCCGGTCCCGTCGCCTGGGCGCAGTGCCGCACCGGAGCCGCGGCGTCACAGCGGTCAGGGCCCGCCGGTGCCGGGAAGGGCGGCTCGCCGTCGTCCCCGCCGGGTTCCCGGGAGACGTAGACGCCGTCCGCCGCGGCCGCGCGGACGGAGGCGATGAGGTCCGCCGGGGTCGCGCCCTTCATGAGGACTCCCGAGCAGCCCAGCGCCAGCGCGCGGGCGGCGCTCTCCCGGTCCCAGAACGTCACGTGCAGCACGATCCGTACCGGCGGTGTCCCGCTCAGCAGCGACTCGATGACGCGCAGCTCCCGCGCCTCGGGCATGCCCAGCCCGACGAGGACGACGTCCGCGGCGTACCGCAGTGCCGCTTCCCGCGCGTCGTGCCCGGCGGGCGACACCCCGACGACCTGGATGTCGTCGGCGGCGTCGAGGACGGTCGTGATTCCGGTGCGGATAAGAGGTTCGTCGTCGGCCACCAGGACTCTGATCATGGGCTGTCTCGCATGTGGGGGAGATCGGCGTACGCGGTACGCCTGTCATGCGCGAGTCTGGCGGATCCGCAGGAGGCCACGCCTGAGTACGGGGTACTCAGACATGACGGTGGGTGATCGCGGACGCGGGTGCAGGCGGGGCAAAACGGACTTGAGGCGTGACGCGACGTACCGCACGAACGCCGGAGCCCGTACGGGGCGGTGGGGAACGGCAGTTGCCGGGGACGGCCTGGAGAGGCCCTGGAAGGGGAAGCGGGCGTGCCGGTCCGCCGGCGTGATCCAGCGCGTGTTGGAGAACGCCTCGATGCCCCAGCGGCCGCCGAACCGTCCGTATCCGCCGGCCTTGAACCCGCCGAAGGGGGCCTGCGGTTCGTCGGCCACCGACTGGTCAGTGACGTGCACGATGCCGGTGCGGATCCCGGCGGGCGACCGCGAGCCCATGGGTTCCGTTCTCGGTGATGACGCCGCAGGCCAGTCCGTGCCCGGTGTCGTTGGCGAGCGCGACGGCCTCCTCGTCGTCGCTGTTCTTGGGGCGTGGTACGGGTGTGTCAATGGCCGTGACGGCGCGGGCCGCAACGTGGGACCGGCCGCCGATCCGGACCCCTCGTCGAGGTGCGGCGGTGCGGGTCCGGCTACAGGGTTGACCGTTCCTGTACGGACGTGACGACGGCTGCCAGGTCGGCGCCCGCCCTGAGCAGCGCCACGGTCCTCATCGCGATCCGGTCGAGGCGTTGTTGCAGGACGTGGCGGGTCTCGTCCAGTCCGTCGAGCCGGTGCAACGAGCCCATGACCTCGCGCACCGCGGGGATGCCGTACCCGCTGCCGCGCAGGGCAGCGACGATGCGGGCCGCGCCGATCGCCGAACGGCCGTAGCGGCGGGCCCGGAGTGACGTCACGCGGTCGGGGGTGACCAGCCCTTCCTGTTCCCAGAACCGCAGAGTCGAGGGCCGTACGCCCAGAGCTCCGGCGAGTTCCGTGATCGTCATCGCGTCACTGTCCCGTTCGGCACCGGGCTGCTGCTCTTCGGCCTGGATCGCCCGCAACGCCTGCTGGGCGTGCAGGGTCTCCTCCCGCTCCCGCGCGAGCCGGACGTGCACCGTGTTGATCGCCGATGCCGCCCCGGCGATCGTCTCCGTGCGCAGTTCGCGCAGCATGCGCCGGGCGTCCACGGGCCCCACGGCGGCCGCGAGTCCTCGATACGCGCGCAGGGCGTGCACGTGCACCGATGCGTAGGACCGGTATCCGTTGCCGGATCGAGGGGCCGCGGGAAGGACGCCGAGCCGCTCCAGATCGCGTACCTGCTGCACCGAGTATCCGGACGCCGCGGCGACATCCACCGTTCTGAGCCGCACCGGTCGCGGCCCCGTCACCGGCTCGCTCATCGACCGACCCCACACCCGCACTTGAAGGCGAAGCTTGAACCATGAGTATGGAACAGATCATCGCGACCGTGCGAGGCTTCGACGGCGCGCTCGTGGTCACCCCGGAACCTGGAGACGGCCATCCCGAGCTCACCTGGGGAGATGCCTTCTTCTACCACGCCCCCGACGGCCGGATCCCGCACCACGTCCAGCCGTACGGGACGATCGTCACCAAGAACTATCCCGGCGACACCGCTTGTGACCTCGACGCTCCCGGCCGCTGGCGTGTGAACGTCCTCGCCGACCGCACGACGTTCCGTGAGCTCACCGGGGAGGAGCCACGCAGCCTCGCGCGTCCTCGTGACCACACGGCCGTCGACTGCGTGATGCCGCACCCGGTGTACGGCGCACTCGGGTGGATCTGCGTGGTCGATCCGGGCGCGAGGACGGAGGACACCGTCGTCCGGCTTCTGCACCGGGCGCACGACGCCGCGCGGGTCCGGTTCACCCGCCGGCACGAACGGGGACGGCCACGGGAGAGCAACTGACAGATGACCCCGCCAGGCCCCGTACCGGCCGACGGGCCCCTCACCCCGTACGCGGAGCGAGGGGCCCGCCGGCGCGGGACGCGGTGGGGCGTCAGGCCCGGGACATCACCACCCGCGTGATGCCCTCCTCGCTGTTGTGCTTGTCCGCCCAGGAGGTCAGGGCGGTACGGCACGCGTGGTCGAGGTGGCGCAGCCCGTGCAGGTCCAGTTCGATGAGCCGGTCCTTCGGCAGTGCGTCGAGCGTGTCCAGGATCCGCGGCAGCCGCAGGAAGGTCGCGTTGCCGGAGATGGTGACGCGCACCGGGGCCGACGGGTCACCGGCACCGGACGCCTCGTCGTCCGGTTCCACGTGCACGTGGACGTGCGAGATGTCCCACGCCGTCTTCGCGATCGCCAGCAGCAGGCCGATCAGGACGCCCTCGAACAGGTTGGTTGCCACGATCGCGACGGCCGTGACCGCCAGGACCACGGCCTCGCCGCGGTGTTCACGCCACAGCGGCCCCAGCTGCCGGAGCGGAATGAGCTTCCAGCCGGCGTGGACGAGGACGCCCGCGAGCGCCGCGACCGGGATGAGGCCGAGCGCGGCGGGCAGCAGTGCGGCGAACAGCAGCAGCCAGACGCCGTGCAGCACGCGCGAGGCCTTGGTCCTGGCCCCTGCCTGGACGTTGGCCGAGCTGCGCACGATCACCGCGGTCATCGGCAGCGCGCCGAGCGCCCCGCAGACCGCGTTGCCCGCGCCCTGCGCCATCAGCTCCTTGTCGTAGTGCGTGCCGGGGCCGTTGTGCAGGCGGTCCACGGCGGCCGCGCTGAACAGGCTCTCCGCCGAGGCGATGAGGGCGATGGCGAGGACCGTGCCGACCGCCGCGGCCACGCCCACGTCCAGGACCCCGGTGAGGTCACCGGTGGACGGCGGGTCGATCGTGCCGAGGAGCCCCTGCACCTCGACGCGGGCGACGGGCAGGTCGAACAGCGCCACCAGCGCCGTCGCCACGCCCACCGCCGCGAGCGGTGCGGGTACCAGCCGTGCCTTCTCCGGCAGGTGCTTCCAGAGCGCCATCACCCCGATCGTGCCGAGACCGAGGGAGGCCGCGACGAGCGCCGGTTGCGAACCGGCCGTCTCGGCGAGAAGTCCGGGGAGCCCGGCGAGGTTGGCCGGTCCCGAGCCGGGCGCCTTCGCGTCGGCCAGCGCGTAGAGCTGGCCCGCGATGAGCACCAGGCCGATCCCGGCGAGCATCCCCTCCACGACGGCGATCGAGATGGCGCGGAACCAGCGGCCGAGCCGGAGCGCGCCCATGACGAGCTGGAGCGCGCCGGCCGCCAGGACGAGGACGCCGAGACCGCCCAGGCCGAACTCCGTGACCGCTTCGAGGACGAGGACGGTCAGACCCGCGGCGGGACCGCTGACCTGGAGGCTGCTGCCCGGGAGGACACCCGCGACCAGGCCCCCCACGATGCCGGTCACGAGGCCGAGTTCGGCCGGGACGCCCGAGGCCACCGCCACGCCCACGCACAGCGGCAGGGCGACGAGGAAGACGACCACGGAGGCGGTGACGTCGGCCCGCAGGACGGAGGCGGCGGGCAGCTTCCACCGCCCGCTCCGGGAGGGGCGGTCCGGGCCCGTCGCGACGCCCTTCGCGTCCGGCGCGGGGCCGGGACCGTCGTGCTCGGGGCCGGGACCGTCGTGCGCGTGATGCCCGTGGTCGCGGGCCTGTCCGGCGCTCACAGCGGGAGGAAGGCGTCGGCGTGCGGACGGTGGGCCAGCACGGAGCCGGTCGCTATCTCGTAGAACCAGCCGTGCAGGGTCAGCCGTTCCTCCTGGAGTCCCCGCGCGACGGCGGGGTGATCGCGCAGGACCCGGAGCTGCCGCAGTACGTGGTTCTGGACGGCCTCGGCGACATCGCCCTCGTTCCGGGCGGCGTCGGGGACCTCCGGGGACGGTGTGCTCGCGAGCCAGTCGCGGACGGCGGGAACGCCGGTGAGGTCGTCTCCGCGCACCATCGCGCCGACGGCTCCGCAGTGGGAGTGGCCGCAGACGACGACGTCGCTGACGCCGAGGACGTCGACCGCGTACTCGATCGTGGCGGCCTCGCTCGTGGGTACGTCCGGACGGTGGACGGGAACGATGTTGCCTGCCGTGCGCAGTTCGAAGAGCTCGCCGGGGCGGGCTCCGGTGATCAGTGAGGGGATCACCCGGGAGTCGGAGCAGGTGATGAACAGCACCTGAGGGGACTGTCCGGCGGCGAGGCGGCCGAACTCCTCGGCGCGGGCGGCGGCTTCGTCGCGGAAGGCGCGCGCGTTCTGCGTGAGCGTGTGCATGGGGGTGTGCATGGGGGTGTTCCTCCAGTGCGCCCGCATCCGGGCGCACGACGGTGACCGACCTGGTCGGTTCGCAGGTAGGGGGTGAGCCGTACGGTGCCGACGGGCTCTGTCAGAGGCGGAACACCTGCAGCACGGCGGGGCGTGCCGCGGGGCGGGGGGCCGGGCGGGCCCGCGGCGGCCCGTGCGCGGTGGGCCGGGGGAGGTGCCGGACGACGGCGGAGCCGCCGTCGCGGTCGAGGGCGTGGAGGACGCGGCTACCGGTGGGCACGGGGTGGTCGGCCGGCCGGTGGTGCGACCGGGTGCCGTGGCGGTGGGAGTACGGCGGCCCGTCCGGCGGATCCGGGTCGTCCCACACCGGGCCGGCCGCGGGGGACGCCACCCCGTTGGGCGCCCCGTCCGCACGAAGTTCCGCCGTTTCCAGGGGAGTTGCCGCGACCAGGGAGAACAACAGGGCGGCGACGAGGAGGGTGCGCAGCACGGCAAGGGTGCCCGCGGCGGTGACGGCCTCGCGACCTGCCATGACGTCCTCCCCTCCCCTCGGCCCCAACTGGTCCGCGACTCAAGCTTTCTGAGTCACTGTGACATTCAAGCGGCCTGAACGTCAGAAACCTGTTAAGTATTCGTGAGCATCTCACTACTTGACACGTGTCGATGCCGGGGCTACCGCCGGTCACACCATCGCGTGCCCGTCCGGCGGCAGCGGGGCGGGCTGTTGCCGGGCGGGTCGCCGGGGAACGCGCGATGATCGGAGGAGAACCCGGCTCCGGCAGGAGAGAACCGGCTCCGGCAGGAGAGGGCCCGGCCCTGGAGGGAGAGGCCGTCGTGCGGGAAGCGGAAGGCCGGCGGGAACCCGAGGAACAGCGGGAACCGGACGAACGGCGCGCGGCGCAGGCGCGGCCGGAACGCCGAGACGCCGAAGACCCGGGCGGCGGGCCCGATGCCCCGGACTTCCCGGCCCGTGCTGCGCCCCGCGCACCCGCCGTCGCCGATCTCGACGCCGCCCTCACCACCTGCCGCGCCTGCCCGCGCCTGGTCGCCTGGAGGGAGGAGACCGGGCGGGTCAAGCGGCGCGCGTACCAGGACTGGGACTACTGGGCGCGGCCCGTGCCCGGGTTCGGCCCCTCCGACGCCGCGCTCGCCCTCGTCGGCCTCGCCCCCGCCGCGCACGGAGGGAACCGTACGGGCCGCATGTTCACCGGCGACCGCTCCGGCGATGTGCTCTTCGCCGCGCTCCACGCCGTCGGACTGGCCACCCAGCCGACGTCGACCGCGCCGGGCGACGGCCTGGAACTCCACGGCGTCCGCGTGACCGCGCCCGTCCACTGCGCGCCGCCCGCCAACAAGCCCACCCCGCAGGAGCGCCGGACGTGCAGCCCGTGGCTCGCCCGCGAACTCGACCTGCTGAGGCCGACGTTGCGGGCGGTCGTGGTGCTCGGCGCGTTCGGCTGGCAGGCGCTGCTGCCGGTGCTCGCCGACGCCGGGTGGCAGGTGCCCCGTCCGCGGCCCCGGTTCGGTCACGGGGTGCACGTCGAACTGGCCGACGCGCACGGCGGCCCGCCGTTGCACCTCCTCGGCTGCTACCACGTCAGCCAGCAGAACACCTTCACGGGCCGGCTCACCCCGGCCATGGTCCGCGACGTGCTCGCGGAGGCGGCCGTGCTGGCGGGCCTCCGGACCGCGGACCCCGCGGACTGAGACAGAAGCCGGGACCCGGGCCGGTCGCCGAGCCCGCCCGCATGCACGGTCCGCTACAGCTCGAAGATCCCGTACGAGAAGCCGTCCGCCACGATCTCCGCGCCGCCGGCCGCCGCGGAGCCCCCCGCTTCCTCCCCGCCCCCGACCCGTACCGCGACACCGCGGGCCTCGAGTGCCCGGGTGCCCCGCACCCCGGTCAGGGCGAACCGGGCGGGCTCGCGGCGCGGGTTCACCACCACCAGGTGACGGTCACCGCGCCGGTACACCAGCGGATAGCCGGAGTTGAGGACCTCGGCCGAGCCCCGGCTGCCGAGCGCCGGGACCGAGGAGCGCAGCGCGATCAGCCGCCGTACGCAGTGCAGCAGTGACCCCTCGTCCGCCCGCTGCGCCGCCACGGTCGGCCGGCCCGGGTCGGGGTCGATCGGCAGGTAGAGACCGTCGGCCGGGGCGGAAGAGAAGCCCGCGTTGGGGGAGTCGTCCCACTGCATGGGCGTCCGCGAGCCGGCGCGGTTGTTGGTCGGTTCGAGTGTGGAGCCCTCGGTGTCGGGCAGCCCGGGGACGTACCGCATCCCGATCTCGTCGCCGAAGTACAGCGCGGGCAGGGTGGGCCAGGTGAGCAGGAAGGCGAAGGCGGCGCGGAGCTGTTCCGGTCCCCGCGGGCCGCACGCCAGCCGGTTGAAGTCGTGGTTGGCGGTGGGGAGTACGGAGTGCCCGCCGTCGCCGATGGCCTCCCGCGCCGTACGCCACGCCTGGAGGAACTCGTCCATCGAGCCTCTGCCCTCCGCGTCGAAGTAGCAGGGTCCGTCCTCCCACCCGGCCGAGGACATCCCGCTCCCGTTGTCCCACAGCGAGCGCATCGACCGGCCGACGAAGTGCAGGAAGAAGTCGGCGTGGAAGCCCGCCGGGACCGACCGGTGCGGCTCGCCCCACTCCGAGA
Organism: Streptomyces sp. NPDC047108; assembly: GCF_040643575.1. Lineage (NCBI taxonomy): Bacteria > Bacillati > Actinomycetota > Actinomycetes > Kitasatosporales > Streptomycetaceae > Streptomyces > Streptomyces sp. NPDC047108. Next base: position 81,848 of record NZ_JBEYUP010000023.1, read on the forward strand.
GCATCACCGCGTCCGGGTGCGCCCGGTCGATCCAGGCGCGCATCTCGCTCCACAGGCGGCAGGTCTCGGCCAGCCCGGGGTCGTCCTTGACGAGCGAGGCGGCCATGTCGACGCGGAAGCCGGAGACGCCGCGTTCCAGCCAGTACCCCATGATCTCGCGCAGTGCCGCCCGGTTGGCGCGGGGCCCGACGGCGTCGACGGGCTGCCGCCAGGGCTCGGCCGGATCCGTACGGGCGTAGCCGAAGTTGAGGGCGGGCTGGCAGTCGAAGAAGTTCGGCTTGTAGAAGCCGGGCCTGCCGCCGGGGGAGGGGACGAAGCCGTCGGCCCGCCGGTCCGACCAGATGTAGCGGTGGTCGTCCGCGTCCTCGGCCGAGGCCAGGAACCAGGGGTGCCGGTCGGAGGTGTGGCCGGGGACGAGGTCGAGCATGACGCGCAGACCCCGGCGGCGCGCGGCGTCCACGAGCCGGTCCAGGTCGTCGTTCGTGCCGTAGCGGGGGGCCACGGTGAGGTAGTCCGCCACGTCGTAACCGCCGTCACGGAAGGGGGAGACGAAGCACGGGTTGATCCACACCGCGGTGACGCCGAGCCAGGCCAGGTGGTCCAGTCGCTCGGTGACACCGGCGAGGTCACCGATGCCGTCACCGTTCGAGTCGGCGAAGCTCTGCGGATAGATCTGGTAGAGGATCGCGTCGGACAGCCAGGCCGGGGTGGAGCGAGTCGTCATGGCGGGCAGGCTGGCACGCCGCTCCGCGGCTCAGCAAGCGCTTACGGTGACGGGGTGCCTGGTCGGGTGCGAGGCCACCGTGCCCGGCCGGGCGGACCCGTCAGACGGTCCGGCCCGTGTTCCCGGGCGCCGCCGGGGAGGCGGCCAGCTCCGTGATCGGAACGATCGGGTCCGCCGCGAAGGCCGTCCGGCCGCGGGCGATGCTCCGGCTCCGCTCCGGACCGTCCTGGGCGAGCCGCCCGACCTCCGCGAGCAGCTCGCCGGGGTCCGAGGCGTACGCGGAGAGCCCTGCCGCCGTCATCTCCCGTACCCCCTCCGTGCCGTGACCGGGGATGGGCCGGTAGCCGATCACGGGGAGCCCGGCGGCCAGGGCCTGAACGGCGGTCTGCCCTGCCGCGTTGTCGACGAGGACCCGGCAGGCGGACATCAGGCCCGGCATGTCGCGCACCCAGCCCAGCGCCAGCACCCCGTGCAGGGCCGCGGCCCGGTGGCGCAGCCGCTCGTCCCGGCCGCACAGCAGCACGGGCAGGTACGCGTCGTGGGCGAGGGCCTGCGCGGTGGGCCGCAGCCCCGTGCCGACGCCCCACGCACCGGCCGACAGCAGCACCGGGGTGTGGCCGCGGGCGCGGCGCGCGAACGTGGTCCGCCACGGGCCGGACGACGCTCCGCCGCCCACCGCCCCGAACTGCGGGGGCACGACGGGACCCGCCACCGTCGCGGCGCGGCCCGTCGCCTGCCGGGCGGTGGTGGCCGCGGCCTCGGTGAGGCAGAGATGCAGGTCGTTGCCCGGGTGCAGCCATCCCCGGTGGACGGCGAAGTCGATGACGACGACCGCGCTGGGGACGCGGAGGGTTCCGCGCTCCCGCATCCTCCCGGTGATCTGCGCCGCCAGGTGGAACGTGGACACCACGGCATCGGCGCGCCAGCGCCGGACGACCTCCGCCAGGCGGCGTTCGGCGAGGGCGGCCAGGGGCGAACTGCCGGGCCGGGGGCCCGGCCCGGGCGCCAGGAACGTCGCGTAGATCCCCGCGTAGACGCGCGGGGCATGGCGGACGGACGCGCGGTAGAACGAGCGCAGGGCGGGGCCCGTGCCGGGCGGCAGCAGCGCGAGGACGTCCTGCACCAGGACGTCGTGGCCCAGGTCCCGCAGCCGCCGTGCCAGTTCGCGGGCCACCGCGTCGTGGCCCGCGCCCATGCTCGCGCTGAGCACCACGAAACGCCGCTCCATGAGACTCCAGGGGTCGATGCGGGCCGGAACCGGACCGGGGTGCCGGGGCCGGGGCTGGTGTGCCGAAGGGCTGCATCCCGCGCGGGCGGCCGGGCGAATCGAGCCTTTCGGGTGATCGCCCCGGATGCTGTGGAGAGGCGGACCTGCCCGGGAGCCAGGATCCTGGTAGCGAGCTTCTTCAGATTCCGGAGGACCGACGATGCCCCACAGGCCCCGGCGCCGTGTCCCGTTCAGTGCTGAGCGATCCGGCGCCGAGCGACCGGTCGCGCTGATCACGGGTGCTTCCTCAGGGATCGGGGCCGCCGTCGCGGAGCGGCTCGCCGTGGAGGGCGGCTGGCGGCTGCTGCTCAACGGTCGTGACCAGGACCGCCTGGCCGCGGTCGCCAAGCGGACGGACGGTTTCGCGCTGCCCGCGGACGTCGCCGACCCCGCGGGACGCGAACGCCTCGTGGAGGAGGCCCGGGAGCACGCCGGCCGGGTCGACGCTCTGGTCGCCGCCGCGGGCATCGGCTGGGCCGGGCCCTTCACCACGATGCCCGCCGACGCCGTCGACCGGGTCCTGTCGGTGAACCTGTCGGCGGTCGTGCACCTCGTACGGCTCCTCCTGCCGGACATGGCGTCCCGCGGGACGGGCCGGGTGGTGCTGATCGGCTCGATGGCCGGGTGCGTGGGCGTACGGGACGAGGCGGTGTACGCCGCCGCGAAGGGCGGGCTGATCGCGTTCGCCGACAGCCTGCGCTACGAGCTGGGGACGACGGATGTGGGGGTCTCGATGATCATGCCGGGAGCCGTGGACACGCCCTTCTTCACCCGCCGGGGTGTGCCGTACCACCGCACGCGGCCGCGGCCGGTGTCCGCCGCCCAGGTGGCCGACGCCGTTCTGCGGGCCCTGGAGTCCGGACGGGAGGAGGCGTTCGTACCGGCGTGGCTGGGCTGGCCGGCGCGGATGCAGGGTGCTGCCCCGGGCGTGTTCCGTGCGCTGGCGAAACGCTTCGGCTGAGGTGCGGCGCGACGGCCGGGCCGCCGTACAGGGCGCGGGGACCGCGGCGTGACCGCGGCACTGTCGGTCGTCCTGGCGCTGCTGGCCGCGCTCGGCAACGCCGCCGCGTCCGTGCTGCAGCGCCGCGCGGCGGCGGAGGAGAAGCCGCCGCCCTCCGCGCGCCGGGCCGCCTGGCTCGTCGGCCTCCTCCACCGGCCCGTCTGGCTCTGGGGCGTGGCCGCCCTCGTCCTGTCCGGCGTCTGCCAGGCGGGAGCCCTGGCCACCGGGCCGCTGGCCGTGGTGCAGCCCGTCATGACCACCGAACTGCTCTTCACCCTGGTCGTGGGCAGCGCCGTCTTCCACCACCGGCCGGACCGGCGGACCTGGTGGGCGTTCTTCGCGATGGCGGCCGGGCTCGCCGCGTTCATGCGCCTGGCCGAACCGTCCAAGGGCAGCGCGACGGTGCCCGACGGGCGGTGGGTGCCGGTGGCCGCGGGCGTGGTGGTGGTGGTCGCCGTGCTGATGGCGGTGGGGTCGCGACTGCGGTCGGCGCCGCGCGCCACGGTCTTCGGTACGGCGACGGCCATCGGCTTCTCGTGCACCGCGGCGCTGATGAAGGACGCGATCGGGATCCTGGCCGACGGCGGAGTCAAGGACTTCCTGACGGCCTGGCAGACGTACTCGGTGGCCGTGGTGGGGCTCGGCAGCTTCCTGCTGCTCCAGATGACCCTGCGTGCGGGCACGCTGGTGGCCTCCCAGCCCGCCCTCACCCTCGGCGACGCCCTCCTCAGCGTCATCCTCGGCATCGTGCTCTTCGACGAGCACATCGTCCTCGGCGTGCGGATACTGCCGGAAGCGGTGGCTCTCGCCGTGCTCGTCCTGGGCAGTGTCCAGCTCGCCAGGTCGCCGGTGATCTCCGGAGAGAACGAGGAGCAGATGTGGTGACAGCGCGTACCGCGGCCGGTCTGGCCGCCGGCGCGGCCGCGGCCACGGCCGGCTGGCACATCGGCCCCGCGGCCACCTGGATCCCGGCGGTGCGCCGGACGCTGAGCCCGGCGCTCGACGGGCGGGGCGACCCCGGCCATGTGGCGCTCACCTTCGACGACGGGCCGGACCCGCACAGCACGCCGCGGTTCCTGCGCGAGCTGGACCGCCTGTCCGTCCGGGCCACGTTCTTCGTCCTCGGCGCGGAGCTCCGGCGGTACCCCGAGCTCGGCCGGCGCATGGTGGCGGAGGGCCATGAACTCGCCGTCCACGGTTGGCGGCACGAGTGGCCCTGGTACCCCCGGCTCGGGCGCGATCTGCGGGAGCTGCCGCGGGCGGCGGACACCGTCCTGCAGGTCGGCGGCGAGCGGCCCCTCTGGTACCGGCCGCCGTACGGCATCCTCACCGGGGGCCGCTGGGCCGCTGCCCGTCGCGCCGGGCTGCGGCCCGTGCTCTGGTCCGCCTGGGGGCGCGACTGGACGGCGGAGGCCACTCCCGCCGGTGTCCTGTCCGAGGTGACGGGGAGCCTGCGGGGCGGGGTGACGGTCCTGCTGCACGACTCGGACCGGGTGAGCGCGCCCGACTCGTGGCGGGCCGCGCTCGGGGCGCTGCCGCTGCTGGTCGCGGTCTGCCGTGAGCGGGGGATGCGGGTCGGGCCGCTGGGCGAACACGGCCTCCAGGCGCACCGGGCGGCGTAGCCCCGCGCGCCTTCCCACCACCGCTTCCGCGGCAACTCCCGCACACCGTACGGATCTTCGGCCAGACATCGTACGGATCTCCGGCGGCGCTCCGCCGGCACCTGTCCCTTCCGGATTAGTGGAACGAGTTCTACTCTGTGCGCCGCCGCAGGGACAGCGAAGGACAGCGAGACTCCCAGGAGGGGCCGTGCACCTCGAATACACGCCCGAGCAGCAGCAGTTGCGCGCCGAGCTGCGCGCCTACTTCGCCGAGCTGGTGCCGGAGAACGCCTACGCCCGCTACGCCGACCCCGCCGACCAGAAGCGGTTCTACCGGAAGATCATCCGCCGTCTCGGCGCCGACGGCCGGCTCGGCGTCGGATGGCCCACCGAGTACGGGGGCCGCGGCATGACGCCCATGGAGCAGTTCATCTTCTTCGACGAGGCCGCCCAGGCGGGCGTACCGCTGCCGTTGATGGCACTGAACACCGTCGGACCCACCATCATGCAGTTCGGCACCGATGAGCAGAAGGCGTACTTCCTGCCCCGCATCCTCTCCGGCGAGATCGACTTCGCCATCGGCTACAGCGAGCCCGACGCCGGCACCGACCTCGCCTCCCTCAAGACCCGGGCCGTGCGGGACGGGGACACCTACGTCGTCAACGGCCAGAAGATCTGGACCACCAACGGCGACACCGCGGACTGGGTCTGGCTCGCCGTCCGCACCGACCCCGAAGCGCCGCCCCACAAGGGCATCTCGATCCTGCTCGTGCCGACGACCGAACCCGGCTACACCTGCACCCGCATCAACACCCTCGCCTCCCACGACACCACCGCCAGCTACTACGAGGACATCCGCGTCCCCGTGAGCCGGCGCGTCGGCGAGGAGAACAAGGGCTGGCGGCTCATCACCACCCAGCTCAACCACGAGCGCGTCACCCTCGCCGCCCACGGCACGATGGCCGTCCGCGCCCTGCACAACGTCCAGCGCTGGGCTTCCGACACCAAGCTCGCCGACGGGCGCCGCGTCATCGACCTCGGCTGGGTCCGCGGCCGTCTCGCCCGGACCTACGCCCGGCTCGACGCGATGAAGCTGCTCAACTGGCAGATGGTGGACGCCCTCCAGCGCGGCGCGCTCACCCCGCAGGACGCCTCGGCCGTCAAGGTCTACGGCTCCGAGGCGCGCCGGGACGCGTACGCCTGGCTGATGGAGATCGTCGGCGCGGCCGCCCCGCTGAAGGAGGGCTCCGCGGGTGCGGTGCTCCACGGCGAGCTGGAACGCGGCTACCGCAGCGCCGTGATCTTCACCTTCGGCGGCGGCAACAACGAGATCCAGCGCGAGATCATCTCCTGGATCGGTCTCGGCATGCCCCGGGTGCGCCGCTGACCGCCCGGAGGGGCCAACTAGCCTGTGCGCCCGGAGGTGAGGCGATGCGCGACGCCGACCCGGGCCTGTTCGGCCCCGAATCGGTCACCTGGCAGATGCACGGCGACCCCGTGATGTGGATCGCCGGGGTGCGCGCGCTGTACCTCCAGGCGCTGCACCCGCGCGCCGTCCGCGGCGTCACCCAGAACTCCGATTTCCGGAAGGACGCCTGGGGCCGGCTGCTGCGCACGGCGAACTTCGTCGGCATCGTCACCTACGGCACGACCGCGGCCGCCGAGAGGGCCGGTGCCCGGGTCCGCGCCATCCACCGGCACCTCTCGGCGACCGACCCGGACACCGGCGAACGCTACGGCGTGGACGAGCCGGAGCTGCTGCTGTGGGTGCACTGCGCGGAGATCGACTCCTACCTCCAGGTGGCCCGCCGCGCGGGCATCCCGCTCACCGGCCGCCAGGCGGACGCCTATGTGCACGAGCAGCGGGAGGCGGCCCGTCTGGTGGGCCTCGACCCGGAGACGGTGCCCGGCGACACGGCGAGCATGGCGGCGTACTTCGCTTCGGTGCGGCCGGAACTCGAGGCGGGCCCGGAGGCGTACGACGTGGACGCCTTCCTGCGCCGTCCGCCCGTCAGGCCGCTGCTCGTGCCCGCGCGCGAGGTTGTATGGGGGCGCGTCGCGGGACTCGCGTACGCCGCTCTGCCGCCGTACGCCCACCGCCTCTACGGCCGCTCCGCGCCGCCGCCCACGACCGTCACCAGGCGGTTGCGGGCCGCTCGCCGCATCCTGCGCACCGTCCCCGACGAGCTGCGCTGGCGGCTTCCGCCGCGCCACGTCCTGCGCGCGATGGACCGCCTCGGGCCCTGTGCCCGCCCGTCGCCTTACAGGCTCCGCGAGCGGGCAGCCATACTGGACGAACCGGGAGGCGGGCCGAATTGACCGACGGGGGCGACAGCGGACGATGGGGGAATCCAGTCTGATCAACGGCCGCTACCGGCTGCTGGACCTGATCGGGCGCGGAGGCATGGGCGAGGTCTGGCGCGCTGTCGACGAGGCTCTCGGCCGCCGCGTGGCCGTCAAGTGCCTCAAGCCGGTGGGCCGCCAGCACGACCAGCCCGCCGTACGGGCGCTGCGGGAGCGGTTCCGGCGGGAGGCGCGGGTCGCCGCCGCGCTCCAGCACCGCGGGATCACCGTGGTCCACGACTTCGGCGAGCACGACGGCGTGCTCTATCTGGTGATGGAGCTGCTGGAGGGCCGCAATCTCAGCCAGCTCCTGCGGGACAACGCGCGCAAGCCGCTGCCCGTCGCCGATGTCGTGGACGCCGCCGAGCAGATCGCCGCCGCCCTCGCGTACACCCACCGCCAGGGCATCGTCCATCGCGACCTCAAGCCCGCCAACATCATGCGGCTGGCCGACGGCACGGTGAAGATCTGCGACTTCGGCATCGCGCGTCTCGGCCATGACATCGGCTTCACCGCCCGCCTGACCGGCACCGGCATCGCCATGGGCACCCCGCACTACATGTCGCCCGAGCAGATCGGCGACGGTGGCGTCGACCACCGCAGCGACCTCTACTCGCTGGGCTGCGTCCTGTACGAGATCGCCACCGGCGCACCGCCGTTCGACCTCGGTGACGCCTGGGCCATCCTCATCGGGCACCGCGACACCCCGGCCGAGCCGCCCCGTACGCACCGGCCCGAACTCCCCGAGTTCCTGGAGCGGGTGGTGCTCGACCTGCTGGCCAAGGATCCGGAGGACCGCCCGCGGGACGCCGAGGAGATCGCCGTACGGATCGCGTCGGCCCGCGACGCCGCGCGGTTCGCCGGCGCGGGGCCGGGCGCGGCGGGGCGGGCCGCGGACGACGGGACCTGGCCGTACGGCGGTGGCGGACCGGCCGGGGCGATGTGGCCCCCGGCGCCGGGGACACAGGGGGCGGCGGAGGACGCGGCGGCCGCGCCGGACGGCATCGTTCCGGCTGCCGGCGCCGCGCCCCGTACGGCGGATGCGGCTGCTCACGGCGCGGCGGCCCACGGCATGAGCGGCCACGGCTCGGGAGCGGCGCGACACCACGGCACAGCGCCCCACGGCACAGCGCCCCACGGCGCTCCGGCTCATGGCGTCCCGGCTCATGGCACCACCCCGCATGCTTCCCGCACCGCCGCCGCGCACGGCACCGCCGCCGCGCACGGCACGGCCTCGGCGCACGGTACGGCCTCCGCGCTCGGTCCTGGCGGCGCGCCCCGGAGCGCCGCTCACGCGCCCGGCGCGGCGAACGGCCCCGAGGCCGCCGGAGCCCCCCGCACCGAGTCGCCGACGCTGCGCGTCGCCCGCGCCGCCGCCGCGCACGGACTGCCCGGCTGGGCGCGTTCCATGACCACCGGATCCCGGGCGCACTCCCACCCGTCCGCGTCCGGCGCGCCACCCGACCCGGTGGCCGCCGCGCTCACCGGCGAGTGGATCGCCCGCCCCGACCCGTACCGGCCTCTGGCGCCCTCGCCGGTCGAGGACCGCCCCACTCCGCCGCCGGCCGAACTGCTCTCCTCCTTCGCCAAGCGCCACAACGCCGGGCTCAGCCTCGGGCGCCTGGGCCGCTGGGCCGAGGCGGGCGAGGTGCACCGCTCGGTCGCGGCGGAGCGCGAGCACGCCCTCGGCCCCGACCATCCGGACACGCTCGCCAGCCGCTACGAAGTCGGCTTCACCCTCGCCAGGCTCGGCCGCGCGGCCGACGCGCTCCGTGAGTTCGGCCGGGTCGCCGAGGGGCGCGAGCGCGTGCTCGGACCCGAGCACGCCGACACCCTCGCCGCCCGCCAGGAGACCGCGTACGTCCTCGGGCTGCTCGACCGCCACTTCGAGGCCAACGCGGTCTACACCGCCGTCCTCGCCGTGCGCGAGCGGACCATGGGCGCCGACCACCCCGACACCCTCCGCTGCCGCCACAACCTCGCCTTCAACCTCGGCCGGCTCGGACGCCTGGAGGACTCGTACGCGATGGCGCGCGACGTGGCCGCCGACCGCGCCCGCGTCCTCGGCGAGACCCATCCCGACACCCTCGTCACCCGGTGCGAAGTCGCCTACGCACTCGGCCTGCTGGGCCGGTGGCAGGAGGCCCTGGACACCTACCGCGAGGTCGCCGCGGCGCGGCGCGAGGCCCTGGGCCCCGACCACGCCGACACCCTCGCCGCCCGCTACGAGGTAGGGATCAGCCTCGGGCGGCTCGGCCGCGGTGAGGAAGCACTCGTCCTCTGCCGCGAGTTGGTCGAGGACCGCACACGTGCACACGGCGCGACCGATCCCGAGACGCTGCGTGCCCGTCACGTCCTCGGGGTCAACCTCGGGCGCCTGGAGCGCTGGGAGGAGGCCGTCGCCGAGGCCCGGGCGGTGGGCGAGATCCGCGGGGACGTCCTCGGCGCGGACCATCCGGACACCCTCGCCAGCCGCCGCGAGGTAGCCGTCGGGCTCGGCCGGCTGGGCCGCTGGCCGGAGGCCCTGACCGTCTACAGCGAGGTGGCCGCGGCCCGTGAGCGGGTCCTCGGAGCGGACCACCCCGACGCCCTGACCAGCCGCAACGACGAGGCCCACTGCCTGGAGCAGCTCGGCCGTTCCAAGGAGGCCGAGGCGATACTCCGGCGCGTCGCCGACCTCCGCGGACAGCGCCCCACGCGCGGCCGCTGACCGTACGCCGCGGCTCCCCGCCCCGTCCGCCGGCATGCCCCTGCACCGCAGGCGCCGCTGCGCAGGAGGCCGGGACCGTGTTACGAAGAGGCATGCCTGCCAAGGAGACCTACGACGCAGTGATCATCGGCGGTGGCCACAACGGCCTCACCGCCGCCGCCTACCTCGCCCGCGCCGGGCGCAGCGTGCTCGTGCTCGAGCGGCTGGACCGGACCGGCGGCGCCGCCGTGTCCACGCGCCCCTTCGCAGGGGTCGACGCCCGGCTGTCCCGCTACTCCTACCTGGTCAGCCTGTTGCCGCAGAAGATCGTGCGGGATCTGGACCTCAGCTTCACGGTCGCCGAACGGACCGTCTCCTCCTACACCCCCGCCGTACGCGACGGCCGCGCGACCGGGCTGCTGGTGGACAGCGGCAGCACGACGCGTACCCGCGAGGCGTTCACCCGGCTCACGGGGTCCGACCGGGACTTCCGCGCCTGGCAGGACTTCTACGGCATGACCCTGCGGCTCGCCGAACAGGTCTTCCCCACGCTCACCGAACCGCTGCCGGACCGTGAGGAGCTGCGCCGCCGCATCGGGGACGACGCGGCCTGGCAGGCGCTGTTCGAGCAGCCGATCGGCGTCGCGCTGGAGGAGACGTTCGAGGACGACCTGGTCCGCGGCGTCGTCCTGACCGACGCGCTGATCGGCACATTCGCCGACGCGCACGACGAGAGCCTGCGGCAGAACCGCTGCTTCCTCTACCACGTGATCGGTGGCGGAACCGGTGACTGGAACGTCCCGGTGGGCGGCATGGGCGCGCTCACGGATGCCCTCGCGGGTGCCGCCCGGTCGGCGGGCGCCGAGATCGTCACCGGCCACGAGGCCACGGCGATCGCCACCGACGGCGGCAGCGCCGAGGTCACGTACCGCACCGCCGACGGCGAGGGGACGGTGGCCGCCCGGCACGTCCTGGTGGGCGCCGCCCCGCACGCCCTGGCCGGGCTGCTCGGCGAGGAGGCGAGCGCGCCGAAGCCCGAGGGCGCCCAACTGAAGGTGAACATGCTGCTGAAGCGGCTGCCGCGGCTGCGTGACCGCGATGTCGACCCGCGCGACGCCTTCTCCGGCACCTTCCACATCGCCGAGGGATACGGGCAGTTGGCGGCGGCGTACGCGCAGGCCGCCGCCGGTGAGCTGCCGTCCGCCCCGCCGTCGGAGATCTACTGCCACTCGCTGTCCGACCCGTCGATCCTCGGCCAGGAGCTGGTCGCCGAGGGGTATCAGACGCTGACGCTCTTCGGGCTGCACACGCCCGCCCGGCTCTTCGAGCGCGACAACGACGCCGTACGGGAGGAGCTGCTGAAGTCCACGCTCGCCCAGCTCGACGCCTGCCTCGACGAGCCCGTCTCGGACTGCCTGGCGACGGACGCCGACGGCAGGCCCTGCATCGAGGCGAAGACCCCGCTGGACCTGGAACGCGACCTCGGGCTGCCCGGCGGCAACATCTTCCACCGTGACCTCGCCTTCCCGTACGCGACCGAGGGCACGGGCCGTTGGGGCGTGGAGACCGCGCACCCGAACGTCCTGGTGTGCGGCGCGGGCGCGGTCCGCGGCGGCGGCGTCAGCGGCATCCCGGGGCACAACGCGGCCATGGCGGTGCTGGGGAAGTAGCGGCGCAGTACGCGGGTGGGCGGTCCCGTGCGGGGTCGCCCACCGGCCGCACCACCCCGGGCGCCACGGAGACCCGCACCACCCCGGGCGCCACGGAACCCGCACCACCCCGGGCTCCACGGAAACGGTTGGCGAGGACAGCACGGCCGCGGGAGACTCCGGGCGTGGAGCAACGGATCACGGCAGCCCGGGGGCTGTGGCTGCGGCGCTGGACGGACGGGGACGCCGGGCCGGTGCTCACCGCGTTCAGCGACCCGTCGATGCGGTGGCAGAGCAGTGCGCCCGTGTCGACGCCGGACGCCGCGGCGCGATGGATCGCCGACCGGAACGAGCAGTGGGCCTCGGGCTCCGCGTTCTCCTTCGCCGTGACCGACGACACCGACACGGTGCTCGGCCAGGTCGCCGTCGGCGCGGTGAACCGGCAGCACCGCACCGGATGGGTCTCCTACTGGACGACGGAACAGGCCCGCGGCCGGGGCGTCGCGTCACAGGCCTGCCGCTCGCTCGCCCGGTGGGTGTTCGCCGAAGCCGCGCTGTTCCGGCTGGAGTTGGGCCATCGGACCAACAACCCGGCCTCCTGCCGGGTCGCCGTGGCGGCCGGGTTCGCCGTGGAGGGAACCGAGCGCCGCAAGCTCGAGTACGACGGTGTCCGCTACGACGTCGAGCGCCACGCTCGGCTCGCCACCGATGAGGAACCGGCGCCGCTCCCGCCCGTACGGGCCCCGCAGCGCCCCGCGCCGCTCTGATGCGGGCGGCCCCGGGGTCAGTTCCCTTCCGCGGACCAGCCCGCGAGAGCGATCCGCGAGGCGTCCGCGGGCCGTGCGTCGTCGAAGAGCGTGCGGTCCCCGTCCTCGACCCGAATGCCGTCCGCGTACACGCCCCGGCCCACGTACTGCGCATCGGTCGCGTACCGCCAGCGCAGGGTCACGGGCTTTCCGCGCCAGGCGGACAGATCGGCCCGCGCCCGGTGCCAGACGCGGCCGGACCAGCCGGTGACCGCGCCGTCCGGGTGCTGCACGGGCGAGCCGCCCGGAGCTGCTGTGCTGAACGGCACGCGCCCCCAGCTCTCCCCGCCGTCCGAGGACGCCTCCAGGAACAGCTGGTCGGCCGAGGGCTCGGTGTCCCACCACAGTGAGAACCGCAGCCGTGCGCTCGCGCGCGTGACCGTGACGGACGGCAACGCGAGCGTGGCCGAGCGGCCCGTCGCCATCCCTGAGAACCACGCGGTCCGCCCGTGGGCCGGGCGTACGGGCACGGCGCGCGCCATGCTGTTCGCCGCGGCCATGCGCGGCGCGCTGCCCGAGCGCCAGGTGCGGCACGGGTGGACGGAGTTGGAGAGCAGTACGAGGAAGGAGTCGGTGCTCGGGTCCAGGACGATCGAGGTGCCGGTGAACCCGGTGTGCCCGGCCGTACGCGGGGTGGCCATCGCGCCCATGTACCAGTGCTGGTAGAGCTCGAAGCCGAGCCCGTGCTCGTCACCGGGAAAGGCGGTGTTGAAGTCGGTGAACATCAGCTCCACCGACTCGGGCTCGAGGATCCGCGCGTGGCCGTACGCGCCGCCGTTCAGCAGGGTGCGGCACAGCACGGCGAGATCCCATGCGCAGGAGAAGACGCCCGCGTGCCCGGCGACCCCGCCGAAGGACCAGGCGTTCTCGTCGTGCACCTCGCCCCACACCAGGCCCCGGTCCAGCCGCGCCCACGGCTTGCGCTGGTCCTCGGTGGCGGCGATCCGCGGCTTCCAGGAGGCGGGCGGGTTGTAGCGGGTCGAGGTCATGCCGAGCGGGCGGGTGATGTCCTCGCGCAGCAGGACGTCCAGCGGGCGGCCGGTGATCCGCTCCAGCACGAACTGGAGCGAGATCAGATTGAGGTCCGAGTAGAGGTACTTGGTGCCGGGAGGATTGACGGGCGCCTCGTTCCACAGCAGCCGCAGCTTCCCCTCCCAGGTCGGCTGCGCGTAGAACGGCAGATCCGGACGGAAGCCCGAGGTGTGGGTGAGGAGCTGGCGGATCGTGATGTCCTGCTTGCCCGCGGCGCCGAACTCGGGGAGGTACGAGGCGACGGTGGCCTCCAGCTTCAGCTCCCCGCGCTCGATCTGCTGGACGGCCAGGACCGAGGTGAAGAGCTTGGAGACGGAGGCGAGGTCGAAGACGGTGTCGGGGGCCATCGCGACCCGCTCACCGGCGGGGAGCTCCACCCCGGTGTCGGTGGCCTCGTCGTACCGGGAGTACCGCAGGGCGTGTCCGATGGCCTCCTCCAGCGCCACGGTGCCACCGCGCCCCGCGAGGACCGTCGCCCCCGCGTAGTAGGGGTACTTCGGCGACGGGCCCAGATACGCGCGGGCGTCGGTGACCAGCCGGCGGAGGTGCTGTTCCAGGAGCCCGGCACGGGCGGGGCTGCCGCGGCGGAGGGTGGTGTGCGTACGGGATCGGGTGTCCGGCGCGGAGGCGGCGGGCGCGGGCGGGGAGGCCAGGACGAACGCTCCGCCGAGCGTCAGGACGCCGGCTCCGAACTGCCGCCGATTCACAGGACCTCCTGAAAGTATCTTTCGATCCGCCATGTGACGTCGAAACTTTCTTCCCGTGCCGGGGTCCTGTCAAGGAGCGCAACGAATCTGACGCAGCATCAGAAAATCTCTTCCCTCGTCCGGCCCGCTGCGGCATCCTGCGCCCATGGAGACGGAGCTGAGCAGGAAACTGGGTGCCGAGCACGCCATCTTCGGGTTCACACCGTTCCCCGCCGTGGCCGCGGCCCTCACCCGCGCGGGCGGCTTCGGCGTCCTCGGCGCCGTCCGCTACGGCGCGCCCGGTGATCTCGCCCGCGACCTCGACTGGATGCAGGACCACACCGACGGCCGGCCGTACGGGCTGGACGTCGTCATGCCGGCCCGCAAGGTCGAGGGGGTGACCGAGGCGGACGTCGAGGCGATGATCCCCGAGGGGCACCGCGCCTACGTCCAGGACCTCCTCACCAAGCACGGCGTCCCCGAACTCGCGGACGGCGAGACCTCCGGGTGGCGCATCACCGGCTGGATGGAGCAGGTCGCCCGCTCCCAGCTCGACGTGGCCTTCGACTATCCGATACGCCTCCTCGCCAACGCCCTCGGCTCACCGCCCGACGACGTCATCGCGCGCGCCCACGACCACGACGTCCTCGTCGCCGCGCTCGCGGGCAGCGCCAAGCACGCGCGGCGCCATGCCGAGGCGGGGATCGACATCGTCGTCGCGCAGGGCTACGAGGCGGGCGGCCACACCGGCGAGATCGCCTCCATGGTGCTCGTCCCCGAGGTCGTCCGCGCCGTCGATCCGCTGCCCGTCCTCGCCGCGGGCGGCATCGGCAGCGGCGAACAGATCGCCGCCGGGCTCGCCCTCGGCGCGCAGGGCGTCTGGCTCGGCTCCCTCTGGCTCACCACCGAGGAGGCCGATCTCCACTCACCGGCGCTCACCCGGAAGCTGCTCGAGGCCGGTTCCGGCGACACCGTCCGTTCGCGGGCGCTCACCGGCAAGCCCGCGCGCCAGCTGCGCACGGAGTGGACGGACGCCTGGGACGACCCGGCCGGGCCCGGGACGCTGCCGATGCCGCTCCAGGGCCTCCTGGTCGCCGAGGCCGTCTCCCGGATCCAGAAGTACGAGGTGGAGCCACTGCTCGGCACGCCCGTCGGCCAGATCGTCGGGTCGATGACTTCCGAGCGCAGCGTGCAGGCCGTCGTCGACGACCTCACGCGGGGCTTCGAGCGGGCCGTCGACCGGATCAACCGCCTGGCCGGGCGCTGACTCCGACATCGCGTCAGTCCGAGAGGTGCCGTTCAGCCCGGCCTTCAGATCGCCCTTGTCGCTCAGCCACCGGTCCTCCCCGGAAGGAGACCCGAGCCATGTCGGAAGCCCTCAACGGATTCTGGGCCCAGGCGGCCCAGGACCCGGACCGTACGGTCCTCGTCGCCCCCGACGGCGAGGAGTGGACCGCGGGCCGGCTGCACGCCGCGTGCAACCGGCTGGTGCGCGGGCTGCGCGCGGCCGGGCTCCGCAGGGGTGACGCCTTCGCCGTCGTCCTCCCCAACGGCGTGGAGTTCTTCACCGCCTACCTCGCCGCCTCCCAGGCCGGGTTCTATCTGGTCCCGGTCAACCACCACCTCGTCGGCCCCGAGATCGCCTGGATCGTCGCCGACTCCGGGGCCAAGGTGCTGATCGCCCACGAGCGGTTCGGCGAACAGGCGAGGAGGGCGGCCGACGAGGCCGGTCTGCTCCCCGAGCAGCGCTACGCGGTCGGCGCCGTCGAAGGCTTCCGGCCGTACGCCTATCTCCTCGCCGGGCGTCCCACGACGCCGCCGGACGAGCGCACCCTCGGCTGGGTCATGAACTACACCTCCGGCACCACGGGCCGGCCGCGCGGCATCCGGAGGCCGCTCCAGGGCAAGCCGCCGGAGGAGACCTATCTGGGGGGCTTCCTGGCCATCTTCGGCATACGGCCCTTCGACGGCAACGTCCATCTGGTCTGCTCGCCGCTTTACCACACCGCCGTGCTCCAGTTCGCCGGTGCGTCCCTGCACATCGGCCACCGGGTCGTGCTGATGGACAAGTGGACGCCGGAGGAGATGCTGCTGCTGATGGACCGTCACCGCTGCACGCACACCCACATGGTGCCGACGCAGTTCCACCGGCTCCTCGCCCTGCCCGACGAGGTCAAGGACCGGTACGACGTCTCGGCCATGCGGCACGCCATCCACGGCGCCGCCCCGTGCCCCGACCACGTCAAGCGCGCCATGATCGAGTGGTGGGGCCACTGCGTGGAGGAGTACTACGCGGCCAGCGAGGGCGGCGGCGCCTTCGCGACCGCCGAGGACTGGCTGAAGAAACCGGGAACCGTCGGCAAGGCGTGGCCGATCAGCGAACTCGCCGTCTTCGACGACGACGGCAACCGTCTGCCGCCCGGTGAACTCGGCACCGTCTACCTGAAGATGAGCACCGGCGGCTTCAGCTACCACAAGGACCAGGACAAGACGAGGAAGAACCGCATCGGCGACTTCTTCACCGTCGGCGACCTCGGGTTCCTGGACGAGGACGGCTACCTCTACCTCCGCGACCGCAAGATCGACATGATCATCTCGGGCGGGGTCAACATCTACCCGGCGGAGATCGAATCCGTCCTCCTCACCCACCCCGCCGTCGCCGACGCCGCCGCCTTCGGCATCCCGCACGACGACTGGGGCGAGGAGGTCAAGGCGGTCGTCGAACTCGGAGAGGGACACACTCCGGGGCCCCCGATCGAGGAGGACATCCTCGCCCACTGCGCGGAACGGCTCGCCGGCTTCAAGCGCCCCCGCTCCGTGGACTTCACCGAGGCCATGCCCCGCGACCCCAACGGCAAGCTCTACAAGCGGCGGCTGCGCGCGCCGTACTGGGAGGGCCGCGAACGCGCCGTATGACGCACCGTCACCATGGCGGCGGGCGACCGGCCATGGTGGATCCCTCGTCGCGCACGCCCGCCCGCCGCCTTGACCCGGGCCGTGCGGACGAACAGGATCACGCCATGACGGGTGCACGGAGCAGCACGGTGGACGGCGTTCTGCGGCGCAGCGCACGGCGGGTGCCCGAACGCACCGCCGTACGGTACGGCCCGCGCGCCTGGACGTACGGCGAACTCGACGCGGCCGTCTCCGCGGCGGCCACCGTCCTGCGCGACCAGGGACTCCGGCCCGGCGACCGCGTCGCCTCGTACGGGCACAACTCCGACGCCTACCTGATCGGCTTCCTCGGCTGCGCCCGCGCGGGGCTGGTGCACGTGCCCGTCAACCACCACCTCACGGGTGAGGATCTGCTCTACATCCTTGAGCAGTCCGGGAGTTCGCTGGTGCTCGCCGACCCCGGGATGCGCGGCGAGGTCCCGGAGCCGTTCGCGGTGCTGCCGCTGCGCGACACCGGCGACTCGCTCCTCGCACGGCTGAACGGCGCCGATCCGTACGACCCGTACGAGCAGGACGCCGATCCGGCGGCCGAGCAACTCGCCCAGCTCCTCTACACATCGGGCACCACCGCACTGCCCAAGGGCGCGATGATGACGCACCGCGCGCTGGTCCACGAGTACGTCAGCGCCATCACCGCCCTCGACCTGAAGGAGACGGACCGCCCGGTCCATGCCCTTCCGCTGTACCACTCGGCGCAGATGCATGTGTTCCTGCTGCCTTGCCTCGCGGTCGGGGCGGAGAACACGATCCTCGACGCCCCCGACGCGGACCGGGTCTTCGATCTCGTGGAGGCCGGACGCGCGGACAGCCTCTTCGCCCCGCCCACCGTGTGGATCGGTCTGTCCAACCATCCGGGCTTCGCCGACCGCGATCTGACGGCGCTGCGCAAGGCGTACTACGGCGCCTCCATCATGCCCGTACCCGTGCTGGAACGGCTCCGCGGCCGCCTTCCCGGCCTGGCGTTCTACAACTGCTTCGGCCAGAGCGAGATCGGCCCGCTCGCGACCGTCCTCGGCCCGGACGAGCACGAGGGGCGCATGGACTCCTGCGGGCGGCCCGTGCTCTTCGTGGAGGCGCGCGTCGTCGACGAAGCCGGCCAGGAGGTGCCCGACGGCACGCAGGGTGAGGTCGTCTACCGCTCGCCGCAGCTCTGCGAGGGCTACTGGGGCAAGCCGGAGGAGACGGAAGAGGCGTTCCGGGGCGGCTGGTTCCACTCCGGCGACCTCGTCGTACGGGACGCCGAGGGGTACTTCACCGTCGTCGACCGCGTGAAGGACGTGATCAACTCCGGTGGCGTGCTGGTCGCTTCGCGCCAGGTGGAGGACGTGCTGTACGAGCACCCCGCGGTCGCCGAGGTGGCCGTGATCGGGCTCGCGGACGAGCGGTGGATCGAGTCGGTCACGGCCGTCGTCGTCCCCCGCGGCGAGGTCGATCCGCAGGACCTGCTCGCCCACGCGCGGGAGCGGCTCGCGCACTTCAAGGCACCCAAGCAGGTCTTCCTGGTCGAGGAGCTGCCGCGGAACGCGAGCGGAAAGATTCTCAAGCGCGAGCTGCGGGACCGGTTCACCGCCTCCTGAGCGGGCCCTCCTGCCGTGCCCCCTGCTTCCCCGGCGGCTGACCTGCGCGTCTGCCGTCGTGACGCCGACTGGGACGCCCGCCGTCCCACGGCCGGCCGCACTCTTTCCGCCCGCCCGGCGCGGTTCCCCGCCGGAAGGCCCTCTCGCCGTTTCCGCGGAGATCGCGGAGGATAATGGTTGAGGATGCAATCACCGTTCAGGAGGTGTGCAGGAATGCCCCAGCCCGAGGGAGCCGCACTGGAGGCCGTACGAGCGCATCGTGAGGAGCTTCGGGCCCGGTATCTCCGCGAGGGGCCGGAGCGGGGGGAGACCCCGGCCCGCGGCGTCCACCACGTCGCCTTCATCTGCCGCGACGTCGAGGAGACCATCCGCTTCCACCAGGAGTTCCTCGGGTTCCCGCTCGTCGAGATCGTGGAGAACCGCGACTACCGCGGCTCCACACACTTCTTCTTCGACATCGGACACGGCAATCTGCTCGGATTCTTCGACTTCCCCGGCCACGACCACCCGCCGTTCGCCGAGACCGTCGGCGGGATCCAGCATCTGGCCATCTCCGTGGGTGACGAGCAGTTCGACGCCGCGCGCCGCGCCCTGGACGGGGCGAGCATCCCGTACGCGGGACCGGACCGGGGCGTGGAGGACAGCCTGTATCTGCACGACCCGAACGGCGTGCCCATCGAGCTCTACCGGGAGCGGCTCGGTGTCTTCGAGGGCACCGCGATCCTGGGCGAGGACCTCGGGCGCCTCGAGGCGTCACCCGGGGCGCGTGCCTGACCGCACACCGTGTCCTCTCGGCCGTCGGCCCGTTTCGTCCTCCTTGTGCCGGGCAGTCGAGCGGTGCAGGACGGCACAGCCGATGGCCGAGAGGACGTGAAGATCGTGAAGGTAGCCTTCCTCGTGGCCCCCGAGGGCGTCGAGCAGGTGGAGCTGACCGATCCGTGGCAGGCCGTACGCGACGCGGGTGGCACGCCGGAACTCGTCTCCACCAAGTCCGGCAGGATCCAGGCGTTCGACCACCTCGACAAGGCCGACACCTTCCCCGTGGACACGACCGTTACCGACACGTCGGTGGACGCGTACGCCGGACTCGTGCTGCCCGGGGGCGTGGCCAACCCCGACTTCCTGCGGATGGACGGCAGGGCCGTGGCCTTCGTCAAGAGCTTCTTCGACGCGGGCAGGCCCGTGGCCGCGATCTGCCACGCACCGTGGACGCTCGTCGAGGCGGACGTGCTGCGCGGCCGCACCCTGACCTCGTGGCCGAGCCTGGAGACCGACATCCGCAACGCGGGCGGCATGTGGGTCGACGAACAGGTGCACCTCTGCCGCGAGGGCCCCAACACCCTGATCACCAGCCGGAAGCCGGCCGATCTCAAGGCGTTCGTCGACGCCGTGGTGACGGAGTTCCCGGTGACCGCCGGGCAGGGCTGACGGCCGAGTCGGGCCGCCTCCCCCGTTATGTTTTCCGCGGTCCTGCAAGAGGACCGTTGGCCTCCGGGCCCGGCATGACTGTTCCCCCTGTCGAACGGATGACCTGGGGGGTGG
>NZ_JBEYUP010000024.1:0-25732 GCF_040643575.1 Streptomyces sp. NPDC047108
GCGGTGCAGTCCTAGACAGCTCCACCACAGCGGAGGTCTTCGCTATCGATCAACCCCCACGACAGTCAACAACGCTCGTGATCAATACACCTAGGCGCGGCGGTACACGAGGGCCGTGGCGATGGCGGCCAGGCCCTCCGCGCGGCCGGTGAGGCCGAGGCCGTCGGTGGTCGTGCCGGAGACCGACACCGGCGCGCCCACGGCGGCGGAGAGCACCTTCTGCGCTTCCCCGCGCCGCTTGCCGATCTTGGGCCGTACGCCGATCACCTGGATCGCCACATTGCCGATCCCGAACCCGGCGTCCCGCACGATCCGGGCCGCCTCTGTGAGAAGAGTCACGCCGGAAGCGCCGGACCATTCAGGCCGGTCCGTACCGAAGTGCGCGCCCAGATCCCCGAGGCCGGCCGCGGAGAAGAGCGCGTCACAGGCGGCGTGCGCGGCCACGTCGCCGTCGGAGTGCCCGGCCAGCCCGTACTCGGCGTCCTCCCACAGCAGACCCGCACACCAGAGCTCACGGCCCTTCTCGAAGGCGTGCACGTCGGTGCCGATGCCCGTCAGGGGCAGAAGCGGCTGCCCGGAGGCGGGGGTCTCAGAAGCCATCGGTGGCCCTCCTGCGGGCGAGTACGGCCTCGGCCAGGACGAGGTCCAGCGGCCGGGTGACCTTGAACGCCTCCTCGTGGCCCGGCACGACCACGACCGGGACACCGAGCCGCTCGACCATCCCCGCGTCGTCCGTGGCCCCCTCGCCCTCCAGGGCGACCTTCTCGTGGGCCTCGACGAGCGTGGCGCGGTCGAAGCCCTGCGGGGTCTGCACGGCTCGCAGCAGGGCGCGCTCGGGCGTCCCCGTGACGGGCTCCGGCTCGCCGGCGGGCCGCGGCATGACCTGCTTGACGGTGTCGGCGAGCGGCAGGGCCGGGACGACCGCCGGGGCGCCGTCCCGTACGGCCGCGGCGACCGCGTCGACCGTGTCGACCGGCACGAGCGGCCGGGCGGCGTCGTGGACGAGGACGACGCCGACGTCGTCGGGAAGGGCCGCGAGACCGAGCCGTACGGACTCCTGGCGGGTCTCACCGCCGGGCACGACGAGCACATCGGTGGTGCCGGGCAGCGCGTGGTCGCCGAGAAGGTTGCGGACCTCGGCCGCGCCGTCAGGAGGGGCCACCACGACGACGACGGAGACGGCACGGGAGCGGGCCATGGCGCGTACGGCGTGCACCAGCATCGGGGTGCCGCTCAGGGCGCGCAGCGCCTTGGGGGCGCCGGGGCCGAGGCGGACACCGCGGCCGGCGGCCGGAATGACCGCGGCGGTACGGGTGTTGTTCGGGCTGCCGGAGCGTCCCGCGGGACGCGGCGTCTCGGACATTGGTTGCGCGTTCAGGTTTGTTTCCTCGGCCGGGTTGGGTATGGCCTCAGCGTGCCGGGCGCGAAGCCCCGACCAGTCCCTTCCGTGACAACTGGTCGAGCAGGATGCCCGGGCCCGGCACGCCTGACCAACAACAGAACGGCGCGCTCGTGCTGCCGTACACATGCCGCAGCGCCCGGCGACGGACTTTCGTCACTCGGGCACCGCGGCATAGACACACCAGCTGTCACGTCGGCTTTCCTCCCGGAAGGAATTCCGGGCCGGGGCCGGCGGAGCGTCGGACCTGCGGGGGCGGATCAGCGCGTCAGGACGCGAGGACCTCGTCGAGCAGAGCCTCGGCCTTGTCCTCGTTGGTGTTCTCCGCGAGGGCGAGCTCGCTCACCAGAATCTGCCGGGCCTTGGCGAGCATGCGCTTCTCACCTGCGGAAAGCCCGCGCTCCCGCTCACGGCGCCACAGATCGCGCACAACCTCCGCGACCTTGATCACGTCGCCGGACGCGAGCTTCTCGAGATTTGCCTTGTAGCGGCGGGACCAGTTGGTCGGCTCTTCCGCATACGGTGCACGCAGCACCTCGAAGACCCGGTCCAGCCCGTCCTGCCCGACCACATCGCGCACGCCGACGAACTCCGCATTGTCCGCTGGCACACGAACCGTCAGGTCGCCCTGGGCGACCTTCAGCACCAAGTAGGTCTTGTCCACGCCTTTGATCTGGCGAGTTTCGATGGCCTCGATCAGCGCGGCCCCGTGATGGGGATAGACCACGGTGTCGCCAACCTTGAACGTCATGTGACAGGTACCCCTTCCGTGGCTATCCAGAGTAACACGGGAACGGCCCGTTCTGAATGGCGTTTTCGCAGGTCAGGGCATATCTCGGGGCTTGACAACAGCGACCGGAACGTGCTGCGGGGGCTCTCGGGAGGCAGGAATTCGCAGGTCGGAGGGGCTGCGGCGGCGGGGCGAAACATGGCCGTTACCCACCTTGCGGGGCCCTCAAGACAGGTCGAACGTCCCGGTTTGCCGGAGTCCAGGTGGCTGACTTCCACTACTCCAATCGGATCCTTCGAGCCCGGTACGACACGTTCCGCGAATTGATCACCGTGTTGGTGTCGGCGTGAGTCCGCGACATGCATCCGCGGTGTGCGCCGGGGTGTTCATCGGCGCGTTTCAACCGTGCGTTCCTCGCGGTGTTCAGCGGGGCGTTCACCGGGGTGTTCATGAGGATGTCCGGGGCCGTGTTCATCGAGGTCTTCATCCGGCTGTTCATCACCGGCACCTGACGGAGAACCAGGATCGTCCGTACCGATCAATGCTGATCAATTCCGGCGCCTTCCCGGATTCGCCCGGAAAATCGTCCGGACAGGTGTCCGGGGGATTTTCCGCACGGGCTCCCGGAAGGGGACGAATGGCGGCGGGGCGGGTCGGGTGCGAGGCCGGGAGGACGGCTCGGTAACCTAAGCCCGCTGACAAGCCCTTGGGGCGGTTCCGAGCCGCCCCTCCCGTCGTCCAAGGAGTTGCCGCCGCCGTGAGCCGCAGCATCCGACGCGGCGCTCTCGCCGCTTCTGCCATCGCCTTCTCCCTCGCCGCGCTGACCGCCTGCGGGGCCGGGAACTCGGCCTCGACGCTGCAGGTCAAGCCGGACAACGCAGCAACACACGTCGGTGAGATCAAGGTCCAGAACGCGAACGTGATCACCCAGCCCGAGGGCACCGAGGGCTCGGCCGTCATCGCCGCCAAGATCTTCAACAACGGCGACGAGGACCAGGTCCTCCAGTCCGTCACCGTCGAGGGCTCGAAGGAGAAGGTGAAGCTCTCGCCGGCCAAGGGCACCGGGCCGCTCACGGTCCCGGCCGGCGGCGCCCTGATCCTCGGCGGCGAGGGCAACCCGTCCGCCGTCATGGCCACCGGCAGCGAGTCCATGCGCGACGGCGACGTCCAGAAGGTCGTCTTCGACCTCAGCCGGACCGGCGAGGTGCGCCTCGATGCGTTCGTCGTACCCGCGACGCGCTACTTCGAGGGCTTCGGCCCCACCGCCGTACCGACCCCCTCGCGCTCCGCGAGCCCCTCCGCCTCCCCGACCACCGGTGAGGACCAGGAGGGCGAGGAAGGCCAGGAGGGCGGCG
This sequence comes from Streptomyces sp. NPDC047108, assembly GCF_040643575.1. NCBI lineage: Bacteria > Bacillati > Actinomycetota > Actinomycetes > Kitasatosporales > Streptomycetaceae > Streptomyces > Streptomyces sp. NPDC047108. The sequence continues at coordinate 3,485 of NZ_JBEYUP010000024.1, forward strand.
AGGACACGTCGGAGGACGAGGAGGACGAGCTGAACGGCGACGACGCCGGGACGCAGGCGTCCCCCGGCGCCGACGCGTCCGCGAGCGCCGGCCACACCACGGGCGGGTCCTCCGCGGGTCACTGAGACCACCGCGAGACGCCTCCGCGGGTCACTGGGACCGCGGACGGCGGACTGGCCGGGCAGCACCACGGCTCAAGGCCCCGGAGCGATGCGCTCCGGGGCCTTGAGCCGTCATCGCCCTCAAAGGGCAGGGAATTCCATGGCCGTCGGGCCGGGCGTCCGTCTCACGCCCGCGTCCCGACGCCCTCTCTAGGGCTCGAACTTGTAGCCCAGACCACGCACCGTCACCAGGTAGCGCGGCGCCCCCGGATCCGGCTCGATCTTGGCGCGCAGCCGCTTCACATGGACGTCCAGGGTCTTGGTGTCGCCCACGTAGTCGGCGCCCCAGACCCGGTCGATGAGCTGCATACGCGTCAGCACCCGGCCCGCGTTCCGCAGCAGCATCTCCAGCAGGTCGAACTCCTTGAGCGGCAGGTCCACCTTGCCGCCGCCGACCGTCACCACGTGCCGGTCGACGTCCATGCGGACGGGCCCGGCCTCCAGGGCGGCGGGAACGACCTCCTCGGGCTCCCCGCGCCGCCGCAGCACCGCACGGATACGGGCCACCAGCTCGCGGGACGAGAACGGCTTGGTCACGTAGTCGTCGGCTCCTATTTCGAGCCCGACGACCTTGTCGATCTCACTGTCCTTGGCGGTCACCATGATGACCGGGACGTTGGAGCGGCCGCGCAGCTGGCGGCACACCTCCGTGCCGGGCAACCCCGGCAGCATCAGGTCGAGCAGCACGAGGTCGGCACCGTTGCGCTCGAACTCGTCCAGGCCGTCGGGTCCGGTGGCCGCGATCGCGACCTCGAAGCCCTCCTTGCGGAGCATGTACGACAGCGCGTCGCTGAACGACTCTTCGTCCTCGACGACGAGTACTCGGGTCACGGAAGGACCTCCGGGGCGGGAAGGGTTTCATCGGTGAAGGTCTCATAGGGACGTTCGACGTCGTCGGCATCGTCGTCGTCGATCTCGTCCGGTCCCACGAGGGACTGGTTACGGCGGTCCGCCTTGTCCCGGTCCCGTTCGCGGCCCGCCTCCGGGAGCCGCAGGGTGAAGGTGGAGCCCTGTCCTTCGGCGCTCCAGACCGTGACCTCCCCGCCGTGCGAGGCGGCCACGTGCTTGACGATGGCGAGTCCCAGTCCGGTCCCGCCGGTGGCGCGTGAGCGCGCCGGGTCGACGCGGTAGAACCGCTCGAAGATCCGGTCCTTGTCCCGGTCCGAGATGCCGATGCCCTGGTCGGTCACGGCGATCTCGATCATTTCCCCGCCGGGCGAGGTGACCCGGCGCGCGGCGATGCCCACGCGCGTACGGGCCGGGCTGTAGTTCACGGCGTTCTCGACGAGGTTGCCGAGGGCCGCGGCGAGCTGGCCGCGGTTGCCCCACACGCGGAGGTCCGCCGTACCGCCGGCCGCCATGGTGATCTGCTTGGTGCCGGCGGCGTGGCGGCACCGGTCGATGGCCTCGGCCACCAGCTCGTCGGCGCGGACGGGCTCGGCGTCCTCCAGCGGGTCGTCGTTCTGCACCCGCGAGAGGTCGATCAGCTCCTGGACGAGGCTGGTCAGGCGGGTCGCCTCGACCTGCATGCGCCCGGCGAAGCGGGTGACGGCCTCCGGGTCGTCCGAGGCGTCCATCACGGCCTCGGAGAGGAGGGAGAGGGCACCGACGGGGGTCTTGAGCTCGTGGCTGACGTTCGCGACGAAGTCGCGCCGCACCGCCTCTATCCGCCGGGCCTCGGTCAGGTCCTCGACCAGCAGCAGCACCAGCCGGGAGCCGAGGGGGGCGACGCGGGCGGAGACGGCCAGGCCGTCGCCGCGCCCGGCGCCGCGCCGGGGCAGGTCGAGCTCGATCTGGCGTATCTCGCCGTCGCGGCGGGTGTCCCGGGCCATCACCAGCATCGGCTCGACGGCCAGCTTCCCGCCGCGTACCAGCCCGAGCGCGTACGCCGCCGAGCTGGCCTTCACCACGCTGTCCGACTCGTCGAGGACGACCGCCGAGGAGCGGAGGACGGAGAGTACGGTGTCGACGCCGGGCGGGAGAGCGGCGTCGGTGTGCAGTGAGCTGCGGGTCGGCCTCGCCTGTTCCCGCTCGCTCCAGCGGAACGCCAGCATGGCGACGACGCCGGTGCACACGCCGGCGATCGCTGCCAGTGCGGCAACCGCCGCGTTCACATCCATGCGTCCAGATTAAGCGGGTGGTGAGCACGCTCCACAGGCCGTCGGAGGCGACCTCCGACACTCGTTGCCGAGAGTTCACCTGCAGGTCGTGGCGGGTTCACCCTGGTCAGACGGGTGTCGACCGGCGGTCGCGGCGGGGCTCCGTAAGGGACGCCCCGCGTTGCCAAGAGTTCACGGTGATGTGGGTGGGCGTTCACTCCGGTGGCTCGAAGGGGACGCACAGGGCCCCGAGCGTGGATGCTGGTGAAACCAGCCAGTTTGAGAGATGAGGATTTCGATGCGGGACGCATACCACGAGGAACTCGATTCGATCAGCGAGGGCCTGGTCGAGATGGCCCGGATCGTCGGCTCCGCGATCGGCCGGGCCACGACGGCGATCCTCGACGCGGACCTCAATCTCGCCGAGAGCGTGATCGCTCAGGACGAGAAGGTGGACGGCCTCCAGCGTGAGCTGGAGCAGCGGGCGATAACCCTTCTGGCGCGCCAGCAGCCGGTCGCGACCGACCTGCGCATCGTCGTCACCTCGTTGCGGATGAGCGCGGACCTGGAGCGGTCCGGCGACCTCGCGCAGCACGTCGCCAAGCTCGCGCGGCTGCGTTTCCCGGCGTCGGCGGTACCGCAGGACCTGCACGCCACGATCCTGGAGATGGGGCAGCTCGCGCAGCGGCTGATGGCCAAGGCCGCCGAGGTCATCATCACCAAGGACGTGGACCTGGCGCTCCAGCTCGAGCAGGACGACGACGAGATCGACCTGCTGCACCGCACGCTCTTCCAGCACCTGATGGACGACCGCTGGAAGCACGGCATCGAGACGGCGGTGGACGTGACGCTGCTGGGCCGCTACTACGAGCGCTTCGCGGACCACGCGGTCTCGGTGGCGCAGCGGGTGGTCTACCTGGTGACGGGCGAGCACGCGGACGAGATGACCCCGCCGATCACGGTCGAGGGCGCGTAAGCGGGTGCTCCGGCCCGGTGCCCCGAGGCCCGGGCCTCGGGGCTTCAGGGCTTCGGGGCTTGGCGTCAGGGCCTCGGGGCTTGGGGCCAGGGCCTCGGGGCTTGGGGCCAGGGCCTCGGGGCTTGGCGTCAGTCGGGGCTTGGCCAAGGCGCGGCGATGGAGCGCGGTGCTCTGCCGTGAACCGGTTCCGGCCCGCGACCGTACGACCACATGCGGAACCGTACGAAGGAGTTCGAGGCAGCCGGGGGCAGCCACACGGACTCTCCGTACGGGGGCACGCCGCGCGCCTGGCCCGGCCGTGCGGGCCTGGCGGGGCAGGCCCGGCTGCAGAGACGGCATCAGGGGGTGCCGTCGGAGCAGCCGGGCGGGCCCGCCTGGCTGGGCCGGATCGCGGCCGCGTAGGGTCTGGTGCGCTACGGCAGCGGGTCCGCGACGTGCGTGCTGTGGGGGCGTGCACGACGCGGACCCGGTGCCGGGGCGTCCGGCAAGGCGCCGTAGACGGCAGGCGACCGGACTGCCGCGGGCGACCGGACTGTTGCGGGCGCCGAGACGGCTTGCGTGCGCCCGGAGACGGCCGCGGGCACGGGGGCGTACGCGCGTATGCCGACACGCTTCCGCGCGCCGTTGGTGCGCCTTCGGACATGGGTAGGCACGTGAGGACGCTCTGCCTTCGAGGAGGGATCCCATGGCCGACTCCCCCAGCACGCCCCCGCGCCGCGAGCAGCCGTTCACGGACCGCTCGCCTCAGGTGGCCGACGTACCGTCCCCGATCGTGGCCGCATGCGGCTGCGGATCCGGGTGCGGCTGCGGCTGCCAGAGCGGCGGGCCGTGCCAGTGCGGCGGCTGCTGCGGCTAGCAGGCACACCACACCGCGGACGGGCGCCACGCCTCACGGGCGCATGCGAGCCGCGGACGGAACGCGAGCCCCGGCCGGCGACCCGGCCGGGGCTCTGCCGTGACGTGAGGGCGACGAGGGTTGACGACGAGTCGGCCCGAGTGGCGCACCACAGCTTTCCCCGGGTAGTTCCAGGTACCGGCGGCACGGAGCGCGTGGAGGGACCGCTTGCGGTCGGCAGCGGCGGTCGAAACCCGGTTGAGCGACCTGCCACTCTCCGGTAGCAAGTCCGCATGATGCGAGGCGACAAGGTCGAGCTGCGGGCTCGGCACGAGGCTGACGTTCCGGTGCTGCACGCGCTTCACGACGACGTGGCGACCCGGTGCCGCGAGGACTCCAGGCCCTGGCAGCCGATCCCGGCGGACTCGCCCCACTCCCCCTTCGCGGTGGCCGACCCGTCGGACCACGTGGTGCGCTTCTCGGTCGTGGAACGCGACACCCAGGAACTGGCCGGAGCGGCCCAGCTGGGGGGCATCGACCTGCACAACAGGTCGGCGAACCTGGGGATTTCGGTGCTCCCCGCGTTCCGCGGCCGGGGCCTCGGCTCGGACGTGGTCCGCGTGCTGTGCGAGTACGGGTTCGCGGTCCGCGGGCTGCAGCGGCTCCATGTGGACACGCTGGCGGACAACGCCCCGATGATCGCGGCGGCGACGAAGGCCGGCTTCACGATCGAGGGCACGCTGCGCAGGGCGGCGTGGGTGTACGGCGGCTTCCGCGACGTGGTGGTGCTGGGTCTGCTCGCGGACGAGTGGACTGCGTGAGGAGCCACGGTCTTTGCCGGGACCGGCCTGGGTACGAAGGGGCTGGGCCGAGGGTGACTCACTCACCGGGAGGTGCGTTTGATCCTTCGCCGGGGCGATACGAGAGCACCGGGTCGGCCCAACCGTCGAGGCGGCGCGAGAGGCCGAAACGCGAAGGCAGCCACCAGCGTCGCCTGACATGGCCGACTGCGGCCGAGGACCACTGAGGGCCGGACAGATCACCCACGCCCCACCACGTCTTCACCGCCTTGTTGCCGTGCAGCGTCAAGAGCGGCCAACGCGGGAGGTGCAATCCGATGAAGAACATGGAGACGTCGTCTCCGCACTTGGTGGTGTAGAAGTAGCGCTCGATGTCGGTGTAGCTGGCTCCCAGTCCGCAGTCCAGACCCATGGTCCCGCCGAGCCATGTCAGAGCGAGCTTGCCGCCGGCCGGAACGGACGGCACCAGCACCGGGTTGAACCAGGTCTCGCTGCCCAGCCCCTTCTTGAGGCTGGTCCTCACGGTCTGAGCGACAACGATGTTGGTGGCCGGACCCGTTCCTACGTTGACGAGCCACCACTTGGGCTCACCGGAACCGCCCTGCCCGCTCTCCCACATGAACTGCAGCACAGGCATGTGCGAACGGCGGCTGGACGCATAGGCGACGACCAAGGAGCCCAGCGACACGAGGACTGCAAGGACCGAGATGAGAACTGTCAGCATCGCCCCTCCCCTTGCACGGCGAGCGTGGGTCCTCCCTACCCGCTCCGTCGTTGCCGAACGCGCGGGGTGCGGTGTCGGGCGCGACCAGCGGCCGAGACAGCACGACGACGGCGCCGGCGCAGCGAAAAGCCCCCTCCCCACGGCAACGCCGCGGGCAGGGGGCTTCTGCCGTCGTGCTTACTTCTTCTTGCCCTGGTTCTTCACGGCCTCGATCGCCGCCTTCGCCGCCTCCGGGTCCAGGTACGTGCCGCCCGGGTTCAGGGGCTGGAAGTCGGCGTTCAGGTCGTAGGCGAGCGGGATGCCCGTCGGGATGTTCAGGCCCGCGATGTCCGCGTCCGAGATGCCGTCCAGGTGCTTGACCAGCGCGCGCAGCGAGTTGCCGTGGGCGGCGACCAGGACCGTGCGACCGGTGAGGAGGTCCGGGACGATGCCGTCGTACCAGTACGGCAGCATGCGCGTGACGACGTCCTTCAGGCACTCCGTGCGCGGGCGGAGCTCCGGCGGGATCGTGGCGTAGCGCGGGTCGTCGCTCTGCGACCACTCGGCGCCGTCCTCGATCGGGGGCGGCGGGGTGTCGTACGAGCGGCGCCAGAGCATGAACTGCTCCTCGCCGAACTCGGCCAGCGTCTGCGCCTTGTCCTTGCCCTGGAGCGCTCCGTAGTGGCGCTCGTTCAGGCGCCACGAGCGGTGGACCGGGATCCAGAGGCGGTCGGCCGACTCCAGGGCGAGCTGCGCGGTGCGGATCGCGCGCTTCTGGAGCGAGGTGTGGACGATGTCGGGGAGCAGGCCCGCGTCCCCCAGCAGCTCGCCGCCGCGGAGCGCCTCCTTCTCGCCTTTCTCGGTCAGGTTCACGTCCACCCAGCCGGTGAACAGGTTCTTCGCGTTCCACTCGCTCTCGCCGTGGCGGAGGAGGATCAGCTTGTATGTCGCGTCGGCCATGGCCTGAGCCTAACCAATATTCGATGGCGCCCCGGAACCCCGCTGTCGTAAGCTCCGCTGCCGGAGGGCGCCTGTTACGCGCCTGTCAGGTCGAGCCGGGGGGTCCGTCATGTCCGTCGCTGCTGTGCAGCGCGCCGTCAGGGAGAGCGTCTCCGGTCTCCCTCGTGCTTTCTGGTGGCTGTGGACCTCCACCCTGATCAACCGGCTCGGCGGCTTCGTCGCCACCTTCATGGCGCTGTACCTGACCATGGAGCGCGGCTACTCGGCCTCGTACGCGGGCCTGGTCGCCGCGTTGCACGGGCTCGGGGCCGCCGTGTCCTCCGTGGGCGCCGGCGTCATGACCGACCGGCTCGGGCGGCGGCCGACGCTGTTCGCCGCGCAGCTCTCGACGGCCGCCTCCGTGGCGCTGCTGGGCTTCATGAGCCACCCCGTCGCCATCGCCGCCGTCGCGTTCCTCGTCGGGATGACGAGCAACGCGTCGCGCCCGGCGGTCCAGGCGATGATGGCCGACATCGTCGCCCCCGAGGACCGCGTACGGGCCTACTCGCTCAACTACTGGGCGATCAACCTCGGGTTCGCGGTCTCCTCGGCCGGCGCGGGGTTCGTCGCCGAACACAGCTACCTCCTCGGCTTCCTCATCGAAGCGGGGATGACGCTGGTGTGCGCGGTCGTGGTGTTCGTGAAGCTCCCGGAGTCGCGCCCCGAAGTGGTGCGCGACGCCGACGGAAGGGAACAGCGGCCGCCGATCAGCATCGGGACCGTTCTGCGCGACCGGCGCTACATGAGCGTGGTCGCGCTGTCCTTCCTCATGGCCCTGATCTTCATGCAGGGGTACGTGGCGCTGCCCGTGGCGATGGGCGAGGACGGCTTCTCAAGCTCCGACTTCGGTGCCGCCGTCGCCGTCAACGGCGTGCTCATCGTGGCCCTCCAGATACCCGTCACCCGCTTCATCGAGCACCGCGACCCGCGGCGGCTGATGATCGCCGCGGCGCTGCTGGCCGGGTACGGCTTCGGCATCACCGCCTTCGCCGGGTCCCTGGCGGTGTACGTGCTGACCGTCTGCGTGTGGACGCTCGGCGAGATCATCGCGTCGCCCACCAACATGGGCCTGGTGGTGCGTCTCTCGCCGACCCATGGGCGCGGCCGCTACCAGGGGATGTTCACGCTGTCCTGGTCGCTCGCCGCGCTGACCGCCCCCGTCGTGGGCGGTCTGGTGATCGACGCCTACGGGGCGGACTGGCTGTGGGCCGGCGTCGCGGTCGTGGGCACGGTCGCCGCGCTCGGCTTCTGGCTGGTGCTGCGGGACCTGGGCGATGAGGACGGGGAGAAGGACGGGACAGCCGAGGCGAGGAACGACAGGGCGAGGAACGACGGGACAGCGGTGGAGGTCGTCCCGGCTGCCGAACGCCCTGCCACCGTTGCCGTCGAGGCCACCCGGCCGCGTACGGATCCCGTGGCCTGAGCCCCCTGAGCCCCCTGAGACCGCTGAGTCCCTGAGTTACGGCCTCTAAGCGCCGTGCCCCGCGTCAGGCCGGGTCCGTCGCCTCCGCCTGGTCGGCGGTCTGCCGCGTCAGGTGTCCGAACGCCTCGAGATTGCGCGTGGATTCGCCGCGCGCCGTGCGCCACGCGTACTCCTTGCGGATCGCGGACGCGAAGCCCATCTCCAGAAGGGTGTTGAAGCTGCCGTCCGCGTTCTCGAGGACCGTACCGAGCAGCCGGTCCAGCTCCTCCGGTGTCACCGCGGCGAGCGGCAGCTTGCCGACGAGGTAGATGTCGCCGAGCGAGTCGATGGCGTAACTCACGCCGTACAGCCGGGTGTTGCGCTCCAGCAGCCAGCGGTGGACCGCCGCCTCGTTCTCGTCGGGGTGGCGTACGACGAAGGCGTTGATGGACAGCGAGTGCCTGCCGACCACCAGGGAGCAGGTCGTCGACAGCTTCCGGGTGCCCGGCAGCGTCACCACGTACCTGCCGTCCGCCGGGCTCTCCCACTCCAGGTCCGCGTCCTCGAGGGTCTGCTCGACGGTCTTCCGGACGTTCGGATCAGCGTCTGCGTCAGCCATGGAGCGAGCGTAGACGACGCCGTTCGTGCAGCGCCGCGGAGTACAGGTCGGCCGTCGCCGCGGCCGCCGTGTCCCAGCCGAACGAGGCCGCGTGCCGCGCCGCCTCCGCGCCCATCCGGTCCGTCAGGGAGGGGTCGTCGGCGAAGCGGCCGAGCGCCCGCGCGTAGTCGGCCGGGTCGTGGCCGGGGACGAGGAAGCCGCTCTCGCCGTTCCGTACGGCGACGGGCAGGCCGCCGACCGCCGCCGCGATCACCGGGGTCCCGCACGCCTGCGCCTCCACCGCGACCAGGCCGAACGACTCGTTGTACGAGGGCATGACCAGCACGGAAGCGGCCCGGTACCAGTCGGCGAGCTCGTCCTGGCCGACCGGCGGGCGGAAGCGGACCACGTCGCAGATGCCGAGCCGGGCGGCCAGCTTCTGCAGCCCCTCGGGCTTGGCGAGGCCGCTGCCGCTGGGGCCGCCCACGATCGGCACGACGAGCCGCTCGCGCAGCCGCGGCTGCTCCTCCAGGAGTTCGGCGACGGCGCGCAGCAGGATGTCCGGCGCCTTGAGCGGCTGGATACGGCCGGCGAAGAGCGGGATCAACGCGTCCTGCGGGAGCCCCAGCCCGGCCCGGGCGGCAGCGCGGCCGTCACCGGGGCGGAAGCGTTCGAGGTTCACGCCGGGGTGGACGACGGCGACCTTGCGGGGGTCGGCGTCGTAGTGGCGTACGAGTTCGTCCGCCTCCTCCGCGGTGTTGGCGACGAGCCGGTCCGCGGCGTCGACGATCTGCGTCTCGCCGATGACGCGGGCGGCGGGCTCGGGGGTGTCGCCCGCGGCCAGGGCGGCGTTCTTGACCTTCGCCATGGTGTGCATGGCGTGGACCAGCGGCACACCCCAGCGCTCGGCGGCGAGCCAGCCGACGTGGCCGGAGAGCCAGTAGTGGGAGTGGACGAGGTCGTAGTGGCCGGGGCGTTGCCCGGCCCAGGCCTGCATGATGCCGTGGGTGAAGGCGCAGAGCTGGGCGGGCAGCTCCTCCTTCGCCAGGCCCTCGTACGGGCCCGCGTCCACGTGGCGTACGAGCACGCCGGGCGCCAGCTCGACGGCGGGCGGCAGGGCGCCGGTGGTGGAGCGCGTGAAGATCTCCACCTCGATGTTGAGCGCCGCGAGGCGGCGGGCGAGTTCGACGATGTAGACGTTCATGCCGCCCGCGTCGCCCGTGCCGGGCTGGTGGAGCGGTGACGTGTGCACGCTGAGCATGGCTATGCGACGGGGGAGGCGCGGGGCACCCGGCAGCCGCAGCCGCCCGGGGCCCGTGAGGGTGCCGGGGACACGACCGCGCAGTGCTCCGAGCCGGGACGCGTACTGGCTCACCGTGCGAGACCTCCTTGCTGGACGTTGGACGCACCAGTCCTGCCAAGCGGGTAACCAGCGGAAAGGCCCCACCATTTCCGCTTTGCCAAAACGTGATGCCCGTCGCACCCCGGGGGCGGTGCGCGCGGGGCGTCCGGGGCTCCGGGGGCTGATGAGCCGCCGGAGGTCGCGGAGCGGTGACCCGCGGCGGGTCGGCGCGGACCCTTCCGGACGGGCCCGGTTGGTCGCGGGCGGTCTGGGCGCCCTGGTCGGGGGGGGCGCCTTGGTCGCGGGCGATTGTGGGCGCCTTGGTCGCGGGCGCCTGGTCGCGGGCGTCCTGGACTGCCTCGGGCCGCCTCGGGCCGCCTCGGACCGTCGAGGCCGGCGGCCTGCGCTTGCCGGGCGGGGCGGTGTTCCCCGCTCACCGGGGCGCCTGCCCGGCCGGGCGGCTGTCACGCCCCGCCCCACCGCCTACCCTCGTCGCATGGCCTCCCGCATCCCCTCGTCCCGGCCCGTCGGGAACGTGACGCGTGGGACGACCAACCCCAACCGTCTGCGGCGGATGGACCGCTGGATCGCTGCCGTGCACGGCAGCGCCCTGCGCCGTACGCCGGAAGCCGTCGCGGTCGACCTCGGGTACGGCGCCGCACCCTGGACCGCGGTGGAACTGCTCGCGCGGCTCAGGACCGTACGCCCGGACGCCCGCGTGGTCGGCATCGAGATCGACCGCGCTCGCGTCGAGGCCGCCCGCCCGTACGAGCGCGACGGCCTCGTCTTCGCCCACGGCGGCTTCGAGATCCCGCTGCCCGGCGCTCCCGGTCCACGAGCCGGGCGGACGCAGGGCGGCGGGCCGGGGCCCGCGGCCGGGTCGCCGCCCGGTGGCGTGCAGAGGTCCGGGGCCGGGCGGATGTCCGGCGACGCGCGGCCGGTGCTGATCCGGGCCGCCAACGTGCTGCGCCAGTACGAGGAGGACGAGGTCCGGGGTGTCTGGGAGCGGCTGTGCGGGCGGCTCGCGCCCGGCGGGCTGCTGGTGGAGGGCACGTGCGACGAGATCGGGCGGCGGCACGTCTGGGTCGCGCTCGGGCCCGAGGGACCGCGCACCGTCACCTTCGCGGCCCGGCTCGGCTCTCTGGCCCAACCCTCCGACCTGGCCGAACGCCTGCCCAAAGCGCTGATCCACCGGAACGTCCCCGGCGAGCCGGTCCACGCCTTCCTGCGCGACCTCGACCGGGCCTGGGCGGCCGCGGCACCGCTCGCCCCGCTCGGCGCACGGCAACGCTGGACCCGCGCCGTACGCGATGTGGCCACCGACTGGCCGCTGACGGGCGGGCCGAACCGCTGGCGCCAGGGCGAGGTCACGGTGCGGTGGGAAGCGGTCGCGCCGAAGGACGGCTGACGGCGGCCCGCTCTCGCGGTTCGTCCGCACGGTCCGTCCTCGCGGTCCGTCCTCGCGACTCGTCTCACGCGGGGGGCGCTCGCCAACAACCCGGCCCCGGCCCCGGCTCCACGCGCCGCCCGTGGTTCGTCAGGACGCGCGGGTGCGCCAGTGGGTCAGGCTCGCGCGGGCCGCGGTCACACGGGCGGCGTCCGCCGGGGTCGCCGCTTCGGCGTCGGCGACCACGGCCTCCAGCAGACGGACCGCGGCGCTCGCGTCCCCCGCCTCCCCCACCAAGGAGGCGTGCGCGTGCCGGTAGGCGAGCACGTCCGGGTCGGCGGCGCCGAACACGCGCACACCGTCGTCCACGATGCCCGCGAAGAGGCGTACGGCCCGGGCCAGGCGCCCCGGGCCGGCCGCCGACGCGCCCCCGAGCGCTTCCTGCCGTACCCGCAGGGCGAATTGCGCACGCGCCGCCAGACCGGGGCGAGTCCGGCCCGTACCGTGGGCGGGGTTACGGGCCAGGGCCAGGTCCCCGCTGAGTCCGGCCGTCCGTTGTCCCGGTACCGGGCAGGGTTCCTCGGCGGTCGGCAGCGCGACCGCGAGCCGCCGGTGCAGCAGCGCGAGGTCGAGGTGGCCCGGTCCTTCGGGGACGCCGTCCGCGAGCAGACGCAGCAACTCCCCCGTGAACCCGGTGAATGCGGCGTCGGTCCCGTACCGCGCCCGCTTCGTACGGCTCGTGGCCGTCAGCAGATGGACGTCCGCCGCCGCCGGGGAGTCGAAGGCGCGCCCGGCGAAGCAGCAGTCGAGGATCGCGACCCGGTGGCGGGCAGCGGAGTGGGCCAGGGCGGCGAGGACGTCGTCCACCGGCAGTGAGGTGCGCGCCGCCCGCGCGGGCTCGTCGACGGAACCGGGCAGGGCCAGGCAGAGCCGGTCCCCCTCCCCGAGCAGCCCGTGGCCCGCGTAGTAGAAGAGGCAGAGGTCGAGCCGGTCGCCGCCGCGGGCGGGCATGAGGTCGAGGACGTCCGAGGCGCGTCCGGGATCCACGCGGGTGCGGACCCTGCTCGGGTCGAACAGCCCCGACGGGCCGGTCAGCGCGTCGGCGAAGGCCCGGACATTGGCCGCGACCTGCGGGATGGGCCGGAGCCCGCCGGGGGCCGTGTGGCCGGCCGTGCCGACGAGGACGGCCGCCGAGCGCGGCCGCCGGGGGACGGCGACGGCCCACGCGTCACCGGTCAACCGGCCCTGCCCCGGCCGTCGTTGTCCCCGCGGTGCGATGCGCCGTCACCCTGCGGTGCGCCGTCACCGCGGTCACCGCCGTCACCACGGCCGCCCGCATCCGGGGCACCTCCGGAACGGGCACCGCCGCCGTGTGGTGCGCCGTCACCACGGTCACCAGCATCGGGGGCGCCCCCGGAACGGGCATCGCCGTCCAGGGCCCGGTCCGCGTGGGTGGGGCCCTCGGTACGCACACCGCTCACGCCGCCCGCCACGAAGCGTTCCAGCCGCTCCTGCATTGCCTCCGCCTCCGCGCGGCTGCCCGCGGACAGCTGCAGCTCCGCGCCGTCCGGCCGTACCGCGCGCACGCTGATGCGGCGGCTCCGCGCGCGCTCCGCCAGCCACATGCCGAACGCCCCGACACCCGCACTCAGCAACGGCTCGACCGCGCCCAGCAGTTCGGCCGCGTCGGCCAGACCGCCCTGCTCCCCGAGGGCCGGAGCCACCATCCTGACGCGGGCCGCGCCGGCCAGCTCCTCGTCGTCGTCCAGCCATGCGGCGAGGTCGCGGGCGAGGGCGTCCGCCTCGGCGGTGGTGCCGCCGAATTCAAAGGTGAGCGCATTCACGGGTGCGGCCCCAAGGTCGTGTCCATCGGGTGGGCTTCGGATTCCTGCGGGGCAACCATGCTGCCGGTACAGGCGAGTTGGCGCCACGTCCGCTCAGCGGCACTGCAACGCGGTCACCGGAGTCCGCCGGTGCCGGGCAGGTCAGGGAAGTGGGGGTCGGCGGCCCCGCCGCGTCTCCCGCCCGCACCCGGCACATCCGCCTCACGCCTCGCCTCCCACCGCGTCTCCGTGGCGAACAGGGGTGGCCGGCCCGGGATCTCGTACGGGAAGCGGAAGGCGGCCGTCGCCTCCGGTAGATCCACCAGATCACCGAGGATCCGCTCGACCTGCCCCATGTGCCCCTCCGGGACGCCCTGGCGGTACGTCTCCTCCAGCCAGGAGCGGTTGATCGCCGTGACATTCCTCCAGGCCGTGGCCGCCTCGTCGCCGCGCGGCACGCACACGGCCGCGCGCCCCCCGACTCCGCTGCCGGGCACGGCCGTTACCGGCCCTCCCGTCCTTCCCGCCGCTCCGGCGTCCGACAGCGTGGACGCGACCACCTCCGCCAGGTGCACCGGCACCGGACCGTCCGCGGCGACCGCGACCCGGAGCCGGAAGGCGTGGCCCGTGTAGCGGTGGGCCGCGTCGTGGTACGCGGGCGCTGCCCGTACGGCGAAGGGGTCCGGCGGCACGGGCTGCTGGTACACGGGGTTGGGGGTGCCGGGGGCGGCGAGCCGACCGTACTCCTGCGCGAGATAGGCGAGACGGGAGCGCAGCCCCTCGCCCACCTCGTAGGGCTCCAGGCAGACGCCGACCATGGTCCGGTGTTCCTGGCGGGCCAGGGCGTCCCACACCGGCTCCCAGGACACCGCGCCGCCCGCCAGCGGGTGGACGAGGACCCCGACCCGGAAGCGTGCGTCGTACCGCGTCGACCAGGCCCAGCTCAGCCCCTTGCGGACCTCCGCTACACCGGGCAACACCGTTGGCTCCGGCAGGTGTTCGGGGTCCGCAGGGTGTACGGGCCCCTGTTGCGCGGCGTCCGGCCCGAACGGCATGAGTGCGCTGCGCACCCCCGCGGCGTCGAGTTCACCGGCCCGTACGTGGCGCGGCGCGGCCCGCAGCCGGGTCCGCAGTGCGCGTGCCGCGGCCGCCGCGCCCGCGGGGTCGGGTGCGTGGACCTGGCCGAGCAGGGTGCAGGACACCCGTCGCGTCACCGGGTCGTTGACGTAGCGGAGTTCGATGCGGTGGCCGCCACGGGGCTGCCCCTGCTCCGCGAGCCAAACCTGCTCGCGGGACACCGCCTCGGCCCTGCGCTGCTCCTCCGGCAGGCCCGCGAAGCCGCCGTGCTCGGCGGCCGTGGGCGCGGGCTCCAGCCGCACGCCCGTCCAGGCCCAACTGCCCTGCGAGCCGTACGAGATGAGGATGTCGTCAGGGGCGGCCGGGTGCTCCGCGGTCATGCCTTCGGCGACTGCGGATCCGGTCCGCCGCGGGAGCCGCCCGTCCCCGCACCGCCGTCCCCGCCACCGCCCGCACCGCCGTCGGCGCCACCGCCCGGCTCGGCGGCGGGCCGCCAGGCGCGCGTGTCGTACCCGGCGCCGGCCGTCGGGTCCTGCGGCGGGGGCGCGGGGTACGACGGCGGCGCCGACGGCGCACCGGACCCGCTGCCCTGCGGCGGCACCGTCGCCGACGGCGGCACCGGCCCCTGCGGCGGAACGCCGCCCAGCCCCGGGCCCGCGCCCGGAACCGGCCCCGGCGCCTGCCCCTGCCCGGGCCCCATGCCCGGCGCGGGAGCCGCGGGCATCACGGCCTCCTCCACCGGCGGCAGCCCCTGCGGGAAGCCGTACGAATCCGGGACGTCGATCCCCTCGATCGCCACGAACAGCCCCTCCCGGCACGCCAGATGGACCGCCTCGCGCATCGCCTGCGGCCGGTCGGCCCGCATGACCTCCTCCTCGGGTGAGTTCTGCCCGAGGATGCCGCGGAAAAGGTCCCCGACGAACTGGGCGATGAGCGTGGCACCGCGGCGCGAGCGCCACATCATCCAGCCCAGGTAGAGGCTCGTCCCGTAGGAGAAGACGGACACGTACGCGTTGTACGGGCCGTCGGAGAGCACCAGCCGGTTGGCGACGCCGGCCCCCGGGCCGATGGCCCGCATCCGGCGCTCTCGCACGACCAGCGGGCTGCGGCGCGCCCGCAGCGTGCCGCGGATCTGGCTGTAGACGGCGACCGCGCGGTCCTCGCGGTCGGCGAGGAGCACCCGCCAGGCCGCGATCGGCTCGGTGACCCGCGTCAGCAGAAGGACCAGCCAGAACGAGACGCCGGACGCGATGAACGCGAACACCAGCCAGCCCGCTCCGCCGCCGTCGTCGCCCGAGTCGCCGTACCCGTACGCCGATTCGTAGGAGCTGCCCGCGTCCGCGATGAGCGTCATCAGCCCGATGAACCCGGGGATGACGAAGACCGCGGCCGAGACGACGAACGCCCGGAGCCACAGCTGGAGCACGACCCGCCAGCCGACGCTCTCGGCGAGTCCCAGCTCGATGTCCCTGTGCCGCAGCGTCTTGTCCAGGTACGCGGCATTGGCGTCCCCGCCCCGCCAGCCCGGAAGCTGCATGCCCTCGCCCGTGATCACCTGTCCCCCAGATGTGTCGCACACCGAAACCGAGGGGTGACAGGCTGCCACGCCACAGCCCCAAGTGCACCGGGATTAACGGAACTTGACCGTGCGCGGACAGTCCGGTCGCCTGCCCCCGTGCGGGGACCGGCGAACCGGCGGACAGTGGGAGGGGAAGGGGGACGGCGCCCGTCGCGCCCACGGGCGTACACCGCGGCGCGCAGGCACAGCGGGCGGCATTCCACAGCGGGCGGCGTACGCGGCGGACGGTGAACGCGCCGCGGCGGCCCCCCGGCCCTACGGAAGGGACGACCCATGAAGCGCAGGATTCTCGGTGGCACCGGCATCTCGGTCAGCGAATACGCGCTCGGCGCGATGATGTTCGGCGCCATGGGCAACCCCGATCACGACGAGTCCGTGAGCATGATCCACCGCGCCCTGGACGGGGGCATCAACTTCGTCGACACCGCCGACGTCTACAGCGCGGGCGAGTCGGAGGAGATCGTCGGCCGCGCCCTCAAGGGGCGGCGCGACGACGTCGTCCTCGCCACCAAGGGGCACGGCTCGATGGGCGACGACGACAACCGGCGGGGGAACTCGCGGCGCTGGCTCACCCGCGCCGTGGAGGACAGCCTCCGCCGCCTCGGCACCGACTGGATCGACCTCTACCAGGTCCACCGCCCCGACCCCGCCACGGACATCGACGAGACGCTGTCCGCCCTCTCCGACCTCGTACGGGCGGGCAAGATCCGGGCGATCGGCCACTCCACCTTCCCTGCCGAGCAGATCGTCGAGGCCCAGTGGACGGCCGAACGGCGCGGTCACGTCCGCTTCCGCACCGAGCAGCCGCCGTACTCGATCCTCGCCCGGGGCGTGGAGGCCGCCGTCCTGCCGACCGCCCAGCGGTACGGCATGGGCGTACTGACCTGGGGTCCGCTGAGCGCCGGCTGGCTCTCTGGCAAGTACGCGAAGGCGGCGGACGTCGATCTCACCGAGGGCAGCGGCCGGGCGGCGCTCGAGCAGCACAAGTTCGACCCGGCACGGCCGGGCAACGCCCTCAAGCTGGAGGCGGTGGGCGAGCTGACGAAGCTGGCGGCCGACGCGGGCCTGAGACTGCCGCACCTGGCGATCGCGTTCGTACGGGCCCACCCCGCCGTCACCTCGGTGATCATCGGCCCGCGCACCCCGGCCCACCTGGAGGACCTGCTGGACGGTGCGGACACGGAGCTGAGCCAGGACGTCCTCGACCGGATCGACGAGATCGTTCCGCCCGGCACCGACCTCAACCGGGACGACAGCTACTACATGCCGCCGGCGCTCGCGGACGCGGCGCTGCGCCGGCGCTGACCGCGCTCGCTCGGACGCGGCTACCAGGAGGTGTCCGGCCTCAAGAGAAGTCCGGCGCGGGAGATGTCCGGCGCAAGAGACGTCCGCCGCAAGAGACGTCCGGCGCGGGAGATGTCCGGCGCAAGAGACGTCCGGCCTCAGGAGATGTCACGGCACCACGCGATGTCCGGCGTCCGCGTCAGGCCATGCGGAGGGCGGAGAGCAGGGCGTCCACGAGATCCCGGTCGCGTTCATGGCTGATCCGCAGGCGGGCGGCGGACGGCGGCAGCCACGCGATCCGGTCCACCTCGCGGTTCGGCACGAACGCCCCGTCGGTCGCCTCGGCCGCCCAGTACAGGACCTCCTTGGGCCGGGCGTTCGCCACGTAGTGGGCGCTGGGCAGCCGGGCCCCGGGCTCGCAGTCGTAGCCCGTCTCCTCGAACACCTCGCGCAGGGCTCCGCGCAGCGGGTCCTCGCCGCTCTTCAGCTTGCCCTTGGGGTGCGACCAGTCGTCGTACTTCGGCCGGTGCACCAGCGCGATCTCGATCGGCTCGGTGTGCCGGCCCGAACGCGGCGTGCGGCGCCACAGGACGCAGCCGGCCGCCCGCACCGCACGCTCCGGTGCCGCTCCGCCCGCGCCACCAGCCATCAGACGCTCACCACCATCCGCTGCCAGATCCTGCCGAAGGCGAACCGCGCGGCCTCGACGTCGTGCCGCTGGTCGGCGTGGAGCACCCCCAGCGCGTACGCCGTCGCCGGCGCGATCCGGGGCGTACGGGCCGCCGCCGCGGCGGCCGCGGCGGCTTCCGAGGCGTCGCGGTGCCGGTCCAGGGCACGGGCCGCGCTCAGGAGCCGGGCAGCCTGCGACGGCTCGTCGCCTCCCCCTGCGCCCGCGCCCGGGTCGACCGGGTCCAGCACTTCCAGGCCGCAGCGGCACAGCCGGACGAGCAGCCTCACCTGGTGCCAGGGCGCGTCCTGCCGCTCGGTCGCGGGCGGCGCGTCCGCGGTGGCGGTGGCCGCCAGGCCGTGGACGAGCGCCTCGGCGTTGTACGGATGCCCGGCCCGGTAGAGCGGCAGCATCTCGACCGCCTCCACGAGCCGCTCGTGCACCGCGTCGACCGGAGGACCGAGCACCTCCTGGGCCGGCCCGTCGCAGGCCGCACGGTCGAGCGGCACCTCCGAGGCCAGGACGGCGACGGCGTCGGCGACCGCGTGGAAGCGGGAGGAGCCGATCGCCTGGAGTGCCGCCGAGTGCGCCCGGGTCCTGGCCAGGGTGAGCTGCCGTTCGAGCAGCGCTCCGGCGCGCGCGGCGCCGACGGTCAGGGCGGCGGGCGCGGCGGGCGCGGCGTCGCCGGGGCGGCCTCGGGCGGGTCCGGTGCGCGGCTCGGCGGCCTCGGCGCCGTCGCCGCCCCGTACGCGCACGGTCCGGGCCGGCGGGACGCGGCGGGCGGCGGAGGGGCGCCGCCCGCCGGGGGACGTACCGGGGCCGTCGCCCTCCGGGGTGCCGCGCTCACGGGTCCGGTCACCGCTCGGTTCACCGGTCCCGTCACCGCTCGCAGCAGGTGCCGTGCCGTCGGGGAGGTCCGGCCAGACCGTGCCCGCGCGGTCAGCGGCGCCGGGCCCGTACCCGTACCCGTCGTCGGACGCGCCCAGGTCCTGCGCCGCACCGTAGGGGCTCGCGTCCGCGCCCGAGAGGCGGTGCAGCGCCGCCCGGAGCCGTTCGAGCCGGGCGGTGTACGTGTGCTCGTGCGCCAGGGTGCCCGTGAGCCAGACCAGCTCGGCACGGAACGGGTCGGCCCAGGCCGTGTCGGTCAGCGGCCGGAAGATGTGCAGCGCGCCGCTGATCCGCCGGGCCGAACGGCGCATCCGCCGCGCCGCCTCGACGGCCTCCTCGGCGTCCGCTCCGCTCCCCCGGTGCAGCCGCAGGCTGCGGAGGAAGTCGGCGGCCTGCGCATGGAGATAGGCGGCCAGCACATCCCGTCCGGAGCCGCCCGCCGCACCGCGTGGGTCGGGCGGGGCGGCGGGTGCAGCCGTCCGCGCGGGGGCGTGCCGCTCCAGGAGCACGCGGCCCGTGCCGGGGGCCTGACCGCGGCGGTCGCGCTGCTCGCGCCCCGACCGGTCGGTCGCGGGCGCGGCGCCGGGCGCCGTGCCGGGCAGGGCGACGGGCTCCGGCCACGGAGAGCCGCCGCCGTCCCCGTAGCCGCCCGCAGGGTCACGATGTCGCTGGGCCACGCCGGCGCCTCCGGGCGTCGATGAGCATTTCCTGCACGTTCCGCAGCGGCTGCCCTTCCGCATCCACCGCGCGCCGCGTCCAGTTGCCGTCCGGGCCGAGGTGCCAGGACGCGGTGTTGTCGGACATGCCGGTGTCCATGAGCCGGATCAGATACGCGCGGTGGGCCGCGTCGGTCACCCGCACCAGTGCCTCGATCCGGCGGTCCAGGTTCCGGTGCATCATGTCGGCGCTGCCGAGCCAGACCTCGGGCTCCCCGCCGTTGCCGAAGGCGAACACGCGCGAGTGCTCCAGGAAGCGGCCGAGGACGCTGCGCACCCGGATGTTCTCGGAGAGGCCCGCGACACCGGGCCGCAGCGCGCAGATGCCGCGCACCCACACGTCCACGGGCACGCCCGCCTGCGCGGCCCGGTAGAGCGCGTCGACGACGGCCTCGTCGACCATCGAGTTGACCTTGACGCGGATGAACGCGTCCCGGCCGGCCTGGTGGTTCGTCGCCTCCTGGTTGATCCGCGCGATCAGGCCGTCGCGCAGCGAGCGGGGCGCGACGAGGAGCCGCCGGTAGGTCTCGCGGCGGGAGTAGCCGGAGAGCCGGTTGAACAGATCGGAGAGGTCGGCGCCGACCTGCTGGTCCGCCGTGAGCAGCCCCAGGTCCTCGTACAGCCGCGCGGTCTTCGGGTGGTAGTTGCCGGTTCCGACGTGGCTGTAGCGGCGCAGGGTGTCGCCCTCCTGCCGGACGACCAGCGACAGCTTGCAGTGCGTCTTCAGCCCGACGAGGCCGTAGACGACGTGGCAGCCGGCTTCCTCCAGCTTCCGCGCCCACTTGATGTTCGCCTGCTCGTCGAAGCGCGCCTTGATCTCGACCAGGACCAGCACCTGCTTGCCGGACTCGGCCGCGTCTATGAGCGCGTTGACGATCGGTGAGTCACCGGAGGTGCGGTAGAGCGTCTGCTTGATCGCGAGGACGTCGGGGTCGTCCGCGGCCTGCTCCAGGAACGCCTGGACGGACGTGGAGAACGAGTCGTACGGGTGGTGCAGCAGCACGTCCCGCTCGCGCAGCGCCGCGAAGATGTCGGGGGCCTGCGAGGACTCGACCTCGGCCAGGTCCCGGTGGGTGCCCGCGACGAACTTGGGGTACTTCAGCTCCGGCCGGTCGAGCTTCACCAGGCCGAAGAGGCCGGTGAGGTCCAGCGGGCCGGGCAGCGGGTGGACCTCGGCCTCGGAGATCTTCAGCTCGCGGACGAGCCGGTCCAGGACCCGGGGAGCCATGGACTCCTCGACCTCCAGGCGCACCGGCGGGCCGAAGCGGCGCCGCATCAGCTCCTTCTCCAGGGCCTTGAGGAGGTTTTCGGCGTCGTCCTCCTCCACCTCCAGGTCCTCGTTCCTGGTGACCCGGAACATGTGGTGGGCGAGGACCTCCATGCCCGGGAACAGCTCCTCGAGATGCGCCGCGATCACGTCCTCCAGCGGCACGTACCGCTGCGGCGACGCTTCCAGGAAGCGGGAGAGCAGCGGCGGCACCTTCACGCGCGCGAAGTGCTCGTGCCCGCTGACCGGGTTGCGGACGACGACCGCGAGGTTCAGGGAGAGGCCCGAGATGTACGGGAAGGGGTGCGCGGGGTCGACCGCCAGCGGGGTCAGCACGGGGAAGATCTGCTGCCGGAAGAGCGTGAACAGCCGGGACTGCTCCTTGTCGGTCAGCTCCGGCCAGCGGATCAGGTGGATGCCCTCGTCGGCGAGTGCGGGCAGCACGTCCTGCTGGAAGCAGGCGGCGTGCCGGGCCATGAGCTCACGCGACCGCGTCCAGATCAGGTCCAGCACCTCGCGGGGCTGCAGGCCGGAGGCCGAACGGGTGGCCACGCCGGTGGCGATACGGCGCTTCAGGCCCGCGACCCGGACCATGAAGAACTCGTCCAGATTGCTGGCGAAGATCGCCAGGAAGTTGGCCCGCTCCAGCAGCGGAGTGGAGGGGTCCTCCGCAAGCTCCAGCACCCGCTCGTTGAACGCGAGCCAGCTCCGCTCCCGGTCCAGGAACCGGCCCTGGGGAAGCTCACTCGTCCCGCCGTCGTCCTCGTAACTGTCCAGATCGGCGTCGAGGTCGGGCTCCAGGTCGGAGGCGACCGCGGCCACCGTGGCCGGGCGGTGGGCGGCGATGGAGCCGACCGAGGGCTGCACGTGCTGGACCGAAGCCTGAGCGCTGGAGTCGTTCATGTCCTCATTGTTCCGCGCCGACGGCCGGAAGGGCGCGGCGGAAGCGGGGGGAGGCGCGGCTCGTAGCCGTCGCGTGGGGTCGGTCGGCGCAGCGTGCTGCATTCATCGATGCTCGCAAGCAAGGTTGAATCACCGGTAACGCGAACATGGCGGACAGGCAAGCGCACCGCTGCGCGGGGGTGGCGGGGCTCCCGCGCCACCCGGGGGCCGCTCTCCGGGGCTGCCGCTGTGGGGCCGCCGCTGCGGGGCGTCCCCGGGAGGGCTGCGGGGCGTCCCCGGGGCCCGCTGCGAGGTCCCCCGGACCGCTGCGGGGTCCTCCCGGGAGGCCGCTCCGGGCTGTCTCCGGGGACAGCTGCGGGCTGGCTGCGGCTGGCTCCGGGACCGCTGGGCGGCGCGGCTGCCGGGAGCGGGGGGGGCGCGGCACCCACTGCGGTAGGGCGGGGTGGGGAAGCGTCTGCCGGGGACCGTCTGCCAGGAATTGTCTGCTGGTCTGCCGTCTGCTCACTCGCCCGCACGGCGCCGGGCACGGGCCCGCCAGGGGCGTCGGCCCGGCTGGATTTGCCCGCGTGGACTTGCCCGGCTGGACCTGCCCGGCTGGACTTGCCCGGCTGGACTTGGCCGCCTGGCACTTGCTCGCCTGGACCTGCCCGGCTGGACTTCCGCCGTCCCGCGAGGAGCGGTTTCGTCTCGCGCCTGCGGCGCACAGCCGAGCATCGGGACAGGCACGGGGCCGGTGACGGCC
>NZ_JBEYUP010000024.1:25830-99515 GCF_040643575.1 Streptomyces sp. NPDC047108
CCCGCACCCGCAGTGACGGCCGGTGACCGGCCGGGAGCTGGGGCGGCGCGGGCCCGCCAGGGCGCCGGCCCGGCTGGACTTCCGCCGTCCCGCGAGGAGCGGTTTCGCCTCGCGCCTGCGGCGCACAGCCGAGCATCGGGACAGGCACGGGGCCGGTGACGGCCCGCACCCGCAGTGACGGCCGGTGACCGGCCGGGAGCTGGGGCGGCGCGGGCCCGCCAGGGCGCCGGCCCGGCTGGACTTCCGCCGTCCCGCGAGAAGCGGTTTCGTCTCGCGCCTGCGGCGCACAGCCGAGCATCGGGGCAGGCACGGGGCCGGTGACGGCCCGCTCCCGCAGTGACGGCCGGTGACCGGCAAGGTCACAACAGGACCGGCCCAACTCCCGGCCGTCCCCCGAGCACCCGTTGCGAAAATACTTGCCTCAAGTCAAGCATTCTGAAAACACCCCCCGGAGACCTCCCGGACACACCAACCACCCGTGCCAAAACCCATGGGACGGCCGCCCCCGGAGACCTCCCGGACACACGAACCGCCTGTACCGCAACCATGCGACGGCCGTCCCCGGACACCCAGCTCAGCCGACCTCCGCCCCACCCCCAATGCTCCAAAACCACCCACCGGCCAGCACCCGGCCACAACCCCCAGACCCCCATACCGCCAGACGCCCACGCCCTCAGGCCCCAACGCGCAGGCCCCAACGCGCCGCCAGGCTCCGCAGCTCCGCAGCTCCGTGGCTCCGCAGCTCCGCGCCCACACCCACCCCGCGGGCTAGGTCTCCGTGCGGTACATCAGGTCCGTCTCGTGCGTGACGAATCCCAGGCGCTCGTAGACCTTCACCGCCGGGGTGTTGTCCGCGTCCACGTAGAGCATCGCGGTGGGCAGGGCCTGGGCCTCCAGGTGCCTGAGGCCCACCGCCGTAAGGGCCTTGCCCAGGCCGCCGCCCTGCTCGCCGGGGACGACGCCCAGCACGTACACCTCGCCCAGCTGCTCCTCGGCGTGGATCTTCGTCCAGTGGAACCCGACGACGCGCTCGCCCTCCGGCTCCTTCCGTACCGCCAGGAAGAAGCCTCGCGGGTCGAACCAGGGCTGCCCCGTGCGGTCGTCCAGGTCCCGCTGGGTGAGCGTGCCCTGCTCCGGGTGGTGGGCGAAGGCAGCGGCGTTGGCGGCCAGCCACGCCGCGTCGTCGTCACCGGGGCGGAAGGTCCGCACGGTCACGCCCTCCGGCAGCACCGGCTCCGCCAGGTCGAGTCCGGCCAGCGGGCGCCGCATCTGCCGCAGCTCACGGAAGAGCGAGAGCCCGAGCACCTGCGCCAGGTGGCGCGCCGCCGGGTGGCCGCCGTGCGCCCACAGCCGCAGCCGCTTGCCCGAGGTCTCCAGGAGCGCGCTGCCCAGGGCCCGTCCGTGGCCGCGCCCGCGGCGCTCGGGGCGTACGACCAGCTCGGCCGCCGGAGCCTCGACCGGGTCGGTCTCCTCGAGCTGGGCGTAGCCGGCGAGGAGGCGGCCGCCCTCGCCGTCGTCCTCGTGGAGCAGGAGGTGCCGTACGCCCTCGCGCGGGCCGCCGCGGAGCTGGAGCCGGCCCTGTTCGGACACGGCCTGCTGCCCGTCGACGCGGGCCGCCTCCTCGAGCAGTTCCAGGACCTCCGGCATCGCCTCGGGCCCGACCTCGTCGAGGATCTCGATGCTGCGCGCGGCACCCGCACCGTCCACCAGATTGCTCATGACCAGAGCCTACGACCCGGTGCCCCGGAGGCGGACCACCCGGGCAGGGACGGGATGAGGAATCCGCGGGAGTGCGGGCCACCGGACGGGCGTTCGCGGCCTGTACGCGGGAGGGCGGGCCTTCACGGTGGCCGGACGGACGTGGCCGCGGAACGGGCGGTGCCACGGCGCGGACGGGCGGGACGGGGCGCGGACGGACGGTGCCTCGGCACGGACGGACGGGCGGGCGCCCGCCGTTCGGACGTACGGCTTCGCCGCATTCGTCACCATTGCCCCACCAAAGCGGACGATGATCTCCCCAGGTGCAATGTGCTCGTTACCTCAACAGTCCTGACACGCTACGCGCGTTGACCGTAGGCTGCCCCCGACCCGGAACCGTCGTTCCGCTGCATCTCGCTGTCACAGAAGGGGAACCCATGCCAGCGACACCACAACGTCGCCGCGCCGTCCGCCGGTTCGCGGTGGGTGCCGCCGCGCTGGCTGCCGCGGCCGGCATCCTGACCGCCGCCCTGCCGGCCGGAGCCGAGACCACCGACCGCCACGGCAAGGGCCACGGCCGCACGGTCGACGTGCAGTTGCTCTCCTTCAACGACTTCCACGGCAACCTGGAGCCCCCGGCCGGGTCCTCGGGCCAGGTGACCGAGCACAACGCGGACGGCAGCACGACGAAGATCGACGCGGGCGGCGCGGAGTACCTGGCCACCTCGCTGCGCAAGGCGCGCAAGGGCAACCCGTACAGCGTCACCGCCGCCGCGGGCGACATCGTCGGCGCATCGCCGCTGGTCTCCGGGCTCTTCCACGACGAGCCGACCGTCGAGGCGATGAACAAGCTCGACCTGGACGTCACCGGCGTCGGCAACCACGAGTTCGACGAGGGCCGGAAGGAACTCACCCGCCTCCAGAAGGGCGGCTGCCACCCGAAGGACGGCTGCTTCGAGGACGGCAAGGTCTTCAAGGGCGCCGACTTCCCCTACCTCGCGGCCAACGTGACGGACGAGAAGACCGGCAAGCCGATCCTCAAGCCGTACACGATCTGGAAGAAGCGCGGCGTCAAGATCGGCTTCATCGGCGTGACCCTGGAGGGCACCCCGGACATCGTGTCCGCCGAGGGCGTCAAGGGCCTCAAGTTCCACGACGAGATCAAGACGGTCAACAAGTACGCCAAGGAACTGCAGAAGCGCGGCGTGAAGTCGATCGTCGCTCTCATCCACGAGGGCGGGACTCCCAAGTCGCCCGACTACAACTACGACTGCGACAGCCCCGGTCCGGGCGACGGCATCTCCGGCCCGATCTCCGCCATCGCCAAGGGCATCTCGCCGAAGGTCGACGCGCTGGTCACCGGCCACACGCACCAGGCGTACGTGTGCACGATCCCGGACCCTGACGGCAACCCGCGGATGGTCACCTCCGCGGCCTCGTTCGGCAAGCTCTACACCGACACCACGCTCACGTACGACCGCCGCACCGGGGACATCGTCCGCACCAAGGTCGGCTCCGCCAACCACGTCGTGCGCCGTGACCAGCCCAAGGCCGAGGACATGACCTCGCTGATCAAGCGCTGGAACAAGCTGGCCGCGCCGATCGCCAACCGCCCCATCGGCCACATCTCCGCCGACATCCCGGGCCGCGGCGCCACCACGCCCGAGACGCCGCTCGGCGACCTGATCTCGGACGCCCAGCTCGAGGCGATGGCCCCGGACGACCAGGGCGGCGCGCAGATCGCGCTGATGAACCCCGGAGGCGTCCGGTCCGACCTGGTGCACAAGGCGTCGGGCGACGAGGGCGACGGCGTGGTGACGTACGGCGAGGGGTTCACCGTCCAGCCGTTCACCAACATGATGACCGCGATCGACCTCACCGGTGAGCAGCTCATCACCGCCCTGCAGCAGCAGGTCAGCGGCGCCAACGAGGCGTCGCCGAAGATCCTTCAGGTCTCCAAGGGCTTCACCTACACCCTGGACATGACGAAGTCCGGCGCTGACCGCGTCGTGAAGGACTCGGTGAAGCTCGACGGCACGAAGATCGACCCGGCGAAGACGTACCGCGTCGCGATGAACGAGTTCCTCTCCGGCGGCGGCGACGGCTTCGCGGCCTTCAAGGAGGGCAAGGACAAGTTCGTCGGGAAGTCCGACCTGGAGGCGCTCATCGCGTACTTCGGCGAGCACTCCTCGGCCTCCGACCCCCTGGACCCGCCGAAGGCGGACCGCATCGAGGTCAAGAAGTAACCCGGCCGGGCGACGGGACGGGCCACGACCCGTCCCGCGCCCCGGCCGCTCCGAACCACCACGGCATCACCGGCCACGGCCCGGCGGGACACCACCCCGCCGGGCCGTCGTCATGTCCGCACGACACTCCGGCCCTCGCAGGGGTCCCGTCCGGCGCATGGCCCGCGCCGTCGCGGGCACCCCGGAAGGGAGCCCGTACCCGACCGGGCCGCACCGCCCCGTCCCGCGGCGTTCCGCGCCGGGACGCAGGTGACGGCCGGAGTCATGGACGTGCCATGGACATCGTGGAGGAGACACCGCACCGCTTCCGGATCGACCGCCACGGCCCCATGCGGGTGCCGGGCGTCGTGTTCGCCTCGCGCGACCTGCTGCCGCGAGGCGGCGAGGCCCTGGAGCAGGTCGTGAACGTGGCCACGCTGCCCGGCATCGTCACCGCGTCGTACGCGATGCCCGACGTGCACTGGGGCTACGGCTTCCCCATCGGCGGCGTGGCGGCCACCGACATCGACCGCGGCGGGGTCGTCTCGCCCGGCGGCGTCGGATTCGACATCTCCTGCGGGGTACGGCTGCTGGCCGCCGGCCTGACCGCGTCCGAGCTGACGCGGCCGGCCCTGGAGCGGCTGATGGACGGGCTCGGCCACGCGACCCCGCGCGGCATGAGGCGCGGCGCCGTCTGGCACCTCTCCGGTCCCGGCGAACTCGAGAAGGTCCTGACCGGCGGCTCCCGCTACGCGGTGGAGGCCGGGCACGGCGAACCCCGCGACCTGGAGCGGTGCGAGGACCGCGGCGCGGTCTCCGACGCCGACCCGGGGCAGGTGGGCGTGCGTGCCCTGGACCGCGGCCTCGGCCAGGTCGGCAGCCTCGGCTCGGGCAACCACTTCCTGGAGGTGCAGCAGGTCGACGAGGTCTACGACGACGCCGCGGCGGCGGCGTTCGGCCTGCGGAGGGGCCAGGTCTGCGTCATGATCCACTGCGGTTCCCGCGGCCTCGGGCACCAGATCTGCACCGACCACGTCCGGGCCATGGAACCCGACATGGCGCGCCACGGGATCGAGGTGCCCGACCGGCAGCTCGCCTGCGCGCCCGTCGGCTCACCGCGCGGCCGTGCCTACCTGGGGGCGATGGCCGCCGCGGCCAACTACGCGCGCGCCAACCGGCAGTTGCTCGCCGACGCCGCCCGCCAGGTCTTCGCCAAGGTCACCGCGTCCCCCCTCGACCTGGTCTACGACATCTCCCACAACCTCGCCAAGACGGAGACCCACGGCGT
This sequence comes from Streptomyces sp. NPDC047108, assembly GCF_040643575.1. Classification (NCBI taxonomy): domain Bacteria; kingdom Bacillati; phylum Actinomycetota; class Actinomycetes; order Kitasatosporales; family Streptomycetaceae; genus Streptomyces; species Streptomyces sp. NPDC047108. The sequence goes on from NZ_JBEYUP010000024.1 coordinate 31,042, forward strand.
CGGCGGCGAGCCGCGGCGGCTGTGCGTGCACCGCAAGGGCGCGACCCGGGCGCTGCCGCCGGGCCACCCCGAACTGCCGCCCGGGCTGGGCCCGTTCGGGCAGCCGGTGCTGATCCCGGGGACGATGGGCACGGCCTCGTACGTGCTGACGGGGGTGGCGGGCGGACCGGCGTTCGCGTCCACCTGCCACGGCGCGGGCCGGGTGCTCAGCCGGCACGCGGCGGTCAGGACGGTGCCGGGCAAGGAGCTGCGGGACCGGCTGGAGCGGAAGGGGATCGCCGTACGGGCCGGCTCCTGGCGGGGGTTGGCGGAGGAGACGCCGGAGGCGTACAAGGACGTGGACGCGGTGGTGGGGACGAGCGAGGCGGCGGGGCTCTGCCGGAAGGTCGCCCGCCTGACCCCGCTGGGCGTCGTGAAGGGCTGAACGACCTTACGACGCGGTCGGGGCGGCCGCGGTCAGACGTCCACCGTCACTCCGCACGACCAGCGCCCGTGCTCCGCAGCGAAGCGCAGCCCCTGCAGGGCCACGGCCTTCGGCTGTGCGCCCACCGCCCGTACGTGCTCGGCGTCGGTCACGGCGAACCGCAGGTACAGCGCGCCGTCACCCGGCCCGGCCTCCTCGTCACCGCCCTCCGCTCCCTGTTCCGCGCCCATGGAGGCCGCCGCCTCGACGTCGACCGGGACGTCACCGTGCACATCCAGCCGATAGATCACCTCGTCCAGGACGGCGAGCAGCAGGTCCTCGGCCGGCCCTTCGGGCACGGAGAAGGCCACCAGGCGTTCGGGCCGTACCCCCGACACGTCGGCGAACGACTCCACGAGTCCGAGCACGGCCTCCGCGATGCACTCGTCGCGCGTCGGCGCCCATGCCTCGAGGCGGATGTCCGCGGTGTGGGGGACCGCGCGGTGGCCGCGCGGAGGCATCGGCGTCGTCATCGAGGACCTCGTCGTCGTGCAGGACGGCGTGCCCGCCTTGCCGGGACGAGTCTAGTTTCGGCAGGCCGCGGTGTGATGTCGGACGCACTGGCCGACTTGAGCCCGTAGAACTTGCGGTCGGGGGTGGGCCGCGTGATCGGATGTCCCGATGCGAACCCCCACGCGCATACCCCTGCGTCACAGCGCGGCAGGCCCCTATGCGGAGCACGCTCACGAGGAGGCCCCCTATGCGGGGGACCCCAACGCGGAAGCCTCCCCCGCTGGAGCCGTGCACGCCGACGGCGGTCACGGGTATGCGCCGGCCGGCACGACCGGTGACGCCACCTCCCTCCACGGCGGTTACGCGACCGCCCCCTACGACGGTTACGCCGCCCTCACCCAGGACGGTTACGCCGCCGTCCCCCACGACCCGGGCGGAGCCCAGGCCCCCGTCGGCACGGCCGGCCCCGCCACGCCGCGCAACCCGTACGACGATCTGGCCGCGCTCGCCGATCCCGAGGAGGACTACGCGTCCTACGGCCCGGGCGGCGCCCGCGAGGACGACGACCCGCTCGGCCTCGGCCTCCGCGAGGACGACGGGGCGGAAGACGCCTGGACCGCACCCGACCACCGCAGGTCGCGCCGCCGCCGGGGACGGTTCGCCGCGCTGCCGCTGGCTTTCAAGGCGGTCGTCGCGGTGCTGGTCGCGGCCGCGTTCCTGACCGTCGCCGACCGCTGGGCGGTGCTCTACGCGGAGAACAAGGCCGAGGAGAAGCTGAAGGACTCCCTTCATCTGGCGGCGGATCCGGAGGTCGACATCCACGGCTTCCCGTTCCTGACGCAGATGGCGGGCAAGCGTCTGGACCGCGTGGATGTGGCCATTCCCGACGTCGCGGCCGACCGTGTCTCGCTCGCCAAGGTGGAGGCGTCCGCCCGGAACGTGCGGCTGACCGGCAGCCTCCCCTCGTCCATCAAGGGCGCGGTCATCGGGCGGATGGAGGGCGACGTGCTGCTCTCCTTCGACGACCTCAACCGCGAACTGGGCTCCTCCCAGGTGAAGTTCACCGAGCGGGGCCGCAACTCCGTGCGGGCCGTGGGCACGCTGCCCGTCGCGGGACACGAGCTGCGGATGCGGGCCGAGGCGCACATCCGGCGCGTCGGCGGCCGGGGCATCGAGACCGACATCACCGGGATGCGGCTCGACATCGCGGACGTGGCCACGTACAAGCCCGGCAAGAAGGCCGGGCTGCAGCTCACCCGCAAGGGCGCGGAGAAGGTCAGGCGCAACGTGGCGCAGGCCAAGGCGCTGCTGTCGGTGCCCTCACTGGCGCAGCGGTTCGGCGTGCCGCCGTCGGCCCTGGAGCAGACGCTCCGCAGTGACAAGCGGCTCAACGAGATCACCGGGTCGCCGCGCTTCGTGCAGCAGGCCATGGGGCTCAACCTCGTGGATGTGGTGGCCGATCACCCCTGGCTGCTGGAGAAGGTCGGCATCGACCGCTCGCTGCTGGCCGGGCTGACGAAGCTGACGCCCCCGGTGATCTCGGAGCGGCTCTCGCTGGCCTTCGAGCTGCCGGAGGTGCCGGGCTACGTCCGGCTGCGGAACATCTCGGTGGAGGAGGACGGCATCCGCGCCGACCTGTCCGGCATGGACCTGCCGTTCGGCGAAGCGGCCCGCCACCGGAAGTAAGGGAGAAGGAGCCCCGGGCCGGTGTGGGGACAGTACGGCACGGGGCGTCCGGCCCGGACGGCACCGCGGCAGGCGTACCCGCCCGGGACACGGCCACACCGCATGCCGTACGGGGATCAGGCGCCGGCCGGGGGGCGGTCCGTCCCCGGGATGGTGACGACCGCGACCGCACCGCCGCCCTCCGCCGGGCGCAGGGCCACCTGGCCGCCCGCCTGCGCGACCGCGCGGGCGACGATGGAGAGACCGAGCCCGGAGCCGGGCAGGCTGCGCGCCGAGGGGGACCGCCAGAACCGCTCGAAGACGTGCGGCAGTTCGTCGTCCGGTACGCCGGGCCCGTGGTCCCGTACGGTCAGCTCCCCGTCCTTGAGCGCGACCTCGACCGAACGGCCCACACCCCCGGCGGCCCCTTCACCCCCGGCCCCTTCACCCTCGGCCCCTTCGCCCTCGCCCTGCTCGTCGCCGCCGGAGAACTTCACCGCGTTGTCGAGGAGGTTGATCACCGCCCGTTCCAGCGCGGCGGATTCGCCGCGCACGTACCAGGGGTCGAGATCCGTCGTGATCGTCAGGCCCTTGCCGCGCGGCCGGGCCCGCTGGACGGCCCGGTCGGCGACCTCGTGCAGCGCCACGACCTCGCCGCCCGCGCTCCCGGCCGCCGCGTCGGGCCGGGACAGCTCCTGCAGATCGCCGATGAGCGCGGCCAGTTCGGCGACCTGGGCGCGTACGGAGTCCAGCAGCTCACGCCGGTCGCCGGGCGGCAGCGCACGGCCGGTCTCCTCGCTGCGCAGCAGGAGTTCGATGTTGGTGCGCAGCGAGGTGAGCGGGGTGCGCAGTTCGTGTCCCGCGTCGGCGATGAGCTGCTGCTGCCGGTCGCGGGAGGACGCGAGCGCCGCGGTCATCGCGTTGAACGACCGTGACAGCCGGGCGATCTCGTCCTCGCCGTCGGCCGGGATCCGGACCGCCAGGTCCTCCGTACGGGCCACGTGCTCGACCGCGTCGGTGAGCCGGTCGACCGGTTTGAGCCCGGCCCGGGCGATCCACAGCCCGGCACTCGCGGCCCCGATCACGCCGACCCCCGCGACCAGGACGAGGACGAGCGCGAGCGAGTCGAGCGAGTCGTCGACCTCGCCGAGCGGCCGGGCGACCGAGACGGCGGCGTCGGTGCCGCGCAGCGGGGTGGTCAGGACGCGGTACTCGGCCCCGTTGGAGCCCTTGACGTCGTGCACGGCGTCGTCCGACGTGCCGTTCGCGACGGCGGTGTCCTCGGGCGTCACGTCCAGCGACTGACGTCCGAGGACGACGCAGCCGGTGCCCTCGCGCGTCACCACCTGGACCGTGGACCGGAACGGGTCCTCCAGCTCCTGCTCGTTCTGCGGGGGCGGGGTGGCCCGGCAGTCGCCGGAGTCCAGGGCGGCGATGACGACGCGGTCGGGGAAGCGGCCGCGGCTGTCCCGCAGCGACGCGTCGAGCGAGTCGACCAGCGCTCCGCGCACCAGGAACCAGCACGCGGTCGCGCACAGCGCCACCGCCACCGCCACCGCGAGCGCCGCGAGGAGGGCCAGCCGCGAGCGCAGCGGCAGCCGCCGGAGCCGGCCGGCCAGCGGGGCCCTGCTCCGGCTCACGGGGTGCCGCCGTCCGCGCCGCGCAGGGCGTACCCGACACCGCGCACGGTGTGCACGATCCGCGGCTCCCCGCCGGCCTCGGTCTTGCGGCGCAGGTACATCACGTAGACGTCCAGGGAGTTGGACGCCGGCTCGAAGTCGAAGCCCCAGACGGCCTTCAGGATCTGCTCGCGGGTCAGCACCTGGCGGGGGTGGGAGAGGAACATCTCCAGCAGCGTGAACTCCGTCCGCGTGAGCTGGACCGCGCGCTCCCCGCGGGTGACCTCGCGCGTGGTGAGGTCCATCCGCAGATCGCCGAACGTCAGGACGTGGTCCGGCGGTTCGGGCACGCCGGCGCCGGCCGCGTACGAACTGCGCCGCAGCAGCGCGCGGATCCGGGCCAGCAGCTCGTCCAGCTCGAACGGCTTGACCAGGTAGTCGTCGGCGCCCGCGTCCAGGCCGGTGACGCGGTCGCCGACGGTGTCGCGCGCCGTCAGCATCAGGATGGGCACCCGTACGCCCGACGAGCGCAGCCGCCGGGCCGCGGTCAGGCCGTCCATCCGGGGCATCAGCACGTCCAGCACGACCAGGTCGGGCTCCTCGGCCGCGACCTTCTCCAGCGCGTCCATCCCGTCGACGGCCAGCTCGGTGCCGTACCCCTCGAACGCGAGGCTGCGCCGGAGTGCCTCGCGCACGGCGGGTTCGTCGTCGACGATCAGGATCCGGTGGTCGCCTTCGGCGGGACTCATGCGGGCTCGTACCTCGGTGGTCTTCGGCGGCGGGGACGGACGCTGTCAGCCTCGCACGCCGGGGGCGGCGTCGGCGGTCTGCGACGGCGGTCAGCCGCCACTGCCGCCGTCACGCAGGTCGTCGAGGATCTTCTTGACGTCGTTGACGGGGATGGCGAAGCCCAGGCCGATGCTGCCCGCGCTGCCGGACTGCGCGCCGGCCGCCGACGCCGGGGCGTACATCGCCGAGTTGATGCCGATGATCCGGCCCTGCATGTCGACCAGCGCGCCGCCGGAGTTGCCGGGGTTGAGCGAGGCGTCGGTCTGCAGCGCCTTGTACGTGGTCGTGGACTCGCCGACGTCGCCGTTGTACTGGCCGCCGCCGAACTCGAAGGGCCACCGGTCGCCGCCGCCCGGCCGGCCGCCGTCCCCGCCACCGCCGTCCTCCTTCTGCACGGTCACCTTGCGGTCGAGCGCGGAGATGATGCCGCTGGTCACGGTGCCGGACAGGCCCTCGGGGGATCCGATCGCGACGACCTCGTCACCGACCTTGACCTGGTCGGAGTCGCCGAGCACGGCGGGCTTCAGCCCGCTGACGTCCCGCGCCTTCACCAGGGCCATGTCGAGATCGGGGTCGGTGCCGACGATCTCGGCGGTGGCCGTCTTCCCGTCGTTGAACCGGATCTTGACGGACGAGGCGCCGGAGACGACGTGGTTGTTGGTCAGGATCTCGCCGTCCTCGGTGGTGATGACACCGGAGCCGGTGGAGCGGCCGCTCGGCGAGGTCGCGATGATCTCGACGACGCTCGGGCTCACGGCACTGGCGACGGATGCCGTCGTGCCGTCCGTGGAGACCGAGTTCGAGGTGACGGTCCCGGCGACGGCGCTGCTGCCGCCGGAGCCGGAGCCGGAGGCGAGACGGTCCACGAACAGCGCGGTGCCACCGCCCACTCCGGCGGCGAGGATGGCGACGGCGGCGATCAGGGCGACGGGCTTCCGCGCCCGCCGGTGCGCGCCGCCTCCCCGCCCTCCGGACCCGTAGTCGCCCGCGCCGAAGGTGTCACCCGGGCCGACGCCGGCGGCACCGCCACCGCCCGGTCCGCCCGGAGCGGCGCCGCCGCCCCCGCCCGGCCAGATGGTGACGCCACCGGGCCCGGCCACCGGGGGCTCGTACGTCGGCCGGTCCGGGATCCGCGGCCCCTGATACGGATTGCGCAACGCTTCGTTGTCGGTCATGCCACCGACTCTCACCGCCGAAGATGAGAATCCGCTGAGACCGCCCTGAGAACCGGACGAGAAGCCGCGGGCGGGCGCTCGGCGAGCACGTCACGCACGGCCGGAAGGTGGCCGGAGCACGGCCCGGACGCGGTGGGGGCAAGGCCCGGGACGCGGTCGGCGTGCGGCGTGGGCGCGGCGTGCCGCGTGCCGCGTGGAACGCCGTCGGAACTGCGGCCGGACTGCTCAGTGGCAGCCGCAGGACTTGCGGATCACCAGCCCCGACGGGAACTGCTTCAGCCGCTCCCGCCGCGACCCGGCGACCCGCAGTCCGTCGTCCAGGACCAGGTCGACCGCGGCCCGTGCCATCGCCTCGCGGTCCGAGGCGACCGTGGTGAGCGGCGGGTCGGTGAGCGCCGCTTCCTTCACGTCGTCGAATCCCGCGACGGCCAGTTCCCCGGGGACGTCGATGCGCAGCTCGCGCGCGGCCCGCAGCACGCCGATCGCCTGGTCGTCGGTGGCGCACAGGATCGCCGGCGGCCGGTCGGGGCCGCCGAGGAGGTCCAGCGCCACCTTGTACGCGTCGTAGCGGTTGTACTGGGCCTGGAAAAGGCGGCCCTCCGTGGGCCGCCCCGCTTCGCGCATCGCGCGGCGCCAGCCTTCGACATGGTCGGTGACGGGGTCGCCGCTCGCCGGGGTGGACTCCACGCCGCCGAGGCACGCCACGTAGTCGTGCCCGTGCTCCAGGAGGTGGCGGGTGGCGAGCTGGGCGCCGCCCACGTCGTCGGTCACCACGGCCACGTCGTCGATCGCGTCGGGGCGCCGGTGCAGCAGCACCACGCGGGCGTCCCAGGCGTCGATCTCCGCGGCGGCGTGCTCGCTGGGGCCCTGGCTGACCAGGATGAGCCCGGCCACGCGCATGCCGAGGAAGGCCCGCAGATAGTGGACCTCGCGCTCGTCCAGGTAGTCGGAGTTGCCGACGAGGACCATCTTTCCGCGGTCGGCGGCGGCCTGTTCCACGGCGTGGGCCATCTCCGCGAAGAACGGCTGCCGCGCGTCCGGGACGATCATCCCTATGAGGTCCGTGCGCCGGGACGCCATCGCCTGCGCAACCCGGTCGGGCCGGTAGCCCAGCTCCTTGATGGCGGCGAGAACTCGCTCGCGGGTGGCCGGCGCGACCGGCCTCGGTCCGTTGTTGATGACGTAGCTGACCACCGCGGTCGAGGTTCCCGCCAGCCTTGCCACATCGTCACGCGTCACCTTGGCCACGGCGGGCAGTCTACGCGGGATGACTCAGCCCTTGGCCGGGCGTGCGGCAACGGCTTGGGCACCGTTCCGCGACACCTCGCGCGCCTCTCCTCGTCCGGACCCGCCGGAACCCTTGCCCGCGGACCCGCCGGCCTCCGCCGCCTCGGCCTTCTCGGACCCCTTCGCGTCGCGCTCGGCGGCCCGCTCGGCCTTCTCGGGAGTGACGAAGCGGTAGCCGACGTTCCGGACGGTGCCGATCAGCGCCTCGTGCTCGGGCCCGAGCTTCGCGCGCAGACGCCGTACGTGGACGTCCACGGTCCGCGTACCGCCGAAGTAGTCGTAGCCCCACACCTCCTGGAGGAGCTGCGCCCGCGTGAACACCCGGCCCGGGTGCTGCGCGAGGTACTTCAGCAGCTCGAACTCCTTGAAGGTCAGGTCGAGCACCCGGCCCTTGAGCTTGGCGCTGTAGGTCGCCTCGTCCACCGACAGGTCACCGTTGCGGATCTCCATCGGGCTGTCGTCGGCCGTGATCTGCTGCCGGCCCATGGCCAGCCGCAGCCGGGCCTCGACCTCGGCCGGTCCTGCCGTGTCGAGCAGGACGTCGTCGACGCCCCAGTCGGCGGTGACGGCGGCGAGACCGCCCTCGGTCACCACGAGGATCAGCGGGCTGCCGGGACCGGTGGAGCGCAGGAGCTGGCAGAGGGAGCGCACCTGCGGCAGGTCGCGCCGCCCGTCGACGAGGATCACGTCGGCGCCCGGGGTGTCCACGAGCGCCGGGCCTTCCGCCGGCGCGACCCGCACGCTGTGCAGGAGCAGCCCGAGGGCAGGGAGGACTTCGGTCGAAGGCTGCAGGGCGTTGGTGAGCAGCAGGAGTGAGCTCATCGACGGCCCCCTTCTGTCGCGGGGACGTATCCGTATGTCCGGATCGTACGGCTCTGCACGCTTCGCACGCTTGGCTTGCCCATGACGTCGGTTCCTCCTCGGTCCCGTGATGGGGGCACAACCCAGTGGCCTGGGGAAGTCTGCGGCACGGCTCTGTACCGTCTGCGGCGGCGGCCCCGCTACCGGAGCACGCCCGCGCTCCTTTCGCGCACCAAGGCGCCTGAAAGCACGAAAGGACCCGGGGGCTGCACTGCCCGAGTCCTCTGGGCAGCAAGAATAGCCCACATGAGTTCCGGACCGGAGGCCGATGACGCACGAACCCGTGTTCCCTCGATCACGTCAGGTATCCGTCATGGGCACCTGCGGACGACGCTCCTGACGGACGACGGGGTGCGGATCGAGGCCGCGTACGAGCCCCGGGCGGGCGCCGGGGACCGGCCCGCGGAGGGTGCCGCGGACGGCGGGGACACGTCCCTGACGGGCGCCGAGGACGGCGGTGAGGGCGCCGGAGCGGGGCCCTCCGACGATCTGGCCATCGTGGTCGCCCACGGCTTCACCGGCTCTCTGCACCGCCCCGCCCTGCAGCGGGCGGCCCGGACGTTCGGCAGGCACGCGGCGGTGATCACGTTCTCCTTCCGCGGCCACGGACGGTCCGGCGGACGCTCGACCGTCGGCGACCGCGAGGTGCTCGACCTGGCGGCCGCGGTGCGGTGGGCCCGGTCCCTGGGGCACACGCGGGTCGCGACGGCGGGGTTCTCGATGGGCGGGTCCGTGGTGATCCGGCACGCGGCGCTCCACCGCCCCCCGCCGGCGGACGCGACGGAGACTCCCGGCGACACCGCCTCGTCCCGGCCCGGCACCCACACCGACGCCGTCGTGGCAGTCAGCGCCCCCGCGCGCTGGTACTACCGCGGCACCGCTCCGATGCGGCGGCTGCACTGGGTGGTGCAGCGGCCGGTCGGGCGGCTCGTCGGCCGCTTCGGGCTGCGCACCCGTATCCATGCGAAGGACTGGAGCCCGGTGCCGCTCTCGCCCGTCGAGGCGGTGCCGCTGATCCCGCCGGTGCCTCTGCTGATCGTCCACGGCGACCAGGATCCGTACTTCCCGCTCGACCATCCGCTCTCGCTGGCCGCGGCGGCGCCCGAGGGCGCGGCCGAGCTGTGGATCGAGGAGGGCCTGGGACACGCGGAGAACGCGGCGGAAGCCGCGCTGCTCGACCGTGTCGCGGACTGGCTGGTGGCGGCCGTCGGGCCGGGTACGGGCACGCCGCCGCCGTCGGGCCGGACCCCTCCGGGTCGGTCGCCTCGCCCCGGCAGCCCGCCGCAGACGCCATGATGGAGGGCGGCGCGCTCCGCGAGGAGCACACCGACCGCCGAGGACGGAGAACAGGAGCCCCCATGGCCGCATCGCAGGCCACGCCGCGCGCGCACGCCGCCGCGGCAGGACCGGGCGGCTCGCGGCCCGAGGGCGCGAGCACCGCCGACGGCACGACGACCGCCGCGGACGCGACGACCGCCGACGGCACCGGAACCGCCGGGAGCGCGGCGGACGCCGCCCGGTCGGGGAGCCGCGCCCACGGCACGATCCGCTACTGGGCGGCGGCCAAAGCCGCGGCCGGGACGGCGGAGGAGCCGTACGAGGCCGCCACCCTCGCCGACGCCCTCGACGCGGCGCGCCGACGCCACAGCGAGCGGCCGGAGTTCGCCCGCGTACTCCTGCGCTGCTCCTTCCTCGTCGACGGGACCCCGGTCGGGACCCGCAGCCATGGGACGGTCACACTGGCCGAGGGCGGCACGGTCGAGGTGCTCCCGCCGTTCGCAGGAGGGTGAGCGCGACGCGATGAACGACCAGCCGCAGAATCCGAACGGGCCGTACGGACAGCACGATCCGTACGGCTCCCGTCCGGGCGACCCGCACGCGCAGCCCCCGCAGCATCCGCAGCACCAGCCGCCGTACGACGCCCACCACGCCCACGGGGCCGGGGCTCACGGGGCCGGGGCTCACGGGACCGGGGCTCACGCAGCCGGACCCCACGGGGCCCATGACCCGTACGCGCAGCAGGCCCAGCAGCCGGTCCACCCCGGACCCCAGGGCGCGAACTGGCCGCGGCCGGGCGCACCGGGCGGGCAGCACATGCCCGAGGATCCGCAGACGCAGACCTGGCGCGGCCCGACGTACCAGGACAGCGGGCAGTACCAGCATCTGCCGCCGTACCAGCAGCAGCCCCAGGGCCCCGGCCCCCTCCCGCCGGAGCAGCCCGCACCGCACCACCCGCCGATGCCCGGCCACCCCCACGCCGCGGGGCCGGGCGCCCCCGGTCCGCTGCGGGCCGCAGGTCATCCGCAGGCGCCCGGCTACGCCCAGGCGCCGGGCCGTACGCACGCGCCTGGCCACGCGCCCGCGCCGGGCCACCCCCAGGCGCAGGGCCACGCTCCCCATCCCTCCGCGCAGCCCCAGGCCCCTGGCCACGCACCGGCGCCGGGCCCCGGCCACCCCGCCGCGACGTGGGAGCACTCCGACAGCAAGGGCGGGGGCACAGGTGTGGGTGCAGGCGCGGGGGGCGCTCCTGCCGCCACCGCAGCGCCCGTCCTCCCGACCCCGTCGGACGCTTCCCTCACGCCGGCCCAGCGGGCACGGGCGGAGGGGCGTTCGCCGATCATTCCGCCGGGGATGGAGCCCGCGCTGCTCACCGCCGCGCTGTCGGCGCTGCTGGCGCTCGCAGCGCTGGTGCACGGACCGTTCGGCCCCTTCGCACTCGCCGTGCCGGTCGTCCTGCTGCAGGCACTGACGGCTGCGGGCTGGTACCGGCTCAACGGCATGTGGCCCGCCCGTCAGGGCATCGCCCTCGCGTTCGCGGGCGGCCTCGCCACCGACATCGCGCTCCTGTCGACCGCGCGCCAGTACGCGCCGACGGTCGCGCTCGGCACCCTCGGCGTCTGGTGTCTGCTCGTCCTGGTCCTCCAGCTCCGCAACCACAGTTCGGCGGACGAGCGGCTCTACGCGCTGACCGCCGGCATCGCGTCCAGCGCCTTCACCGTGCTCGCCGCCGGCCATCTCGCCGCCGTCGACGTCTCCTCCGACGCCGTCGTCGTGGGTGCGGCAGCCGTCGCCGTGGCCACGCTGACCCGCGCGCTGGGCCTGCCGCCGTACGTCTCCCCCGCAGCCGCGCTGGTCGCCGCCGCGGGCGTGGGCATCGTGGCGGGCGGGGCGACGGGCGTCGGCGGCGCCGCGGCAGCGCTGCTCGGCGCGGTCGCGGGCGGCTGCGCCCTGATCGGTCTGCGCGTGGCGAGTTACGACTACCCGTCGCGTTTCGTCCACCTGACCGCGGGGGTCGCGCTGCCGCTCGCCGTGGCCGCGCCCGCCGTCTACGTCCTGGGCCGGGCCCTGGGCTGACGCCCACGGGCCCGCCGCCCGGGCGCCCTTGACGGACCCGAGCGGCCCCGGCCGTCAGGTCGCCCGTCCGCTCCCGCGCCCTGCCGGACGCCTCCCGCCGTCGCGCTCCGCCCAACACCCTTCCCTCAGAGCCCCCTTGGCCCGACCGCGCCGTACGCCCCCGCTCTGGACGGGAATGTGACACAAACTCGCTCGTTCGGGTGAACCTCCCCTTCCGTTGACCGGGCCGTTAGGCTCGCGGGACAGCGGATCTGAACGGGGACTGGTCCAGAGGGTGGGGAAGACAGCTCAATGCGCGCACTGCGAATACTCCTGATCGTCGCCGTGGTCCTGGGGGGCCTTTTCGTGGCGGCCGACCGCATCGCCGTCGGCCTGGCCGAGGACGAGGCCGCGGAGAAGATCAAGAACACCCAGGGCCTGAGCGGCGACCCCGAGGTCTCGATCAAGGGCTTCCCCTTCCTCACCCAGGTCGCGAGCCAGCACCTCGACGAGGTCGAGGTGACCCTCGACGGCGCCAGGGCCGGCGCGGGCGGGCAGGAGATCCGGGTCGGCAGGATGAGCGCCGAACTGCACGACGTGGAGATCGGCAGCGACTTCTCCTCCGCCACCGCGGAGCGCGCCACCGGCTCGGCCCACATCTCGTACGCGGACCTGTCGAAGGCGTCCCGCGATGGCGTCACGGTCGGCTACGGCGGCCGCGACCAGGCGGGCAAGAGCCAGGTGAAGGTCACCGCGAAGCTGCAGCTCCCGCTCCTCGGGCAGACCTTCCGGCGGAGCGTGGTGAGCACGGTCAGCGTCGTGGACGGCGACACGATCCGGCTGCGCGCCGAGTCGGTCCCGGGCTCCGAGGTACCGGGCCTGGAGAAGGTCGTGCGCGAGCAGATCGACTTCGACCGCAAGCTGATCGGGATGCCGCAGGGGATCGAGCTGGACAAGGTCGTGGCGACCCCCGACGGTGTCGACATCGCGGTCACCGGCAGCCAGGTGCGGCTCGCGGGCTGATGCCGACGGCCGCGCGCCGGCCGGGCTCCCGCAAGCACCTCCCCCGGCCCGCGGCACGGGCCGGACGGTACGGCCGGATGCCGCTCGGCCCGGCGCGCCCGCCGGGGAACCCCCTCCGACCAGGACTCCTCGGGCCGCGTTCCGAGGAGCGAGACACCAGCGTCCGTACCGCAGAAGGCCCCGCGCCCGCCAGACCGCCGCAGGGCGTGGCACTCGGATCCGGTCATCCTCGATCCCGCATTGCGGATATCTGCGTCTCACGATATGACACGCCGGTGACATGCCACCCGCACCCTCCTTACGATCGAGGCATGACTCGACAGGCGGATCTCACGAAGCGGCGGGCAGTCGATCTGTGCCGTGTCGCTGCCATGCTCTGTCGCAGCTTCTGAAGCGGAGTCCCCGACTCCCGCTCTCCGCAGGCCCTTTGGCGGGCCGCTCCCGCTCATCGCAGCGGCGCGCCCTCTCGCGCACCCCGAACCGAAACGGCGCGACCGCACAGCCCGCAACGCTCGCGCAATCCGCCGCCCCCAGCACTTCACCTGGGGGTGCTTCCAGCCCCGGAGGAGAAGAACATGAGCCGCAGTGACGTCCTCGTGGACGCCGACTGGGTCGAGGCCCACCTCGACGACCCGAAGGTGGTCGTCGTGGAGGTCGACGAGGACACCTCGGCCTACGAAAAGAACCACATCCGGAACGCCGTACGCATCGACTGGAAGCAGGACCTCCAAGACCCGGTGCGCCGTGACTTCATCGACCAGGACGGCTTCGAGAAGCTCCTGTCGCAGAAGGGCATCGCCAACGACGACACGGTGATCCTCTACGGCGGCAACAACAACTGGTTCGCCTCCTACGCCTACTGGTACTTCAAGCTCTACGGCCACGACAGCGTCAAGCTCCTCGACGGCGGCCGCAAGAAGTGGGAGCTCGACTCCCGCGACCTGGTCGAGGCCGTCCCCGAGCGTCCGGCCACCGACTACAAGGCCAAGGCCCAGAACACTGCGATCCGCGCCTTCCGCGACGACGTCGTGGCGGCCATCGGCTCGCAGAACCTGGTCGACGTGCGCTCCCCCGACGAGTTCAGCGGCAAGCTGCTCGCGCCGGCGCACCTGCCGCAGGAGCAGTCGCAGCGCCCCGGCCACGTGCCGAGCGCCCGCAACATCCCGTGGTCCAAGAACGCCAACGACGACGGCACCTTCAAGTCGGACGACGAGCTGAAGGAGCTGTACGCCGACGAGAAGGTGGACCTCGCCAAGGACACCATCGCCTACTGCCGGATCGGCGAGCGCTCCGCGCTCACCTGGTTCGTGCTGCACGAGCTGCTCGGCGTGGAGAACGTCAAGAACTACGACGGCTCCTGGACCGAGTACGGCTCCCTGGTCGGCGTGCCGATCGAGCTCGGCGCCGCCAAGTGACCCCTGGCCTACGGCCGACCCCTCTCACGGAAGAAGAAGGACGCACATGTGTGGAGCAACAGCCGGCGGCCCGGACCTGGCAGGTGTTGACGTGGCCAAGGAAACGATCATCCAGGGTTCGGTGACCCGCGACGGCGAGCCCGTCTCGGGCTACGTCCGCCTCCTCGACGGCGGCGGCGAGTTCACCGCCGAGGTCCCGACCTCGGCGACCGGCCAGTTCCGGTTCTTCGCCGCCCCCGGCACCTGGACGCTCCGCGCCCTCGTGCCGGGCGGGACGGTCGACCGTACGGTCGTCGCCCAGCAGGGCGCCGCGGCCGACGTCGCCATCGCCGTCTGACGGCACCCCGCGGCCGGAACGGCGGGCGTCGGCGCGACGCCCGCCCCGCCCCGGCCCACCGGGCGGGAGGGCCGCATCCCAGGGTTGGACGCTCTGCGGGATGCGGCCCTCCGCCGTGTCCGGACCCGTTCCGGCCGCGTCCGGACCGGTGTCCGAAACGTCTTCACGAGCCCGTCCGGAGCCGCCGCGGGGACCCGTTCCGGTCGTACGCTGAAGGCATGTACGCGGTGCGACGACGGCGCTACTTCGTCCTCATGGGGCTCTGCGTGGGGCTCTTCGTGCTGGCCTGGGGCGTCGTACGGCTGTGGTCGGTGCCCGCCGCCGTCGCGATGTGCGTCGTCGCGATGGTCATCCCTCCGGTCGCCGCGATCGTCGCGAACCGCCGCGGGCCCGACGACCGCTGGTGGGACGACCCCTCGGGGGATCCGCAGTCCGACCGGTGGTGGGACGAGCTCGACGGCAAGAACCGGCGCTAGGGCGTGTCTTCTGGATCAGTTCGGATCAGCCCGCGGCGTATGGTGCGGTGCATCGCAAGGCGGAGGAGCGTCCTCGTAGTGGGCCTACTCGGATGCTCCGACAACGCGGCGAGGTGCCGTGCCAGGCGTCGCGGGCCCGAGCTGATCCAGAAGACACGGCCTAGGCCGGAAAGACACGCCATAGGCGTACCTGCCGGCAGCCGGTCACCGCGGACCGTCAGTAGACGAGCGCCTGCGTCTCGTCCGCCACGGCCTCGCTCACGAAGACCTGGGCCCCCGCGATCCGGACCCCGTCGATCACGTCCTTCTCCGTGATGTCCCGGCGGGCCGCGCACTGCGTGCACAGGGTGACCCGGCCGGCCGCGAGCACCGCATCCAGCAGCTCGGGCAGCGGAGCCGCGTGCGGCAGGTCGAACTCGCCCGCCTTGCCCGGCAGGGCGAACCACGCGGACTCGCCGGTCAGCCAGAGCGAGACCTCGACACCGCTGGCCACGGCGACCGCCGCCACCGTGAACGCCTGCGAGCACCGCTCCGGCGCATCCGCACCGGCCGTCACCTTGATCACGAGCTTCTTCGCCATGCGGCAACTCTAGAGCCGCGCCGGGCGGCCGAGAGGGCGGGACCGCGGCGGGCCAGGGGGTCGGCGCGGGCGCCGTCCGGCGCCGACTAGAATCGACGGAGGATTTACGAACCCGTACCCCCGCCGATCCGCCGAGGAGCGCGCTCGTGCTTGATGCATTCTTCACCGCCATGCTGGTCCTCGTCGCCGTCGGCGTGGTCGCGTTCGCGGGGCTGACCGTGAAGAAGCTCTTCCAGGGCCAGCGCTGACCGCCGACGTCACACCCCTCCCACAGATCGCCTGAGTTCATGATCGAGATCCCGTCCGACCTCCACCCGGACCTCGTCCCCCTCGCCTTCCTCCTCGGCCGCTGGGAAGGCGCCGGTGTCTTCGACTTCCCCGGTGACGAGAAGTGCAACTTCGGCCAGGAAGTGATCTTCGGCCACGACGGCCGGGACTTCCTCGAGTACGTCTCGCACACCTGGGTGCTCGACAGCGACGGCAAGAAGGTCCGTCCGCTGGAGTCCGAGACGGGCTACTGGCGGATCGACAAGGACCGCAAGGTCGAGGTCGTCATGGCCCGCGACCAGGGTGTCGTCGAGGTCTGGTACGGCGAGCTGGCCGACCAGAAGCCGCAGATCGACCTGGCCACCGACGCCGTGGCGCGTACCGGGGCCTCCGGCCCGTACTCCGGCGGCAAGCGGCTCTACGGGTACGTGAACAGCGATCTGATGTGGGTCGGCGAGAAGGCCACCCCGGAGGTCGAGCTGCGTCCGTACATGTCGGCCCAGCTCAAGAAGGTCGTCGACCCGAGCGAGTGGGCCAAGGACCTCGGGGACCTGCCGGACGACGGCATCGCCTTCTTCAAGTAGGCGCCCGCTTCGTCCGGCAGACGAACGCTCCTCCAGGAGGCGCCCACCCCTCCGGCGCCCGCACACCCCGCCGCGGGCGGGCGGCCCCGGCCGTGACCGCCGGTCTCCTCCTACACTGACCCTGTGGTGACCACCGACTGGCAGAGCGATCTACGAAAGCGCGGGTACCGGCTGACGCCGCAGCGCCAGCTCGTGCTGGAGGCCGTGGACGAGCTGGAGCACGCGACTCCCGACGACATCCTCACCGAGGTGCGGCGCACCGCGGGCGGCGTCAACATCTCCACGGTCTACCGGACGCTGGAGCTGCTGGAGGAGCTCGGGCTGGTCAGCCATGCCCACCTGGGGCACGGCGCGCCCACGTACCACCTGGCGGACCGGCACCACCATCTGCATCTGGTGTGCCGGGACTGCTCGGACGTGATCGAGGCCGACGTGTCCGTGGCCGAGGACTTCACGCGGGAGCTGCGCGCGACCTTCGGGTTCGACACCGATCTCAAGCACTTCGCGATCTTCGGCCGGTGCCGGAACTGCACGGCCGCGGCGGCCGAGGCGGCGGCCGGAGGAGCCGCGGGGACGGAAGCGGCGGGCACGGGCGGGCCCACGAGGGCGCGTACGGGAGCACCTACCGGGGAGCACGGCGGGCCGGTGGCCGGACGGGGGAAAGGGCGCCCTGGCGGACCGCGGACCGGACCGTAGGCTAAGAGCCATGAAGAGCCCCCTGCTGTCGCTGCCCGGCGCCGTCCCCGCCGAGGCCCCCGACGAAGGCGTCGCCGCTCACTACGGCGATCTGTTCCGTGAGCAGCGCGCGCTCGCCGACGGCACCGGCTTCGTGGACCTCTCGCACCGCGGTGTGGTCACGATCACCGGTGCGGAGCGGCTGAGCTGGCTGCATCTGCTCCTCACCCAGCACGTCAGCGAACTGCCGCCGGGCCGCGCCACCGAGGCCCTGGTGCTCTCCGCGCACGGCCACATAGAGCACGCGCTCTATCTGGTGGACGACGGCGAGACGACCTGGGCCCATGTCGAGCCGGGCAGCCAGGACGATCTCATCGCCTATCTGGAGAGCATGAAGTTCTTCTACCGGGTCGAGGTGAAGGACGCGACCGGCGACTACGCGGTCGTGCACCTGCCCGCGGGCTCCATCACCGAGACGCCGGAGGGCGTCGCCGTACGGGAGACCGCGCACGGCAGGGATCTCTTCCTGCCGCGCTCCGACCTGGAGTCCTTCGCGGAGGCGCACGGCCCGGCCATCGGCGTCATGGCCCTGGAGGCCCTCCGCGTGGAGGCGCACCGGCCGCGGTTCGGGCTGGAGACCGACCACCGGACGATCCCGCACGAGCTGGGCTGGCTGGAGTCGGCGGTCCATCTGGAGAAGGGCTGCTACCGCGGTCAGGAGACCGTGGCGCGCGTCCACAACCTGGGGAAACCGCCGCGGCGCCTGGTCTTCCTGCACCTGGACGGCAGCGAGGTGAAGCTGCCGGGCCACGGGGCGCCGGTCCGCCTGGCCGCGGACGGTGAGGAGGGGCGGCAGCTCGGCTTCGTCACGACATCGGCGCGCCACCACGAACTCGGGCCGATCGCACTGGCGTTGGTGAAGCGGAACGTCCCCACGGACGCGGCGCTGATCGCCGACGCGACGGCCGCGGCCCAGGAAGTCGTCGTCGAGCCGTAGACCCGTACTGCCGTACCGCCGACGGGACTTCGACGTACCGCCGTCCCGTCCCGCCCCTTCGTCAGAGCGTGTCGCTCAGCGTGTCCGCCAGTCGCTGGCGGACCGCGCGCGACGCCGGGAGCACCGACACCGCCACAGCCCCCGCCACGGCCGCCGCCACCAGGAGCAACAGCGCGGCGAGCGGGGGCTGTTGGGCTATCCCGGCCCCGATGCCGCTGGAGCTGCCCTGCAGGTCGATGAGCCAGCCCGCGGCCAGCACACCGGTCGCGGTCCCGGCCACGGCCGCCGCCAGTGCGGTGAACCCCGTCCCGGCCACGATCACCGCCATGATCTGGCGCGGCGTCAGACCGATGGCCTTGAGGGCGAGGAGATCGCGTCGCCGGTCCCGTACGCCCGCGCCGATCGTCGTGGTCAGCTCGGCGAGCCCGATCAGCGCGAGGACGGTCACGAGCCCGGCCAGCACCCCGCGTACGGCCGACAACTCGTCCGCGGGGTTGGGGATTTCGCGGACGTCGAGCCGCCCGCCCTGCGCCGCGGACAGCTTCTCGCCGACCGCACCCGGGTCGGCGCCCTCGGCGAGCGCGAGGTGGTAGAAGCCGGGCCGCAAGGTGGGGTCCCGTTCCTTCAGGGTGTCGACGGACGTGGAGATCACCCGGCCGCTGTCCTCAGGCTCGATGCTGCGCCCGACGATGTGCAGCACCTGCGGGCTGCCCTCGACCGTCATACGCACCCAGTCGCCGACCTCCACATCGAGCAGATCCAGCAGCCCCTGCCCCGCCACCGCCTCGTCGGGCCCGTCCGCGGCCCGCCCCTCGGCGATGGTGAACGGGTACGGGTCCTGCGCCGTGCCCAGGCCGCGCAGGGTGATCGTGCCGGTCTGGCCGGGAACCAGCGCCTCGACCTCCGCGCCCGGGTAGGCCGCGGTCACCTCCGGGCGGCCCTTCAGCATCCGCTGCACCGAGCCGTCGTCCACGCTGTCGCCGCGCACGCTGAGCGGGGCCGGGATGCCGACGCTCTCCGGCTGGTTCTCGAAACGGTCCAGCGTCGTCCAGGTGCCGAGGACGACGGTGATCAGCAGCAGGGGTACGGCCAGCCTGACCACCGCCGCGAAGGAGCGCGCCCGCGAGTTGAAGGCACCCCGCCAGCCCAGGACCAGGGCGGGCGGCAGGCGGAGCCCGAGGGCGCGCCGTACGGTCCCGGTCATGCGCCGTACCGCGGGGACGGCGGCGTGCGCCACGGGAACCGGCGGGACGCGGCCCGCACGCCAGGCCGCCAGGCCCGTCGTCCCCGTGATCAGGAGCAGCGCCCCGAGGGGGATCACCAGCGGGATCCAGGTGTGCGCGGGCAGCGCCTGCCACAGCCGCATCGCCTCGCCGACGCGGCCCGGCATGTGCGGGCCGAGCGTCTCGGTGAGGACCGCGCCGAGGGCCACGCCGAGGACGGCGAGGGCGGCGTGCTCGACGAGGAAGGTGCGGACGAGCTGGGCGGGGGTGAATCCGATGGCCTTGAGGATGGAGATGTCCCGCAGGTGGCCGCGAATGCGCGTACTGATCGCCCCGGCCACGGCGAGCGCGGCGGCCAGCAGGGCCCCGAGCCCGAACAGGCCGAGCAGCAGCCCGAGGAGGCGGTCGCCGCCCTCGGCGTCGGCCCGTGCGCCCTGCCAGGTGGAGACCTTGGCGACCTGGTCGGCGCCGACCTCGGTGACCGCCCGCTGGACGGCGAAGTCCGTGTCGTCGGGGTCGGCGAGGCGCAGCCCGGTCGTCTGGCCCCGGCGGTCGGCGTCGGGCTCGACCTGGTGCAGCGTCGAGGGGGGCACCCAGGCGATGCCGGGGGTCTCGCCGGGGCTGTAGCGGGCCTCCGCGGTGTCCGCGACGCCCGTGACGCGCAGGGTGTGGACCTGGCCGCCGGTGTCGCGGACGGTCAGCTTGTCGCCCGGCTCGGCCCACAGGGCGCGGGCGAGCGTGGACTCCAGCACGATCCCGTTCCCGCCGCGTTCGTCGCCCGCGTCGAGCCAGCGGCCGGATTCGACGAGCGGACGGGCGATCTCGGGCGGCTGGGACTCGGCGGCGCGGAGCTGCACGGTGGCCCGGGTGCCGCCGAGTTCCGCGGTGGCCCCGGCCGTGCCGAACGGTCCGGAGACCGCCTCGACGCCGTCGAGTTCGGCCAGGGCACCGGCGTCGGTCGCGCCCTTGGTCTGCAGCCAGACATGGGCGCCGGTGGACTGGGTGAACACCCGCTGCCAGGGGTTGGCCGCGTACGCGAGGAAGGCGCCGGCGAGCAGCAGCGAGATGATGATCCCGGCCGTGGCCAGGACGAGGAAGAGCGCTTCGCCGCGGTGCGCGCGGAGATCGGCGCGCACCCAGCGCGCCGTGGCCCGCGCCCCGGCCCGCGGTTCGGTCACGCGCAGGACGAGCCGGTGCAGGGCGGCGCGTAGGCCCGCCCTGCGCGGGGCGGCGCCGCGTGGGCGGCGCACCGTGGCCCGCATCCTTCTCAGCCCTTCAGCTCGAGCATGCCGGAGACGCCGCCTTGGCGCCGCTTCCCGGACGGGCCTTGGCCCGTCGAGTCGCCGAGCGTCGCGTCGTCGGCGATCCGTCCGTCGAAGAGGCTGATCACCCGGTCCGCGGCGCTGGCCATACGGGCGTCATGGGTGACGAGCACGATGGTCTGGCCGCGCTGGTGGTAGCGGGTCAGCAGACGCAGCACCTCGCGGGTGCCCTTGCTGTCCAGGCTGCCCGCGGGCTCGTCGGCCAGCAGCAGCCCGGGGTGGTTGACCAGCGCGCGGGCGAGCGCGACGCGCTGCTGCTCGCCACCGGACAGCTCGGCGGGTGTGGAGTTCTCCTTGCCCTCAAGGCCGAGCTCGCCCAGCAGCTCGGTGCGGCTCTCGCGGGCCTGGCGCGGGGAGCTTCCGGCGAGCAGGGCGGGCAGGTCGACGTTGTCGGCGACGGTGAGGTGCGAGACGAGGTTGAAGAACTGGAAGACGATGCCGATACGGCGGCGGCGCAGGAGCGCCCAGCGCGCCTCGCTGTAGGTGTCGACCCGTTCGCCCTCGAGCCAGATGCGCCCGCTGTCGGGGCGGTGCAGACCGCCGAGCAGGTGGAGGAGGGTGGACTTCCCGGCACCCGAGGGGCCGGTGACGGCGACGAACTCGCCGCGCTCGACGCACAGGTCCACGCCTCGTACGGCCTTGACCGGGGCGCCCTCGGGCCGGTGCGTCTTGACCAGGCCCTCGGCGCGTATGACGGCGTCGGCCGCGGCGGTGCCCGTCCCGGCGTCCACGGCAGCGGCGGCCCCGGTGTCCGCGGCAGCGGTGTCCCCGGCGTCCGCAGCGGCGGTGGCGTCGGTGGTCCCGCCGTCACCGGCGGGCGTGGTGTCGCGTGGCTCGCGGCTCATTCCAGCTCCTCCTGACAGCGCTCCAGCCAGTCGAGGTCCGCCTGCAGATGGAGCATGGCGCCCTCGATGAGCAACTGGGAGACCGGGTTGTCCCGGTCCTCGGCCGCGGCCAGTTTCGACAGATCACGCATGGTGTTCAGGTAGTGGCGGCGCTGTTTGTTGATCAGGGCGATCGGGTCGGCCATCCCCGTGTCCGGAGCGATGGCGAGCTTCATGAAGAACTCGTCCCGCACCCGGGGCTCGTCGGTCGGCTCCTCGAACCAGGCGGCCACCGCCTCACGTCCCGCGTCGGTGAGCTGGTAGGTGCGCTTGTTCGGCCGGCTCGACTGGGCGACCTCCTCGCCCTCGATCAGCCCGGCCTTCTCGAGCCTGCCGAGGGTGACGTAGATCTGCCCGACGTTCGGCTGAGGGTACGCGGCGCCCAGAAGCTTCTCAAGGGCCGTCTTGAGCTCGTACCCATGGGCCGGGCCCTGGGCGAGAAGTGCCAGGAGGGGCAGACGCACGCTTGCCCTCCCTCCTCCCCGGTGCCATGCACTGTTACCTGCTCGTTAGGTGACGATACGGGCGGCTGAGCAGGGCCGTCACGGGCTGTGAGCCGCGTCGCCCTGGTATATGTCCGCGACGTCTAGTATCGCGCATGCCTAACAGGTATACAGGGGCGCGGAGGACGCAAGGCGGGCCGGCACCATGTGCCAAGGAGGAACCTATGCGGTGGAGGCACGCCGCGGGTAGAGGGCTCCTGGTGGCGGCGCTGATACTCGCGGGGTACGCGGGCACGGGCGCGACGGCGGGTGAACCGGCCGACGGCGACGGCCGGGGCCCCATGACCCTGGTGACCGGCCGGGACACGACCAGCTATCTGAGCGGTGTCCTCACCGACTGGAACCGCACCCACCCCGCCGAGAAGGTCACCCTCGTCGAGCTGCCCGAGGCCGCGGACGAGGTCCGCGCCCAGATGACCACCAGCCTGCGCTCCGGCAGCGACCGCTTCGACGTCCTGAACATCGACGTCGCCTGGACATCGGAGTTCGCGGCCGCCGGGTGGATCGCGCCGCTGGAGGCCGACCGCTTCCCGCTGAAGCACTTCCTGCCGCCCGTCGTGGACACCGCCACGTTCGGCGGCCGGCTGCACGCCCTGCCGTACGTCACCAACGCGGGCCTCCTCTACTACCGCAAGGACATCCTCGGCAAGGAGGGCGCGAAGCCGCCGCGCACCTGGGCCGAGCTGACCCGGCTGGCCCGGACGGTGGCGCCGAAGTACGGGCTGGAGGGCTACGCGGGGCAGTTCCTGCCGTACGAGGGGCTGACCGTGAACGCGACCGAGGCCGTGCAGTCGGCGGGCGGCTCCGTCCTCGCGGACGAGGGCGCCCGGGTGACGGTGGACTCCGACGCCGCGCGCAAGGGCCTGGCCTTCCTGGCGGACGGCGTACGCGACGGGTGGATCCCCAAGGAAGCGCTCACGTACAAGGAGGAGGAGTCCCGCCGGGCCTTCCAGGACGGGAAGCTGCTCTTCATGCGCAACTGGCCGTACGCCCACCGGCTGGCCGGGGCCGCGGACTCGAAGGTCGCGGGGAAGTTCGGCGTCGTGCCGCTGCCGGGTCCCGACGGCACGGCCGCGGGCGTCCTGGGCGGCTCGAACCTCGCCGTCAACGCCAACTCCCGGCACAAGGAGTCGGCGGCCGACCTGCTGGCGTTCCTCTCCAGCGAGAAGGTCCAGCGCAGGGTGCTCACCGAGGGCGCGCTGCCGCCGGTGTGGGCCGATGTGTACACGGATCCGGATCTGGTGCGCCGCTATCCGTATCTGCCGACGCTGAAGAAGAGCGTGCTCGCCGCGAAGCCGCGCCCCAAGAGCCCGCGGTACGAGCAGGTGAACCTCGCCGTCCAGGCCGTGGCGGCCGACGCGATGGCACAGCGGGAGACGCCGGGGCGGGCCGTGTCCCGGCTGGCGCGGGAGCTCGAGGCGATCGTGCGCCGGGGCTGAGCCCTGCGCGCCGTGCTGAGCACCCTGCAGCTCGCACCATCTGAGTAACTACTTACCTGTTAGGTACAGGCGCTCCCTCACTATTCTCTCCTCAACCCGGACAAGTTCCCCCGGGATGCTCCTCATTTTGCCGCAGACTCATTGACACCTGTTGGAAACGGCTACTTAACATGCATGCATAACGCGCCGGGGCGGAGTGGATCGCGGGGCGCGTCGAGCCAGACAGACAGGTCAACGGGAATGCACATAGCCACGGCCGCCGACACCCAGCACTGGTGGCGGGATGCGGTGATCTACCAGGTCTACGTCCGGAGCTTCCTCGACAGCACCGGCGACGGCATCGGCGATCTCGCCGGGGTCCGGGCCGGGCTGCCCTACCTGAGAAAGCTGGGCGTGGACGGCATCTGGCTCAGCCCGTTCTACCCCTCGCCGCACCACGACCACGGCTACGACGTCGCCGACTACCGCGGCGTGGACCCGGTCTTCGGCGACCTGCGGGAGTTCGACCACCTCGTGGCCGACGCCCAGCGGCTCGGGCTCAAGGTCCTCATCGACATCGTCCCCAACCACTGCTCCAGCGAGCACGCCTGGTTCCGCGCCGCCCTCGCGGACGGCCCGGGCAGCGAGGCCCGCAAGCGGTTCCACTTCGCCGAAGGGCGCGGCGAGAACGGCGAACTGCCCCCCAACAACTGGCACGCCATGTTCGGCGGCTCGGCCTGGTCGCGGGTCACCGAGCCGGACGGCGAACCCGGCCAGTGGTACCTGCACCTGTTCACCCCGGAGCAGCCGGACCTCAACTGGCGCGACCCGTCGGTCGCCGCGTCCTTCGACGAGATCCTCCGCTTCTGGCTGGACCGCGGGGTCGACGGTTTCCGCATCGACGTGGCGGCCGGGCTGTTCAAGAACGCCGAACTGCCCGACTCCCCCGACCCGATGGCCGACGAGCGCTCCCGCGACTCCGTCAACCCGCTGGCCTGGAACCAGCCCGAGGTGCACGACGTGTGGCGCCAGTGGCGGGCGGTGTGCGAGGAGTACACCGCCGCCGACGGCCTCGACCGGCTGCTCGTCGGCGAGGTGTCGGTGCCCACGGCCCGCGAGCACGCGAAGTACGTCCGCCCGGACGAGCTCCACCAGGCGTTCTTCTTCGACCTGTTGAGCGCCGACTGGGACCACGACGCGTTCCGCAAGACGATCTCCGAGGCGCTCACCGACATCGCCGGGACCGGCTCCACCGTCACCTGGGTCCTCAACAACCACGACCAGGTCAGGACCGTCACCCGCTACGCCGGGGAGACGACCACCGTCGGCCCCTCCCGCGCCCGCGCCGCCGCCCTGCTCATGCTGGCCCTGCCCGGCGCCGCGTACGTCTACCAGGGCGAGGAGCTCGGGCTGCCCGAGGTCGTCGACCTTCCGGACGACGTGCTCACCGACCCGATCTTCCGGAGGACCGGCAGCCGGCTGCGCGTCCGCGACGGCTGCCGCGTGCCGCTGCCCTGGTCCGGCCAGGCCTCGCCGTTCGGCTTCACCGCCGGCGGCGACGGTGCGGCGCGGCCGTGGCTGCCGCAGCCCGAGTGGTTCGCCGAGCACGCCACCGACCGCGCCCTGTCCGACACCCGCTCCTTCTGGCACCTCTACCGCGACGGGCTCGCGCTGCGGCGCAACCTGCCCCAGCTCGGCGAAGGCCCGCTGCGCTGGCTGGAGACGGAGCCCGGGGTCCTCGCCTTCGAGCGTGGCGACGGCCTGGTCTGCGCGGTCAACTTCGGCCTCGAATCCGTACCGGCGCCCGTAGCCGGGACTCCGCTGCTCGCGAGCGGCGACTGCCCTCCGGGAATCCTCCCCGGCTCCACCGCTGCCTGGTGGATCAGCGATCTCTCCACGAAGGGAACCAGTTCATGAGTCACCCGATGAAGCGCACCACCAGAGGCGACCAGCGGCGCCGTCGTGCCGCCGCGACCGGGGCCGTGGCCCTCGGCCTCGCCCTCACCGCGACGGCGTGCGGCGGCAGCGGCTCGTCGGGCGACGGCAAGCAGGAGCTCAAGGGCAAGTCCGTGACGGTCGCGGGCGTGTGGACCGGCGTCGAGCAGAAGAACTTCAAGAAGGTGCTCCAGGCCTTCGAGGACGAGACCGGCGCCGAGACCAACTTCATCTCCACCGGCGACAACGTCTCCACCGTCATCGGCAGCAAGATCGAGGGCGGCAACGCGCCCGACGTCGTCATGGTGCCGCAGCCCGGTGTGCTCAAGCAGTTCGCCGACAAGAACTGGCTCCAGCCGCTGTCCGCCACGGTCTACGAGAAGGCCGGCATCAACTTCGCGCCGGTGTGGCGGGACTACGGCACCATCAACGGCAAGTACTACGGCCTCTACTTCAAGGCCTCGCACAAGTCGACGGTCTGGTACAGCCCGGACGCCTTCGCGCAGGCGGGAGTTCAGCCGCCGAAGACCTTCGACGAGATGCTGAAGACCGGCAAGACCCTGGCCGACTCGGGCCTGCCCGCCTTCTCCGTCGCGGGCGAGGACGGCTGGACGCTCACCGACTGGTTCGAGAACGTCTACCTCTCCCAGGAGGGCCCGAAGAAGTACGACCAGCTCGCCGAGCACAAGATCAAGTGGACCGACCCGTCCGTGGTGAAGGCCCTGACCACGCTCGGCAAGCTGTTCAAGGACAAGAACCTGGTCGCCGGCGGCAACTCCGAGGCGCTGCGCACCGACTTCCCCGAGTCCGTCGAGAACGTCTTCGGCACCGAGCCGAAGGCGGGCATGGTCTACGAGGGCGACTTCGTGGGCGGCATCGTCTCCGGCGAGTTCAAGAAGAAGGTCGGCAAGGACGCCAAGTTCTTCGGCTTCCCCGCCGTCAAGGGCGGCAAGACGCCGGTCGTCGGCGGCGGTGACGCCGCGACGGTCCTCAAGGCCGGCAAGAACCGCGAAGCGGCCATGAAGCTGGTCGAGTTCATGGCCACCCCGGAGGCGGCGAAGATCTGGGCCGAGGCCGGCGGCTTCATCTCCCCCAACGAGAAGCTGGACACGGGCGCCTACCAGGACAAGACCAGCCGCACGACCGCCGAGTCGATCGTCAAGGCCGGCAACTCCGTCCGGTTCGACCTGTCCGACCAGACCCCCGCGGCCTTCGGCGGCACCCAGGGCAAGGGGATGTGGAAGGCCCTCCAGGACTTCCTGCGCGACCCGTCCGACCCGGCCGCCGCGGCCGAGAAGCTCGAGGCCGAAGCCGCGAAGGCGTACAAGGACACCCAGAACTGAGGGCCTTACCCATGTCTGCCACTTCTGTGAAGGGCGCCGCTCCGCCCGACACCTCCACGACGGCGCCGTCCCGTAAGGGGGGCGGCGCCCCCACCCCCCGCCAGCGGGCGGCCCGGCGGCGCAAGCTCGTCGCCCTGGTCTTCCTTCTGCCGGCGCTGCTCCTGCTCGGCGCGCTGGTCGCGTACCCGATCCTGTTCACGGTCGGCCGCAGCTTCTTCGACGCCTCGGGCACGGAGTTCGTCGGCGCGGAGAACTACGCGGAGATGTTCCGCGACCCGGCGACGATGAGCGCCGTCCGCAACAGCGCGATCTGGGTCGTGGTGGCCCCCGCCCTGCTGACCGGCGTCGGCCTGGTCCTCGCGGTGCTCACCGAGAAGATCCGCTGGGCCACCGCGTTCAAGCTGGTGCTGTTCATGCCGATGGCGATCTCGTTCCTCGCCGCCGGCATCATCTTCCGCGTCGTCTACGAGCACGACCCCGAGAAGGGTGTGCTCAACGCGGCCGCGGTCGGCATCCACGACGCCTTCGACAAGAGCCAGGGCTACCCCTCCGCCCACCCGAAGGACAACTCCGTTCTCGACAAGGGCAAGGACGGCTCGTACACCACGAAGGACAAGGCGTCCCCGGGCAACACCGTCGACCTCGGTCTGGTCGGCGTGCCGCCCAAGGAGCTGCCGAAGCAGGCGAAGCCGGCGCGCGCGGCCGCGTCGGCGGCCGACGGCGAGCTGCGGGGCGTGGTCTGGTTCGACTTCACGTTCGGCGGTGGCGGCAAGCCCGGCAAGGTCGACCCGAAGGAGAAGGGCCTGCCGAACATGACCGTCGAAGCCGTCCAGGACGGCAAGGTCGTGGACAAGGCGACCACGGCGGCCGACGGTTCGTACCGCATCACCGGTCTGAAGGCGGGCGACTACTCCCTACGGCTCCCCGCGGCGAACTTCGCCGAACCGTACGGGGGTGTGGAATGGCTCGGCCCCGCCCTCATCACGCCCGCGATCATCGGTGCCTACCTGTGGATCTGGACCGGCTTCTCGATGGTGCTCATCGGCGCGGGCCTCGCGGCCATGCCCCGTGACGTCCTGGAGGCGGCGCGGATCGACGGGGCGAACGAGTGGCAGATCTTCCGCCGGATCACGGTGCCCCTGCTCTCACCCGTGCTCGGCGTGGTCTTCGTGACCCTGGTGATCAATGTGATGAAGGTCTTCGACCTCGTCTACATCATCGCCCCGGGCCCCGTGAAACAGGACGCCAACGTCCTGGCCCTCCAGATGTGGCAGGTCTCCTTCGGCGGCGGCAACAACCAGGGCCTCGGCAGCGCGCTCGCCGTACTCCTGCTGGTCCTGGTGGTCCCGGCCATGATCCTCAACATCCGACGTTTCCGCAGGAGCCAGTCATGACCGTCGACGCCCCTCCCCGGACGACCTCACGGCGTCACGCCGGGCCGGCGGCGCCGAAGCGCCGCCCCGCCACCTGGCTGGCCCAGCGTGCCGGCCGCGGCCTGGTGCAGGTCGGCCTGGCTCTGGTCGCACTCGTCTGGCTCACCCCGGCCGCCGGCCTGTTCATCTCCTCGCTGCGCCCGGACACGGACAACGCCACCAGCGGCTGGTGGACGGCGCTCACCGGCGCCGGAAGCCTGTCGTTCGAGAGCTACTCGACCCTGCTCGAGGACTCCGGCATCGTCAGCGCCTTCTGGAACACGGTGGCGATATCGGTACCGGCCACCATCACGGTGGTGGTCGTCGCGGCCCTGGCCGGATACGCCTTCGCCTGGCTGGAGTTCCCCGGACGCGACTGGATCTTCCTGATCGTGGTGGGCATGCTCGTGGTGCCCGTCCAGGTCGGTCTGCTGCCGGTGGCCAAGATGTTCGGCGCCGTCGGCCTCTTCGGCACCATCCCCGGCGTGGTCCTCTTCCACGTCGCGTACGGTCTGCCGTTCGCCGTCTTCCTGCTCCGCAACTACTTCGCGGAGATCCCCCGGGAGATGCTGGAGGCCGCGCGGATGGACGGCGGAAGCGAGTGGCGGATCTTCATCCAGCTGGTCCTCCCGCTCGGCCGGCCGGCCATCGCCTCCCTCGCCATCTTCCAGTTCCTGTGGGTCTGGAACGACATGCTGGTGGCGATGATCTTCGCCGACAGCGGTTCGCAGCCGCTGACGGTGGCCCTGCAGTCCGAGATGCGCCAGTTCAGCAGCAACATCGGTGTGCTGGCGCCCGGTGCCTTCCTGTCCCTGATCGTGCCCGTGGTGGTGTTCTTCGCCTTCCAGCGGCACTTCGTCCAGGGCGTCATGGCGGGCTCGGTGAAGTAGAGCCGTACGGAGTGACACGGATGCGGATCTCCGCGGGAGCCCGGCGCCCCGCGGCGATCCGCTCTCCGGGTTCGCGGCGGCGGCCGCGCACCGCCTCCGCGGCGAGAACGGCTCCGCAGGGGGGAGCCGGACCCGCCGGGCTCAGACTTCGACGAGCACGGTGAACGGGCCGTTGTTCGTGAGCGAGACCTTCATGGCCGCTCCGAACCGGCCCGTTTCCACGTGTGCGCCCAGCGCCCTGAGCTGCGCGACGACCGCGTCGACGAGCGGCTCGGCGACCTCGCCCGGAGCCGCCGCGTTCCAGGTGGGCCTGCGCCCCTTGCGGGCGTCACCGTAGAGAGTGAACTGGGAGATCACGAGCAGCGGCGCATCGACGTCGGAGCAGGACTTCTCGTCCTCCAGGATGCGCACCGACCAGAGCTTGCGGGCCAGTTGAGCCGCTTTGGCCTCGGTGTCGTCGTGCGTGACGCCCACCAGCACACACAGCCCGGGGCCCACGATCTCGCCGACCGTCTCCCCCTCCACGACGACGCTCGCCCCGTCGACCCTCTGCACCACAGCACGCATACGGACCATCATGCCCTGCGTCCGTCCGGGTCCTATCCGCAGCGGTGCCGATGCACGTGCACCGGCGATAGTGGCACGATGCATCACAAGCGGTGCGCATCACGGCACCCTGCTGCCGCACCGGACGAGGGGACGGATGAGGCATGAGTACACCTGGCACCGGCCGAGCGGCCACCACCAGCCGCCCGCCCACGCAACGCAGCGCACCGGTCGCGCTGACCGACGCCCCGCAGCCGGACCTGCAGTCCCTGCGGCTGCCCGAACTGCGGTCCCTGCGCCGCCAGTCGCAGCAGGAGGAGGCCGATCTCAGTTACGTACGGCGGCTGCTGCAGGGCCGGATCGACATCCTCCGCGCGGAGCAGGCCCGCCGTGCGGCGCCGGAGTCGCCCGTCGTGGACCGGCTGCACGAGATCCTGGCGGACGGTCCGAGCAACGGCCGTTCGGCGCGGCATGTGACGCTCGGCACCCCGCACAGCGAGAAGTACCGCCAACTGGCCGAGGAGATGCTGTCCGAGGTCGAGCTGTCGGACCTGGAGTCGCGTACGGACGAGGAGTTGCTCGGCGCGATGGGCCGGCTGGTGCGCTGCGAGCAGCAGGTGTCGTGGCGGCGGCAGCAGCTCCAGCGGACGGCAGACGGCTGCAGCGCGGAGATCGCCCGCCGGTACCGCGACGGCGAGGCACAGGTGGATGATCTGCTGGCATGACGGACGGCATACGCACAAGGGACATGGGGACGGCGGAGAGCGCCGCACAGGGACAGGGCGCTCCGGTCGCCGGGAAGGCTCGGGGCCCGGCTGCTCCGGCCGCCGAGGAACGGCGGATCGCTGAGGCCGAGCGCTCCGGCGGGACGGTGGCACCCGTGCTCGCCGAGGCGGTCCGGTCCGGGTTCACCGAGAGCCTCCACCGGGGATCGCTGGTCGTCCTCGGCCGCGGGGGCGACGTGGAACTGGCGCTCGGCGACGTCGTCTCGCCGGTCTTCCCCCGGTCAGCCAACAAGCCCATGCAGGCGGCCGGTGTGCTGCGCGCCGGCGCCGATCTCTCCGGCGAGCGGCTGGCGCTGGCGACCGGCAGCCACTCGGGCGAACGGTTCCATCAGGACCTCGTACGGACCATGCTGGCGGAGGCGGGACTGACCCCCGCGGCCCTCAGGACCCCGGCGGATCTCCCGATCGACCCGGTCGAGTCCCAGGCGCACCTGGCCGCCGGCGGCTCGGCCGATCCCGTCGCCATGAACTGCTCGGGGAAGCATGCGGCGATGCTCGCCGCGTGCGTCGCGGCGGGCTGGCCGGTTCACGGCTATGTGGACCCGGAGCACCCGCTGCAGCTCCTCGTGCGGGAGACGATCGAGGAGGCGAGCGGCGAGAAGGTCGCGCACACCGGCGTCGACGGCTGCGGCGCACCGCTGCTGGCGTTCTCCCTCACCGGGCTGGCCCGCGCGTTCCGCTTCCACGTCACGGCCGGGCCCGGCAGCGCCGAGCGGCGCGTGGCGGATGCGATGCGGGCCCACCCCGAGTACGTGGCGGGGACGCGCCGCATCGACACCTGGCTGATGCGGGAGGTGCCGGGCGCCCTGGCCAAGGTCGGGGCGGAGGCGGTACAGGCGGTGGCGCTGGCCGACGGCCGCGCCCTCGCGTTCAAGATCGAGGACGGGGCCAAGCGCGCCGTGGGACCGGTCCTGGCCCGTGCGCTCCGGCTGATGGGTGTCACGGACCCCGTCCTGGACCGGGTCGCGGACTCCCCGCTGCTGGGCGGCGGACGCCCGGCGGGCGAGGTACGCGCGGTCTTCTGACGGTGCTCCTCCGACGGTGCACCTCTGCCGACGGCCGTGCGACGGCCGTCCGCCGACGGCAGCCTTCCGACGGCGGTCTTCGCACGTCGGGCGGGTGTCGGGCGGTGGCGAGGAGCCGTACCGGGGCCGGGAAAAATCAGGGGACCCCCGAGGGTCCCCTGCCCTAGCGTGGCCGTATGGGTCTCGAGGTCAGGACGGTCAGCGGCGACGAACTGCGCGACTGGATGCGCGCCATGGCGACCGGCTTCCTCCAGGCGCCGGAGATCTCCGCCGAGGAGGTCGAGATGCGCCGCCCCGGTATCGACCCGGACCGGACGCAGGGGGCCTTCGACGCGGGCCGCTGCGTCGGCACGTACCGCAGCTTCGCCCAGCGGCTCACCGTGGCCGGCGGCGGCACGGTCGCGGCGAATGCCGTCTCCAACGTGACGGTCTCCCCCACCCACCGGCGGCGCGGCCTGCTCAGCCGGATGATGGAGACGGACCAGGCGCAGGCCAAGGAGCGCGGCGACGTCCTGTCGACCCTCGTCGCCGCGGAGTACCCGATCTACGGGCGGTACGGCTTCGGCCCGGCGACGTGGACCACCGCGTGGGAGGTCGACGTGGCCCGGTCGGGTGTCGACCCGCGCTGGTCGGGCCCGGGCGACGGCGGCCGGGTCGATCTGACCGACGGCGCCGAGGTGCGCAAGCTCGGCCCCCAGCTGCACGAGCGGCTGCGGGCGGTGCAGCACGGCGCGGTGGACCGCGACGAGCGCTGGTGGCGCCGGGCCACGGGCGAGCTGCGCATCGCGGCGGACGAGTGGACGGAGCCGTTCTACGCGGTCCACCGCCCCGCGGACGGCGACGGCCGGATCGACGGCCTGCTGGTCTACACGGCGCGGAACCGCTGGGAGGCCAAGCGGCCGCACTGCGGCGCCAAGGTGCGCAGCCTGATCGCGGCGACCCCGGAGGCGGAGCGGGCGCTCTGGCACTTCCTGATCTCGGTCGACTGGATCACCGCGGTCCACTCCGGCCTACGGGCGCCGGACGACCTCCTGCCGCTCCTGCTCCCCGACCCGCGCGCCGCGACCGTCACGACGCACGCGGACTTCCTCTGGGTCCGGCTGCTGGACGTACCGCGGGCGATGGAGGCCCGGACGTACCCGACGGCGGGCTCGCTGGTGCTGGACGTCCGCGACACGGCGGGCCTCGCCGGCGGCCGCTTCCGCCTGGACGCCTCTCCCGAGGGGGCGTCGTGCACGCCGACGGCGGAGACGGCCGATCTGACGCTGCCGGTGGGCGAATTGGGCGCGCTCTACCTGGGTGACGAGTCGGCGGTGCGCCTGGCATCCCTGGGGCGCGTCACGGAGGAACGGGCGGGGGCGGCGGCGCTGGCGGACACGCTGCTGCGGACATCCCGCCGCCCGTGGTGCCCGGACGTCTTCTGACGCGGCGCGGGCGGGGCGGCGGGACGGGGCAGGCGCCCGCGACGGACGGGGCCGGTGGCGGGCGCCGGTGCAACGGCCGGTGTGCCGGGCGTCAGTGCACGAGCAGCATCGTGAGGACCACCGCTCCGATGCAGCTGCAGGTGACGTTCTTCGCCTTCACGCCGACGGCAAGCATGGTCAGCCCGACGATGCCCATGGCGCCGAAGCGCCACTGCACGAGCTGCTCGAATCCCACGACGACAGCGGCGAGGAGGAGGGCGGCGACAGGCGCGAGCTGGGTTTCGTTCATGATGGGTCCCTCCCTCGGGACGGTGCGCGAAACGGCGGGAAGCTCTGCGCCCACACAGCGTCGGATGGGCGAGACGGGCCGGACACCGGGTCAATCAACCACCCATCAAATTAGACTGGTTGGCCCTACAAAGGTTGTGCCCCAGCCCGAAGAACGACTAACCCACCTACCAACTTGGTCGACACAGTTGACCGGAAGTAGGTGCGAATCCCGATACGGCCATACATCCGCGCGCCCAACCTCCCCAACTTCCTTTCACCCGACCGGACATCAGCCCGGCCAAGCGGGAACCCGCTCGACCTGCGGCAGCCCAATTACGTACAGGCACGACGCAGTTGTAGGGTGGTGAGGTGACTCAGGACCGCTCCGCCCCGGGCGAAGCCAAGGCGAGTGACCCGAAGTTCGAGCACGTTGCGGACGTGCTGCGGATGGAGATCAGCGACGGCCAGTACCGGTACGGCCAGCGCATCCCCACCCAGCGGGAACTCGTCCAGCGGTTCGCCGTCTCGCGCGACACCGTCCGCCGGGCCCTGCAGGACCTCCAGCACGAAGGCTGGATCGAATCGCGTCAGGGCAGTGGCGCCGTGGTGGCCCGCCGACCCTCGCACCAGGCGGGCGCATCGTCACCGATGGTGCATCTGAAGCCGTACATAGAAGAGGCGTTCGAGGCGCCCACGGTCACGCTCGACCTGATGACCCTCACGGCCGAGTCGATGGACGCGCACATCCGGGCCCAGACACTGCGCATCCACAGCGAAGAAATCAAGCCACAACGCATCGCCGTACGGCTACTCTTGCCCAGCACCGACATCAACCTCGCGCTGCCCCGCTCCGTCGACGACCCGAACGACGAGCGCCCGCGCGACCGGCATCGCATGCTGACCAAGCGGCACGCCGGCGCGCTGCGCGACGCCATCCTCGAGCTGCGCAACCGCGACCTGGTGGAGGACGTCTCGGTCGAGATCAGGACCATGCCCCTGACCCCGATCGCCAAGCTCTACATCATCAACCGCCGTCATGCGCTGTTCGGCATGTACCGCGTGGTCAAGCGGCCCGTGGACGTGAGAGCCGCGGACGACTCGGGGCGGACGGAGAAGCTCGAGATCTTCGACGTGATGGGCCTGGGCGCGACGCTCTTCCCCTTCACCGGAGGCGACACGGAGACGGTGTCCCAGGACGCGACGTTCGTGGATCACGCCCAGCGGTGGTTCGATTCGCTTTGGGACCATCTGGCCCACGACGCTAGGTTCGACGACTGATCGCGATGCCCGACCTCACACCCCTCCTCTCGACGGTGGTCCACACGAGGTGGGCCGTCATGTTCGACCTCGACGGCCCCATGTTCGACTTCTACGCCGCCCGCCGTCCCGGCCTGGAGCGCCGCGCCCCCGAGACCGCACGGCTGCTGGAGAAGATCCTCGTCGAGCACGACGAGCCCGTCCCCGCGCTGCCGAACCAGGACGACCCGCTCGCCCTCTACCGCGCGGCCCTCGAAAGCCTCGGCGGCCGCCCGCGGACGCCGCGGACGGTCGCCCTCGACGCGGCGCTGCGCGCATGCCTGGACGACCAGGAGATGGCGGCCGCCACCGAGAGCGCGGTCCCCACACCGGGAGCCGAAGCCGTCCTGCGCGAACTGCACCGGCTCGGCGTCCCCCTGGCCGTGACGTCCAACAACTCCGCCGACGCCATCCGCGTCCTGCTCGACCGCACCGGTCTCCTCGAGGTCTTCGAGGGACGTGTCTTCGGGCGTTCGGCCGACCATCTGCGCATGAAGCCGCATCCCGACGTCCTGGAACGGGCCCTGGCCTCGCTCGGCGCCACGCCCGATGCCAGTCTGCTGATCGGCGATTCCGAGCCGGACGTGCTGGCCGCTGCGGCCGTCGGCGCCGCGTTCCTGGGCTACGCCTGCTCGCCACGCAAGGCGCGGCGGCTGAGGGCCGCCGGGGCCGGTCTCGTCGTGACCGGCATGGACGAGATCCACGACGCGCTGCGCCGGACGGCCGTCGCCTGAGCCCTGCCGGAGGCCGTGGCACGACAACCGGCCTGCCCCTGCCCGGAGTTGACGGCGGAGGGAGTCCCGGCAGCGGCGGCGGCGCGGGCCGTTAGTCGGGCGAGCAGGGCGGGCAAGAGCACTACGCTGCTCCTTCCCCTTCCCGGAGAGTGCCCCTCGATGACACCCACGGCGGCCTCGCCCTCCGGCCCCCGGAAAGCCGCCTGGCTGACGGCCGACCAGGAGGTGGAGGGCCCCCTCAAGGGCTACCACCACGAGGCGTACGCGGTCCCGCTCCCCCCGGCCAGCTCTCTCACCGGCCACTTCCGCCGCGCCAAGCTCCGCGAACCCCGGCCCGGACTCCTCTGGTTCGACCGCCGCTCCTTCGGGAACGAGACCCGGCTCCTCGTCGCGCTCGCCGGCCGCATCCAGCACATACCGGTCATCGACATGAGCCAGGGATTCCCGCTCCACGGCTTCATCGAGGGCAGCACGCTCGGGACCGGTCACCCCGTGGGCACGCGCGTACCGTCCTCGTACCTGGCCCAACTCGGCCGGCTCTTCGAGCAGCTCGTGGCCGTCAAGCCGGGCGACCTGACCGTGGAGCCCGGCAGCGGCGGCGAACGGCGGCTCCCCGACGGCGACACAACCGGCTTCCTCCGCGGCCTGATCCGCTTCACCGAGCACCAGGTGCTCCGCCGCCACAGCGCCCAGTACGGCGAGCTGTTCTCCGCACTCGGCGTCCCGCCGGACGGTCTCGACCGGCTGCGCGAGCGGGCCACGGGCCTCGCCCACCGCCCCTTCTGCCTCCTCCACGGGGACCTGCACCGCGAGAACTTCGTCGTCGACGCCGACGACCGGATCTGGACCATCGACTGGGAACTCGCCGCGATCGGCGACCCGTTGTACGACCTCGCCACCCACCTGCACCTCATGGGCTACCCCGCGGACCAGGAGGCGGAGGCCGTCGCCTGCTGGCGCGACGCGCTCGCGGCCAGTCGGCCCGCCTGCCTGAACGGCTGGGAGAACGATCTCCCTCTCCATCTGGACTTCAAGCGGGCCCAGTCCGTCTGCACGGACGTCATCCGCACCGCGATCACCCTCGGCGCCCGGCCCCTACGGGCGGACCTCCGGGACGCCGCCGAGCGCATCGCACCCGTACTCGCGGGCGCGGAGCGGGCGTTGGGGATGAGCCGGGTTCCGGACGCGGGGGAGGTGGAGGCGACGTTCCGGGCATGGTCCCGTACGCGGGCCGGAGACCGTACGGGTTCCCGGACCGGTGCGGCGGGTGCGGCAGAGAGCGGGGCGCGCCCGGGCGGGACCGGCGCGGCGGTGACGGGCTCGGGTGGCGCTCAGCCCGCGTCGTCCTCCGAGGCCACGGACTCCAGCACCACGTCCAGCGCGGCCGCCGCGTCCGAGGCGTAGAGCGGGCTGAACCAGGCCGGGCCCGCCTCCACCACCGCCCACGGCCCCTCTCCCCCGACATCCGCCACCATCAGGCCCAGGTCGAGGACGAAGGCGCGGGGCAGCGTGTGGGCGCGGGCGGTCAGCAGGTCACCGGCGAACTCGAGCAGGTCCTCGCGTTCGGGACAAGAGGCGAGCGGGGCGGGATCGAGGCGGCCGAAGGTGGCGTAGCGGCTGCCCGTACGGACCTCGCCGTCGAGGACGAACAGGCGGAACTCGGCGGCGAAGGTGACGATTTCGCTCACCTGGACCGGCGTCGTGTCCGGCAGCCCACCCGGCAGGCGCACCCCCGAGGCGTAGACGTCGGTGGGGAAGGACTTGTCCGCGAGCGGCTTGGCGAAGAAGGGCTGCTGAAGCTCGCGGGCGGCGGAGAGAGGGAGTTCCCGGATCGCCCTGCTGACAAAACGATAAGGCAGGCGAGCGAGCCAATGGACGGCCGGTTCCAGCGGTTTCACCCCGATATGCGGGGCCACGGCGGCGGTGAAACGGGGTCCGCCGTAAAGGTGTGCGGGGCGTATGTCCCGCAGGTCCTCCGGGACCCGGCGGCTCGGCGGCAGTTGCTCGACGAGCATCCCGCGCTCTGCCGCGGCCTGCGCGAGCAGGGCGCCCGACGAGGTGTATTGCGGGGTGAGAACCAGCAGTCCGGGGTGGGTCACAGGCTCACTCCGGGACCGGAGGCGTCCATGCCTTCGGTCCCGGGATCCGCGGGAAGCCGGTCTTCGCGTCGGGGCCGGGCAGGGCGACGGCGGTCGGATCTGCTGTCGGATCGTGGCTCATGTGCGGATCCTACGCAGCCCCCCGCCGCCGCTCCCAGGGCACTCCTCGGGAGGGTGACGGGAGCGACGGGCGGCCCGGACGACGCGTTCGTCCTCGGCCTCGAACGCCGCACGGGCGTCCGCGGGACGCTGATCCGCGCACGGGGCGGATGACCTGGGGCAGGGCGGCCACCGCGCGGGCCCGCTGGGCGAAACCCGGTTGACGGGCACGGCTCGCCGGCGCTCCTATGTCCGTCGGGTCCGGGGTCGCGGGCCCCGGATCCTCCCCGTCGAATCAGCGTCAGTGTCAGTGCCGGTCTCAGTGTCAGTGTCAGCGTGAGAAGAAGGATCGATGAGCGTCGAGACGATGCATGCCGGCGAGCCCAGGACGGACGTCTCCCTCGTACGCCGTCTGATCGCGGGCCAGTTCCCGCAGTGGGCCGGCCTGCCCGTCGAGCCGTTCCCGTCGTCGGGGACGGTCAACGCGGTGTACCGGCTCGGGGACACCATGTCCGTACGGCTGCCCCGCCTCGAACGCGGCGCGAAGGACGTGGAGACCGAGGACCGGTGGCTGCGGTGGCTCGCGCCACGGCTCCCGGTCGCCGTCCCCGCAGTCCTGGGGAAGGGCGTACCCGCCGAGGGCTTCCCGTGGAACTGGTCCGTGCACCGCTGGATCGACGGGGACCACCCGGTCGCCGGCCGGCTCACCGAGCCGGACCTGCTCGCTCGCGATCTCGCCGGGTTCGTCTCCGCCCTCCGGCGGATCGACCCGGCAGAAGGGCCCGCGGCCTACCGTGGCGGGCCGTTGAACGCGGAGGACGAGGAGACGCGGTCGGCCCTGGAGCAGCTGCGGTTGCGGGGGACCATCGACACGGACGCGGCGACGGCGGCCTGGGAGGAGGCCCTGAGCGCGCCGCGGTGGTCCGGGCCGCCCGTATGGCTCCACGCCGACCTGATGCCGGCGAACCTGCTGCTCCGGAACGGGCGGCTCAGCGCGGTCATCGACTTCGAGACCATGGGCGTGGGCGACCCGGCATCGGACCTGATCCCCGCCTGGAATCTCCTCCCGCCCGGCGCCCGCGACACCTTCCGCACCGCCCTCGCGGCCGACGACGGCACCTGGGCGCGGGGCCGCGGCTGGGCGCTGTCGATGGCCCTCGTCCAACTCCCGTACTACGAGGACACGAACCCGGTGCTCGCGACCAACGCACGCCATGTGATCGACGCGGTGCTCGCCGATCACCGTGCCGGCTGACCGCGACGGTTCAGGCCCGCGCCTCCGGGCGGAAGCCGGTCCAGCGCAGGCCCTCGGGGAGGTGTGCCATGTCGTTGAAGAAGGCGACGGAGGCGGGCCGCCCGGGTGCGTAACGGATCGCCGTCAGCGCCGCGTTGGCCTGGTTGAGCCCCAGCCAGCGCCACGCCGGCGCGTCGAGGGCGGCGCGTACGAGCCAGCCGATGAGGAAGTTGTGCGTGACGACGAGTTCGTGGCGCGGCTCGCCCCCGGGCACGGGGCCGGTGAAGCGCTCCTCGGCTTCACGGGCCAGCCCGGGCCCGCGCTCGCGCTCGTGCGCCGGGAACCGCAAGACGAAGTCGAGGAAGAAGTCGGCGGATTCCGCGGGCAGTTCCTCATGCGGCGGCACGTAGGGGACGTAGTCGCCGGCGGGTTCGGACATCCGCAGCGGGACCCCGTCGAGTTGTTCGCCGACCAGCCGGGCGGTCTCCCGCGCGCGGGGCAGCGGGCCGTGGTGGATCACGGACAGCGGCACCTCCCGGAGCCGCTCGCCGAGCAGGACGGCCTGGCGGCGCCCGTTCGCGGTCAGCTCGCCCTCGTCCGGTGACGCCTCGCCGTGCCGGGCGAGATAGAGGTAACGCGTCGCGGTCCCGCTCATGTCCGGAGTCCCCCTTGATGCCCTGATGTCCTGGTTCGCGACCCACCGAGCGGCCGATCTTGATCTTGATCCCCGACGGGAGGGACGTCAGTAGCTGCCGACCCGGTTCCGTGACGCCGACGCCGTGACGCCGCACCTGTCCTCCCCGGCGGGAAACGGATGCACGCGGCGGCGCGTCTTTCCGCACGGGACCAGCGGACAAGGAGCCAGGGTGGAGAGCCGGCGGAAGACATGGGGCCACGGGGCCTGGAAGCGTGGGCGGGTGCTCGCCGGGCTCGCGGTGCTGGCGGCCGCACTGCTGGTCTTCCACCGTGCGGTGCCCAACTCCATAGGGCGCGTGGGCAGTTTGCTTGAGGCGTTCCTGCCCTGGCTCGGCCTGGCGGTCGTGGTGCTGCTCGGGGCCGCCCTGCTGCGCCGCTCGGCCGTCGCGCTGGTGGCCCTGCTCCTGCCGGTGGCCGCCTGGACGTCCCTCTTCGGCGGGCTGCTCCTGCCCGAGAGGGACCCAGGCGGGCGCGACCTGGTCGTGGTGCAGCACAACGTCAGCGACGAGAACGCCGATCCGGCGAGCACGGCCCGCGCACTGGCCGCCGCGGAGCCCGATCTCGTCGCACTGGAGGAGCTGACACCGTCCGCGCTGCGGGTCTACGAGACGCGGCTCGGCCGGGACTACCCGTACCACGCGGTCCGGGGCACGGTCGGCCTCTGGTCGAAGCACCCGCTCACGGGCACCCGGCACCTGGACATCAAACCCCGTGGCATCACGGAGCCCTGGCGCCGCGGCCTGCGGACCGTGGCCCGTACGCCGCACGGTGACGTCGCGGTATACGTCGCACACCTTCCCTCGGTCCGCGTCCGCGCGAGCGGCCTCGCGTCGTCCTGGCGCGACGAGAGCGCGAGCCTGCTGGGCGAGGCGATCGCCGCCGAGAAGCGGAGGACGGTGATCCTGCTGGGCGACCTCAACGGCACGGTCGACGACCGCGGGCTGGCCCCGCTGACCTCACGGCTGAACGTGGCGGAGCGCGGCTTCGCCCTGAGCTTCCCCGCCGGCTTCCCGCTGGCCCGGATCGACCAGGTCATGGCCCGCTCGGCGACCGTCACCGGCATCCGCACCCTGCCGGCGACGGGCAGCGACCACCTGCCGGTCGCCGCCCGGATCGGACTGGACGAGGCGAACCGGTGACCGCCGGACCACGAGGCGCCGGACCACGAGCGCCGCACCATGAGCGCCGCGCCTGCCGGTCCGGGTCAGCGCGAGCGCTCGACGCGCGCGAGCCAATCGGCCAGCAGGGCGCGCAGGAGTTCCGGCCTCTCGTGGGGCAAGGCGTGTCCCGCGTCGTCGACCACGGCGAGCGAGGCGCGCGGGTAGTGGTCGACGAGGTCGGTGGCGGCGGCGTACCCGACCGTCGAGTCCAGCCTCCCTGCCACGACCGCGGTCGGACCTGCGTAGGCCGGTGCTTGATCGGGCGTGAGTGCCCACCGTTCGCCGATGCGGTCGAGGGCTGCCTGGTCGACGAGCGCGGCGGCCGGCGCGACGTGACGTTCGTACCGTTCGAGCATCTCCGGGGTCTGGATCACGAAGTAGCTCCGGAAGACCTCGTCACCCTGCTCGCCCGATCCCGCGACGACGCGGTGCTCCGGGACGGCCCGCAGTTCCGGCAGCAGCGGACAGACGAGCGCCAGACCGGCGACCTGCGCCGGGCGCCTCGCGGCCATCGCCTGGGCGAAGTACCCGCCCGCCGAGTGCCCGACGAGGAGGTACGCGGTCCCGCCCATGACCGCGTCGGCGAAGTCGAGCAGCGCCTCGAGGACGTCGTCGGCGCTGCGCAGGGTTCCGGGGGCGGGTGTCCGGCCCATGCCGGGGAGGTCGGGATAGATCCGCCGCAGCCCCGCGACACCGTCGAGGGCCTGCTCGAAGCACGCTTCGGCCTCACGGTGGTCGACACCGGCGCCATGGAGTACCAGAACGGGCCGACCCGTCCCCTTCTCCACGTAGTGGAACACCACCGAGCCCACGCGGATCTCCATCCCCGCATGCTAACCGCGCAGGTCGGGCGATGGCCGGACGATCGTGCCGCGCACACTGCTGCGAAGGCGACCGTGCTCGGTCTCGCCGGTCACCTGTTGGTTACGACACTTTTGCAAGCGCCTGCTTGCAAAAGTTAGCACGCAACGGCAGGATCGAACCATGGCTTCACTCAACGTCGGCAACCTGGGCGAGTTCCTGCGGGAGCAGCGGCGCAGCGCGCAGCTCTCCCTGCGTCAGCTCGCGGACGCCGCCGGAGTGTCCAACCCGTACCTCAGCCAGATCGAGCGCGGCCTGCGGAAGCCGAGCGCGGAGATCCTGCAGCAGCTCGCCAAGGCGCTGCGCATCTCCGCCGAGACGCTGTACGTGCAGGCCGGGATCCTCGACGAGCGGGACCGGGAGGGAGTCGAGGTGCAGAGCGCGATACTCACCGACCCGACGATCAACGAGCGGCAGAAGCAGGTGCTGCTGCAGATCTACGAGTCGTTCCGCAAGGAGAACGGACTCGTGACGGACGACGACAAGCCGGACCACGAAGCCAGCACACCCTCCAACTGATCCGGGAGAACGCATAGCCATGGCCATCACCGACGACCTGCGCAAGACCCTGACCGACCCCACCCCCCTGTACGCCGCGGCCGGCGCCACCGATCTCGCCGCCGAGAAGCTCAAGGAGGTGCCGGCGCTGATCGAGAAGTTCCGCGCCGAGGCTCCGGAACGCATCGCGGCCGTCCGGTCCACCGACCCCAAGGCCGTCCAGGAGCGGATGACCAAGCAGGCGAAGGACGCCCAGACGGTCGTCCAGTCCAAGATGAACGAGGTCATCGGGAACCTCGACACCGACCTGAAGAAGTTCCGCGACCAGGCGCAGGACTTCGCGCTCCAGGGCGTCGGCAAGGCCGCCGAGTACGCGGTCAAGGCGCGTGAGACCTACGACGAGCTCGCCGAGCGCGGCCAGCGTGCCGTGCGGACCTGGCGCGGCGAGACCGCCGAGGAGATCGCGGAGATCGCCGTCGCCGTCGAGCCCGAGCCGGAGCAGAAGCCCGCGCCGCAGGCGCAGAACGGCAAGTCCCAGCAGCCGAAGGCCGAGCAGGCCAAGAACCCGGGTGCGAAGAAGCCGGCCCCGGCCCGCCGGCCGGTGACCAACAAGAAGCCGGCAGCGAAGCCGGGCCAGTGACCGAAGGCACCCGGCACGACCGGGAGGGCCGGGCGCGCGAGGCGTGCCCGGCCCTCGCCCGTCCACGGAGCCCCTTCGCCTCGGGTGCGTGGCGGGCATCGCCCCGGGTACGGTGACGGACGGGACGAAGTTCGCCCGGTGGACTGATGGCTCTCTCTAGGTGGTGAACGGCGTGTTGATCCAGGGGTTCAACGACGTGCTCGGGTGGATCACTCTCGGCGTGCTCCTGTTCACGGTGTTCGCCTTCGGCGACGCCCTCTTCCGGCGCGAGGACGCGTTCCGCGCCGCGGACAAGCAGACCAAGCCGTTCTGGCTGATCATTCTGGGGCTCGCGGTCGTCGTGAACCTCTTCGCCTTCTTCTTCCTCGTGGTCATCGGGCTCATCGCGGCGATCGTCTACATCGTCGACGTGCGGCCCGCGATCAAGTCGCTCTCGGGCGGCGGGCGGGGGCCCAAGCGGCGCGGAAGCAGCTCGGACGGCCCGTACGGACCGTTCAACGGCGGGCGCTGACCCCTCCGGGGACGTCCGAGGGGCCTTTCTCGGTCTCGCGCTTCCCGGAACCGGTTCCGCGCCCGGGCATCGACCCGGCCCGCGCATCAACCCGAAGGCCCGCACCCGTTCGGTGCGGGCTTTTCGCGGCATCCCGTAGCAAACCGCACCTCCGCGCGTGAGGGGCGGAGCAGCAACAAAACGATCCCCCGCATCGCGGAGGATCGTTTCTGCGTAGGTGTCGGCGGCCGGCTTCTCAGCACTGCCCGCGGTCGAGCAGCAACATCGCCACGTCGTCGTTCAGCTCGCCGCCGTTGAGCGAGCGCGCCTCCGCAAGCGCCGCGTCCAGCAGCGCCTCCCCGCGCAGGCCCGTACGGAGCCGGCGCGCCACCATCGCGACCATGCCCTCCTGGCCCAGCCGCTGCGTGCCCTGCCCGATACGGCCCTCGATCAGGCCGTCGGTGTACATCATCAGGCTCCAGTCGCCGCCCAGCTCCACCTGGAGCCGCGGCCAGCGGGCCCGCGGCAGCAGGCCGAGGGCCGGGCCGCCCTCCTCGTACGGCAGGAGCTGCGGGCCCAGGCCCGGGCGGACGACCAGGGGGGCCGGGTGACCGGCCAGGCACAGGCCGGCCCGCCGTCCGTCGGGCGCGATGTCCACCGTGCAGAGCGTGGCGAAGATCTCCTCGTCCGCCCGCTCGTTCTCCAGCACCTTCTGCAGGGTGCCGAGCAGTTCGTCCCCGCACAGGCCCGCGAAGGTCAGGGCGCGCCAGGCGATGCGGAGTTCGACGCCGAGCGCGGCCTCGTCGGGGCCGTGCCCGCAGACGTCGCCGATCATGGCGTGCACCGTGCCGTCCGGCGTGCGGACGGTGTCGTAGAAGTCGCCGCCCAGCAGGGCGCGGCTGCGGCCGGGGCGGTAGCGGGCGGCGAACCGCAGGTCGGAGCCGTCGAGCAGGGGGCGGGGCAGCAGGCCGCGCTCCAGCCGGGAGTTCTCCTGGCTGCGCAGGACGGACTCGGTGAGGCGGCGGTGCGCCACGTCGGCGCGTTTGCGCTCCACGGCGTAGCGGATGGCGCGGTTCAGGAGCTGCCCGTCGAGTTCGCTGCGGAAGAGGTAGTCCTGCGCCCCGACGCGTACGGCCTCGGCGCCGCGGCCGGCGTCCGCCTCGGCGGTGAGGGCGAGCACGGCGTGGTGCGGCGCGAGCTGCAGCACGTGGCGGAGCGTGTCCAGCTCGTCGCCCTCG
Source organism: Streptomyces sp. NPDC047108 (assembly GCF_040643575.1). Lineage (NCBI taxonomy): Bacteria > Bacillati > Actinomycetota > Actinomycetes > Kitasatosporales > Streptomycetaceae > Streptomyces > Streptomyces sp. NPDC047108. The sequence goes on from NZ_JBEYUP010000024.1 coordinate 75,066, forward strand.
CCCTTCCCCTTACCGGGCACGGACAGGGCCAGGTCGAGCAGGATGCAGTGCACGTCGTCGGTGAGCAGCCGCTCGGCCTCGGTGAGATTGCGGGCGGTGCGGATCCGGACCCGCTTGCCCTCGGCGTCCAGCATCTCCGGAAGGTTCAGCGGGACGGCCGGGTGGTCCTCGATCACCAGCAGCGTCAGCCCGGGGCCGTGGGGCGCCTCGCCGGGGCCCGCGGAGCCGGACCCGGATACGAAGGTGTGGTCCGGTCCGGCACTGTCGACCGGCCCGGCTTGCTGCGGCACCAGCGGCCGGTCCGCCCCGGAGCGGACCGGGGTGCCGGCCGAAGCACCTCCCGCAGCGAGGGCTTCCCCCTGCTGCGGTACGGGTACGGGCATGTCCTCTTCTTCCTTCCCTCCCCCCGAGGGCACAGCAACCGCCCGACGGCGGACGCTGACAGGCGACCCTAGCGGTCCATCGCACCGATGCGGAATGGCGAATCGGAAACCGCGCCTGTCATATGCCGCTCCTTGCTGGGCTTTTGACCGGAAGCGAGACAATCGGGGAATGACGAACATCACTCTGTCCATGGGAGACATCACGGACCAGACGGTCGATGCCGTCGTGAACGCCGCGAACTCCTCACTCCTCGGCGGCGGTGGCGTCGACGGCGCGATCCATCGCAGGGGCGGTCCCGAGCTCCTGCGGGAGTGCCGGGAACTCCGCGCCGGCCACTACGGCAACGGCCTCCCGGCGGGCCGGGCGGTCGCCACGACGGCCGGGCTCCTGCCCGCCCGCTGGGTGATCCACACGGTGGGGCCGGTCTGGTCGGACGGTGAGGACCGGTCGGGGACGCTCGCCTCGTGCTACCGCGAGTCGCTGCGCGTCGCCGACGAGCTGGGCGCGCGGACGGTCGCCTTCCCGGCCGTCTCGACCGGCGTGTACCGCTGGCCGCTCGAGGACGCCGCGCGCATCGCCCTCACCGCGGTCCGCGACGCGGAGACGACCGCCGTCACCGAGGCGCGCTTCGTGCTCTTCGACCAGGACGCCTACGACGTGTTCGCACGGACGTGGGAGGCACTGCGGAAGGACGGCTGAGCGCACTTCCCCGCACCTTTCCCCGGCCGGGGCGTCCCGCATCCGCCGGGGCGCCGGAGCCCCGGCTGAGAGACCGTCACCGCCAGGCGGCCGACCTGAGCCCGCCCACCTGTCACCCCGTCAACCTCCGGGCGCGGCACGGTCGGTGACGGTCCGGCGGCTACTTGTCCGGGCGTACGACCCCGAGGATCCGCATCGACCCCGCACCGGCGAGCGTCACCTGCCGCCCCGGCCGCGGGGCGTGCACGATCGCGCCGTCCCCGACGTACATCCCCACATGGCTCGCGTCGTGGTGATAGATGATCAGGTCGCCGGGGCGCATGTCGCGGATCTTGACGCGGGGCAGCTGCCGCCACTGTTCCTGCGAGGTGCGCGGGATGGGACGGTCGGCGGCCAGCCAGGCCTGTGAGGTCAGGCCCGAGCAGTCGTACGTGTCCGGGCCCTCGGCGCCCCACACGTAGTCCTTGCCGATCTGCGCCGTCGCGAAGGCGATGGCCTTGCGGCCCTTCTTCGAGGCCCGGTCGCTGATCTCGTCGAGCACGCCGGAGTCCAGCCACTTGGCCTGGGCCTTCCTCGCGACTTCGTCCTCCAGTTCGCGCAGGCGTTTCAGCTCGTCCTTCTCGAGCCGGTCCTCCACCTTCTTGGCGGCCGCGAGGCGCTTCTTGATCTCCTGCTTCGCGCCGGCCTTCTTCTTCCGGTTCTCCTCGAGCTTCTGCCACTGCTCGCTCGCGGTGTGCGCGTAGTCGTCCAGGTCGGACTGGGTCCGGGCCAGCGCGCCCATCAGGCCGCGTGTGGCCTGCTGCCCCTTGCGGGCCAGGTCGGCATCGTGGAAGAAGTCCTCCGGACGGCTCTTCAGCAGGAGCTGGGCCTGGTCGGGGAGCGTGCCGCCGCGGTACTGGGCGCGCGCGAGGGCGCCGGCCTGGTTCTTCAGGCGCTCCATCCTCTTCTCCGCGCGGACGATCTCCTTGGCGATGCGGACAATCTCCTTGGACTGCTTCCGGGAGGCGCTGCGGGCGGCGTTGTACGCGTCGGTGGCCGCCTCCGCCTTGCGGTAGAGCCGCTCGACCTGCTTGCGGACGTCCTCCAGGCTCCGGTCCGCACCCGGTCTCGGCGCGGGTTCACGGGGTGCCGCAGTCGCCACTCCTGGCACGGCCAGCGCACTCATCGCACAGACCAGAGCAGTCGCCGTCACGAGCCGTATGCCCATGCCCCCCTGCCGCCTCACCGGCCACCTCCTGTTATCGCCCGACCGATCCGACTTGGTGTTGTCTTGTCCCAGGTGCGGATGTTGCCATGCCTCTCCGTAATTCAACAGAGGCACGCGGTGTGCGCTGTCAGCAGAGTCGCCGCCCCGACGGTCGAGGTTCACCTCGCGTTCACTCGTGCCCGTCGATCGATTCACCTGATCTGCCTAATTTCAGCCCTACCGGTTGGGCTGGCGCGTCCGCCGGCACATGCGGAAAACACCCTCATCGCTTCGCCGTCCGCCGGCGGGCCCCAGGAAGGAACCTCGAAGGTGAAGCTTCAGCGTAAGAGTGGTCGCGGTCTGCGCGTCCTGACCGTCGGCGCGGTCGCGGTGTCCGGTGCCCTCGTCCTCACGTCCTGCGGTTCGGACAACAACGCCAAGGACGGCGCCGACACGAACACGGCCGCCGCCAGCAAGATCAAGTGTGATGGTTCGGGCCAGATCCTGGCCTCCGGCTCCTCGGCTCAGAAGAACGCCATCGACGCCTGGATCCAGACGTACAGGACGGCCTGCCAGGACACGCAGATCAACTACAAGGACATCGGCTCCGGCGGCGGCATCACCGAGTTCCTCCAGGGCTCGACCGCGTTCGCCGGCTCCGACTCGGCGCTGAAGCCCGAGGAGGTCACCGAGTCCAAGAAGGTCTGCAAGGGCGGCCAGGGCGTGAACCTGCCGATGCTCGGCGGCCCCATCGCCATCGGCTACAACGTCGCCGGCGTGGACGACCTGGTCCTCGACGCCCCGACGATCGCCAAGATCTTCGATTCGAAGATCAAGAAGTGGAACGACCCGGCGATCAAGAAGCTGAACCCGGACGCCAAGCTCCCCGCCACCGAGATCCAGGCCTTCCACCGCTCGGACGAGTCCGGCACCACCCAGAACCTGGGCAAGTACCTGGGCAAGGCCGCGCCGAAGGACTGGGGTTACGAGGACGAGAAGTCCTGGCCCGCCAAGGGCGGCCAGTCCGCCAGCGGCTCCTCCGGCGTCGCCTCGCAGGTCAAGCAGACCGACGGCGCGATCGGCTACTTCGAGCTGTCCTACGCGACCTCGCAGAAGATCAGCACGGTCAAGGTCGACACCGGTGCGGCGCAGCCCGTCGAGGCCACCTCCGACAACGCCTCCAAGGCCATCGCGGCCGCGAAGCTCGTCGGCAAGGGCAAGGACCTCGCCATGGACCTGGACTACACCACCCAGGCCGACGGCGCGTACCCGATCATCCTGGTCACCTACGAGATCGCCTGCGACAAGGGCAACAAGAAGGAGACCCTCGACGCGGTCAAGTCCTTCCTGACCTACACCTCCAGCAAGGACGGTCAGTCGATCCTCAGCGAGGAGGGCTACGCGCCGCTCCCCGAGGAGATCGCGAACAAGGTCCGCGAGACCGTCCCGACCCTCTCCTGACCTGGGCCTTCGGCCCCGCCCACCCGCTCTCGCGGGGGCGGGGCCTTCCGCCCGAGGTCACCCATCCGGTGCACCGCCGCCAGGGACCCATCACCATGAGATTGGTCCCCACCAGACCGGAGCGAACATGGACATAACTCCCACAGCTTCCGCCCCGCCACCACCCTCACCCGCCGCCCCCAAGGGCAAGGCCACCCGCCCCGGCGACCGCATCTTCCTCGGTCTCACCCGCGGCTCCGGCATCCTGCTGCTGGTGATCATGGGGGCCATCGCGGTCTTCCTCACCTACCGCGCCTACCTCGCCATCTCCAAGGACGAGGCCAACTTCCTCACCGCCTTCGAGTGGAACCCGGCGGGGAGCCCGCCGGAGTTCGGCATCGCGATCCTGGCCTACGGCACGGTCGTCAGCTCGATCATCGCCATGGTCATCGCCGTGCCCGTGGCGGTCGGCATCGCGCTGTTCGTCTCGCACTACGCGCCGCGGAAGCTCGCCGCCCCGCTGGCGTACGTCATCGACCTGCTCGCCGCGGTCCCCAGCATCATCTACGGCCTGTGGGGCGCCCTCTTCCTCGTCCCGTACCTGGGCGGCCTCAACAGCTGGCTCAACGAGTACCTGGGCTGGACGTACATCTTCGACAAGGAGGGCTCGGGCCCGGCCCGCTCCCTCTTCACCGTCGGCATCCTGCTGGCCGTGATGATCCTGCCGATCATCACCAACGTCACCCGCGAGGTCTTCCTCCAGGTGCCGAAGATGCACGAGGAGGCCGCGCTGGCGCTCGGTGCCACGCGCTGGGAGGTCATCCGCATGTCGGTGCTGCCCTTCGGCCGCTCCGGCATCATCAGCGCCTCGATGCTCGGCCTCGGCCGCGCGCTCGGCGAGACGATGGCGGTGGCCACCGTGCTCTCCCCGAGCTTCCTCTTCTCCGGCCATCTGCTGGATCCGGGCGGCGGCACGTTCGCCCAGAACATCGCCGCGAAGTTCAACGAGGCGAACGACTACGGCCGTGACGCGCTGATCGCCTCCGGTCTGGTGCTCTTCGTCATCACGCTGCTGGTCAACGGCACCGCCCGCCTGATCATCGCCCGCCGCAAGGAGTACTCGGGGGCCAACGCATGAGCAACGTCGTCATGGACAAGCCCCCGGTCACCGGCGCCCCCGGCCCGTCCAGCCTGGCTCACCGGCGCCTGCCCCGCTGGGCCCCGCCCGCCATCGCCGTCGCGGCGCTCGGCGCGGGCGTGGGCATCGGCATCGGCGCCGGCTGGAACAGCAAGGTCCAGTGGGGCCTGATCGCCGGTCTGCTCTACGTCCTCGGCACCTATGTGATCACCAGCGCCGTCGAGGGCAAGCGGCAGGCCAAGGACCGGGTCGCCACCAGCCTCGTCTGGGTCAGCTTCGTCGTCGCGATCATCCCGCTGGTCTCGCTGGCCTGGGGCACGATCGCCCGCGGCGCCAAGGTCCTGGACGCCGACTTCCTCTCGCACTCGATGGCCGGTCTCGGCAGCAGCGACGAGGGCGGCGGCGTCTACCACGCCATGATCGGCACGCTGGAGCAGGTCGGCATCGCGACCCTGATCGCGGCACCCGTCGGCCTGCTCACCGCGATCTACCTCGTCGAGTACGGGCGGGGACGGCTGGCCAAGGCCGTCACCTTCTTCGTCGACGTCATGACGGGCATCCCGTCGATCGTCGCCGGCCTGTTCATCCTCTCGACCTGGGTCCTGACCTTCGACATGGGCTTCTCCGGCCTCGCCGGCGCCCTGGCCCTGGCGATCCTGATGATGCCGATCGTGGTGCGCTCCGCCGAGGAGATGCTCAAGCTCGTGCCCAACGAGCTGCGCGAGGCGTCCCTCGCCCTGGGCGTCCCGAAGTGGCGCACCATCCTCAAGGTGGTCCTGCCCACCGCGATCGGCGGCATCACGACCGGCGTCATGCTCGCGGTGGCGCGCATCACCGGTGAGACCGCCCCCGTCCTGCTCCTGGTGTTCGGCAACGCGTTCATCAACAACGACCCGTTCAACGGGGCGCAGTCGTCGCTCCCGCTGTACGTCTACGAGCAGTACAAGCTGGGCACGGACGTCTCCTTCGACCGCGCCTGGGCGGCAGCGCTCGTCCTCATCGCGTTCGTCATGATCCTCAACCTGGTGGCCCGGGGCATCGCCCGCTGGAAGGCCCCGAAGACCGGTCGCTGACCGGCGGACGAAAGAAGTAGTGATTCACATGGCCAAGCGCATCGACGTCAGCGGCCTCACCGCGTACTACAGCTCCCACAAGGCCATCGAGGACATCTCGATGACCGTGGAGCCCCGGTCAGTGACGGCCTTCATCGGGCCCTCCGGCTGCGGCAAGTCCACCTTCCTCCGCACCCTGAACCGGATGCACGAGGTCACGCCGGGCGGCCGCGTCGAGGGCAAGGTGATGCTCGACGACGAGAACCTCTACGCCTCCGGCATCGACCCCGTCGCCGTACGCCGCACCGTCGGCATGGTCTTCCAGCGCCCCAACCCGTTCCCCACGATGTCCATCTACGACAACGTGGCGGCCGGCCTGCGCCTCAACGGCTCGTACAAGAAGCGAGAGCTCGACGGCGTCGTCGAGAAGTCGCTGCGCGGCGCCAACCTCTGGAACGAGGTCAAGGACCGCCTCAACAAGCCCGGTTCGGGCCTCTCCGGTGGCCAGCAGCAGCGGCTCTGCATCGCCCGCGCGATCGCGGTCGAGCCCGAGGTGCTGCTGATGGACGAGCCCTGCTCGGCCCTGGACCCGATCTCCACGCTCGCCATCGAGGACCTCATAGGGGAGCTGAAGGAGCGGTTCACGATCGTCATCGTGACGCACAACATGCAGCAGGCGGCGCGGGTCTCGGACCGTACGGCGTTCTTCAACCTCTCCGCCGTCGGCCGGCCCGGCAAGCTCATCGAGATCGACGAGACGGAGCGGATCTTCTCCAACCCGTCCGTGCAGGCGACCGAGGACTACATCTCCGGCCGCTTCGGCTGATCCGGCCGCCGCTCCGGGCGATCCGGCCGGTGCACCGCCGGGTGGCGGGCGCGCCGCGCGCGGGGAGGTGGGCGGTGCGGTGCGCGCCTCCCGGCACGGCGGACGCGACGCACCACCCATGCGGCCCGGCCGCATGACACAAGACGTCTCGCGGTGCTGCATGGCGGTGCCACCGCAAGACGAAGGGCCCGCCCCCGGCTCCCGGGGGCGGGCCCGCCGCATGTCCGCTGCCAGGCGAAGGGGGCCGGGCGGCCGGGCGGAAGCCGTCGGCCGTCCGCTGTCAGCCGAAGGCGAGGTAGACGACGCCGTAGCTGAGCGCGGCGACCGCGGCGGCAGCCGGCATGGTGATGAACCAGCCCGCCACGATGTTCTTCGCGACGCCCCAGCGAACCGCGTTCACCCGCTTCGTCGCGCCGACGCCCATGATCGCCGAGGTGATGACATGCGTCGTCGAGATCGGCGCACCGAACATGAACGACGCGGTGTACATCACGGAGGCGGCGGTCGTCTCGGAGGCGAAGCCCTGCGGGGGGTCGAGCTCGATGATCCGGCGTCCCAGCGTCCGCATGATGCGCCAGCCGCCCGCGTACGTACCGAGCGACAGCATCACTGCACAGATGATCTTGACCCAGATCGGGATCGGGTCGCCCGGGTCCTCGGCGTCCGCGATGACGAGCGCGAGGACCACGATGCCCATCGTCTTCTGGGCGTCCTGCAGACCGTGACCGAGCGCCATACCGGCGGCCGAGACGGTCTGCGCTATGCGGAAGCCGCGCTTGGCCTTGTGCGGGTTGGCCTTACGGAACATCCAGAGGATGGCGACCATCACCAGATAGCCGAGGACGAGGCCCACGACCGGGGAGACGAACATCGGGATGACGATCTTCTCCAGCACACCGGTCCAGATGACCTCCGTGCCGCCCGCGAGCGCCGCGCCGACCATGCCTCCGAAGAGCGCGTGGCTGGAGGACGAGGGCAGACCGAAGTACCAGGTGACGAGGTTCCAGACGATCGCGCCCACGAGGGCGGCGAACAGGATGCCCATCCCGGAGCGGCCCGACGGCGTCTCGATCAGTCCTTCACTGACCGTCTTGGCGACCCCGCTGCCCAGGAAGGCGCCTGCGAGGTTCATGACCGCGGCCATGGCGAGCGCGGCCCGCGGGGTCAACGCCCGCGTGGAGACCGAGGTCGCGATGGCGTTCGCGGAGTCGTGGAAGCCGTTGGTGTACGTGAAGAAGAGCGCGACCCCGATGGTCACGACAAGCGCGAGGGTGTCCATGGCCGGGGGTCAGGACTCCTTGACCGCAATGGTCTCGACGGTGTTGGCCACGTGCTCGAAGGCGTCGGCCGCCTCTTCCAGCACATCCACGATCTGCTTGAGCTTGAGGACCTCTATGGCGTCGTACTTGCCGTTGAAGAGGTGCGCCAGCAGCTTGCGGTGGATCTGGTCCGCCTGGTTCTCCAGGCGGTTCACCTCGATCCAGTACTCGGTGAGGTTGTCCATCGTGCGCAGGTGCGGCATGGCCTCGGCGGTCAGCTCGGCCGCCCGCGCGAGGACCTCGATCAGCTGGTCGACGCCCTTCGGAAGCTCCTCGATCTTGTAGAGGACGACCAGGTCGACGGCCTCCTCCATGAAGTCCATGATGTCGTCGAGGGAGGACGCGAGGGAGTAGATGTCCTCGCGGTCGAAGGGCGTGATGAAGGAGGAGTTGAGCTGGTGGAAGATCGCGTGCGTGGCGTCGTCACCCGCGTGCTCCGCTGCCCGCATCCGGTCGGCGATCTCGGCCCGGGCAGAGGCGTCCGCTCCGAGCAGTTCCATGAGGAGCTTGGAGCCCGTGACGATGTTGTCCGCGGATGCGGCGAACATGTCGTAGAAGCTCGTCTCCCTGGGGGTCAGACGAAAGCGCACGTGTGTTCCTCGGTATGCATCGGATTCGGTCAGGGTGATGCTAGGCGCATCATCCGGCCACGGCTAACCGGGCGACCATCAGTGTCACCCATCGGACAAGGTGCTCGGCCAGGGGCCCCCGGCAGGCCCGCAAAATTCGGTACGATATACCCACCAGGGGTATTTACCTCGCGTAACTCCCTTTTCACGGCACAAGCCGTTGCACGGCTCACACAGCCCGTCGGACCACGGAGGATCCCATGACGCCCACGGAGGCCGGCGCCTGCCACACCCCCGAGTCCGGACCCGCCACGGGCACCGGGCCGCACGGCTACACCAAGGACAAGGAGCAGCACCTCAAGCGACTGCGCCGGATCGAGGGCCAGATCCGCGGCCTCCAGCGGATGGTCGACGAGGACGTCTACTGCATCGACATACTCACCCAGGTCTCGGCCGGCACCAAGGCGCTTCAGTCCTTCGCGCTGCAGCTCCTGGAGGAGCATCTGCGGCACTGCGTCGCGGACGCGGCGGTCAAGGGCGGCGAGGAGATCGACGCGAAGGTGGCGGAGGCCACAGCGGCGATCGCGCGCCTGCTCCGTACCTGAACCACCACTTTTCGGCCACCGGCCGCGTTCGATTCTCGTCCGGCTCGGAGCGAGGACCGTCAAGTCCTGGACGGGCACCCCGCGTGCGACGGCGCACGCGGGGGTCCTCAGCGTCCGCCGCAGAGCGGAGAGGCGTCCCCGGCATCGTGCGCCGCGACCCTGAGCACTTCGTCGATCCGGTCGGGGCTGAGCCGTTCCTCGTCCGCGGACGACGCCGCGATCATCAACTCGCCGCACAGCTCGATCTCGTCGAGGGCCACGTGGTCCTGGACCGTTGAGCCGCTGGGCAAAGGCACGTGCGTCACCTCCTGGTCGCGAACGCCTCCCGTGGCGCCCGCTCCGCTTTCGTTCCCTGTGTGCCGGCACTTGCATCGCGCACTCGGTGCGTGTAAAGCCCAGCGTAGGGAACCGGCCACAGCGTGCGCATGGCACGGACGGACCATTTCCACCGACCCATCGGGTCGTTTCGCGGCCCGGCCGTCCCTCCCCGGCCGCGCCTGGAACGTGTCGGCCTAGCTCTGCGGAACGGCGATCCGGCCGGCGTAGATGTCCCGCTCCGGCGGCAGCTCGACCTTCACACCCGTCCCGAAGTCGTACAGCACCGTCGTCGACACCACCTCCGTGGCCTTCTGCCCGCCGCTGTTGGGGAACGTGAAGCGGTGACGCACCTTCCGCAGGCGCCCCTGCTCGTCGACATAGGCGTCGAACGGCACGGCGTCGTCGGAGAAGCCCTTCGCGGCCGCGGCCAGGGCACCGCGCGCGTGCGGGTTGGCTGCCTCGGCGGCCCGCCCGATGTCGGCCGTGCCGCGGTAGTGCCGGACGGTGACCCCGCCCTCGGCCTTCTCCTCGCCGACGTAGGTCACCTCCCGTGCCCCGCGCAGCAGTTCGGCCGCGGACAGCGGATCCGTGGCGCCGCCGGTGACGAGGTTCCCGTCGGCCAGGCCGGTCGTGTCGATCCGCACCCACTTGTCGGCGGGCACCCCCGCGCCGCGGTCCTTCATGTACAGCGCGCCGGGCGCGAGGAGTTCGGTGACCGGCTGGTGCTCCTCACCGCCCGCGGCGTCCTGCGGCAGCACGACGACGAGGCGGCCGATCCGCTCCTCGTAGTCGAACGCGCCCCGGCCGCGGATCGTCACGCGCGTGCCCCCGGTCGCCGTCTCCATCGACGTGCGCGCACGGGAACTTCCCGAGCGGGCCAGCACATCGGCGGCTCTCTGCACCACGGCAGCGGCCGTCGCCTCGTCGACGCTGCCCCGCTCATCGGCGGCCGCACCCATACCGGAACAACCGGTGGCCAGCAGTCCCGCCGTCAGACTGCTCACCGCCGCGGCAACGACACCGCGCCTGCGTCCGTGCCGCCGCACCACCATCGCCATCGCCCGCGAACCCCCAGACAGAACAGCCGGAGCGACCCGGCCCGAAGCTCGTTCCGCTTAACGACGGTGCGGGGGCGCCCGTCACGGCCGGTACGGTGGTCCGGTGCGTCCGACGTCCCCCGAAGAGCGATCCGTCCACGGCGAACCGCACCGCACCCGTACGGTCGAGAAGGGCTCGTTCTCCATGGCCCGGTGCAGTTGCGGCTGGGCGGGCCCGGCCCGCCGCGCCCGCGACAAGGCGCGCGCGGACGCGGCGGAGCACATCGCGCGCTGAGGCGACGGCTCGCACGCCGGACGCGAAGCGCCGAAAGGCCGTCGGTGGCCGCCCTCGCGGAGCCCGCCCGTCCCCTGTGATGACACGCCTTCCGTTCAAGCGGATGTGACGCAGATCGCCGCCCCGCGCGAGGGAACCTACGTCCATCGGGCATCGCCCGGCCCCGGGCCGGGCGTCGGATGGAGGTGGGATGGACAGGCGTACGTTCCTGCAGGCCGGAACGGGAATCGCGGCCACCGCGGCCTGGTCGGGCGCGGTCGGCGGCGGCTCCGGCCGGGCGGCGGCGCGTCCCGGCGGCCGCCCGTCGCAATCCCGGCGCCGTGCCCCGTCCGGAGCAGCGCCCCGTTCCGCCGACTGGTCCGTCCTCGCCCGCGGGCTCGGCGGCGGGCTCGTCCAGCCCGGGGACGCCGACTACACCTCCGCCCGCGTGCTCTACAACACCCGCTTCGACCATCTGCGCCCCGCCGCCGTCGCCTACGTCGCCGGGGCCACGGACATCACCGAGTGCCTGGCCTTCGCCCGGCGCCACTCCGTCCCCGTCTCGATCCGCAACGGCGGCCATTCCTATGCCGGTTGGTCCAGCGGCACCGGTCGCCTGGTCATCGACGTCTCCCGGCTCTCCCGTATCGCCGTCGACGGCGACACGGAGGCCGTCGTCGGCGCGGGCGCCAAACTCGTCGACGTCTACTCCGGCCTCGGCGCGCACGGCGTCACCGTCCCCGCCGGCACCTGCCCGACCGTCGGCATCTCCGGGCTGACCCTCGGCGGCGGCCACGGGGTCGTCTCGCGCGCGTACGGGCTGACCTGCGACAGCCTGCTCGGCGCCACGGTCGTGACGGCGGACGGGAAGACGGTGCGCTGCACCGCGTCCGACCACAGCGACCTCTTCTGGGCCCTGCGCGGCGCGGGCAACGGCAACTTCGGCGTCGTCACCGAACTCCGCTTCCGCACCCACGCGGCACCCGACGCCATCGCCGTCCGCGCGACCTGGCCCTGGTCCAAGGCCGCCGAACTCGTGCGCGCGTGGCAGGAGTGGGGCCCGGACCAGCCCGACGAGCTGTGGTCGGCCGTCCATCTCTCCGCGGCGGCGGGCGGGGCCGCCCGCGTCTGGTTCTCCGCCTTCTCGCTCGGCACGTACGCGGACGCGCAGAACGCCGTCGACCGGCTGACCGGACTCGTCGGCAGCGCCGCCTCGTCCGTCTCGCTGCGCAGCAGTTCGTACCTGGACGCGATGATCGGCTACGCGGGCTGCTCCCGGTACAGCACCGAGCAGTGCCGTCTCCCCGGCGGGACTCCGGGGCACAGCCCCACCGGATCGCTGGTGCGCGAGACGTACACCTCCCGCTCGGACTTCTACGACCGCGCACTCCCGGCCGACGGGATCCGGGTCCTCGTCGACCAGGTCGAGGCGTTCCGGAAGCTGGGCGGCGCGGGCTCCGGCACGGTCCAGCTCACCGCGCTCGGTGGCGCGATCAACCGGGTCGGGCCGACGGCGACCGCGTTCGTGCACCGCCGCTCGCGTGTGCTGGCGCAGTATCTGGCGGCCTGGGCGGCCGGGCAGAACGGGGCGACGTCGACGACCTGGCTGGGCGGCCTCCACCGGGCGATGCGCCGTCACGCCTCGGGCGCCGCGTACCAGAACTACGCGGACCCGTCCCTGAAGAACTGGCGGCGCGCGTACTACGGGCCGGCCGCGGAACGTCTCGCGCGGCTCAAGCGGAAGTACGACCCGCAGCGCGTCTTCGACTTCCCGCAGGCGCTGTGACGAGGCGCCACGACGGCGGCCCGCAAGCCGGCGGAAGAAGGCGTGTCAGGCCGCGAGGTCGTTCGCGCGGTCCCCGGATCGCGCCGGTGCGCCCTCGGAGCCTTCCTCGCCTCGCGGGTGTTCCGGGGCTCCGGCGGCCGGTGCGGGCCGGGCGCCGCCGGTGAGCCACCGCCCGCGACGCGAGTCCCCGGCGGCCCGCGCCAGCGGCGTCAGCAGCGCCATCGCCAGGGGTGCCAGGAGGAGCGTGACGGCCGTACCGAGGGCGAACCCGCCGACGACGTCGGTCGGGTAGTGCAGGCCCATGTAGACGCGGCAGAAGCCCTCCAGGAAGGCCAGGCCGATACCGATGAGCCCGAACGTCCGGTGCGCGATGAAGATGCCGACCGCAAGCGCCATGACGAGCGTGGCGTGGTCGCTGACGAACGAGTAGTCGGTCTTGCCGGGGAGGAGGACCTCGAGCCCCCGGTGGTCGAGGAACGGTCTGGGGCGCTCGACGAAGTCCCGTATCGGCAGGTTGACCAGCAGGGCGAGGCCCGCGGCGAGCGGGGCCCAGAGCAGTCCGGCGACCGCGGTCGGCGCGTCCTCACGCCGTCTGACGACCCACCAGCACGCGACGAGCAGCACCACCATGGCGTACGCGATGCCGTGCTCGCCGATCCACGCCATGGCGCGGTCGAACCACCCCGGGGCGTCCCCGGCGAGCCCGTTGATCTCGTAGAGCAGGGAGACGTCGGGGTTCGTCCCGGTCGATCCGACTGCAGCCATGGCGCGGCCCCTTGTCTCCGTGCTCGTGCGTGAGTGCTGAAGGCCCCCGTGCCCCTTGAGGTACTGCGTCCCCGTCCAGGGAACGACAGCGCCTCGGGCGGCGTTCCGTTCTCCATCGAACGATCACCACGACGTTATCCAAGAGTGATGCGTCGCCGCAGTTCAGAGGCGTCCGTTCGCGCAGAGTCCCAGCATCGTCACCGACTCCGCGCCGACCGGGCAAGCCACCACCAGAGCTTCACCCGGCGTCGGCCGCGGGCAGTGCCTTCGCACCGTCCTCGGTGACCCGGGTCGCCCCGAAGTAGTCCGGCGTATCGATCTTGTCGAACCGGATCACGGCACCCGTGTACGGAGCGTTGATCATGTAGCCGCCGCCGACGTAGAGGCCGACGTGCCGGATCGCCCGTGAGTCCGTCAGGTCGTCCGAGAAGAAGACGAGGTCACCCGGCATCAGCTCGTCACGGTCCGGGTGGGACCCGGCGTTGTACTGGTCGTTGGCGACGCGCGGCAGCTCGATGCCCACCGACGCGTACGCCGCCTTCGTCAGGCCCGAGCAGTCGAAGCGGCCGCCGTCGGCCGCGGTACCGTCGCCGCCCCACAGATACGGCGTGCCCAGCTTCTTCTGGGCGTAGTAGATGGCACCGGCGGCCTGACGCGAGGCCGGGACCTTGCCGACCGGCGCCTCGAAGCTCTTGGCGAGAGTCGTGATGATCTTGACGTAGTTCCGGGTCTCGCGGATGGCCGGGACCCCGCCCGCGCGGATCACGCGGTACGCGCCCGCGTTGTAGGCCGCCAGCATGTTGGCCGTCCGGTCCCCCGGCACGTCCTTCACGTACTTCGCGAGCTCGCAGTCGTACGACGCCGCCGACGGAATGGCGTCCGCCGGATCCCAGACGTCGCGGTCGCCGTCACCGTCGCCGTCGACACCGTGCGTGGCCCAGGTCCCGGGGATGAACTGGGCGATCCCCTGGGCCGCCGCGTGGCTCTGCGCCCGCGGATTCCAGCCACTTTCCTGATAGAGCTGCGCGGCGAGCAGCGCCGGGCTGATGGCGGGGCAGAGAGTGCCCCACTTCTGCACGAGCGGCTGGTACGCGGCCGGGACCGCCCCCTTGGCCAGCCCCACGGACCGGCCCCCTCCGCCGAGGCTCGCGGCGGCGGTGTAGGTGCCCACGACGAGCAGCGCGACGAACGACAGACACAGCCCGATGCCGATGCCGGAGGCCACCCAGAATTTCCGCACCCCTCAACCCTCCCCCATCCGGCCCGCGTTGGTCGCGCACTGCCCCGGTGTTTGTCCGAATCGGAACGGCCGCGACGGCCGAGACCGCCCCGTCGTGCCCGCAACCCACCGCTCCGGATCGGGGACCATGATGGCTTGGCCATGTTCCCGACCCCGGGCGTCATTGCTGAATGTCACGCTCCGTGATACACAGAGTGACAATACGGCCGCATCCCCCCACCGGAAACCCCGCCCGGGGCGCCTGCGACCGCACACACGCACGGGATCCGCCAAAATTTGACGCCAAGTCGACATGCGAGGGCGGCATCGTCGGCGATGATAGAGCCTGACCCGTGCCGTCCGGCAGGGGTACGGACAACTACCCAATAGGGGCGGTGAGTTTGAACATGTTCCTGGCAGCCGAAAAGGGCGACATCAACACCATCATCGGCGGCATCGCCCCGGACTGGGGGCCGTTCGGGAGCCTGGGCAACGAAGCACGGGTCATGGTCGAGGTCGTCATGGCGATCGCGATCCTGCTCTGCCTGGCGATCGCGATCTGGGGCGCGGCCAAGCAGCGCATCGGAGCCACGGCACTGCGCGACACCTTCAGCGCGGAACAGGGCAAGGGACTCATCGTCGCGGGCCTGACCGGCGTCTTCATCATCGGCTCGCTCGGCACCCTGTTCACCATCGTCTACGGGATGGCCGTCTAGCTCCGCACCGCCCCTGCGCCACCGTCTTCCTGACGGGGGATCGGGGGCGGAGGACAGCCGCCCGTACGAGCCACGCGGCCCGTACGGGCGTGCCCGCCCCGCACCACCCGGCACCACCACCCCACGCACCATGCGTACCGCCCGCCACCACCCGTCCGTCGCGCCCATCGGCTGAGGTTGCGTCCCTTTGATGTCGAGTCACCTGACGAGTCACCACACCCCGCCCACGCGAGCATCCGTACGGCTACCGTCGTATGACGACGCGTCGTACACCAGCCACTGCGAGGGGGCGTCCGCGGCATGAGTCCCGGCGGCGACGACTACGGACACGACTACCCGGGCGAGGTCCGGGACGCGGGCGGGGGGACACGAACCCACCTGCCCGAAGGGGCGGCCGACGGTCCGTACGGCGCGGTGAGACGAGCGCGCGGGGCGGGCCGCCCGTCGAGAAGCATGATCACGATCGTGGGCGTGGTCGTCCTGCTGATCGCCGCCATCGCCTTCGCCAACCGCGGAGGCGGCGACGGGGGCGACTCCGGCTCGGGCTCCGGCGGCGACGGCGCCAAGGCGCAGCCGACGGCACCGACGGGTGAGAAGCCGGTCGCGGGCTCGGACGCGGGCATCGCGTCGGGCTTCCCGAAGACGGAACAGGGCGCCCAGAGCGCGGCGGCGAACTACGCGGTGGCGCTCGTCTCCGCCGACATCCTCAAACCCGACCGCCGGCCGGACATCGTGCAACGCCTGTTCGTGAGCGATCGGGTGGACGAGCTGGGAGCCAAGCTCGACCGGGCCTACTCCCGGGACTTCCTCGACAAGCTGGGGCTGGACGACAACGGCAATGCCGAACAGGGGATGACTTACATCTCCCGGACCACACCCGTCGGCACCAAGGTGACCGAGCACAGCGACGCGTCGGCGACCGTCGAAGTCTGGTGCACCGGTGTGTTCGGCACGGCGGGCGTGAGTTCCACCAACCCGGTCGCCAACGACTGGTTCACCATGACGCTCGAACTCCGCTGGGACGGCGGGGACTGGAAGGTCGACGGGTTCTCGCAGAAGGACGGCCCGGCTCCGGTGAACAGCGACCGCAGGGCCTCCGACGCCGATGAGATCTCCAAGGCAGTCGAGGAGTACGGAGGCTTCACCTATGCCCGCTAGCCCTCGTAGCCGCGCGCTGACGCTGACCGGCGCCCTGGCCGCGCTGCAGACAAGCGGCGTTCTCCTGGCGACTCGGGCGGCCGCGGAGCCGACGCCCAAGCCCTCCGACAACAGCGACTGCGACCTCATCGTCGGTCCCGCCAAGGACTACTGCGAGCGCGGCGACGGGGCCGGCGGTCGCAACCCCGGGAGCGTCGCCGACAACAACCCCCTCGACCCCCTCTCCTCCCTCGCCCGCGGCTGCGCCGACGCCGCCGCATGGATCGTCGGGAAGCTGTCGAAGGCCGTCGAGTCCACCGCGAACATCGACTTCACCAACACCGCCTTCCTCCGCCAGTACGCCGTCGTCTTCGCCGCCTCCACCATCCTCACCCTGCTCCTGTGGCTGCTCGCCGTCGCCAAACGCGCCATCCGCGGGGTGCCTTTCACCGAGGCCGTCACGGAGGCGGTCGGCTTTCTCTGGCTGACCGTCCTCGCCTCCGCCTTCACGCCGCTGATCCTCTACACGGTCGTCTCCGCGACCGACAGCATCACGGAAGTGATCGCCGCGGGCACGGGCTCCGAGACCGACGCGTTCTTCGGCTCGTTCTCCGAGGCGCTGAAGAAGGGCGAGGACATCGGCGGCGGCCCGATCATGCTGATCGTCGTCAGCCTCGTCTCCATCCTCGCCGCCGGCGTGCTCTGGCTGGAGCTGGTGATCCGGGCCGCGCTGCTCTACGTCGGTGCGCTGCTCGGCACCGTCGTCTACGCGGGTCTGGTCGACAAGAACATGTGGGGCCACGTACGCCGCTGGGCCGGGATCATGATCGCCGTCATCCTGGTGAAGCCGGTCATCATCATCGTGCTCGGCATCGCCGGGGCCCTCTCCTCCTCCGAGGACGGGCCCGACTCCTTCTCGGCCGTCGTCTCCGGCCTCGCCATCATCCTGCTCGCCATCTTCGCCAGCGCCATGATCTACCGCTTCGTCCCCGGCTTCGGAGACGAGATCGCGAGCGCGCGCAGCAACCGCAAGGCCGCCACGGACGGTTCCGCGGCCGCCGCTGTCATCTCCTCGCCCGCCGCCCTCGTCAAGCAGGGCATCAAGACCCACAGCGCCCGCGGTTCCGGCGGCGGGGACGACGGCTCGTCCCGCTCCGCGCCGCAGCCGGCCAACCCGGTCTCCGGCGGCGTCGCCGCCCACAGCAGCCGTGGCCCCGCCGCCGCACCCCGCACCGGCGGTGGCCACGCGAGCGCCACGCCCGCACCTCGTACGAACACCGGCACCCGCACCGACAACCGCACCGGAGGTGAAGGGCGTTGAGCACGCAGTCCCACCCGATGTCCCACCCGATCGCGCCCCGCCGCACCTATCTGATCGGGCGGGCCCGTCCCAACGCGATCATCGGTAAGAAC
Source organism: Streptomyces sp. NPDC047108 (assembly GCF_040643575.1). NCBI lineage: Bacteria > Bacillati > Actinomycetota > Actinomycetes > Kitasatosporales > Streptomycetaceae > Streptomyces > Streptomyces sp. NPDC047108. The sequence goes on from NZ_JBEYUP010000024.1 coordinate 92,949, forward strand.
CGGGAGACCGGGGAGATCGCGCTGATCATCGTGGGCGCGTTCATCGGCATGATGTGCGGGCTGCTCATCCCTCTCCTGCCCCTGCGGATCGCCACGCTCGCCGGTTTCCCCATGCTGGCGCTGGCCATGGTCTACGTGCCGTACAAGGGGCGTACGTTCTTCAAGTGGTTCGAGATCAACCGCAGCTTCAAGCGGACCGTGCGCTCCGGCGCCGCCTACCGCTCCGCCGCACCCGAGGCGGGCACGCGCATCGACGGCCGTGAGGTCGCGATCGGCGCGCCGCCCGGCATCGGCCGGATCTCCTGGCTGTCCGCGCCGTTCGGCCCGGACGAGATCGCCGTGCTGCTGCACGCCGACCGCCGTACCGTCACCGCCGCGATCGAGATCGAGGGCCCCGGCGTGGGGCTGCGGGACAGTGAGGACCAGGAGGCGCTGGTCGACCGGTTCGGCACGCTGCTCAAGCATGTGGCCAACGGCGACGGCTTCGTGAAGCGCCTGCAGATGCTGGCCCGTACGCTCCCCGCCGACCCCGACGCGCACGCCAAGGACGTCGAGCGGCGCGGCGACAGCCGGGCACCGGGCTGGCTCCAGGACTCGTACGACCAGCTGCAGTCCATGGTGTCCACCTCCTCCGAGCAGCACCGCGCCTATCTCGTCGCCTGCATGCCCTTCACGCGTGAACTGGCCGCCGAGGCCCACGCCATGGCGCGGGCGACCCGTCACCGCGGCGGCAAGGTCGACAAGGACGCGGGCCTCGCCGTCGTCATGGCCCGCGAACTGACCGACATCTGCGCCCGGTTGACCGAGGCCGACATCCGGGTCCGCCAGCCGCTCGGCCAGGGGCGCCTGTCCTCCCTGGTCCACTCGATGTACGACCCGGACCACCCCATCGACCACATCCAGGCGATGACGCAGCGCAACGCCTGGCCCGCCGAGCTCGACGCCATGGAGCCGACCTACCTCCAGGCCAAGACCCGCGAGTCCAGCTCCCGCGCGCCCTGGTGCCACGCCACGGCCTGGGTGAAGGAGTGGCCGCTGACCCCGGTCGGCGTCAACTTCCTCGCCCCGCTGCTCGTCCACACCCCCGATGTGATCCGTACGGTCGCGGTCTGCATGGACCTCGAGCCCACCGAGGTCGCCATCGAGCGCATGCTCACGGAGAAGACCAACGACGAGGCGGAGGCCAGCCGCGCCGCCAAGATGAACCGCACCGTCGACCCGCGCGACATCGCCCACCACGGGCGGCTGGACCAGCGCGGCGAGGACCTGGCGAGCGGCGCGGCCGGCGTGAACATCGTCGGCTACATCACGGTGTCCTCGCGGACGCCCGACGCCCTGGCCCGCGACAAGCGGACCATCCGCGCCTCGGCCGGCAAGTCGTATCTGAAGCTGGAGTGGTGCGACCGCGAGCACCACCGGGCCTTCGTGAACACGCTCCCCTTCGCCACCGGCATCCGACGGTAGTCCGACGGTTCCTCGACGGGTAGGAGTCCCGCAGTGCCTGATCCGCTGACCGCCGTCACCGAGGCGTTCACCAGCTTCCTCTTCGGGAAGGTGGAGACCACCCGGCTCCCGGTCCGTACGTCCACGGGCCAGGCGCAAGCCGTCTATCTGCCCACCGCCGCACCCGGCCTCGGCGACTCCGGCGTCATCATCGGACGCGAGGTCTACAGCGGCAAGGGCTACATCTACGACCCCTTCCAGCTCTACGGCCAGCAGCTCCCTGCCCCGCACTGGCTCGTCCTCGGCGAGTCCGGCAACGGCAAGTCGGCCCTCGAGAAGACCTACGTCCTGCGCCAACTGCGCTTCCGCGACCGGCAGGTCGTGGTCCTCGACGCGCAGGGCGAGGACGGTGTCGGAGAGTGGAACCTCATCGCCGAGGAACTCGGCATCACGCCGATCCGGCTCGACCCGGTGGCGGCCGCGGACGGCGGGATCCGGCTCAACCCGCTGGACCCCTCCATCACCACCACCGGCCAGCTGGCGCTGCTCCGCACGATCATCGAGGTGGCCCTCGGCCACGGCCTGGACGAGCGCTCCGGCTTCGCCCTCAAGGTCGCGCACGCCTACGTCAACGAGGCCATCACCGACCGCCAGCCCGTCCTCACCGACATCGTCGAGCAACTGCGCCACCCGAAGCCGGAGTCGGCCGAGGCGATGAACGTCGCCCTGGACGACGTACGCGCCTGGGGCCTGGACGTCGCGCTCGTGCTGGACCGCCTGGTCGACGGTGACCTGCGCGGCATGTTCGACGGGCCGACGACCGTCGGCATCGACCTGGACGCCCCGCTCATCGTCTTCGACCTCTCCCACATCGACCGCAACTCGATCGCGATGCCGATCCTGATGGCGATCGTCGGTGTGTGGCTGGAGCACACCTGGATCCGTCCGGACCGCAAGAAGCGGATCTTCCTCGTCGAAGAGGCGTGGCACATCATCAACTCGCCGTTCGTCGCCCAGCTCTTCCAGCGCCTGCTGAAGTTCGGGCGCCGGCTCGGCCTGTCGTTCGTCGCGGTCGTCCACCACCTCTCCGACGTCGTGGACGGCGCGGCCGCGAAGGAGGCCGCGGCGATCCTCAAGATGGCGTCCACCCGCACGATCTACGCGCAGAAGGCCGACGAGGCGAGAGCGACGGGCCGTGTGCTGGGCCTGCCGCGCTGGGCCGTGGAGATCATCCCCACGCTCACCCCCGGCATCGCCGTCTGGGACGTCAACGGCAACGTCCAGGTCGTGAAGCACCTCATCACCGAGGCCGAACGCCCGCTCGTCTACACCGACCGCGCCATGACCGAGGCAGGTGCGCACGACGCGTTGACGAACGAGGAAGCCCGGGCCGTCGACCGGGCCGCGGACGCCGAGGCCGAGGAGCGCGCGGCGCGGGCGAACGACAAACGGCGGCGCTACGCGGACGAGTCCACGGTGGCCTGAGGCGATGACGGCATCCGGAGGGCAGGGGCGCGGCGGCCCGGGCGGGCCCGGGTCCGAACGCGGCATCCCGGACGGCCTCCTCGTCGGCGTCCTCGCCTTCCTGCTCGGCCTGACCGTCCTCGTGTGGACGGCCACGGGGATCTCCGGCCTGTTCGCCCACGGCTCCTGGCCGGACGGCGTGCACTTCACGCGGACGCCGGCGGCCATGCGCCATCTGACCGCCGAACCGCACAACATCGCCGCCGCCTGGCCGGAGACCCCGGCCGACCAGTTCTCGGGGTACGGGCTCTTCTGGGGCATCTTCCTCGGCGAACTGATGGTGCTGACCGTCCTGGCCGTCTTCGTCATAGGGACGGTGGCGCGGTGGCGAGCGGTCCGCCGCGGCGGCGCCATGGGCAGGAAGGTCACGGCGACGGCGACCGCGGTACGGCAGGACGACGTGGCGTACGAAACGCAGCGTACGGCCGAGGCTGTCCCCGCTGCCCGAACGGAGCCCGCCCCCACCGCTACTGTCCCTGCCACCCGACCGGAGCCCGCCCCCACCGCCACGGCGGCCGAACCGGTCCGCTCCGCGGCTCCCGCGGTACCGCCCGCCCCCGAGACCTCTGCCCCCGCGGGGGCCGGCCCCCCGGAGCGCGCCACGGACCCCGCCGCAGCCCGCGGTACGGTCGAGCCCGCCCTCGACCTGACCAAGATCCCCGCGACAGCGCCGGGGACGGCCGATGGCGCCGCCGCAGCGCCGCGCGACCAACAGGCACTGACCGGGCTCCACTTCACCGGCCCGCGCCCCGAGTCCCGCCGCGAACTCGCCCTGCGCGCCATCCGGTCCGCCGACGGCCCGGTCCTCGTCACGACCTCCGACCCCGCCGTCTGGGCCCGGACCAAGGACGCCCGCGCCAAGCTCGGCCCCGTCCACCTCTACGACCCGAGCCATCTCCTCGACACCCCGGCCCGCCTGCGCTGGTCGCCGTCGGCCGGCTGCGAGTCCCGCGACACCGCCGCGGCACGCGCCGCCGCGCTGCTCGCCCCCGTACGACCGCTGAACAGCCTCGACTCGGCCATGGCGGACGCGGCGGAGACACTGCTGCGCTGCTGGCTGCACGCCGCGGCGGTCGACGGCCGGGCGTTCCGCCAGGTGCACCGTTGGGCGTCCGGCAGCGCGGCGCAGGACGCCGTACGCATCCTCCGTACGCACCCCCAGGCCGCCTCGGGCGCGGCCGGCGAGCTGGAGTCCACCCTCACGGCCTATCCCGAACGCCGCGAAGCCGCACAGCAGTTGACGGCCCGCGCCCTCTCCGCGCTCTCCTCGATCCACATCCGCGACGCGTGCAATCCGACCCGAGCCGACTCCCTGGCCGTGGATTCTTTCGTCGCCGAAGGGGGAACGCTCTACGTGGTAGGGGAAGCGATCGAGGATCCGCGGACCCACCCGGGTGCGATGCCTTTGCTGACGGCACTCGTCTCGAGCGTGGTCGAGCACGGCCGCCGCATGGCCGTACGGTCATCCGCCGGTCGGCTCGACCCACCACTCACGCTGGTACTCGACGACGTCGCCGCCGTCGCCCCGCTCCCCCAACTCCCGGACTTGCTGGCCGAGGGCGAGGCCCAGGGCATGACTCCGCTCGCGCTGCTGCGCTCCGAGGAGCAGGCACGGGCACGCTGGCCGCGACGCACGCTCGTCGCCGAGGGGTAAGGCTCAGCAGGACTACGGCTCGGGGCTCAGGGATACGGCTGGGCCGCTCAGGGCCGCTGCAGCGCCATCTCGTACTCGCTCTCCTCCGGCACGGGCGGGAACGCCATGGTCTCGCCGGTCCTGGCGAAGCCGAGCCGCCGGTAGAAGGCCTCGGCGCGCGGGTTGTCGGCGTGCACCCAGAGCCGGATCCGTTCAGCCTTGGAGTTCTCCCACGTCCAGGCGATGGCCGTACGGAGCAGCTGCTCGGCGGCGCCCGTACCGCGATGCTCCGGGCGCACGTACACACTCACCACATGCATCTGCTGCGGCCTGCCTGTCTCGTCCTCGGCGAACCCGCCGGTCTCGGCGGGCAGCGGCGCCGCACTGCCCGTCTCGTCGAGCAGGGCGAGCATCGCGACCCACGTGCCGCTCTCGTCCGCCGCGATCACATTGGTCGCTGCCCCGCCCTCGGCGATGGGTGTGGCCCGGCCCCGCCAGAAAGCGTCGGACTGCGCACTGCTCGACTCGTAGGTGTCGACGAACGCGACGCGCGCCGCCGGATCGGCCAGAGCGGCGAGCCGCAGCGCCCGCAGCTCCGCCCAGTCGTCGGCGCGGACCGTCCGTATCTCGTACCCCATGCCTTGATGCTCGCACCCCGGACGCCCGGACGCGCACCGACCCCGAGGGTGTCGGCGGCCCCGGATGCGGTGTTGACCGCGGAAAGCGCGGGATCCTAGGGTCCTGCCGGTTCGGCGCATCGCAGTCCGCGCGGTGCCCGTGTCGCCCGGGACGGCCCGGAAGGGGAGGAATGGACGTGAGCGGCCGCACGAACGCGGTGATCTGCATGGCCCCGGACTGCGCGGCCGCGGTGCTCCCCCCGGACCTCAGGGAGCGACTGGCCCAGGCCGTGGACCCGGCCCCTGACCTCTCTCCCGCCCTGCTGACCGCGCTCACCTCGCAGCATGCGGGCCACGAAGCCCGCGGCGCTGCGTCTGTCCTGGCGCAGGCGGAGCTCCTCATCACCGGCTGGGGCTGCCCACCACTGACCGAGCAGGTCCTGGCAGCGGCCCCGGGGCTGCGCGCCGTGATCCACGCCGCGGGGTCGGTGAAGGGGCACCTTCCGCCGGCCGTCTGGGAACGCGGCATCACGGTCTCCTCCGCCGCCGAGGCCAACGCCGGACCCGTCGCCGACTTCACCTGCGCCACGATCGCCCTGGCCGCCAAACAGGCCGTCCCTGCCGCGGCGCGATACGCCGCCGGATGGCCGGACTTCACCGCACGCGAGGGCGCCGACAGCCGCACGGTCGGCATCATCGGCGCCTCCCGGATCGGCCGCCGCGTCATCGCGACCCTCACCGCCTCCGAGGCGGGATACACCGTCCTGCTGTCGGACCCGTACGTCACCGCGGAACAGGCCGCGACTCTCGGCGCGGAGCTGCTGCCCCTGGACGAACTGTGCCGCCGGAGCAGCATCGTCAGCGTCCACGCCCCGGAACTCCCGGAGACCCGGAACCTGTTGGACGCGAGACGTCTTGCGCTCCTCCCTGATGGCGCCACGGTCATCAACACCGCACGCGGCACTCTCATCGATACGGACGCGCTGACCCGCGCATGCGCCACGGGACGGCTCAACGCCTTCCTGGACGTGACCCACCCCGAACCCCTCCCGCCCGACCACCCGTTGCTCGGCCTCCGCAACGTCCTGGTCACTCCGCACATCGCCGGCGCCCAGGGCAGTGAGGTACGGCGACTGGGTGCCTACGCGATCGCGGAGACCGAACGCTTCGTGCGCGGAGAACCGCTCCACGGTCTGGTCACAGCAACGGACTTGTCGCGTATCGCCTAGACAAGGGTCCTTGCAAAAGGTCCTGAACGCAGAAATGCCTCAACCCCCGGACATGGTCCGGGGGTTGAGGCCAAAGATTGTTCGGCGGCGTCCTACTCTCCCACAGGGTCCCCCCTGCAGT
>NZ_JBEYUP010000025.1:0-95952 GCF_040643575.1 Streptomyces sp. NPDC047108
ATGGCGGCCCGGTTGCGGTTCTCCATCGCGGCGGCGAAGGACCATGACGTGCTGATGATCGACGAGGCGCTGGCGACGGGTGACCGGAAGTTCCAAAGGCGCTCGGAGCAGCGCATCCGCGAACTGCGCAAGCAGGCAGGCACGGTCTTCCTGGTCAGCCACAACAACAAGTCGATCCGGGACACCTGCGACCGCGTGCTGTGGCTGGAGAAGGGCGAACTCGTCATGGACGGACCCACGGCCGACGTCCTCACGGCGTACGAGAAGGCATCCGCGTTCTGAGGCGGGGCGCGGATGCCTGGTGTGCGGCGTGCGGGAGAAGTCATGGAGGGCGCTCGGTCCACGGGCCTCCGCCCCGTCCCGTGCGCCGATATCCCGTTGCCTGTGTGCGGCGTCGGTGCGATGGTTGCGCCCGGTGGCGCCGGCCGGGGGGCTGCGCACCAGGAGGGGGAGGGCTCATGCCCGGACCAGCAGGATTCGCCTATGAACAGCGCGCGGACGGAACGATCGTGGTGACCCACCGCCGTACGGTCGCGGCAACGCTGCGCGGCTCGCGCGCCCGCGTGTTCCTGGACGAAGTCGCCTCCGGCGAGCCGCAGTTGGTCATGGCGCGATGGACCGGCAACTACCGGCGCGGCAACGAACGTACGGCCCGGCAGCACGCCCGGAACCGGGCCGCCCGCCGCTGAACGGGCCCGGGGCCCGTCAGCGCGAGCTGCGCCGTCGCCGGTGGTAGGCGCCCGCCGCGCCGGCGGCGGCGAGAGCGGCGGCCGCCGCGACCGCGATCGGCAGGACAGGGACGCCGTCGGAGTCGCCCGCCGCGGAGGCGGGCTGTGCCGCAGGTCCGGACCCCGAAGGGGCGGGCGACTCCGACGGCTGCCCGGCCGTGGACCGTTCGGCCTGGCCGTCCGCCTTCTCGCGCCGCTGCTCCTTCCTCTTCTCCGGTCGGTCCTCGGTCGCCTTCTCCTTACCGCTTCCGGCCCCTCCGCCTGAGGCACTGCCCGCGCCGGACGCCGGCTTGCCGCCGGTGAGCACGACATCGGAGCACGAGTAGTAGGTGTCGGGAGTGTCGGTGTTGCGCCACACGGTGTACATGAGGTGCCGCCCGGTCCGTCCGGCGGGCAGCTCGCCCCTGAGGCGGTAGGCGCCGTCGCGGAGCGCCGGGTCCTTGGCCGTGAGGAACGGCTTGGCGTCGAGGTCGCCCCATGTCAGCGGCTGCCTCGGGTCGTACCCGGCCTTGGTGAGGTAGACGCTGAAGGTGCCCTTGTGGGGGATGGTCGACGCGTAGGTCAGGTTGAAAGGCTTCCCGGCGCGGAGCCTGTCCGCGGGCCAGTCGGCCCGCGGCAGGTCCAGCCCCTCGTACGCGTCGATGCCCGCGCTGCACAGCTTCCCGTCGGGAATCATCCGGCGGTCCCGCCCGGCCACATTCGGCACGCGCAGGTTGTCCCACTCCTTGAAGGCCGCGCCACCGCCGCTCGCCCGGGCCGCCGCCACGCACGCGGCGGAACCGGCCGTGCCGCCCTCGCGTCCGCACGCCGCGACCCGGCTGACCGGATCGGTCGGGGCGCCGTGCGCCCACGCGGGCCCGGCGCCGACCGTGAGGAGAAGCACCGGCGCGCTGCCGATGAGCGCGGCTGCGGCCAGGGCGCGATGAGCGGACATCCGGATGCGACCTCCTCGAACGGCTGGCGGCGACCACCGCCCTGCCGACAAGTACGGCCCGGACCTGGCGCGGTGTTCATCTCCGCGCCGTTCATCTCCGCAGTCCCTCAGCTTCTGCGGTGTCCATCGCCGGTCCTCTTCGCCGGTCTCCCTCCCCACGGTCTTCCTGTCCGCGTCAGTCCGTGTCGCTGCCCATCGCCTTCAGCATCGGGACCGCCATCGCCTGGCGTCCCGGCCACAGCGAGGCGAGGACGCCGATCGCGGCCGTGGCGGCGAAGCACAGGGCCGCCGTGCCCCACGGGACGACCAGGGGGACGCTCGACCGGGTGAGGACGGCTGCCGTGCCGATCGCGCCGCCCGCCACGAGCCCGAGGGCCGAACCGAGGAGGGAGATGGTCACCGACTCGATGCGCAGGACGGATGCGAGCCGCCGGCGGTCGAGTCCGAGGGCACGCAACATGCCGATCTCCCGGACGCGTTCGGAGACGGCCATGCCCATCGTGTTGACCACCCCCAGGGCACCGATCAGCACGGTGACGCTGAGCAGGGCGTACATGATGTCCCGGAACTCGGCCGTGTCTGCGCTCGCCGCCGTCCGCACCTCCGCGCGGTCCTGCACCAGCAGGGTCGGGTTGTCGAGCGCGCGCCGGATGTCGCGCTGGAGCGCGGCGGTGCGGCCGGGGTCGGCGTCGACGAGCACCGACGTGATGCGCGCCCGGTCCTCGGTGCCGGTGGCGTGCGGCAGCCTGGTCCGCGAGACCAGCGCGGGTGCGAAGTCCTTGCCCTCATAGATGGCGACGACGGGGAGTGCCGTCTTCCGCTTCGTACCGTCGACGCTGCCGGTGACGCGGCTGCCGAGCGTCACGTGGCGGGCCGCGGCGGTCTCCTGCTCGAGAGCGATGCCGCGGTCCAGACGCTGGAGCGAACCCTCGCGGAGGGTGATGGGCGCCAGGCGTTCCACGGTGCCGGGGGTGACGGCCGCCGCCCCGATCATGTCGTCGCGGGACACCTGGATGCCGGTGTCGACGACGGCGGTGACGGCCGCGGCGTACGGGAGGCGTTCGACGCGCCGGGCGACATCCGGCCCGACCTCGCCGAAGTCGACGGCCGTGATGCGCAGATCGGAGGCCATGGCGCGGTCGGCCTCGTCCTCGTCCATACGCCCGATCGAGGCCACGACGACGGTGACGGCGGTGATCATCGCGAGGCCGACCATGAGCGTGGCGGCGGTGGCCGCCGTACGGCGCGGGTTGCGGCGGGCGTTCTCCAGCGCCAGTTTGCCGCGGATCCCGGCCAGTCGGCGCAGAGGCGTACGGAGCAGGCGCGTGACGCCGAGCGCGATCAGCGGGGTGAGGACGATGAGACCGACGAGGAGGACGGGCCCGGCGGCGTAGAGGATGTTCTCGTCACCGGTGGCCGCCCAGAGCAGCAGTACCCCGAGCCCGGTGACCGCCGCGCCGAGGACGCTGCGGCGGCGGAGCGAGGCCGGCGTGGGCGGCCGGTTCGTCCGGAGCGCCGCGACCGGTGAGACGGCCGCCGCGCGGCGCGCCGGGATGTAGGCGGCCAGCATGGTGATGCCGATGCCGACGCCGAAGGCGGCCAGGACCGGGGTGAGCCGGTCGATCCGCAGCGGGGCGCTCGTACCGCCCGCGGCACCGAACAGGGTGTTGAGGAGGGCCGCGACGCCGATGCCCAGGGCGTAGCCCACGACGGACGCGACGGCCCCGACGACCGCGGCCTCGGCGAGGACCTGGCGCATCACGTACCGCCGGGTCGCCCCGACCACGCGGAGCAGGGCGTGTTCGCGGGCCCGGGCGGCGCTCAGCATGGTGAAGGTGTTGGCGACGAGGAAGGTGGAGACGAACAGGGCGACACCGGCGAAGCCGAGCAGCAGCGTCGTGAGCTTGTTGCCGGAGGCGTCCGTGGCGGCGCTCTCCAGCTCCGCGGCGGTGACGGCTTCGAGCCCGCGGGGCAGCAACTCCTGGGCCCGCCGGGCGAGTTCCGCCTCCGACGTTCCGTCGGCGGCGGTCAGGGTGATCGACGTGTAGCTGCCGGGGACCGGGGCGAAGCGCCGCAGCGCGGTGGCGGTGTCGAACGCCGTGAGCGTTCCGCCGGTGGCGACGCGGCTGTCCTGGGCGGTGAAGAGGCCGACGAGGCGGGCGTCGCGGGCCGTGCCGCCGACGACGATACGGACGGTGTCGCCGACCCTGTGCCCGGACCGTTCGGCCGCCGCCGTGTCGACGGCGACCTCGCCGGCGGTGCGCGGTCCGCGGCCGGCGGCGAGGGGGTAGCGGGGGTCCTTGCCCGTGCGGTCCGGGACGTAGTTGACGCCCGCGGACCGGTACAGGTCACCGACGAGCGTGCCGTCCCGGCCCGCCAGGAACGAGCGGCCCTCGACCGTGCCCCGCGCCGCCGCGACCCCGGGCACGCCGCGGAGACGCCTCAGTATCGCGTCGTCGATGCGCGACTTCGTCGCGGAGGAGCCCGACGAGGAGTACCGGGCGGATTCAGCAGGCTGGACCGCAACGGACACATCCGGCTGGGAGTTGGCCAGGGCCTTGGTGACGGCGGTACTGACGGAGTCGCCGTAGATCAGCGATCCGGTCACGAAGGCGACGCCGAGCACGACGGCGAGCGCGGGCAGCGCGAACCGGAGGCGATGCGAGCGCAGGGTGCGCAGGGTGGTGCGGAGCATGGCGGACCTCCGGGACGAGGGGCGGTGGGTGGACGACACGGACCCGGGGGACCGGCGTTGAGATGCGGACCCGCCGTACGACCCGTTGCCGGGCGACGCCGCGGGGCCCGGACGGGGGCCGGTGCTCATCGGGCGACCTGCTGCTGACCGGCGTCGAAGGTCTTCATCTGCTCCAGCACCCCGGAGGCACTGGGATCGGTCATCTCGTGCACGAGGCGTCCGTCGGCCAGGAAGAGCGCGCGGTCGGCGTACGCGGCCGCGACCGGGTCGTGGGTGACCATCACGACCGTCTGGCCCAGCATCGTCGCGGACATCTGCAGAAACGACAGGACCTGCGCGCCCGCCCGGGAGTCGAGGTTGCCCGTGGGCTCGTCGGCGAAGACGATCGCGGGCTGCGAGGCCAGCGCCCGGGCGCAGGCCACCCGCTGCTGCTGGCCGCCGGACAGCTGGTCCGGGCGGTGGCCGAGGCGGTCGGACAGGCCCAGGGCGGAGACGAGTTCCCGCAGCCAGGCCGGGTCGGGGGAGACCCCGGCCAGATCGCAGGGGAGCGTGATGTTCTCCAGCGCCGTGAGCGTGGGCAGGAGGTTGAACGACTGGAAGACGAAGCCGATGCGCTCGCGCCGCAGCCTGGTGAGCCGGGCCTCGTCGAGCGAGGCGAGGTCGGTGTCGCCGATCCACGCGCTGCCGGACGTCGGGGTGTCGAGACCGGCGAGGCAGTGCATGAACGTGGACTTGCCCGACCCCGAGGGGCCCATGATCGCGGTGAACTCCCCGGAGACGAACCGGGCCGACACCCCGGCGAGCGCCGTCACCGCGGTCTCGCCCTCGCCGTAGACCTTCGTCAGGTCGTGGCCGGTGGCGACCACCGCTCCGGGCCTGCGGGGGGACGCGGGGGCGTCCAAGGGCTGACTCATCGCACATCGCTCCTGGGTGAGTTTCACGGGACGGTTCGGCCCGATCGGTCGGGCCGACGCCGGATCCGCGCTCGACACGGCCGGCCGGTCGGCACCGACGCGGGCTCGGACGAGAGGGGATCTCCGGGCTCGGGCAGGCGGGACGGGGGCCGATGCCGCGGCCGTCCCACCGGACCGTCCCGATGCTGCCGGGCCGGACGTCCCCCGCGGATCCACCGGAATACCGAAGCGGCGAGCCGCCTCCATCGGCCGAACGGCCGAGGTGAAGGAAGACCGGCCTGCCGTAGCGTGACCTGCATGATTGCCGCGTTCCGGTCCCGCTCCCGCGCTCAGCAGATCCTCATCTGCCTGATCGGCGCGGGGCTGCTCCCCCTGATCGTGCTCGAAGGCCGCAACGCGCCCTACGTGGCCGTGGCGGCTGCGACCGTCGTCACCGGGGCGCTGGCGCTGCTCGCCCTCTTCGCGCCGGAGCGCTGGTTCTGGCAGTGCGTCCTGGTCGCCGCGGCGGCGTCCTGCGCCCTGACGGTCGTACAGACACAGCTCCCGCAGCGCCCCGAGAACACGCCGGGGATGGTGGAGCTGTGCGTCCTGCTGCTGGTGATCACGCGCACGGTGCGGCGCTGCCGTCCCCTGAAGGCGATCGCGCTGTCAGCGGCGGTGTCCTGCGCGGCGGTCCTCCTCTTCCTGCGGATCGAGGCCTGGGACGACACCCTCTATCTGCTGATCAGCTTCGTCATCGTGTGCGCCGTGCCCTGCGCGGTCGTCCTCGGGCTGGCGCTGCGCCTGCGCGACACCATGCGCACCCGGGAGATCGAGGACGTGCGCCAGTCCCAACGCCTCGAGTACGCACGGGAGTTGCACGACTTCGTCGCCCACCACGTCACGGCGATCGTCGCCCAGACCAAGGCGGCCCGCTTCACGGCGGACGCCGGCCACGCCCAGAGCCCCGAGGACCTGGACCGGATGCTGGCGCAGATCGAGCAGGCCGGAGCCCAGGCGCTGGGATCGATGCGTGCCATGGTCTCCGTCCTGCGTGATCCGGGTGCGCCCGCGGCGACGCGACCCGCCGGAGACCTGGGCGGTCTGCACACGCTCGTCGAGAAGTTCGCGGTCGCGGGGCCGCCCGCCACACTGGCCCTCGACCCGCGGGTGACCGACCGGCCCGTGCCGCCGGAGGTCGCCACGACCGTCTACAGCGTCGTGCAGGAGTCGCTCACCAACGCGCGGAAGCACGCGGCGGGAGCCACACGCGTCGAGGTCCGGGTCGAACCTCACCCCGACGTGCCCGACCGCATCGAGGTGACGGTGACCGACGACGGCCGCCGCCGCCCGGACGAGGAGGGGCGGAGCGTCGCGCACGGAGGGGAGGACGACGCCGCGAGCGGCGGCCGGGCAACCGGCGGGGGATACGGACTCGTCGGACTCGGCGAACGGGTCGAAGGCATCGGCGGGCGGATCAGCGCGGGGGAGCGGCCGGGCGGCGGCTGGCGCGTCCACGCCCTTCTGCCGCTCGACACCCTGACCACCCACTGACCGGGGGCGCGACACTTGGGATCATGTCGTCCATGACGATCCGGGTGCTCATCGCCGACGACCAGCCCATGGTCCGCGCCGCGTTCCGCATGATCCTGGACTCCCAGCCGGACATCCAGGTCGTGGCCGAGGTGGCCGACGGGGCGGCGGCCGTCTCGGAGGCGCGGCGCGTACGGCCCGACGTCTGCCTGCTGGACATCCGGATGCCGGAGCTCGACGGTCTGGAGGCCACCCGGCTGCTCGCGGGCCCCGGTGTGCCCGAGCCGATGAACGTGCTCATCGCCACCACCTTCGACCTCGACGAGTACGTCTACACGGCCCTGCGCAACGGGGCCTGCGGCTTCCTGCTGAAGGACGGCGCACCGGGGCTGCTCACGGAGGCCGTACGGGCCGCCGCCGCGGGCAACTCCCTGATCTCACCGTCGATCACGGTCCGCCTCCTCGCGCACATGGCCCCTCACCGGCCCGGACTTCGCGACGGAGCGGCCGGAAAACCCGTGAGGGGCGGGGAAGGCCAGGGGCCCGCCCGGCCGGCCGAACCGCTGACCCAGCGCGAGCTGGACGTCGTCCGGCTCGTGGCCCGAGGCCGTACCAACGAGGAACTCGCGGCCGAGCTCTACGTCACGCTGTCGACGGTCAAGACCCACCTCGCCAACGTCCAGCGCAAGCTGGCCGCACGCAACCGCGTGGAGATCGCCGCCTGGGCCTGGGAGTCGGGTGTCTGCGGGAGTGACGGGAGCTCTGCCTAGCCTCGCGCTTTCATGAGGCTGCTCGTCCACGCCTTGATCGAACAAGCGGAGAGTGCTGCCACTCGACCGTGGAGAAGTGAAGCCGGGCGACGCGCATGAGCAAGGGATCATGCATCGTGCGGTCGCCCGGCTTCGGCCCAGGACACTTCAATGTCGGTCGGGCAGCGTCCGATGCCGTTGTGTCCTCGGCTGCCGAGTCCTAGGAGGCTCGTACGGTCACGGAATCTCGCTGAACCGCGCGACGATGCTGCGGTTGGCGTTCATGGTGATCTGGTAGCTGGGCGTGGTGACGGCTTGGGGTTGGCCGTCGACCACCCAGCCGGTGAACTGGAAGCCGGGGCTGGGGACGGCCGTGACGGTGACCTGGGTGCCGGGGTCGTACGGGCCGTACTCACTGGGCTTGACACTGGTGGCTCCGCCGACAGGGTCGGCGGAGATGTTGAGAGAGACCCGGTTGGTGACCAAAGAGGGACGGTAGGCGGCCAGGATGTCGGCACTGCGTGTTGCGACGGCGGCGTTGTTGTTGTTCGCGTCGCCGAGGGGCTGGCCGTTGAAGACGTCCTCGGTGTTGGAGTACTGATTGACGACCTTGCACGGCTGAGTGCAGGCACTGGAGTAGGCCATGATCGTGTGCCACTGCTGATCGGGGGTGATCCAGCCGTAGTTCTGGGTGCCGACGGGGGTTGTTCCCCCCTGGCTGGCCACTGTCAGGCGGTCGTGCTTCAGACCGAAGTTGTGGCCGATCTCGTGTGCGAGGTTCTCCCACGCTGTCACGGAGAAGACGCTGGTGACCGAGAACGCGGCGCTGTCGGTCGTCGAGGTTGCGGCCGGGGTGGGCAGGTTGGCCTGCCCGGAGCTGTCCTCTGCGGGGATGGCGGCGAGGAGCGCGACCAGGTCGGCGCTGGATGACGCCCGCTGCGCGGCGGCCGGGGCGCCGAGGGTCGGGTTCGCGGGGTTGCTGAGCATGCCCAGCAGGGTTCCGGCGTTTTCGCGTGCGACGCCGGTCGGCTGGGTCTGGTAGGTGTTGACGACGTGCACACTGGCCGGCACACCGCTCGTCGCAAGCGCCCTGTTGAGTTGGTTCACGCCGTACCTGATCCGGGCCTGGACCGCCGCGACACTGCCGAGTTCTGTGACGCTGGCCGGGGTGTAGGCGACGACGATGTCGATGGCAGCCGGGTTGTCGGGAGTTGCGATCCTCAACCCCGGCTTACGGGGCTTGTGGGGCGGCTTGGGGGGCTTGTGGCCCGCGGGCACCTCGACTGTGTCGACACCGTGTCCGTTGGGGGGCAGCTTCAGGGAGTCGATCTCCTGCAGCTGGAACCAGCCCGGGCGCTTGGCCAACGGCTGGTACTGGTACTGGCGGGAGCCGACCTCGATCGCGCCGGAGAGGGTGACCGGACCGTCTGTGCACGCTCCGATGACGGACACGGCGATGGTGTTCTCGGGGTGCTTCGGGTCGTGTCCGGCCCAATACACGGTGCCGTCAGCGTCCTGGCGCTGGAAGTCCTGCACCGCAGTGAAACCCTTCCCGTGGCCGGACGGAGGGAACGCGCGGTTGTGGTGGCCGAAGAGAGGGAACGTGCGGCGCTCGGGTCTCCCCTCCTTCTGCTTTCCGCACAACGAACGGAACTGCTCGGCATCCGCGCGCATCGCTGCGGTGCGCACCACCCAGGGCTCGTGGTCACCCCCGCCGGTCCCAGCGGACGCGGCGGGGGTGTTGAGGGCCAATGCCAGGGTGGCGATGAGGGCGGTCGCCGCGCTGGAGGCGGCGAGTAGGGAACGACGCATGAGGTACGTGAGCCTCTCTATGGGGGTTTTCGGCTCATGTTCCGCAGACCGAGCTCCTGCCACCTCGCGGTGCACGTGTTCACGCAGCCATCCGGGTCGAGGTTCACCCGGATACACCTCTGGCCATGTCCGACGCGCCGTCGCAGACCTTTGCGCGGTGCTCTGGACACGGCAGCCGGCCCGCACGGCCTGTGGCCTGCCGCCCCGCCTCACGGCAGTACTTCGGTGAGGCGGGAGCCTTGGCGGCGGCACTCGGCGGCACTCGGCGGCACTCGGCGGTCTCGCGGGATCCTGACGGTCTCCCACCCTGCGGCGCAGACCCAGGTGGGCGCGCAAAGCTCGGACGGGTCTTCCCTCCGGTCGGATGACGCCGGGTCAGGGACATTCGTCACTGGCCCGCCGGGACAAGATCATCAAGGATGGTCAGGGACAACACGTCAAGGCCGAGCGGTGCTCCCGCACCAGCGCAGCTCACCTGCTCGACCTCGGCTGACGGCGCGCCCGATGTGATCACATGCGGTGAGCCGCATCTGCCCGGGCACATCGGCTACGCCCCCACAGGCCGCCGCGGCCTCGGCGACACCGAGATGCCGGAACTGCTCGCCCCCTACGCCGGACAGCGCCGACGCGCCGCTCGCCTCATCCTGCTGACCGGCCGCGTCCCCACCCGACGCGAACCCCGCGCACCGCTCGGCCGCATCGCCCGCCTGTAGCCACCGCGGACCGGGAGCCGTCGAGCGTGCACGTAGCCGGCAGGGCGTCCCCGGGATTTCTCACGGAACGGGGATTCGCCACTCCGTCGGATGCGCCGCGTCCGCAGAACGGGATTCCGGGCAGCCAAGAGTCGGAATCCGCCGTGTCACCGAGAGAGTGCACCGTGCGTATTCCACCGGCAGAGAAAGCCTTCTGCCACCGACGCCGAAAAGAAGTTCGGTCGTCGGTGCTTCATCGGCTTCCCATTGTTTTCGCGCTCGCGCGCGTGCCATTCTTCCGGACGCCGGGACGAGGGCCGGTGGCCGGAGCGGAGCGATATGCGGACGTCTCCGTTCCCGGACTGTAGGGCATGGAGGCGGGAGTTCAAGGAGTAATCGCTACTCACCTTCGCTTCGCACCTCTGCCCAGGTCGGGCCCACGCGACGCAGCGCGTGCGGAAGTCGGGGGAGTGTCGGAAGGCCGACGGTCACCGCGGTACTGCCCGCCGTCCCCTTCCATGCCCTCCGAACTCCGGCGTGACCTGCTGCGATGCGGTTCGTCATCCCTCCGCGGTGGTGAGCGTCGGGCTCGATCCGATGTGCGACCCGTCCGTCCCCGGCGGCCGGGAATGGCATTGCTTGGGCGAATTGGCCGCTCTTTGGAGAGCCGTGGGCAATTCTGCCGACGGTCCTGGGTGCGAGGGCTGTGCGCGCTCCGGGAACCCGGCACGGTGAATCCCCGTCCAACCCGTCAGTGGTGTCATGGAGTTGTGCCCTGGACCCCGGGTCCGTGAAGGATTCCTGTAAATCCCCGCTCCTTGTTTGCGCGGGGGCGTGGAGACGGATTCGGTGCGCTACTCTTCCGGCGGATCGGCCGCACCTCTACCTTTACCCGGCGGTCACCTCTAGTGTCGCTGCGAACCGGCGGCCCAGGGTGTGTTCGAGTGCTCGTGGCGTTATCAGGGGAAAATTCGATGTCATGTCAACGATGCGACGAACGCGGAATTACCCTTTCGGGAGAGCCGTGTTCGTGCTGGACCGGGCAGAAGATGTGGGAGGACGGGGGGCGAAGGGCCTTCCGTGACGCGGGGTACCGGTGGTGGATCGCGCTGGGTGCCGTGCTCATCATGGCCGGGCTGGGGCTGCTGGTGAGCTCTCCGTGGGTGTCCGGTCCCGTGGGCCGGACCGACGACGTCGCGGACAACACCGGTCTGCGGGCCGGGCCCAAGCCGACGCTCGTCCTTCCGACGGGGAGAGCCCCGGAGAAGACCCCGTCGAAGTCCCCCTCGCCGTCGAAGTCCCGGTCCAAGGCCAAGAAGCCGACGCGCTCGCCGTCGCCCCCGCCGCCCAAGCCCCCCGCGCCCACGGAGGAGCCGGCCACGTACACCGCCTGGGCAGGCCCCGGCTGCCCGACACCGGCCGGAGGCGGATACCGGGAGCTGAACCGCTCGTCCGACGGCATCGAGGGCTGGTACACCCTCAGTTCGGGCGGCTACACCGGAGCGGGCTGCAACGGCTCGTTCACCGCGATGCCGATGTCGGGCAACAGCGACGACGGGCACAACCGCGCGGTCTGGTGGTGGACGCCCAGCGAGGACTCCGACGTCTGCACGATCTCGGTCTACGTCCCGGAGGGCACCAACGACCGCGACGTGGCAGGAAACCCCTCCTACTACGAGGTGTTCCACGACCCGGCGGAGCTGTACGCCTCCGACTACACCTTCTCGGTCGACCAGATCTCCAACCGGGGGCGGCTCGTCGAGGGCGGCACCTTCCCCGTACGGGACGGCAGCATCGCGGTGCGGCTGGTCGGCACCGGCTACAACTGGGACGAGAACGGCAACAACTACCACCACCATGGAGCGGCCCAGGTCAAACTCACTTGCCACGCGTCCGCCTGACGGGCGTCGGTGGCAACCGGCGGTGTGCCTTCCCCGGCAGCGCATCGCCGGAAGACGGGGCCGGCCGAGTGACCTCCGGCCGGCCCCGGCCCTCTGCCCCGTTCAGTGACCCGGGGCCAGGGCGATGAGGGACAGGGTGCCGCCCTGCGGGTCGTTGACGACGGAGAACCGGCCCGGCGGGATGGTGGTGGGCGGAACGCTGACGTTGCCCCCGAGTTCGGTGACCCGGGCCGCGGCGGCGTCGCAGTCCTCCACGGCGATGTAGACCATCCAGTGCGCCGGCAGCTCGGCGGGGAAGGCGTCGGTCATGCCCATCATGCCGCTGAACGACGTCCCCTCGAGGTGCCACTCGGTGTACTCGCTGGGGCCGGCGGAACTGGTGCGACCCTCCCAGCCGAAGACCGCGGAGTAGAACGAGACGGCCTTGCCGGTGTCGCGGGCCATCAGCTCGAACCAGCAGACGCTCCCCGGCTCGTCGATGACCCCGAATCCGGTGTGGTCGCGCGGCTGCCAGACTCCGAAGATCGCGCCCTCGGGGTCGGTGAGGACCGCCATCCGGCCTGCCTCCAGGACGTCCATGGGTGCGGCGACGACCGCTCCGCCGTTATCGGTGACCTTGGCGGCCGTGGCGTCGACGTCGTCGACCTGGAAATACACCATCCAGGCAGTCGGGGCCTCCGGCGTCGGGCACGGCCCGTAGCCGCCGACGAGCTTCCCGCCTAGGGCGAACATGCCGTAGCCACCCGCCTCGTCCGACGGCGCCTCCTCGGCCGACCAGCCGAACAGCGCCTCGTAGAAGGCCTTGGCCACGGGCACGTCCGTTGCGGACAGGTCGGCCCAGACGGGCGCGGACGCCCGGTTGGAGATCTTCATGCTCTGCTCCCATGTCAGGGTGATGTCTGATGTCTGATGTCTGGTGCCGGAATGCTCGGTGAGTGCCGACAACGCTTATCAAACGTACGTTCCCATCCCGGGGTTGCGGGGCGTGCTGAGGGATTTGAGTAGCCGCCGCATGCCGGCCACGGGACCGTTCTCAATGTGCCTGGCCACCCCGGGAGTTGGCGGGACGAAAGCGCCTGAGTGATGTACCGCACCCGGCTCGTTCGCTCTTGACGGCCGATCACTCTGCATTACGGAGTGCTCTGCGTTCGCAGGAGCGAGGAATGGAGTCCGCGATGGAAGCCGCTGAAACCCGGGCCGTGCTGGCTCACACGGAGGAACTGCGCCAACGCGCACGGGCCGACCGCCGTGCGTCGTCGGTGCCGCTCATCACCTTCGGGGTCATCATCATGCTGAGCGCCCCGTTCACCTACGTCCCCTTCGGCCCGCTCTGGAGGAGCGAAGGGCTGTACTGGTGGGTGGCGGTGCCGGTGGGTTTCCTCGCCATCGCCTTCTGGTATCGAACCCGGCGCATCAGGACGGGCATCGGCTCGGGGCGCGGGGCCTATGTCGTGGCCGCTCTCGCGTCCGCGCTGCTGCTCGGTTTCGGGCTGACCTGGGTGTTCGGAGGAGGTCCGCTCGGGATCACCGGCCTGGCCCTGCTGATCCTGGCCGTCGTCCAGCGCAACGCCTACCTCACCGCCTGCGCGGCCGCCCTGGCCGTGATCGGCTCGATGGAGAACGACGCGATGATCACCGACAAGGCCAACGACATCGCCGTACGCATCGTCGGTGAACCGTCCCACGGCGGGTGGCTCTACGGCGTGCCACCGCTCGTCCAGGTCCTGCTGGGCCTGACGGTCCTTGCCGCCGGGCTGGTGGCACTCCGCAACGAGCGCGCCGCGCGATGAACCGTCCGGACGAGGAGACCGACCACCACCCCACCACCGGGCTGGACGACGCGGTGCATCAGCGGACCCGCCTCGGCCTGCTCGCCGTCCTCCACGAAACCCGGCAGGCGGACTTCGGATATCTCAAGAAGCTGCTCAAGCTCACCGACGGCAACCTCGGACGCCATCTCGAGGTCCTGGCCCAGCAGGACCTGGTGCGCGTCACCAAGGGATACCAGGGCAAGCGCCCCCGCACCTGGGTGGAGATCACCGACGGCGGCCGCGCCGCCCTGTCCGCCGAGATGTCCGCCCTGAGGGAACTCCTGCGCCGGTTCGAGAACTCCGGGGGATCGGAGGGCTGAGCGGGTCCGGTCGACCGTCCGTGGAATTCCCCCTCTCGACCCGAGCTCGTACGGGCGCGCATGCACGCCACCGCGGCATGAATGCGGGGTACGGCCGTGTCAAGCTCAACTCCGCGGTGCGGGGCGGCACATGCTGACCCGTCTGCCTGATCGACCGTCAAACGACTTGTGAGGAAAGGGCCGTCCCTGCCGCTCCTGCAGGGACGGCCCGCTTTCCCGGGGGAATCCGGTACGGCTCGGCGCGCGCAACCGGGCGTACTCCTCCGGCAATTCCCCTGGATTCACCGGTGCATTGCGGGATTCACCGGAGCCCGGCCCGCACGACCGGGCTTCGGCCGTACATTGACGACCGGGCTCCGGCCGTGCTCATCGCAGCGAAAGGCGCACCCCCGGCAGGATGAGATCCGGGTCGCTGCCGATGACCCCGCGATTCAGCCGGTAGACGTGCATCCAGCCGACGCCGTGGCCGGACGCGATGCCGCTGAGGGTCTCGCCCGGCTTCACCACATGGCCCCTTCCCAGATTCCGCCGGGTGCCGTCCCGGCCGCCATGTTGCTCACCGGACGGCGACCGACGAGGCTGCACGGCGGAGGACGTCCGGGACGCGGATTCCGTCCCGCCCGACGTGGCCTCTCCCACGGCCGTCGACCGCAGTCCGAGGGATGCCGAACACGCAGGCCAGGCGCCCCACCCCTGCGAGGCGAGGGTGCGCTGGGCCACACTGATCTGCTGCGCCCTGGTCGCCTGCGCCGCCCGTGACGCGAAAGCACCACCGCCGTACGCGCGCCATGTGGTGTCGGAGAACTGCAGGCCACCCGAGAAGCCGTTACCGGTGTCGATCTGCCAGTTGCCGCCGCTCTCGCACACGGCCAACCGGTCCCACACCGTGCCGTCCTCGGCCTGGGCGGGCCATGAGGCCCCGACACCCAGGGCGCCGATCGCAGCCAGTACGGTCACGGCCGCCGTGCGACGACGTAGCCCACTGTTCCGGAATGCGTCACGGGTATGCGGTCCCTTTGACGCTCGGGGTAATTCCATCTCGATTCGCTCCTGCCGATCGATTGCAGATGGCCGGCCCCGTCGGGCAATCGGGACCGTATTCCGTGTCCGTGCACGGAATTCCGGACGACCGCCCGGACATTCCGCGGAACGAACACGAAGACGAGACAAGCACGATCACGGCCGGCACCCACAGAGCGCGCAGAAGCGATCTCCGTCCGGCCGACTGCTTCATTGCCGCCGGGCCGTTCGTCGGTCGGGCAGCATGGTTGCCGGCCGATCCGGGTACGGGGCGCACCGCCCCGGACCGGGCGCCTGCGAGGCCCCGGCGTGTCGGTCGTATGGTCCGACGGGCCCACCGCGCGCCCCCGTCCGCGGGCCCCTCGGGGCGTATGCAGAGGGATCGCACACGCCGCGCACGATGCGTTCGCCCCGGCGCACGGCCGGTGCCCCCGTGGGCCGTCTCCGGCGTGCGGGCCGATGAACCTCCCCCGCGCTCCCTGCGTCTGCCTGCGTGACACTGCTCCGGCGTGGCCGGGGCGACGAAGGCGACGACGCGGGGAGGATGCACGCGAGCGCCGCACGGGCCCCTCCCGGGTGCGACGGCCTCCGTCCCGTCCCCGGAGGAAGAAATCCGAGCTGTGATCACCACTCTGGCGGTCGAGAACTACCGCTCCCTGCGCAAACTCATCGTCCCCCTCGGCCGGCTGACGGTGGTGACCGGGGCGAACGGCACCGGAAAATCCAGCCTCTACCGTGCCCTCCGTCTCCTCGCCGACTCGGCGCGCGGCGGGGCCGTCGCCGCGCTGGCACGCGAGGGAGGCCTGCCCTCGACGCTGTGGGCGGGCCCCGAGAGCATCAGCCGCGCGGTGCGCGAAGGCCGTCACCCCGTCCAGGGCACGCTACGTTCGGGGCCGGTGAGTCTGCGCCTCGGTTTCTCCGGCGACGAGTTCGGATACGCCGTGGACTTCGGCCACCCCATCCCCGTCGCGCAGGAGGACGGAAAGTCCTCGCTCTTCAACCTCGACCCGGAGATCAAGCGCGAAGCGACCTGGGCCGGGCCGGTCCTGCGCCCCGCGGCCCTCCTCTCCGACCGGTCGGGACCCTCCGTACGGACGCGCACGGCCGAGGGCGGATGGCACCGCAGCACCGGCGAACTCCGGCCGTACGACTCGATGCTCAGCGAACTCGCCGACCCCCAGCTCGCGCCCGACCTGCTCAGCATGCGGGAGCGCATCCGCTCCTGGCGGTTCTACGACCATGTGCGCACCGACGCCGAAGCCCCGGCCCGGCTCCCGCGCATCGGCACCCGTACCCCCGTCCTCTCCGCCGACGGCTCGGACCTGCCGGCGGCGCTGCAGACGATCCGGGAGACGGGGGACGGCGCGGCACTGGACGAGGCCGTCGACGCCGCCTTCCCCGGCAGCCGCGTGGAGATCGCCCCGCGCGACGGCCGCTTCGAACTGGAGCTGCACCAGCACGGACTGCTGCGCCCGCTGGGCGCGGCCGAACTCTCCGACGGGACACTGCGCTATCTGCTGTGGGTGGCCGCGCTGCTCACACCGCGCCCGCCCGCGCTGATGGTGCTCAACGAGCCGGAGACCAGCCTGCACCCCGACCTTCTCGACCCTCTGGCCGACCTGATCCTCACGGCGAGCCGTGACACGCAGACTGTCGTGGTCACGCACGCCCGGCCCCTGGCCGACGCGCTGGCGGCGGGCACCCGCCGCCACCGGGTCGGGATGCAGAGCGTCGAGCTGATCAAGGAGTTCGGGCAGACGGAGGTCGCGGGGCGGGAGAGCGCGCTGGACGAACCGCTCTGGTACTGGCCGAAGCGGTAGTCCCGGAAGGCGGGCCATCACAGCCCCGGTGGGGGACGATGGAGGTCCGAGGCGGGGGGGCGCCGAAGCGACGATGTTCTTTGGGGGTTGTGGTGCTGTATCTGCTGATCGGCGCGGGAGCCGGAGCGGCGGCGTGGTGTGCCGCCCTGCTCGTACGGCGGCGTCGCCGGCCGACGGACCATCTGGAGGGCCTGCTCGTCGAGCGGGCCGCGGCGGAGCGGACCCGGCTCATGCGCGAGACGTGCGGCACGGGCGCGCCCGAACCTCTCGGCTGACTCCTCCGCCACGGCCGGACACGGCCCGGCGCCGGATCCGCGACCCAGGCGCCGGAGCCTCGAGTGTCCTTACCCGGGCCGGATCAGGTCCTGGACTCGGGCCGGATCAGGTCCCGGACTTGGGCTGGATCAGGTCCTGGACTCGGGCTGGATCAGGTCCCAGAGATTCCCGTACGGGTCCTGGAACACCGCGACCGTGCCGTACGGCTCGTGCCGCGGCTCCTCCCTGAAGACGACTCCTGCCTTCCGCATGCGTGCGCTGTCCCGTTCGAAGTCGTCGGTGTGCAGGAACCAGCCGACGCGACCGCCGGTCTGGTCGCCGATGCGCGCCCGCACCTCGTCGTTCGTGGCCTCGGCCAGGAGGAGGCCCGTCTCCCGCGACCCGGGCGGCGCGATGACGACCCACCGTTTTCCGTCGCCGAGGGGCGTGTCCTCCCGGAGTTCGAAGCCGACCGCGTCCACATAGAACGCGATGGCTGCGTCGTAGTCCGGCACGACCAGGGTGACCAATCCGAGATGCGGCATCCGCCGAGCCTCCCACATCCGCGCGACGGTCCGGCGCGCGTGGTGAGCAGTTGGCCGCCCTGCTGCGTATGAGTGGCCAGGAGTGATCGCCCGGCCGGTGGGCGGGGCAGCCGAGAGGGAGGCATGAGGTGGGCGGGCGGCGTGCGGGAGGACAGGGCGGTAGCCGGGAACGGAGGGTCCGGGGGCCCGTACGTGTCACCGCCGTCGCCGGGGTGCTGGCCGCGCTGACGCTCGCCTCGGGCTGCGGCGACGACGGCGGTTCGACGGCGGAGAAGGCCGAACGCAAGCCGAGCCCGGTCGCACCCGCGCCCGCGAACATCGAGAAGATCGCCGCCAGGACCGGCTGCACGGCCGAGATCCGGACCGAGGCCGAAGAACTGCGGGAAGGGGTGTGCCGGAACGCCTCCGGCGAGTACCTGGTCACGACCTTCCCCAAGGAGAAGCTCAAGCTGGTGTGGCTGGACTCGGCGAGCATGTACGGAGGGACGTACCTGGTCGGTCCACGCTGGGCGATCAGCGGGAAGCCCGCGCTGCTGAAGGAACTGCGCACCAAGGTGGGGGGCAGGCTCGAGGACGTGTCGGACAGGAACGGCTCCGCGTCGACCCAGGACTCCCCGTAGCGGAGGGGATCGCGTTATGACAGCGGCCAACTGCCGTACGGCGAGTGGCTTCTGACGATCCCTCACCAGTGCTGTGCGGACGCGTTCCCGGTTGCGCCGATGTGTGCGCGACCGGTATCCAGAACGGGTGGTCAATACACCGAGTGCGCCGACGTCGCTGCCCGAGGACCTGCTGCTGCTCTGCGCGGACCCGGACACCGGCGCCGCGCGGCGGATCCGGAACCTCGACCGCGGTCTCGGCGGTGCAGTCCTCACGGAGCTGATGCTGCGCGGCGCCTTCACGGTGGACGAGTTCCGCATCCTGGACGTACGGTCCGTCGCGCCCGTGGACAGCTTCGCCGACTGGGTCCTGGGCGAGCTTCTCTCCGCCAAACCGCGGTCCTGGTCGATGGGGCTGGAGCGCTGGGTGCGCAAGGCGTCCTTCGAAGTCGGCCGGGAATACCGGGAGTTGATGGCGTCGCGCGGTCTGCTGCGCGTCCGTACCGAACGCGCCCTGGGCATCTTCCCGGTCACCGACTGGACGGTGGCCGAGCCCGACCGGATCTCCGAACTGCGGCGGCGCGTCGACGCGTTGGCCCGCCCGGAAGCACACCCCGCGCCGTCCGGGCAGCCGGACCCCCGGGACGTGCACCTGACGGCGCTGGCCGCCGCGATGCGGTTCAGCCGCGAGCTCTACCCCGACTGGGAGAACCGGGACGTGCGGCGCCGGATGAAGGAGTACCTCCCTGCGGCGCCGATCGCCGAAGCGGTCCGCATGGTGGTGCGCGCCGACGGCTCACGTCGCGGCGGCTACTCCGGGGGCGGCAGCGGCATGTGAGGTCATGGAGTCGCCACCACGTCCTCCCGCCCCCGTGATCTCCCTCACCGGCTCCATTCCGCAGCCTTCGGGCCAGAATGGCCGCACGGCGTACGGCTCTTACGATCCGCGGGCCGATCGCGGAGGAGGAAGGAGGGGAGCGGGTGTGCAGATCGTCTTCTTCATGACGCTGCCGGGGCTGGTGATCCTGCTGACCGTGGTGGCGTTCCTCGATCAACTCCTGCTGCGGGCAGGACGGGCCGGGATGCTGCCGTGGCGCAACACGGCACGGCAGGGACAGGTGTCGGCGACCGGCTTCGAACAGCTCCACGCGAGCTTCTCGCCGGGCAAGCAGAGCGAGCTCAAGGAACGGCAGAGCGCGCTGCTCCTGCGGGACGACGCGGAGGACGGAGCGCCGCCCCGCTCCGAGGTGGACCTGACCGGGGGCACCGCCGTCATCCGGCTCCGCGCGCCGCGTCACACCGGCTGACCGCTCCCCGGCTGGCGCGCACCGCACCAAGGGACCCGGCGTGGGCTACCGGCCCGCGACGCATCCGCCGCCTACGCTGCCGCCGCAGGAGGCGTGAGGCGAGGTGGAGCGGTTCGATGGCGACATTCGTGCTGGTGCATGGAGCCATGCACGGCGGCTGGTGCTGGCGTCCCGTCCGGCGTCTGCTCGCCGCGCGGGGGCACGAGGTTTTCACGCCCAGCCTCCGCGGCCAGGGCGAGCGCCGGGACGAGCTGACCCGGGAGGTCGGACTGTCCACGCACGTCGACGATCTGACGAGCCTGCTGTGGTACGAGGACCTCGGCGACGTCCATCTGGTCCTCCACAGCTACGCGGGGGTGCTGGCAGGGCCGGCCGCCGAACGCGCCCGGGGCCGCATCGCCTCGGTCACCTTCCTCGGAGCCTTCGTCACCGAGCCGGGGGAGTGCCTGCTCGACGTGGAGCCCCCCGAGGTCGCCCGGCGCTACCGGCAGTTGGTGCGGGAGGCGGGGGAGGGCTGGTACCTCCCGGCCGACTCCGGCTTCCTGGAGCAGTGGGGCATCACCGGTGATCTGCGGCCGTGGGTCGGCGAACGCCTGGTCCGGTTCCCGTTCCGCTGCCAGACCGAGCCCGCGGCGTACGACCCGGCTCCCCTTGCCGCCGTGCCGACGACGTATGTGCGGCACACCCAGCCGCCGCTGGCGAGTCTCGACCTGTCGTTCGCGCGGGCGGAGGCGGCCGGGTGGGAGCTGCGCGAGATCCCGTGCGGGCACGCCATGATGCTCGCCGCGCCCGAGGCGACCGCTCGTGTGCTCGACGAGGTGGCGGCGGCGCGTCCGGAGTGAGCGCCGCCGGATACCGAAGGGCGAACTGAAACGTGACCAACGCGTCGAGATCGAGAACTTCGGCTACACGGTCATCGCCAACATCGGGAACACGCCCACCGATTTCGAGGGCGGCCACGCCGAGGGGCAGTTCAGACTCCCCGACTACGACGGGTAGTTGTCGTAGAGCGGCGGACGGGGGCCGCGTCATGCGCCCGTACGGGGACGTCGCCTCGGGGTGCGGCGGACGCGATGGCTTCAGGTGGGCTTCAGGTGCGGTTGGGCACGGTGTTCACACAGGTCGGGCGGCCGGAGTCCGCCGACGAATACAGATGTCGAGGAACGTGGGGTTGACAGTGCAGGCGCTGATCGAGCACGCCAGGAGTTTCAGCAGCAGCGGCGAGGACCTCAGCCATCTGGCGGGCGGGCAGACGCCGGAGGTGCTGTTCGTCTGCTGCTCCGACTCCCGCGTCGTCCCGGCCCTCATGACCGGAGCCCGGCCGGGCGAGCTGTTCGAACTGCGGACGGCGGGCGGCATGGTGCCCCCCAACCGTGACGACTGGCCGACGGGGGAGGCGGCGCTCACCATCGAGTACGCGGTCGAGGTGCTCGGCGTCTCCGACATCGTCGTCTGCGTCCACTCCGAGTGCGGCGCCGTGACCGGACCGCAGGACGGCGGACCGGGTTCGGCCGCGGCGGAACGCGGCCGCGACGGCGAGCCGGGCGGTCCCGTCGCGCCCGGCGGCCCGGGAGAGCCGGAGCCGCGGATGTCCCTCGCGGAGCGCGAGCACATGCTCCTCCAGCTCGACAGCCTCCGAACCTACCCGTGCGTCCGGGCACGCCTGGCCGACGGCCGGCTGCGCGTCCACGGCTGGTTCTACGAGGTGCACACGGGCCGTGTCAGCACCCGCAGCCAGTAGCGCGGCGGACCGTCGCCGCCGACGTGCCGGCGCTGAGCGCGTACGCCGGGTCAGAGCCCCAGCGCCGCGGCCAGGTCGGAGCGGGAGCGGACGCCGAGCTTGGTGTAGGCGGCCTGCAGATGGTTGGCCACGGTGCGGGCGGACAGCGCGAGCCGGGAGGCGATCGTCGGGTTGTCCAGTCCGCGCGCGGCCAGTTCGCACACCTCCCGCTGGCGAGCGGTGAGCGGCAGCGCCAGCGTCGTACGCGGCGACCAGGGCGCACGGAACCCCTGGCACAGTTCGCGCTCCCGGCTCTCGCGGTAGGCGTGGTGCGCCGCCTCGCGCCCCGCGGAGTACGCCGACGCCCGCGCCGATGCCTCGGCCGCCATGCCGTGGTAGCCCAGCCCGGCCAGGGCGGAGGAGACCTGGCCCAGTGCTGCCGGATCGTGGTCGGCGGCGGCCCGTGCGTGCCGGGCCAGCAGCGGGAACAGCGGGCTGTCGCACAGGCCGGCCAACTCCTCCAGCAGCGTGGCCGTGCGCAGGGAGGGCCGGATCCTGCTCGCGTAGTACAGGGCCTCGACGGCGTTCGTCAGTCGGCCCCGGGCCAGATAGCGACGGCCCAGCTCCTCCGCCTCCGGCGCGGCCCGGTCGATCTGGCCGGAACAGGCGAGGAGACGGATACGGCCGAGGGCAAGGTGTTCGCGCATCGCGGACCCGGTCGGCATCCGGCTCTCGCCCTCGGACAGGACGCGCTGCCCCGACGGGGCGTCCCCGACGGCGGCCAGCCCGGCGGCGTACTCGCTGAACACGAACGCCTGGACGGGGAAAGGGGTGTGCTCGTCGATGAGGGCGCGCGCCTCGCGGAAGTGGGGCAGCGCGGCGGGGTGGTTCCCGGCCCACGCGTGGCACACGCCCCATTCCAGGGTGAGGAGTGCGGCCACGTCACCGACGCCCTGTTCGACGGCGGCCTGGTAGTACTCCCGCGCGGTCGCCAGGGCGGTGGTGATACGGCCCGCGAGCACGAGCGCGTGCAGATGGCTGGCCCGGACGGCCCCGCCCATCGTCGGCCAGAGGGAAGTGAGCGGCAGTTCGCCGGAGTCGGCCTGCGCGACGACCGCGCCCGGGCGGCCGCCGAAGGTGAGGAGGTAGGCGTGCAGCGGCGCGGCGGCGCTGGCGACGGCGGTCTCGGGCGGCAGGTCCGGCAGCTCGGGAAGGTTGTCGGTGTTGGTCCGGCCGTGTCCGAAGGTGGCCAACGCCAGCTCGGCGACGGCGAGTTCGGCGCGGGCGAGCCGGGCGGCCGAGCGGTCGCCGTCCTGGGTGGCGGACGGGTCGCCGTTCCGGGCAGCGGATGTCGCGCCGTTCCGGGCGGCGGACACCGCGCCGTCCCGAGCCGCCCGTTCAGGGCGAGGCTCCGATGCCCGCCCCTGCTCCCCCTGCGGTTCCCGCTCCGCACGCGGCTCCTCGTCCGTGCCCTGATGTTGCTCCGGGCCGGCCTGTTGCGCCTGGCGCAGGACCTGGGTCGCCTCCTCGATGCGGCGCAGCCCCCAGAAGAGGTTCAGGGCGCGGAGCGCGGGCCGGTCGATCCGCGCGAGGAGTTGTTCGGCCTCCTCCGCCCGCGCCTGCACCACCAGGGCCTCGGCGAGGAGGTCGCGTCCGGCCGGGACCGTACGGGCGAGGCGTTCGGCCAGGCGCGGGTCGCGGCGGGCGAGCGCGTCGGAGGCTGCCGCCAGGATGTCCTGATCGTCCACCGGATCGCCCGCCAGGAGGCGCCAGTTGACCAGCGCGAGGCGCTGTTCGCGGGCGAGGCTGCTGCCGGCGAGGGCGTCGGCGAACTCGCGGTAGACGATCCGGCGCCGGACCGAGGGTGTACGGGAGCGGGTGATCTCGCCGTACAGGGGATGGCTGGTGCGGACGCGCAGACGGTCGCCGTCGCCCTCCAGCGTGATCAACTGCCGCCGCTCCAGCTCCTCCAGGGCGTCGGGGACGGCGAGACGCTCCAGCACGGTCAGGGGGACCGGCTCCGTGTGGGCGATCCACTCCAGGGCGCGGGCCTCGTCGGGCCCGAGGGAGCGGACGGCGCCGACGACCAGATCGGTGAGGCGTTCGTAGCCGCGCATCGGGCCGTGCCAGCGCCACACGCCCGCGCTGGCGCGCAGCGCGCCCGAGCTGCGCCCGGTGGCGACCAGATGCTGCAGGAAGAGGGGGTTGCCGCCGGTCAGCCGGTGCAGCCGGTCGGTGGTCAGCCCGTCGACGGGGCCGCCGAGCGCGCCGTCGAGGAGTTCACCGACCTGTTCACGGGGCAGCCCGCCGACCACGAACTCCCGGACGAGGGAACGGCCGCGCAAGGCTCGTACGGTGGGGGTGTCCAGCGCGTCGGTGCGGGCGGCGAGCAGGGGAGTGGCCCGGAAGGTGGCGGCGAGGTGCTGGACGAGCGCGCCGGAGACCGCGTCGAGATGATCGGCCTCGTCGACACCGAGCACCACGGGCCTGCCCTCGGCTCGCTGCTGCAACTCCCGTGCCACACGAGCGAAGAGGTCCGCGGTCGGCTCGCCACCGGGCTGCACGGGGTCCAGCGGACGGGTGGTGGCGCTGTGCGCATGCGACCGGGGCGGGGTGAGCAGCCCCGTCATGGCGTGGAAGGGCATACGGCTGCTGGCCTGGGCCCCGGAGGTGCGCACGACGTAGGCGCCGTCCTGCGCACACCGGTCCAGGACCTCGGCGGCGAGCCGGGACTTGCCGATGCCCGGCTCGCCGGTGAGAAGCACCCCCCGGGCCTCCTCCCCGAGCAGGGCGGAGAGTTCGGCTATCTGTCCTGCTCGTCCCACCAGGGGCCAGGGGGTGCTGTTCATGACGGTCCCGTCAGCGACCGGCCGCCGCGGCGCCGGACGCGGTTTTCTCCGAAGGTGCCTTGTCCTTGGCCGCCTCGCTGCCCGACGCCTTGGTGCCGGACGCCTTGTCCGCCGCGGGCGGCGGGGTGCCGCCCGCGGGGGCGACAGCCTCGTAGCTGCCGTCCTCGCCCATGACGCGTACCTCGTCGTGGAAGAGCACGCGGCGGTCGGTGTCGGACGGCTTGCCCTGCGACCACGGCCACTTGTAGATGCCGATCTTCATGTAGTTGCCGCGGTCGTCGTTGTAGTTGTTCGGGCCCGTGCGGTTCTCGAAGCCCGGGACCGGCTTGCCGTCCTTCCAGATCTGCAGCACGCCGTCGTCGCCCGAGGACCACTTCACATGGACGACCCAGTCGGTCCACTTGTTGGTCTCGTACGCACCCAGGTCGGTCTGCTCCTGGTGGTCCTCCCAGTTCTGGCTGATCTGCCAGTGCCCCTTGCGGGTGTTGATCGACAGGGGCGGGGAGCTGCCGACGTCCCAGTGCTGGTGCCACTGGGTGACGATGTCGGGTGCCTGGTCGGGGTCCCAGTCCTTGAGGTACGTGCTGAAGCCGTACCACTGCTCTCCGGTGAGGAAGTCGCCGGAGAGCTCCGAGCGTGTGCCGCCGTTGATGACCGGGTCGTCCTTGCGGAGCTCGAACCGGGCGGCGTACTCGCCGGCCCGTACCGGGTCCGGGGCCTTGGCGATCCGGGCCTGCGGCTCGCCGTTGTCGTGCCGGATCGACGGGTCGTACTCCTTGGCCCAGTCCGGCGGCGGCCCGTCGGGCAGGGTGCGCTGACCCTCGCTCTCCCAGTCCAGGACCAGCGACGGTTCCGCGGCTCCCGCGGTCGCGACGACGCCTGCGGCCAGGGTGGCGGCGGCGCCCAGGGTCAGAAACTTCTTCATGTGGCGTCTCAGTG
The DNA here is from genome assembly GCF_040643575.1 of Streptomyces sp. NPDC047108. NCBI lineage: Bacteria > Bacillati > Actinomycetota > Actinomycetes > Kitasatosporales > Streptomycetaceae > Streptomyces > Streptomyces sp. NPDC047108. The sequence goes on from NZ_JBEYUP010000025.1 coordinate 25,123, forward strand.
TCATCCCTACTCTCCTGTGGGGGGAACGTGTCCGGGAGGGTCTTTCGGCCCTGTCCGGCACGGCGGTGCGCGGGTGAGGAGCCGGTCGCCGTCAGTGAGGCGGGCGGACTTCTTCCGTGCGCGGGCGTGTGCGGGGCGTGTGTCCGGCGTGGACTCCGTCCCCGCGCGGGCCCGTCCGCGGGCGCGCGGGTGCGGCCTGCGGCGCGGGCGTACGTACAGCGCGCGTGTACGTACGGTGTGCGGGCGTACGTACGGCGTGCGGGCGGTGAGCGCCCCCGGTCACCACCCGCCGCGAGGGCCCCGGGCCGGCCTTGCCCGGGTCAGTGGCAGGCGGTGGGACCGCCCTCGTCGTGGACCGTGCCCTCGGTGTCCACGAACTGCCAGGCGAAGCTGCCCGGCTCGAGCGTGAGCTTCAGGGCCCCGAAGGTGTCGGCGAGCCGGAACTCGCTGTTCGGCCGGGTCTCGCCGAACGGCCGCTGCCACGCGCCGCCCGTACCGACGACGAACTGCCGGATGCCCTTCTCGGTCGCGTTGCCGTCCGCGTCCTGCGGAGCGAAGCGCTCGTAGTCGTGGTCGTGGCCGTTGAGCACGACATCGGCGCCGTGCTCCTGCAGCACGTCCCAGAACGGCTTCATGTTCGGGAAGTCGCCGTGCCCGCTGCCCGAGCTGTACTTGGGCCGGTGCCAGTACGCCATCACGCACTGCTTGTCGGTCGCGGCCAGGTCCTCGGCCAGCCAGCGGACCTGCTCGCCGTCTGCCTTGCGGTCCTCCTCGGAGTTGAGGGAGACCATGTGCCAGCCGCCGACGTCGAAGCTGTACCAGGACTTTCCCTGAGGACGGGCGGCTTCGCCGAAGTAGTCGAAGTACCCGGTGGCCTCCGGGTCGCCGTCGTACTCGTGGTTGCCCGGGCTGGGTTTGATCAGATCCTTGAAGCGCCCCCAGTTGGGGTCGAAGTACTTCTGGAAGTCCTCCAGGCTCGCGCTGTCGTTGCGCTGGTCGCCCATCGTCACGACGGCGTCCGGGGACCAGCCTTCGACCAGCTCGGCGGTGTCGGCGTCCGGGCAGCGCGGCTCTCCGCAGTTCACGGAGATGTCTCCGGCCGCGGCGACCACCGCAGACTCCTGCGCCGCGGCCTTTCCGCCGCCGCGCTCCTGCCTCTGACCCTGCGCCTGCCGGTCCTTCCCCTCCTGCTGTCCAGGCCCGGCCGCGGCAGGCAGGGCCGCGAGCCCGGCCAGCGCGCTCGCCGCCACGAGGGCGAGGACTGTTCGCCGCATGGTGCCTCCTTGTCTCTTTGCCCTTCCGTCGGGCTCCGTGTCTCTGTGCCCTTCCGTCGGGCTCCGTCTCTTGGGCTCCCTCACCTTTGTGGTCACGCCCTGACGGGGTCATGAGTAAGCCGTGACCATTGCTTTTCCGCCGTCGGAGGCCCAGGCTCGTGGGCGATGAGCAGCGACTTCCCCACAGGCGCGTGGCCCTTGACCGGACGGTCCGGTCAGGTCGCCGAACTGGCGGGCCTGCTCGGACAGTCGTCCACCGCCGTACTCGTCACGGGCGAGGCGGGAGTGGGAAAGACGCGCCTGGCCGAGGCCGTCCTGGCGGAGTGCGCGGCCGGTGGCGGGGTCGTTCTGACCGCGGGGGGCAGTACGACCACCCGCGACGTGCCGTTCCTGGCGACCGCGGACTGGTTCCCCGGCGGCGCCGGCCCCGGAGGCGAGGCGCTGCCGGCCCTCACCGACGCCGTACGGTCACGCGCCGGCGGACGCCGTCTCGTCCTCGGTGTGGACGACGCCGACCATCTCGACACGGCCTCGTCGGCGCTGGTCGGCGCGCTGGTCGAGGACGCGGGCGCGTCGGTGCTGCTGACCGCGCGCGACCCGGTCGCCGACACCGGGGCGCTGGACGCGCTGCGCCGCTCGGTCGCGCTCAAGACCGTGCATCTGACCGCGCTGCCCGAAGCGGACTTCGGCACGCTGCTGGAGCACGTGCTCGGCGGTCCGGTCGACGGCCTCAGCGCCGCGGCCCTGTGGCGCGTGACCGGCGGCAACCCGCTGTTCCTGCGGCATCTGCTCGGCGCGGGCGCGGAGACCGGCGCGCTGCACCGGGTCCGTGGCGTGTGGGGGTGGCGCGGGCCGGTGGGGGAGCACGCGCGGCTCAGGGACCTGGTGGCCCGGGCCGTCGGCGTCCTGGCCGCGGAACAGGTGCGGGCGCTGGAGTACCTGGCGCATGCGGGCCCGGTCGAACGGCGGGTGCTGGAGGCCTTGGTCGACCCGCCCGTGCTGGACGCCCTCGCCGAACGCGGACTGATCACCTGCGCACCCGAGGACACGGGACGGGCGGCACCCGGGGACGGGGGCCCGGCGGTGGATGTCGGCCCGCCGGTGACCGAGGACGAGGGTCCGGTGGTGGCCGCGAACGCAGACACTGCGGTGGCCGTGGACGCGGGTACGGCGGCGGCCGGGGAGCCGCAGGGGCAGACCCCCGGGTCCGGGCTCGCCGGTACGGAGACACCGGATGCGCAGGGACCAGGGCGCATGTCCGTCTCCTCGCCGCCCGCATCGCCCCCGGCGCTGGTGGGGCTGAAGCATCCCCTGTACGGCGAGGTGGTCCGGGCCGGCACCGGGCCCCTCCGCGCGCGGCGGGTCCACCGGGACCTGGCCGAGGCGCTCGAACGCTACGGGGGCAGGGCCGACCCGATCCGCCCCGTGCTGTGGCGGCAGCGCGCCGGAGCCCCCGTACCCTCCGCCGCGCTGGTCGAGGCGGCCGGCGCGGCACTGGCCCGCGGCGACGCGCCACTCGCCGAACGCCTGGCCTCCGCCGCCGACGGACCCGACGCCGTCCGCGTGCAGGGCCAGGCCCTCGTCGCCCAGGGGCTGGCCGCCCGCGCCGAGGACCTGCTCGCGGCGCACGACGGGCCGCCCGCGCTGCGCGCGCTGAACCTCTTCTGGGGGCTGCGCCGGCCCGACCGTGCGCGTGCGGTGCTGGGCGACGCACGGGACGGCGGACCCGAGTACGACGTCGCGACCACCGCGCTGGCGCTGTTCACCCACGGGGAGAGCCCCGCGCACCGCATCGTCCCGTCGGCCCTGCACACCGGTACGGGCGGCGGCTGGCTGGTCGACAACGCCTCCGCGCCCCTGCGGGCGTACACCCTCACCTTCCGCGGGAGACCCGCCCAGGTCGTCTCGGAGTTCGACCGCGGGGCGATCCGCCTGCCCGGCGCGTGGGGCTCGATGCGCGGCGCCACCATCGCCTGCCAGGTCTACGCCCTGGTGATGGCCGGCCGTCTCGACCGTGCCCTGACCGCCGCCGCACGCCACTACCGGCAGGCCGTCGAACGCGGCGACCGCGCCGAGGTGACGCTCGTGGCCTTCATCCACGGCGTGGCCTACTGCTGGGCGGGCCGCCCGGCCGAGGGGCTGCCGCTGCTGCGCGAGGCGTACGCGATGGTCAACGACCAGACGATCTTTCCCGTCGAGACCTACATCGTCACCGAGTACGCCTCCTGCGCCGCGGCGCTGGGCCGCACCGACGTCGCCGCCGACGTCCTCACCCGGGCCGTACGCCATCTCCCGCCCGATTCCAGCCTGCGCGAGCACCTGATGAAGGGCGAGGCGCGCGTGGAGGCCGCGGCCGGCCGGTTCGGGCTCGCGGCGGACCTCGCCGACCGGCTGGCCGACCGCTATCTCGCCGGGGGCCGGCTGACCACAGCGGCCGAAAGCTCGTACCTGTGCTGCCGGTTGAGGCCGACCCCCGCGGCGGCCCGCCGCCTGACGGAGGCCGCGGCGTCCTGCGACAGCCCGCTGTTCACCCTCTTCGCCCGCCACGGCAGCGCCCTGGCCGGCCGCGATGTCGGCGAACTGGCGCTGGTGGGCGATGAGTTGGGACGGCTGGGCTACTCAGGGCTGGCCCTCGAGGCGGTCCTTGCGGCCTCGGTCTGGGCGACGGGCCGGGAGCGCCGCGCCGAACTGGCCCGCCTCGCCGAGGAGTTGAACTCCCGCTGCACCGGTCAGAGGCCCCCCTGGCTCCCGGGGGCCGCGCGCGGCGGGGCGCTGACCGGACGCGAACGGGAGGTGTGCGAGCTGGCGGCCACCGGCATGAGCAACCAGGACGTCGCCGACCGCCTGCAGATATCGGTCCGCACGGTGGCCAACCTCCTCCAGCGCTCGTACGAGAAGCTGAGCATCGGCCGCCGGACCGATCTCCCTCGGGCGCTGGCGCTCCCGCCGCTGTAGGGACCGGCATCGTCCGGGGCTGACCGTCCCTCGAAGGCGACCCCAGTTTGCCTTCCCTTTACTATGGGGCCAGTGCCTCACGGCCCCGCCGTGTCCCCCGATCCCAGAAGGAGCCGCAGACCCGCAATGGGTGAGCCTCCCAGTACGAGCCGTGCCCTCCCCTCCCCGCCCCAGGTGAGCCCGGGAGCGGAGGTGGCACGGTGACCGAGATCCTCCTGCTCCTGCTCGCGCTCGCCCTCACGCTGGCCTGTGCGATCTTCGTGGCGGCCGAGTTCGCCCTGACGACCGTCGAGCGCAGCGAGCTCGAGCGGTCCGCCGCCGCGGGGGAGCCCGGTGCCGAGACGGCGCTGGGGGCCGTGCGGCGCCTGACGTTCCAGCTCTCCGGCGCCCAGCTCGGCATCACCGTGACCTCCCTGGTCATCGGCATGCTCGCCGAGCCCTCCCTGGCCGCCCTGCTCGAGGGCCCGCTGGGCGCCGTGGGCCTGCCCGCCGGAGCCGTCTCCGCCGTGGCGGCCTTCCTCGGCGTGGCCGTCTCCACCGTGGTCCTCATGGTGGTGGGTGAGCTGGTCCCCAAGAACTGGGCCATCGCCCGCCCCCTCGCCGTGGCCAAGGTCGTCGCCGGTCCCCAGCGCGGCTTCACCGCGGTGTTCGCGCCGCTGATCCGCCACCTGAACGGCACGGCCAACCGCCTCGTACGCCGCATGGGTCTGGAGCCCGCCGAGGAGCTGGCCTCCGCCCGCACCCCCGAGGAACTGGTCGCCCTCGCCCGCCACTCCGCCAAGGAGGGGGCGATCGAGGCCGACTCGGCCGAACTCTTCGTCCGGACCCTGCACTTGGGTGATCTGGACGCGGAGAACGTGATGACGCCTCGCGTGGACGTACGTGCCCTGGAAGCGCATGCCAGCGCCGCCGACGCCGCCGACCTCACGCTCGCGACCGGGCTCTCCCGCTTCCCCGTCTACCGGGACACCCTCGACGAGGTGATCGGCACGGTCCACATCCGCGACGTCCTCGCCCTGGACACGGCCGAGCGCCCGCGCACCCCGGTCACCCGGCTCATGACCGCGCCCCTGCTCGTCCCCGACACCCTGCCCGTCGACCGGCTCCTGGAGCGGATGCGCAGCCACCGCACCATGGCCGTGGTCGTCGACGAGTACGGCGGGACGGCCGGCGTCGCCACCGTGGAGGACATCGTCGAGGAGGTCATCGGCGAGGTCCGCGACGAGCACGACCCGGACGAGGAACCGGAGTTGTGTCCCGCCGAACCCGCCTTCGACGGCCGCGCCGTCTGGGAGGCCGACGGCAGCGTCCGGCTGGACCGGCTCGCCGCCATCGGCCTGGCGGCACCCGAGGGACCGTACGAGACGCTGGCCGGACTCATCGCCGCGCGCCTGGAGCGGATACCCACCGTCTCCGACCGCATCGACGTCGAGGGCTGGCAGCTCGCCGTCCTGCGCATCGGCCACCACCGCGCCGACCGGGTCCGCGTGACCGCACCCGCACCCGCTGACGGAGAGACCGCCGGGGAGCAGCAGCAGGTGGAGGAGGACGCCCGATGACCGCGCTGCAACTCCTCATCGGCGGCCTGACGCTGCTGACCAACGCCTTCTTCGTCGGCGCCGAGTTCGCCCTGATCGCCGTGCGCCGCAGCCAGATCGAGCCCGGAGCTCACCAGGGCGACCGGCGGGCCCGCACCGTGCTGTGGGGCCTGGAGCACCTCTCCGCGGTCATGGCGACGGCTCAGCTGGGCATCACCGTCTCCTCGCTGGTGCTCGGCGCGGTCGCCGAACCGGCCATCGCCCACCTTCTGGAGCCCCCGTCCGAGGCCCTCGGCGTCCCGGACGCGCTGGTGCACCCGATCGCGTTCGTGATCGCCCTGACGGCCGCGACCTATCTGCACATGCTGGTCGGCGAGATGGTGCCGAAGAACATCGCCCTCGCCGCGCCCGCCCGTACCGCCCTGGCGCTGGGGCCTTCGCTCGTCGCGCTCACCCTGGCGCTGCGGCCGGTGATCTTCGGCATCAACGCGGTCGCCAACGCCGTACTGCGGCTGCTGCGCGTCGAGCCCAAGGGCGAGGTGGCGTCCGTCTTCACCGACGACGAACTCCTCCGGCTCGTCCAGGACTCCAGCCAGGCCGGTCTGCTCGGTCCCACGGACGGCGAGCGGTTGCGGGACGCGCTGGAGCTGGGGAACCGGCCCGTCGGCGAGGTTCTCGTGCCGCACCAGCGCATGGTGACCGTGGATCACACGGTCACGCCCGAGCAACTGGAACGGGCCGCCGCGACTGCCGGCTTCTCCCGCCTGCCCGTGACCGGTCCGGGCGGCACGCTGCTCGGCTACCTTCACATCAAGGACACCCTGGGCGTGCAGGGCCGGACGAAGCCGTATCCGCGCTCGGCGCTCAGGCCCATCACCACGGTCGAGATCGACACCCCGCTGGACGACACCCTGACCGCGATGCGCGCCGCAGGCACGCACCTCGCGGCGGTCCGGGGCGACAAGGGGGCCGTGCTGGGCTTCGTCACCATGGAGGACGTGCTCGCCGAACTCGTCGGCTGAACGGCGGTCCTGTCTGCCCTGCCCCCAGCCCTCCTGCCCCCTGCACTCCTGCCCGGCTCCGCCCGCCTGACCTGCTGCGCCCGCCCGCGCGGCCGGGCGGGCAGGGCTTGGTGTGACGGAAACCTCAGGCGTTTCCCTCCACTTCGCGGGTACGCGCGACATGTCTCGCATTCACCGGAACGGAGGGCTCGGGGAAGTGCACGCACCTGCGCAAGGCGGCGCCGCGAGGGCGCCGTGGACGGTCCGCTCGGCCCCTGGCTGCCGGCGTGCCGTCCTGCACGTGAACGCACCGTGCCGTACGGGGCGGGTGGGCGTGTGACCGACCGGCCGGGCGGAAACGACTCCGCCAGCACCATGAAACTCCGCATTCGGACCCCGGCCGCCCGTACTCAGGGGACCGGCGGAGGCAGCGCGGCCCGCAGCGGCCCCGGGCAGGACGCCGGACGTCCGGTCAAGGTGCGCGACCCCTTCTTCGACAACGCCAAGTATCTGGCGATCGTCCTCGTCGCGTGCGGCCACGCCTGGGAGCCCCTGCGAGGCGACAGTCGGGCGGCCGCGGCGCTCTACATCTTCATCTACACCTTCCACATGCCGGCGTTCGTCCTCGTCTCCGGCTACTTCTCGCGCAGCTTCAGCATGACGGTTCCTCAGCTCAAGCGGCTCGTCACCGGCATCGCCGTGCCCTACGTGGTCTTCGAAGTGGCGTACTCGCTCTTCAAACGCTATGCCGATCCCGACCCCGGTTACCCGATCAGTCTGCTCGACCCGTGGTATCTCACCTGGTTCCTGGCCGCGTTGTTCGTATGGCGGCTGACCACGCCGCTGTGGAGGATGATCCGGTGGCCGGTTCCCGTCGCCCTGGCCATCGCCGTCCTCGCCACCGTCTCGCCCGACATCGGTGACGACCTCGACCTGCAGCGCATCCTGCAGTACCTGCCGTTCTTCGTCGTCGGACTCTTCCTGCGACCGGAGCATCTTCAGCTTCTGCGCCGCAGGGAGATCAAGACGCTGTCCGTTCCGGTCTTCGCCATGGCCATGGCCGTCGCGTACTGGGCGGCCCCGCGGATGAACGCCGTCTGGTTCTACCGGCGGGACAGCGCACAGGAACTGGGCGCCCCCGCCTGGAGCGGCGCGGTCATGACCGTCGCGCTCTTCGGCTGCTCGATGGTGCTGGTCGCCTGCTTCCTCACCTGGGTGCCCAAACGGCGCATGTGGTTCACCGCCCTGGGAGCGGGCACCCTCTACGGCTATCTGCTGCACGGCTTCCTGGCCAAGGGGTCCCGCTTCTGGGACTGGTACGACCTGCCGTGGCTGCACACCCCGGAGGGTGAGATCACGGTCACCGTCTTCGCCGCCGCCTTCATCACGGTGCTGTGCACGCCACCCGTACGCCGCGTCTTCCGCTTCACCATGGAGCCGACGATGGAGTGGGCCTTCAAGCGGGACGCCACCGAACTGGCTCCGCGCCGCTAGGAGTTCGCGCCGCGGGCGGGGCCGGTGCCGCGTCCGCGCCCGCCCCGGTCGTGGAGCACGCAGTCGCCGCACAGGCCGCGCCCGTCGACCTTGTAGTAGAGACAGCAGCTGCGGCGGCGGTACGTGAAGGGGGCCAGGGTCAACTCACCGGCGCTTGCGAGGGGTTCCCTGCCCAGCAGCGCGGTGGCGAGCGGGAGCGGCGGCACGGGCGCGTCCGGGACGTGGGCCGTCAGCACGCGGGACGGCGCCGATCAGCGCGGAGGCGGCGTTGCCCGGCAGGATCCGCGCCGACAGCCCGTACCGCTGCCGCAGGGCATCGCCCAGCGGCAGCAGATTGCGGACCAGGACGGTCTCGTACAGGCCCTCGGACAGCTCGCCTCCGGCGAGCGCCGGGACTTCCCGCAGCCACAGGTCGACGGGGCCGGACTCGGGCGTACGCCACCACAGCCGCTCGGGCGCCAGGTCCGGCACGCGGCCGGTGAGGGCGGCGGTCGCCAGGGCGATCGACCACAGGCGCGCGGCCGTGCCGATGTGCAGGGTGGAGGCGGCGACGCGTGGGCCGCCGGTCCCGAGCCGCCGTTCGATCGTCGTCACGTAGCCGGCCTGTGCCGCCGCGTCCTCGTACAGGTCGGTGAGCGGCCGGAAACCGGCGTCGTCGGGCCGCGGTCCGCAGGCCACCGCGAAGTACGGGCCGATGGCGGAGACCTGGGTGAGCGCGTCGGCGGTCGGCATGTTCGGCACCTTGGGCATGCCCGGCATTCTGCCGGGTCCCCCGGCTCCACCGTCCGCGGGCCGCACCGCGGCGTCGCAGGGCCCCTTGCCGGATCCCGCACCGTGTCGCCGGCCACACCGTGCGGACCCTCCGCTTTTGGCGCGTTCGTCGGTCGAGGGCCTGAACCGGCCCTGGATCCGGGCCTGTTGAGGTGCGCGGTGTCCCGGACCGCGCGAGGGATCACATCCGCACGCCCTTTCACCTCCGGACCAAAGGAACGTAATATCGCCTGGTCATCACCGCGACGGGAGACAGGAAGCCGGTGCGAATCCGGCACGGTCCCGCCACTGTGACCGGGGAGTGGACCCCGTGCACACGGCCACCGCGCTCCGCGCGGGAAGGCCGGGGCACACGCTGATCCGGGAGTCAGGACACTGGCCTGTCGCGGGCCCGTTCCGAGGAGCGCGGACTCCCCAGGAGGCTCTACGTGTACGACGGCATGCCCCGTCCCCTGCCCACGTCCCCCGCCCGCCCACGCCCATGCCCCCGCCGCCTCACGCGTGTCGCGGTGTCCCTGGCCGTCGCCCTGTCCGCGACCCTGCTCGCCGGATGCGGCTCCTCCCAGGGCGACGCCGGCGACAAGGCGTCCGCACCGGCGGCGAAGGGATTCCCGGTCACCGTCGACAACTGCGGTACGCGCACGACGCACCGCGAACCGCCGTCCCGGGTGGTCACCATCCACCAGCACCCCGCGGAGCTGATGCTCGCCCTCGGGCTGAAGGACCGGATGGTGGGCACCGCCTACCCGGACTCGGCCGTCCTGCCCCAGTACCGGAAGGACTTCGAGGCCGTCCCCGAACTGGCAAAGAAGGAGCCGTCGTTCGAGACCGTGCTGGAGGCCGAACCGGACTTCGTCTACGGGGGCTACGGCAGCGCGTTCGCCGAGAACGAGGGCCGCTCCCGCACGGCGTTCGCCGACGCCGGGATCTCCACCTACCTCAACCGCGAGTACTGCGGCTCGAAGAAGAAGCTGTCCATGGAGGACACCTACGCCGAGATCCGCACCATCGGCAAGATCTTCGGCGTCCGGGACCGGGCCGAGGCACTGGTCTCCGGCCTCGAGCGGCGCATCGACCGGACGCAGCGCGCCCTCGAGGGAGCCTCCGACGTGCCGGTGTTCGTCTACGACAGCGGCGACAAGGCGGCGTTCACCGCCGGCGGCAAGGGCCTGGGCACCGAGATCATCCGCCTTGCCGGCGGCCGCAACGTCTTCTCCGACCTCGACGAGGTCTTCGGCGACGTGTCCTGGGAGCAGGTCGTGGACCGCAGGCCCGAGGTCATCGCCATCTATGACTACGCGGGCGCCGGAAGCGTCGAGCGGAAGAAGAAGTTCCTGCTGTCGCAGCCCGCCCTCGCCGACGTCCCGGCGGTGAAGAACAAGCGGTTCGTGGTGGTGCCGCTGACCTCGACCCTCGTCGGGGTCCGCCCGCCGTACGCCGTCGAGGACCTGGCGCGCGCCCTGCACCCCGGAAGGTTCCGGTGACGGCCCCGCCGCAGGCCGCCGCCCCCGCCACCGCAGTACGGGCCGCCCGCCCCCGACACCGTGGACGCGGGCGCACGTTCGCGCTGACCGTTGCCGTCCTCGGCGGTCTGCTCTTGGTCTCGCTCACCGCGGGCCTGGGCATCGGCTCGGTGCACGTGCCGCCCGGCGAGGTGTGGAGCATCGTCGCGCACGCGCTGGGCGCCGACCTGGGCCCGGAACCGGTCGCGTCCCCGGCGCGCGAGACGATCGTCCTGACCGTACGGGCGCCCCGAGTGCTGCTCGGGGCCGTCGTGGGTGCGGGGCTCGCGGTCGTCGGCACCGCCATGCAGGCACTCGTACGCAACCCGCTCGCGGAGCCGTATCTGCTGGGCGTCTCCTCGGGGGCGTCGCTCGGGGCCGTGGTCGTGGTGGTCTTCGGGCTGAGCCTGTTCGGCCCCGTGTCCCTGTCGGTCGCCGCCTTCGCGGGCGCGCTGCTCACCCTGCTGCTCGTGTACGTCACCGCCCGCGCCGGCGGACGCATCACCTCCGTACGCCTCGTGCTGTCCGGGGTGGCGGTCGCCGCGGTCCTCACCGCCGTGATGCATCTGCTGCTGCTCACCGCTGACCGCGGCAACCAGGCCCGGGAGATCCTTTCCTGGACCCTCGGCGGTCTCGGCGGCGTCCGGTGGCAGACGCTGTGGCTGCCCACGGCAGGACTCGTGCTGGGCATCGGCGTCCTGCTCGTCCAGTCGCGGTCGCTCAACCTGCTGCTGGCGGGGGAGGAGGCCGCCACCACGATGGGACTGGACGTCGCCCGGTTCCGCGTCCGGATGTTCGTCCTGCTGTCCTTGGTCACCGGCGTGCTGGTCGCCGCGGCCGGGCCGATCGGCTTCGTGGGCCTGATCATGCCGCACATCGTGCGCCTACTCGTCGGCGGCGACCACCGTCGGGTCCTGCCCACGGCCGCGCTGGCCGGGGCCGTCTTCCTGGTCTGGGCCGACATCGCGGCGCGCACGATCGCCGCACCGATGGAGATCCCCGTCGGCGTGCTGACGGCGCTGTGCGGAGGACCGTTCTTCCTGTGGCTGATGCGCCGGGACGCCCGCCGCGGAACCGAGCGGGGAGTGGCATGAGCGCGACCGAACTCGCCGTCGAGGGCGTCACGCTCACCGCCGGCGCACACCACCTCGTCCAGGACGTCTCGCTGACCGCCCGGCCCGGCGAGGTGATCGGCCTCGTCGGCCCCAACGGCAGCGGCAAGTCCAGCCTCCTGCGCGCCGTCTACCGCGTGCTGCGCCCCGAGGCGGGGAGGGTGCGCGTCGACGGAACAGATGCCTGGTCCCTGCCCGTCCGCCGGCTCGCCCGCACCGTGGCCGCCGTCGTGCAGGAGGGGGGCGGGGACATCGATCTCACCGCGCGGGAGGTCGTCGCCATGGGCCGCTCACCGCACAAGAAGCTGCTCGCCGGGGACACCGCGGAGGACGCCCGGCTCATCGACGGGGCCCTCGCAGCCGTCGGCGCCACCGGCTTCGCCGACCGCCCCTTCGACCGTCTCTCCGGCGGCGAACGGCGGCGGGTCCTCATCGCCCGCGCCCTCGCCCAGGAGCCGTCGCTGCTCGTGCTCGACGAACCGACCAACCACCTCGACATACGTCACCAACTCGACGTCCTCGGCATCCTGCGGCGGCTGCCGGCCACCGTGCTGGTGGCGCTCCACGACCTCAACCTGGCCGCGTTCCACTGCGACCGCCTCTACGTCCTGCGCGACGGCGCGGTCACGGCCTCGGGCCCGCCCGCCGAGGTACTGACCCCGGACCTGCTCAGGAGGGTGTACGGCGTGGAGGCCGAGGTCGTGGTCCACCCGCGGACCGGCGCGCCCCAGGTGACGTACCTCCCCGGCAACTGCGGCTGACACGGCGCGGGTTGGCGAACGGTCCGGCACGGGGCGTGTACGGTCCCGAACGCGCCGCGTACGAGCGCCGATCCGCGCCGGAGGAGCACGCTCCGCATGGACTGTCCAGGCCCCCGGCAGGAGTTGAGTAGAGCTTTCTCTTTTGTGCGCGATCTTCCGCTGTCTACGTTCCCCGAGGGACTGGAGGTGGCCGAGAGCATCCCGGGAGGGAGCTTTGTGGAAGATGGCATGGCAGCGGGTGCTGCGGGGACTCCGTGTGCCCGCGCCTCTGATCCTCCTGCCGCACGTCGAGGGCTTCGAGGACATGGGCCTGGTGACGCTGCGGCCCGCGGAGGCCGCGGCCGAGGCCGAGGACGACGCGCTCGGGCACTTGTACCGGACCCACCGGCTGTCCCTCGTACGGCTGGCCGTGCTGCTGGTCGGCGATCACGCGACGGCCGAGGACGTGGTGCAGGACGCGTTCGCCGCGGTGTGCCGCAGATGGCGTGCGCTGGATGGCAGCACGAGCAAGGTGCCGTATCTGCGGCGGGCCGTGGTCAACCGGGCCAGGTCGGTGCTGCGGAGGCGCCGGGTGGCCGACGCGTTCCGCCCGGAGCAGCAGCACCACGCCCGCTCCGCGGAGGACACGGCCCTGCTGGCCGACGAACACCGGGACATGCTGGCCGCCTTGCGCCTGCTGGCTCCCCGTCAGCGGGAGATCCTGGTGCTGCGGTACTGGGCAGGTCTCTCGGAGGCGGAGATCTCCGAGACGATGGGCATCTCCAAGGGAGCGGTGAAGTCGATGGCCCACCGTTCGCTGGCCGCACTGCGGAAGCGGCTGGAGGACTGACCGTTCGTCCGCCGGGCGGGAGGGTGAAGGCTCGAGGCCCGATGGAGGATCCGATGAAGCGGGAGTCGCCGGAGACGGCGGAACTGGAGGAGCGGCTGAGAGCCGCCCTCGCCGCCAGATCGGCGCTGGTGACCGCACAGTCGCTGCGGCCCCTGGAGGCCGGCCAGGCCCGGCGGTGGCCGCGGCCGCTGCCGGCCCTCGGAGCGGCCGTGGCCGCCGCGCTCCTCGCGATCGTCGCCGTCGTCACCTTCCCCCACCCGCTCGCCGAGCAGGAAAGGCCCGCGTCGGTGACCCCGTCCCAGCAGGTCGATCTGCGCGGCGTGAGCTTCCGGGTACCCCGCGGCTGGAAGGCCTGGCAGCCCGAAAGGGGGGGCCAGGCCTGCGTACAGCCTCCCGGCGTCCGGCATGACATGGATCCCTGCTGGGCCACGGGGATTCAGGTCGCGACGCGGACGGGGGACCAGAGCGGAGCCATGGACGAGGACAACTGGCCCATGGCGCTGCTGAACTGCTGGACCGAGAAAGGGGAGCCGGACAGCAACAGCCCCATGACCGACAGCCGGCTGGTCGAACGGGACACTTTGCAGGTCTCCGGTCAGCGGGTCGCCTACCGGGCCTGGCGGGTGACCTGCCGCAGCGGCCAGGAGTTCACCGCTCGCCTCTGGTGGATCCCCCGCCACGAGATCAGCATCCGCGCCATGCGCCTCGACTCCCGCGACGTGCCTCTGGCCGAGGAACTCGTCTCCTCGCTCGTCGTCCGCTGAGCGGCCGCCACTGAGCCGCGCCCACAGAGGCGCCGCCGCTCAGCCACGCCCGCAGAGCCGCCGCCGCTCGGCCACGCCCGCAGAGCCGCCGACCCGGCGGGCGCGGCACCGTCGCCGGGGAATCGACAAGAGATTTCTCCGTCCCAGGCAACCTTTGCGCGACTGGCGCGTGTACTTCTCGGATCGTCGTGGCGATCCCGGGTCCGGCACACCCGCCGGACCCGCAACGACCACTGGCCGGGTCTCCGGCCGGACTGCACCTGAACGAGGTATTACCGTGACTTCCCGCTCCCGTGGCCTGATCGCCGCCGTCCTGCTGACCGGGGCCCTGGCCACCCTGCCCGCCTGCAACGACAACGAATCGTCCGCCTCGGACTCCTCCAACTCGGCCTCGGACTCGAAGGGCTCGGACTCGAAGGGCTCGTCGGGCTCGGACTCCTCGGCCGGCAAGGGGGACTCCGGGAGCACCGGCGGGGAGACCTCGGGCGGCTCGTCCGGAGGGGACGACTCCTGCCGCAAGCTCGTCGCGTCCGCCGAGGTGAAGAAGGCGGTGACGGACGCCTACCGCCAGGCCTTCCCCGTCTTCAAGCACATCCAGCCGACTCCCGGCTCCTTCTACTACGGCGAGTGCGGCAACGAGTTCGCCGGCACCACCTTCGAGGTGACGCCGGGCCACTCCGAGAAGGAAGGAGTCGCCATGCAGGACGAAGGGGCCACCATGAAGTACTTCACCATCCAGGACGGGGAGTGGATGTTCATCGCCTCCGGCGCCCTGGAGCAGGCCACGGGCTGCACCACGGTCAAGGAGATACCGAAGGAGCTGGCGAAGGCCTGGAACGACTGCAAGTAGGGATGACCGCGTGGTCCCGCCCGGACAGGGAGCTGTCGCCAGGCCGGCAGGTCAGCGCCTGAGCCGGGCCCGATCCCGTCGAAGCGCCCCAGCGGCAGGTCCGCTGGGGCCCACGGCGCCCGCCCTGCTTCCTAGCCCGCCTCCGTGTCCCCCTCCCGCGGACCCCGCGGCGGCCGCGGGAAGAAGCCGCTCGTACTCGCCCGGTACGCGGCGTACCCGGGCCGCTCGGCCATATGGCGCTCCATCAGCGCCTTGCCGCTGCCGCCGATCAGCAGGAACGACATCACCAGCGGGCCGATGACCGTCGCAGCGGCCGCTGCCGGGGCGTCGCACGCGACGAGGAAGATCCCCCACCACACGCAGAAGTCGCCGAAGTAGTTGGGATGCCGGGTCCAGGACCACAGGCCGCGGTCCATCAGCCGGCCGCGGTTCGCCGGATCGGCCTTGAACCGGGCCAGTTGACGGTCGCCGACCGTCTCGAAGGTGAGACCGAGCAGCCACAGCGCGGTGCCCAGCCATGCGAGGAAGCTCATCGCACCGGTCTCGTACGCCGCCGCCTGGACCGGCAGTGACACCAGCCACACCAGGGCGCCCTGCAGGAGATACACGATGCGGAACGCGTACCAGGTGCGGTTCCCCGATGCCCTGCCCAGCAGCCGCTCGTAGCGCGGATCCTCGCCCTGCCCGCGCCCGCGCCAGGCGAGATGCCCGGCCAGCCGCAGCCCCCAGACCACGGTGAGGAGGGTGACGAGCAGCCGCCGCCCGTCGTCGCCGTACCCGGCCGACATCCCGTACGAGGCCAGGGCGACGGCGGCGAAGGCCAGGCCCCACGCGATGTCGACGATCCGGTGCATCTTCACGCGCAGCGCCACCAGGAAGGCGACGAGGACGACGGAGAACGCCGCGCCCGCCGCCACCGCCAGATTGAGCGCGAAGGCGTTCCAGGCGAAACCGGAGCCGAACACGTTCACCGGGAACCACCGCCCTCATCGGTCCTTCCGGCGGCTCGGGCCGGGAACCGGTCCGCTTCCGTGGAGCCCGCTTCGGTGAAAAGGATCTGCTCGACGTCGAGGTACCCGGCCGCGAACCCCGCCTCCGAGTAGGCGAGATAGAGAGTCCACATCCGCCGGAACGTCGTGTCGAAGCCCAGCCCGTCCACCCGGGCGTCGCCCTCGGCGAACCGCTCCCGCCACAGCCTCAGCGTCTCCGCGTAGTGGGGGCCGAACGCGTCGCGGCGGGCGATGCGCAGACGGGTGTGGCTGCGGGTGATCTCGTCCATGGCACGCACGGAGGGAATCATCCCGCCGGGGAAGATGTACTTCTGGATCCATGTGTGCGTGTCGCGCGTGGCGAGCATCCGGTCGTGCGGCAGCGTGATCGCCTGGAGGGCGACCCGGCCGCCCGGCGCGAGCAGCCGGTCCAGCGCCGTGAAGTACACCGGCCAGAACTCCGCCCCGACCGCCTCGATCATCTCGACGCTCACGATCGCGTCGTACGAGCCCCTGGCCTCGCGGTAGTCGCACAGCTGCACATCGGCGCGGTCCGCGAACCCCGACTCCTCGATGCGGAGCCGGGCCAGCTCGCGCTGCTCGTCCGAGAGGGTCAGCGAGCGGACCCGGGCGCCCCGCCGGGCCGCACGGATCGCCAACTCGCCCCAGCCGGTGCCGATTTCCAGCAGGCGCGTACCAGGGCCCACACCGGCCAGGTCCAGCAGTCGGTCGATCTTGTGGTGCTGGGCGGGGACGAGCTGCGCCGGGTCCGCGGGCAGCCTGCCGAAGACCGCGGAGGAGTAGGTCATGGTCTCGTCGAGGAACTCGGCGAACAGCTCGTTGGACAGGTCGTAGTGGTGGTGGACGTTGGCGCGCGCACCGTCGGGGGTGTTGCGGTGGGCCGCGGGCTGCGCCACGGCCCACAGGCGGCGCAGACGCTGGAGCGGCGGCGGCACCAGGGTGCTCACGTGCCGGGCCAGTACCGTCATCACCCCGACGAGGTCGCCGGAGTCCCACTCCCCGGCCATGTACGACTCGCCGAATCCGATCAGCCCTCCCGTGGCGATACGGCGCTCGAAGGACGCGGGATCGTCAACGCGCAGCTCCGGCCCGCCCGTTCCGAGGACGGGGTCCTGTCCCATCCGCACCCGCAACGGCAGCCGGTGGAACGCGTGCCGGACGATCCGCCGCGCGACGGCGGCCCGGACGGCCGAACAGGCCGGCACCGTGGCGACATCGGGCCAGCGGACCGCGTCGATCGGCGACCCGGCCGTCGCGCCGGCGGGGGACGTACGGGTGCTCACTGCATACCCTCCTGAGGTTCGTGCCGTGGACGGGGCTGGACCGGCAGGCCGCGCAGCCACAGGCGGATGCCGTGGAGCCGGATGCCGAGCGAGACGGCGGCGGTGGACCAGGGGTGCCGGACGGCGGCCCGCAGGACGGCGGACGGGGTCGCGGGCCCGCGCGTGCCACGGACCGTGGCGGTCAGGCGCCGCGCGCCCGCCCCCTCCAAGTGGACGGAGATCCCCAGCCGTTCGCCCGGCTCGGGCAGCCGCATCCGGTAGTCGCCGGCCAGAGGCAGGAACGGCGAGACGTAGAACTCCTTGGACGTGCGGGCCGGGGAGTCCGCCGTCTCGGGCCCCAGCAGATAGCAGTGCCGGCCCCCGTAGGTGTTGTGCACCTCCGCCACCACGCAGCGCAGCGCTCCGTCCGGGCCGTGACACCAGTACACCGACAGGGGGTTGAAGACGTACCCGAGCACACGGGCGTGCGCCAGCATCAGCACCCGCCCGCCGTCCGTCTCCACCCCGTGCGCGGCAAGGAACCGGTCCAGCCCCTCACGGATCGTCCCGGCCGTCCCTCCGAAGTGGTCGCGCGGATCGAAGCGCGCGAGCCAGCGCAGCGGACCGGGCAGCCGCGGCAGCGCGTCGAGGTCCACCAGCCACAGGTACGTGCGGTGCCGCAGGCCGTACGGGGTGTCCCCGGCGCGCACATGCGTGATGACGCTCCGGTACAGGGCCGGTGCGCGGGGACTCATGCGATCACCCCCAGTGCCGCGGCCGCCTCGACCCCGGAGCGGCAGCCGTCCTCGTGGAACCCCCAGCCGTGGTAGGCCCCGGCGAACGCCGTCACCGGGCCGGACAGGCCGGGCAGTTCGCGCTGGGCGGCCACCGACTGCGGGGTGTAGAGGGGATGTTCGTACGTCATCTCCGCCAGCACACGGTCGCGCCGGATACGGTCGTCGCCGTTCAGCGTCACCACGTAGGTCTCCGGGGCGTCCAGGCGCTGCAGACGGTTCATGTCGTAGCTGACCCGGACCTGCGCCCCGGACGCCCGGCAGTCCGGGAGCAGATAGTTCCAGCACGCCTGCGCGCCGCTGCTGCGCGGCAGGAGCGCGCTGTCGGTGTGCAGCACGGTCCGGTTGCGGGAGTAGCCGAACGCGCCCAGCACGCGGCGTTCGGCCTCGGTCGGGTCGGCGAGCAGCCGCAGCGCCTGGTCGGCGTGGACGGCGACGACGACGGAGTCGTACGTGGCCGAGGCACCGTCAGCGGTGGTGATCCGTACGCCGTCCCGCTGCCGCGCGACCGCGCGGACGGGGGCCGACAGGCGTATGGCGGCGAGCTGTTTGCGGACCCGCCGGACGTACTCCGCGGACCCTCCGGAGACCGTGCGCCACTGCGGGGACCCGCCGACCGACAGCATCCCGTGGTGATCAAGGAACCGGAACAGATACCGGGCGGGGTAGCGCAGCGCCGTACCGGGCGGGCAGGACCAGACGGCGGAGACGAGCGGGATCGCGAAGTGTGCCGTGAAGTAGGGGCCGAAGCCGCAGCGGCTCAGGAACGCGCCGAGGGTCTCGGTGCCGTCCGTGCCCCCGTCCGTGCCCGAGCCCTGGTGCGGTCCGGAGTGCAGCAGGGCGCGGGCCCGCCGGTGGAACCGCGGGACCTGGCTCAGCATGCGCAGATAGGAGGGGCGCACGGCCGTACCGGGGCGGGCGAAGAGGCCGCGCGGCCCGCGGGCCCCGGCGTACTCCAGCCCGCACCCCTCGCACCGGACCGACATGCTCATCTCGGTCTCCTGCGTGGGCACGTCCAGTTCGTCGAAGAGCCGCAGGAGGTGGGGGTAGGTCCGCTCGTTGTGCACGATGAAGCCGGAGTCGACGGCCCGGACCGCTCCGTCGCGGGAGGTCAGCTCGTGGGTGTGCGCGTGACCGCCGAGGCGCTCGTCGGCCTCGTAGAGCGTCACGTCATGGGCGCGGCCCAGACGGTAGGCCGCGGTGAGGCCGGCGATCCCACCCCCGACCACGGCCGTACGCCTGCGTCCTCGCGTCGTCATTCCGCTTCCCTCCACGCTCCGGTTGCGGGCCTTGGCCCCTCACCCCGTATTTCGGAGCGGAGCCGGGAACGGATGCGTGCGTTTTCGGGGGAGGTCGTATGCCCTGCCGGGGGAAGCGGTGAAGGAGACGCGGCACGGTGCTTCCGGGCGCGGCCCGCGACCGGTGCATCCGGGCGCGGCCCGCCGGGGGAATGCAGGGTGGAGGAGGACCGGGCCGGAGGGAACGGCGTGCGACCGGGGCGCGCCCCGACGGAGCGTGACCGAAGCGATGACGGAGAGGGACGGGAGCGATGACCGATCTACGGACGGACCACCACCCCGTGGTCGTCGTCGGTGCGGGACCGGCCGGGCTGACCTGCGCGCTCGACCTGGCGGCCGCCGGAGTCGACGTCACCGTGCTGGAGGCGTCGGACGGCGTCGGCGGACGGATGCGCAGCGACCGGCACGAGGGATTCGTGCTCGACCGCGGGTTCCAGGTGTTCAACACCTCGTATCCCCAGGTCAAGAGACGTATCCGGCTCGCCGGCCTGCGGCTGCGTCCCTTCACACCGGGCGCCCTGGTGCACACCGCGCGCGGCCGGGTCCGGTTCGCCGACCCCAGCCGCCGCCCCCGGGACGCCGCGGCGCTGCTCACCGGGCGGGCCGCGTCACCCCGCGACCTCGCGGTGCTCGCCGGGCTGACAGCCCGGGACACCCTCGCCCCGCCCGTGCTGCTCAAGCGGATGCCCGAGCACACGACGCGGACCGAGCTGGCGCGCGCCGGGCTCTCCGACACCTGCGTCGAGACCCTGCTGCGCCCCTTCCTCTCGGGCGTCTTCCTGGAGGACGACCTCGAGACGAGCAGCCGGATGTTCCATCTGGTCTGGCGCAGCTTCGTCCGCGGCAGCCTCACCCTCCCCGCGGCGGGCATCGGGGCGGTCCCCGCACAGCTGGCCGCCGCGCTCCCGCCCGGCTGTGTGGAGCTGGAGACCCCGGTGTCCGCGCTCACCGACGAGGGCGTGGTGACGGCGGACGGGTCGGAACGCCCGGCGTCCGCCGTCGTGGTCGCCACGGGTGCGCAGGCCGCGTCCGCGCTGCTCCCGCACCTTCCCCCGGTCCCCACGCGGACCGTCACGACGTCCTACCACGCGGCCCCGGCTTCGCCGCTGCGCGAGCCGGCCCTCCTGCTCGACGCCGGGCGCCGGTTCCTCAACACCTGTGTCCTGACCGAGGTTTCACCCGCCTACGCCACGGACGGCCGGTCCCTTGTCTCGACGTCGGTCCTCGGCGACGGGGGAGAGGAGCGCGGGCTGCGGCAGGTGCTCTCCGAGGTCTACGGGGCGGACACGAGCACCTGGGAGCACCTCGCCTCGTACACCGTCCCGGGGGCGCTGCCCGCCATGCCGCCGCCGTGGCCGCTCAGCCGGACCACACGCGTCGCGGACGGGGTGCACGTCTGCGGCGACCACCGGGCCACGGGCTCGGTTCAGGGCGCCATGGCGTCGGGGACGCGGGCGGCACGGGAACTGCTGGCGAGCCGGGCGCGGTGACCGCGGAGGGGAGGGTCAGGGGTGAGCTTTTGCATCGATGGTGCGTCGTACGGCTCGTACCATGGCAGACGTGAACGCTGACCGGCGACCCGGACCCGCCTCGGGCGATCCGGCCGCCGCGCTGAGCACGGGAGCCGTCGCCCGCAGGCTGGGCGTCGCGCCGACCACGCTCCGCTCCTGGGAGAGGCGCTACGCCATCGGCCCCGCGACGCGCGAGGAGGGCAGGCACCGCCGCTGGACCCCGCAGGACATCGCGCGGCTGGAGGAGATGTGCCGGCTGACCGCCCAGGGTGTCCCACCGGCCGAGGCGGCCGGCACGGCGCTGCGGACGCATCCGGCCCGCGGTGGGGGCGGCGGGCGGTCCGCCGTGTCCCGCGAGGAGCCCGCGGCGTCGCCCGGGTCTCCCGAAGCGGGGGCGGCGCGGCGGGCTCCCGGCGGACGGGCCGCGCTGCCGCTGGGCGACGTACGGCAGGAGTGCCGCGGTCTCGCACGCGCCGCCGTACGCCTGGACGCCTCCGCCGTCGAGGACCTGCTGGACCGGACGGTCACCGAGCACGGGCTCCTCACCGCCTGGGAGGAGGTCATCGCCCCCGCGCTGCACGCGGCGGGCCGCAAGTGGGCGTCGTCGGGGGAGCGCTACGTCGAGGTCGAGCACCTGCTGTCGTGGCACGTCTCCTCGGCCCTGCGCCGCGTACGGCCCGCGCGTGAGCTCCGCGACCGGCCACCGGTGCTGCTGGCGTGCGCGCCCGGCGAACAGCACAGCCTCCCCCTGGAGGCCCTGGCCGCGGCGCTGGGCGAACGCGGGCTGCCGGCGCGGATGTTCGGGGCCGCGCTGCCCGCCGAGGCGCTGTACGAGGCCGTCCGCAGGACCGGTCCGGCCGCCGTGGTGCTCTGGGCGCAGTCGCGCTCGACCGCGGACCGCGCGCTCGTGCACTTCATCGGGGGCGTGCAGTGGGGGCTGCGCGGCGCCAGGGCACATCCGCGGCTGCTGCTCGCGGGCCCCGGGTGGGGCGGATCCGCGCAGGTCGCGGGAGTGCGGAGGCTGCATGGTCTGCGGTCGGGCCTGGAAGAGCTGGTCTCCCTGGTCGGGCGCTGAGGGGCGCCGGGTTCCGGTACCGCGCCATCCCCCGCCCGGGTTCCCGTACCGCGCCATCCCCGCTGGGCTACCGGCTCCGCTCGAGCGGCGGGCACCCAGCGGTCCCGCCGGATGTCCCCGCGTACGGCTCGCGGCGGAGCGAGCGCCGCAGCGCGTGCAGGGCGCGGCGCATGTGGCTCTTGACCGTCCCCAGGGGCAGGCCGGTCAGCTCGGCGATCTGGGTCTGGGACAGGTCGGCGTAGAAGGCCAGGCCCACCACGTACCGCTGCGCCGAGGTCAGTCGGCGGATCTCGCGCTGGAGGAGCACCCGGTCGAGGGACTCCTCCGGTTCCGGCGCGGTGGCGGCCGTACGGACGTAGCCCGCGCTCGCCGCGGCGGTGGCCTCCGCGCGCCGGGAACGGGCGTCGAGGGCGTCGGCGATCTTGTGCCGGGCGATGCCGACCAGCCATCCGGCCAGACTGCCACGCTCGGGCCGGTACCCGCTCCGGCCTCGCCAGGCGGCGAGGAAGACCTGCTGGGTCACGTCCTCCGCCTCCTGGTCGTCGCCGAGGGCGCGCCGGGCGAGGGCGTGGACGAGGGAGCCGCAGAGGCGGTAGGCGGCCTCCAGGGACCGTTCGTCCCCGGCGGCGAATCCGGCCGCCAGCGACGCGTCGATGTCCCCCTCGGCGTACGGACGCGGGGGCTCCCCGGTCCGTACGCGCTCGTTGTGTACAGGCCTGGTCGGAACGGGCTCGGTCCGTACGGGCTCGGTCTGTACGCGCTCTATCCGTACGTGCTCGGTCCGTACGTGCTCGGTCCGTACGCGCTCCGGCGCCGTGAGCGGGCGCCGGCGCGTCCCGGATCCGGCAGTGGCCATGATCTCGGCTCCTCGTCACCGGGGCGCGATCCGGCGGATGGGCAAAACCATGCCGTGACGGGCCGCGTCAGGCGGGTGGTGCTGTGACCGGGCGCCCCGTGCGCGCCGCGGTCCTTTCACCCTGGTCGGGGAGCCCCGACGCAGACAACTCGCACCGATTCTGCGTCGGTATCGCAAGATCCCGGAGGTCGGGTGCAGGGAGGGCCCGGGCGGGCCTCGTCCCCGCGCCGTACGCCGGGCCGTACGGCGGGCCGACCCGAGCCGGCCGCTGCGTCCGCATCGGCGGCGCTCCCCGCGTACGCGCACCGCTCCCGCCTACACGCACGGCCGACACTCTCTCGCCCGAAATGCCCTTGCGTGCCTGCCTTGTCCGTCCTGTCGGCCCCGAACGGACCGTGCCCCAGGGCTCGTTGCCGACCCGGACCGGCTCCGCCCTCTCCGCGGCAAAGGGGGACGAACCGTACGGCGAGTGCTCGGGAAGGCGGTGCCGCCCCAAGAGGGTTGCCCCGTACAGCGATCTGCGAGAACGTTGCCGTCCGGCAATCTTCCGGCCACGGAACACATCAGGGAGAGGAGAAGGGCCCACGCCGGTGCGAGCCCTGCAGAGTGACCCACTTCGCGGACAGTTCACCCGGCGCGGCGGCAGCCCCCCACGGCAGCGTCGACGGTGCCCCCTACCCGGTCCTCGTGGCCGACGCGGCAGGACGCATCGTCGAATTGAACGAAGCCGCCCGACGCCTGGACCCCACCACCGTCCCCGGCGGCCACCTCCACGACACCGCGCTGTCCTGGCTTCGGCCGCAGACCCACCCGTACCCCGTGGCCGCCGGCGGTGGCCCGGAACGCCTCACGGGCCGCGTGCGGGGCCGCCGTCCCGATGACGAGCCGCACCTCACGGTCCTTGCCGGGAGCGTCGACGGGCGCAGATTCTCGGCGCGGCCCTCCGTGCTCGGAGGCGGACGTACGGCGTACTGGCTGACCGACGACACCGAACACCTCCGCGTCCTGGAGGAGTTGCGCGCGGAGCGCGACCGTACGCAGTTCCTCGTCGAGGTGTCCGGCAGGCTGCTGGGGTCCCTCAACCTCGACCGCTGCATGGAGCTGACCGCGTCCCTCGCCGTCCAGCACCTCGCCGACGCGGCGGTGGTCATCGCTCCCGGGGCGGGGCGGAAGCTGCCTCTGGCGATGTGCGACCAGCACGGGACCGTCCGCCGCGCCACGACGACCTCGGCCGCCCTGGACGACGTGCCCGGGCTGGCCGAGGCGCTGCAGGGCTTCCCGCCCGTACCGTCCCGGTGGATCGACCCGTCCGGCGCGCCGTCCTGGCTGGTACCGGACGGGTTCGGCGACCCGGGAGCCGTCGCCGTCACCGCTCTGCCCGGGCACGGCGTCCCCGCCGGGGCGATCGTCCTGCTGCGCAACAGCCGGCACGCCGCGTTCAGCGAGGGCGAGGACAAGCTCGTCGGCCTGTTCGCGGAACGGGCGGGCGCGGCCCTGTCGGCGGCACGTCTCTACGCCGAGCAGACCTCGCTGGCCGACACCCTCATGCGCGAACTCCTGCCGCCCGCCGTGCATCAGGTCGCCGGGGTGGAGTTCGCCGGACGCTACCGGCCGTCCGGGGACGGCGAACGCGTCGGCGGCGACTTCTACGACGTCCACCCCGGCACGGGGCCGGGCGAGGACGAGACCCTGGCCGTCCTGGGCGACGTCTGCGGCAAGGGACTCGAAGCCGCCGTCCTGACCGGCAAGATCCGCAGCACCGTTCAGGCGCTCCTGCCACTGGCGGACGACCACCAGCGGATGCTGCGCCTGCTGAACAACGCGATGCTCAGCAGCCATCACACCCGCTACGCCACCCTCGTCCTGGCCTCGGCCCGGCACGTGGACGGCGCGGTGCGACTGCGGCTGACCTCGGCCGGGCACCCGACGCCGCTCATCGTGCGGCAGGACGGAACCGTGGAGGAGGCCGCCACGCACGGGACGATCGTCGGTGCCCTGCCCGAGGCACCGGCACACACGGTGACGACGACGCTCGCGCCGGGGGAGACCTGCCTGCTGTTCACCGACGGCATCACCGAGGCGAGGGGCGGTCCGATGGGCGGCGAGCTGTTCGGCGACGAGCGCCTCAGGCGGGCGCTGGCCGAGTGCGCCGGTGCCCCGGCCACGGCGGTCGCCGAGCGCATCCAGATGCTGGCGTCCGAATGGGCCGCCGCCGACGCCCCCGACGACATGGCGGTCATCGCCATCACGGCGCCCCGCACCGCGGGTGCCCCCGACGGCACCGGATCCGGGAGACCCACGCCATGACGACGCACCCCGCCCCGCAGCGGGACCCGCATCCCGAGGGCGACGCGACGGATCCCGAGGGGTTCCGGCCCGGCGCCCGGCTGTTGAGCCCGCCGCACATCGATGCCGCCGCCCAGCCGTGGGCGGACCGGCTCTGGGCCGCGATCGGCGCCCAGGACGAGTACGCGGCCCTGGAGGTCGTCGAGTCCGCGCTCGCTGCGGGCCTGGCCCCGGAGAGCGTGCTGCTGGACGTGATCGGGACCGTCCAGCACAGGGTGGGTATCGAATGGGCCGCCAACCGTATGACCGTCGCCGACGAACACGCGGCCACCGCCATCAGCGAACGCGCCGTCTCCGCGCTGCCCAGGCCCCCGCGCCCGGACGTCGCCGCGGCGGAGCGGACACGGGTGACCGTGGCCTGCGTCGACGGCGAATGGCACGCCCTTCCCGCGCGCCTGCTCGCCGAGACCCTGCGGCTGCGCGGCTTCCACGTCGACTACCTCGGGGCGCATGTGCCCTCGCCCCACTTGATCGCCCACCTCCACCGCACCGCGCCCGCCGCCGTCGCCCTCTCCAGCTCGCTGCCTCCGCGCCTGCCGACCGCCCACGCCGCCATCACCGCATGCCAGGCGGCCGGTGTCCCGGTCATCGCCGGCGGAGCTGCCTTCGGCCCCGACGGCCGGTACGCGCGGCTGCTGGGCGCCGACGCCTGGGCCTCCGACGCCCGCGCCGCCGCCGACCGGCTCGCCGAGGGCCTGCACCGCCCGTCCGTCGGTCACCAAGTGGCCGACGACCTCCCGCACTTGAAGGACCAGGAGTACACGATGGTCGCCCGCAGCCGGGTCCGGCTGGTGCGCGAGACCCTCCAGGGCCTCCAGGACCGCTTCCCGGCGATGCGGGACTACGACGATGCGCAGCGGGACCGTACGGCGGAGGACCTCGCGCACATCGCCGACTTCCTCGCCGTCGCGCTCTACGTCGACGACCCCACACTGTTCACCGGATTCCTGACCTGGACCGCGGACGTCCTCACCGCCCGCAAGGTCCCGGCACGCTCTCTGGTCCCCACGCTGGAGCTGCTCCAGGAGCACCTGCACGATTTCCCTCGCGCCTCAGCCCTTCTCGCCGACGGGCGCAGCGCGCTGGCCACCTGTTGACACCGCCGGCCTGGAGAGCTGATGACGACCACTCCGTTGCCCGACCCGAACCTGTCCCTGACCACGGAGGAGAGCGGGCCGCACGCCGTATCGATAGCCCTTGTCGGTGATCTCGCCTACGACACCAGCGATGTGCTGCTGCAGCGGGTCAACGAAGTCCTCGACGGGCGGACGGAGTTGGAGGCACTGCACCTGGACTGCGCGGGGCTGGGCACGGTCGACTCCATGGGGCTCTCCGCCCTCCTCCAGGTCCACCGCACAGCGGGCGGGCACGGCGTACGCCTGCACCTGGACCGGCGCAGCACCGGCCTCGACCGGATGCTGACCATCACCGGCACCTTCGAACACCTCACGAACCAGCCGCTGGTGCCGGTGCAGCGCCCGGCCGGGGAGGGCGCGGAGCCCGTGCCGGGGGCGTGAACGGGCAGGGGAGGGTGACGCGAGCCCGCACCGGGGCGTGAACGGGCAGGGGAGGGTGGCGCGAGCCCGCACCTGGGTGTGAGGCCCGCGGTCCGGCGGAGCAGGGCACGCACGCGCCCCCGGCCCAAAGGGCGCGGGGGCGCGGAACGTTGGTGACCTCGGCAGACGCGGAACCGTTGTTCGGTTCCGTCGTCCCGCCCGGCCTCAGCCTGCCGGGCTTCCGGGCGGTGTGTCGGACAGCGCCGTCACCGCGAGCCTGCCGTTGTCGACCTTCTCGTCGAGGGGGACCCGCGCTTGCGTCGTTGCGGCGGGCGGCGTCACCCGCAGGGACTTCGCCTTGACGTCGTTCGCACCGGTGTGGGTCCACTCCAGGTCCGCCCAGGCGGAGTCACCGGGCTGCAGATACACGGTCTTCCTGCCCGGATCCTGGGCGAAGTACGTGGATCCGCGGTCCGTGTCGGTCGGGGCCTGCTCGTGCCCGGCCTTCTCCAGCCCCAGGCCCGGGTAGCCCCGTACGGCGCAGGTACGGTCCGTGGTGTTCTTCATCCGCAGATACGTTCCGGAGTGGTTCATCCCCGCCTGGGGCGTGCCGAGGTCGTCGAGCGTGACCTCGAGGCCCGCCTCCCGGCATGTGGGGGTCGCCGCGCCGGACGCCGTGGCCTGCGGGACCCCGAACGCCAGTCCCCCGGCGACCGCGGCGGTGGCGGCGGTGATCGCCATGACGGTCTTCTTGCTGAACATCGATCCGGCTCCTTTCGGGACCGGCCGGTCGTTGCCGGCCCCTCGGTTCGGTTCATCAGAACGCCTTCCCGGAGGGCCGGACTTCTCATGTCACGGCCCGGTAACCGTCGCTGTCGCCCGACGCCGGTGCAGGCGGGGCGTCTTGCCTCCTCCGGCGGGAACGGCCTGCCCCGGAGGCCGGGCGCGGAGTCGCCCGGATCCGGACGCCTGACTCCGCCGGGCCGTCCGCCTACTATTCGCGCGGCCATCACCTGCGTCGTTACGGACGTGTGGCGGGAATCTGAGTAACAGCACCCCACGAACTGGCGGGGCCGGCGGCCTACGGTTCCGGGTGAAGGAACCCCCTCGAGGAGGGAACGGAACCATGATCCGAACCGACTTGCTGACCCACACCGTTCTGACGACGTCGTCGTCGAGGAAACGGAGCAGGGTGAACGGCTGGCAATGAGCCGGCGGGGCCGGCCGGCCCGAGGGCGTGTCCGCCCGGCCTCCGGCCCCGGAGCCCCGGCCCCCACCGCCCGCACTCTGCGTCGTCCGCCACGGTCCCGGATTCGCGGTCTCGCCGCCTCGGTCCCGGACTCTCCGTCTCCACCGCCACGATCCCGGATTCGCGGTCTCGCCGCCACGGTCCCGGACTCTCCGTCTCCACCGCCACGGCCCCGGAATCCCGGCCTCGCCGCCCTGGCCGTCGGCCGCCCCCGGGAAAAAGTTCGGTGATCCACCCGCGTCTGCGGTTAGCCTGCGCCGGAGGGCCGCGAACCGCCGCAGTGCGGCGCGCGGCGGCCGACCCGGCGGGCCGAGCGCCGGAGATGAGAGGAGAACCGACCGTGGTGCGCATCGCCGCCGTCACCTACGACTCCGGGGCGGAGCCCCACCACGACCGGGACCTCCCGGTGCTGGTGCGGGCTCTGCAGGAGGCCGGGGCGGAGGCGCACGCCGTGCCCTGGGACGCCCCCGGCACCGACTGGTCCGCCTTCGATCTCGCCCTCATCCGCTCCACCTGGGACTACACCTGGCGGACCGAGGAGTTCACCGCGTGGGTGGAGCTCTGCGACAAGGCCACACGGCTGGCCAACCCCGCCGGCATCGTGCGGTGGAACACCGACAAGCGCTACCTCGGGGAGCTGGCGGCCGCCGGAGTGCCCGTCGTCCCCACCCGGTATCTCGAACCCGGCGCCGTCGCCGGACTCCCGGACGACCGCGAGTACGTCCTCAAGCCCGTGTGCGGAGCGGGCGCCCGTAACGCCGCGCGCTACGCGCCCAGGGAGCGGGAGGCGGCCCTGCGGCATCTCACGGGCTTGCACGAGAAGGGCCTGACCGCCATGGTGCAGCCGTACATGGCGAGCATCGACGTCCAGGGCGAGCGGGCGCTGCAGTTCTTCGGCGGGCGGTTCCTGCACGCGAGCCGCAAGGGCGCCGTACTCGAACCGGGCACGCCCTACGACGCGGACAAGATGCCCCACCCCGGACTGGAGCCATGGCAGGCCACGGCGGCCGAACTCGACGTGGCCGAGCGCGCGCTGGCCGCCGTGCCCGACCCCTCCGGACTGCTGTACGCGAGGGTCGACCTGGTCACCGGCGACGACGGCGAACCGCGCCTGATGGAGCTGGAGTTGGTCGAGCCGAACCTCTTCCTGGACCTCCACCCGGCATCGCTGCCCGTGGTCGTCGAGACCGTCCTGGCCGCGGCGGCCGCCCCCGGCACGGCCCGCCCGCATGAACGGCAGAACGGGCCGGACGATCCGAACCGGCCTGACGATCCGAACGGTTCGGACGATCCGAACGGTTCCGACCGCCGTCGGTTTCACGGCATGACCGCGCCCGCGGCGTCCCCCTCCACGAAGAGGTCGTAGATCTCCTTGCCTTCGGGACCGAGACCGGTCCGGGTGGCGTGCTCCCGCATGCGCGCGCCGTAGACGGGGTGGTCGGCCAGCTCGGTGTACGTGCCGAAGTCGAGGTCGATCACCCCGGCTTCATCGGCGAGGTACACGTCCAGCCCCGGGTACATGACCGCCACGTAGGGCAGGTCGTCGATGTCGGTCACGAGGACCGGGTACTCGCCGAACGAGTCGGGCTCGCCGGCGTAGACCAGCCGGCGGGAATCGCACCCGCCCACCAAGGGGAAGCAGGAGCCGGGAAGCAGCACTTCGAAGTCGGCGAACATCTCGGTCCACATGTACTCGCTGCGGTCGAACCCGTACATCTCATGGGCCGTCGCCGACAGCGTGTTCCCCTCCAGCGCCGGGGTCGCGGAGTCCGTGAACCACCCGAGCCCGGCCAGCCACGAGGCGTCGAACTCCAGCCACCGCCGCAGGCTCGGAGGGAGCGGCTTGCCTCCCGGCATCCGCAGACCCTTCACCGCCGCGGCCGGCAGCGGTACGGGCGCGTCGAGCCGTGGGGCGCCGCAGAACCCTCCGAATCCCTCCCGGCCGACCTTCTCGATGACCCGCTCGACGAGAGGAACGCCGTGCATGCGCCCGTCCCCGCGTCCGTCCTTGTGTCCGTCCATGAGACGGACTCTCCCACGCGGGTCCGACATGTCGGCGTGAGGAGCGGCTGCTCAACTCCCGTCCGGTGGCCCGTGCTGTGCGATGGACGCTTCGCGATGGACCCTGTTGTCAGACCCTCCGCCACCGCGCCATCGCGAACGAGAACAGGCCGAAGAGCGCCAGCCCCGCCGCGACGGCCGCGAGCAGCCACGGACCGGCCGGGGTGTCGGCGAACACGCGCAAGGTGTCGTCGAAGCCCTTGGCCTCGTCGGGGTCGTAGTCCATCGCCGCCTGCGCTACGAAGCTCCCCGCCAGCGTGAAGACCGCGCCGCGGGCGATGCCGCCGGCAACCCCCAGCACGTCGACCGCCCTGCGGGAGCGCCGCGACATCGAGGAACGCTTCAGATGCTTGTGGTACTTCCGCAGCGCCGCGCGGACGCCGATCCAGATCCCCGCGCCGGCGACGGCCAGCCCGGCGATGCCCACCAGCCACTGCCCGCCGGGGAGTTCGAGCGCCCGCGCGGTCACGTCACGGGACTGCGCGTCGCTCGACCCGCTGCCCTTCTCGCCCGCCGCGAAGGAGAGCACCGAGTAGGCGACGAAGGCGTAGAAGGCGGCGCGTACGGCGGAGAGCAGGCGCTTGTGGGCCTTCCTGCCGTCCGGCCCTGACGCCCCGACGAGCGCTTCCGAGAGCCGCCACACCGCCATGCCCGCGAGCCCGATGCCCACGGCCCACACCAGGAGGGCGCCCAGCGGCTGGGTGTACAACTCCTCCAGCGCGCCCCCGCGGTCGGCCTGCTCCCCGCTGTCGCCGAAGGCGATCCGCAGCGCCAGAGCGCCGATGAGGAAGTACAGCACCCCGCGGGCCGCCAGGCCCCAGCGGGCCGCGGCCTCCATCGCCGAACTGTTCGCCGCCTGCTGGGCTCTGCGCCGTCCCCATGCCGGTGCCCACGCGTTCATACCGTCGCCTCCCGTGCTCAGTCCGGGCCCCTCGGACCTGCCCGGTTACGCGTAGTGGGCGTCTGCCCCCGCCCGGTTGGGAGAAACGGCGGCCGACCGGCAGCGGCAGGGGAAGGGCGACGGCCCGGACAGGAACCCCTGTCCGGGCCGTCGCCCTTCCCTCGGCCCTACGACCTGCCGGGAAGGTGCCCGAGCGCGGCGATCAGCGGGACAGGCATGAACGCGGGCCAGTGCGGACGCCCCACCAGGTACGAGAAGTACCCGAGCGAACTGCTGGCCTGGATCTCGTCGTTCGTCTCGGCCTGGTAGACCAGCCGGCACCCGTGCGTGGTGTCACGGGCGCGCTCCCACAGGACGGCGGCCGGCTTGCGCTCCGCCTCGGTGCGCGGGGTGAGGATCCGGTCGCCGAAGTCGCTCCAGGCGAAGGGGCGGGAGTCCTTCCAGTCCGTGTCGATCACCTTCTTCAGCTCCGCCGCCCGCTCGGCGTCGGTGTTCCCCCAGGAGGAGGGGACGTTGGTGATCAGGCCGACGGGTATGTGCCGCGCACGCAGTGCCCGCAGGTGCTGTGCGGCCCCGGGCATGTACCGGATGCTGCCGTCCTCGGCGGTGTGCACCAGGGTTTCACCGAGGTCGAACCAGACCATCACGCAGCCGCGTCCGCTGTTCTGGGTGGTGTGGTGCGGTAAACGATCGGAGGCCTGGGCCGTGGCGGTCGGCAGCGCTGCCGCCGTCAGGCAGCCGAGCGCCAGCACCATTCCGGCGGTGGCTCTGCGGGCAGGGGTTTTCGTCATGGCGACGTGCCTCTTCCGTGTGGGGGGTCGGAATACGAACGGAGTACGAACGGCGTGACCGGGTTGCCGCGCCGTACGTCCGCCTACGGGTCATACCCAACAGATGAGCGCTACACCGATGTGACGCACCCTGAATCCGATGGCCAAGGATCACGGCCGGATTCGTGCGGTCGGCCTCCTCCTGGTCCGGCCCTCCCGTGTGGCCTTCCGGTCATGCGTTCCCGGCCATCTGCCGTACCGGGGAAGGCGCCGGCGGGCCGGTTCGGTGTACGCGCGCGGCGCGCAACCCCGGGGTAAGCGCCGGGCTAAATCCATAGGCAAGTCGCTGCTAGGGTCGCGCACATGCCGAGCGAGGAAGAGCTGTTCGCGGCCGTGGACGCGCTGCTGGAGGACCAGCCCGAGCTGCCGTCACCGGCCGAGCGGGCCCGGCTGCGCGAAGCGGCCGGGGTGACGCAGGCCCGCCTCGCGCAGGCGCTGCAGTCGTCGACGCAGACGGTCAAGAACTGGGAGTCCGGGCGGTCGGAGCCGCGTCCGCCGCGGCTCCAGGCGTACTTGCGGCTCCTGGAGGGCTGGGCCGAGAAGTACCCGGCCTCCGCGACCGGACAACCGGGGGAGGGCACAACCGGCGCGACGGCCCCGCCTCCTCAGGACGTCGCGACGCTTCAGGAGGGCGCTCCGCTTCAGGACGGCCCGGGGCCCCGGGAGGGCGCCGCGCCGCTGCCCGCGGCGGAACGCTCCACCGCCGCGCCGTCGCCGGACTCCGCCCCCGCCACCGGAGGCGGTGCGGCGACGGTGCCCCGACCCGCCACGGAAGCCGGACCGCGCACGCCGGCGGCCCGCCGACCCGCCCGCCCGGATGAGTCCCGCCCGGATCAGCGCCCTCCGGATCGGCTTCGCTCTCCGCGGCACCGCCCCCAGGGCGCGCGCCCTGAGGCCGTCCGGCACGGGAACGACGGGCCCGACGCGCCGTATCCGAACGGACCGTTGGCGGTGCTCGACGGCGACGGCATCGCCTACTGCACCGGCGGCGTGATCCTCGACTGCCCCGCGACCACCGTTCCGGAGCTGGTCGAGTGGACGCTGGGAGCCTCGGGCATCGGCGCACCGCGCCTCCACCGCAACGGCAAGGACGGCGACCCGCTCATCGCGCTGACCGCCTCGGCGGCCGTACGTTTCGGTCTCCCCGAGCGGCTGGAAGGCCTCGAGGCCCGCAGGAGCCTGCGCCTGCCGGACGACCACCCCGTGGTCCGGCAGATCGCGCGTGCGAAGTGGAAGCTGACCCAGCGAGGCTTCGGCCCCTGGGCGCGCGTCTACCGCCCCGCACAGGCCGGCCGTCGCCAGTGCGTCCAACTCGCCGTCCTGTCCTGGGACGCGCTCGACGCCCGCGCGTGGCCGGGAACCTCCGCCATGGAACCGGCCGAACTCGCCCGCGCCCTGGGCGTCTACGCCCGGCGCGTGCTCACCCCGCGCGGTTCGACGGCCGTCTCCGGCTTGGAGCTGATGACCGCGCTGCGCCCGCCCAGCCGGGCCGTGAAGGACCAGGACACCGGCGCGTGGGTCCCGGGGCACAACCCCGGCTCCCTCGGCAGCGATCCCGTCGATCCGGCGCCGCCGGAGGCACCGGCCGAGCACCCGGTCGCCCAGGGCTGGAACGGCGGCTTCCTGGACGAGGAGGCGTACCAGTGGGTGCGCGACGTCTCCTTGCTCACGGACGACGAGTGCCTGCTGCCGTACGCGATCGGGCTGGACATCAACACCGCCTTCCTCGCGGCCGCCTCCCGACTCGTCGTCGGCCTGTCCGGCCCCGAGCACGTACGGCGCCCCGTCTTCGACAAGAAGATCCCCGGCTCCTGGTACGTCGACCTCTCCGGCATCGAGCTCGACCCGCGCCTCCCGAGCCCCTTCACGCCGTCAGGGGAGCGACCCGAGGGTCCCGCCTGGTACCAGACCCAGACGGTTGCCTACGCGGTCGAACTCGGCCACGACGTCGCCCCGTTCGAGGCGTATCTGCGCCGCGAGACCGGCGCGTACCTCGACCCGTGGCACGACCGCCTCAGGACCGCCTACGTCGACACCATGGCCGACCTCGGCGTCACCAAGGACCTCGGCGACCACGCCTTCCTCGCCGCGATGGAGCACCACAAGGAGGACGATCCGGGCCTGGTGGCCGTCCTCGCCGCGATCAAGTCCACCGTCAAGGGCGGAGTCGGCAAGCTGCGGGAACGCCCGCAGGGCCGCCACTACCGCGACGGCGAACGCTGGCCCGCCCTGGAGCGGCCCACCTGGCGACCCGACATCCGCGCCGCCGTCATCTCCCGGGCGCGGGTGAACATGCACCGCAAGATGGTCAAGACGGCCCGGGCCACCGGCCTCTACCCGTTCGCGGTGCTCTCCGACTGCGTCGTCTACCCCAGCAAGGGCCCCTCTCCGCTGGACTTCCTGCCGTGCACCCCCAGCGGCGAAGCGCTGCCGGGCGGTTTCCGGCTCGGCTCGTCACCGGGGCTGTGCAAGGTGGAGGGGGTTCAGCAGGTGGCGTGGGCCGTGGACCTGATGGAGCAGGGCTTCAACCCTGCTCGGCACATCAAGGGCGACGGCCACGACGCCGTCCTCGAGGCAGGGGAGTAGCCCGTGGGAGACATCGACGACGCCCTGGAGCGCGCGGGCCAGGAGACCTTCACCCGCGAGCCCCCCAAGACCCTCAAGGCCCGCATCAACTTCCTGCTCAGGCAGCTGAAGACGGCCAAGGCCGTCGCGCAGGAGCTGGGCGTCACCGCCGACTCGGTCAACCGCTACCGCCGCGGCGCCCGCAAGCACCCGCCGAAGGCGATCGCCGACCGGATCGAGGCCGCCGTACGGGCCCGCTGGCAGCCCCAGATCCGCCGGCGCCGCCGGGAGCAGGCCGCCACGAGCACGGGCATCACCGTGGAGACGCGAGCCCGGTTCGGCTACACCGCGCCCATCGGCACGACCGACGACGGCCGCTTCCGCCGCCTGACCGTGCACCTCCCGCCGGAGTACGCCGACCGGCTCTTCGAGGCCCAGCGCAGAGGCGCGGCCGACCAGGAGCTGCGCGCCATCATCGCTGAAGGAATGGGCGAGGTGTACTTCAGGGACGGCGGCCGCCGCGCCGACGGTCTCGAGGTCCGCCTCAACGAGATCGACTACTTCGACGTCTCCTTCTGACACGCGCGACACCTCGGATGCGCCCGGCACATCGGACGCGCCCGGCACCTGGACCGGTCGTGGAGCTGGCGCGACGCCCGGCAGTACCGGTCACTCATCCGATGCTCCCTTTCGCAACCGACGTCGATGCCCCGGCGTCCAACTCGGTGACGGACGGCTGCCGATCACCGGGAGAGCACGTGGCGAAGAAGGACAAGACGTCGGATGCGGCGCTGGAGAAGGACCGCGAACGGTGGATGGCGCGCCTCCAGGTACGGCTGGCGATGCAGCCGGGCGTGGACCGGGCAGTCGTGCTCCAAGCGGTCAAGGAGGTCACGGCGCACTGCGCGGAAACGGGAGAGCACCCGCGGACTGCCTTCGGTGACCCGGACGACTACGCCGTGCGGGCCGCCGCGCGGCTGGTGCCGGCGGACCGGGCGGCGCGCGCGAGGCGGAAGAACGCCGCGGTGAACGCGCTCGACTCCGCCGTCAAGAAGGCCAGGGACGTCAGCGGTCTGTGACCGGTTGACGCGCCAGGGCAGTCGGCTCGTCGCCGTCGCGTGCGGCTGCGTGTGGCCGCCCGGGCGACGGACCGGCAGCGCCACCTCCGCTCGCCTTCGCACACGAACGCCCGTATGTCCTCGGTCGCTTCGCGAGGAGGGGTGTCGGAGGTGGCCACCACCTCGAACAGCGGGAGCACCCGCTCGGCGCAGTCGGCGGCCCGGAGTCCCGCTCACATGGGGTACGAGAGGACGCGTACGTCTCCGGGCGGCCAGTGCGCTCCGTCCCGCAAGGGCATCCACATCGTCCGGAACGGCATGACCACCGGACCCTGGGGCTGCTCGATCTGCACCTCACGCTCCAACGCGTGCCAGCCGAGCCGCTCGTACAGGGGGACGAGTGGCGGGCGGCAGAAGAGAAGCCCGTGCGGCGGTCCCAACGTCCGCGCGTGGTCGAGTGCGGCGGTCACGACGAGCCGTGCGAGTCCGTGCCCACGGAGGCCGGGCGCGACGGCGACCCCGCCGACCCCCACGACCTCCCGATCCGCTCCACCGATCGACACGGGCAGCCGCAGCAGGCCCGCGTGGGCCACGAGCCGCCCCTCCAGCCTGACGCCGAAATGGTCCTCCTTGGGCCGCCACGTCAGGCCCGCGTCCGCGACGCCGAAGGGGTCCGCGCCCGGGCCGAGCATGTCGTCCTGCTGGGCCTTGGTGTATCCCGGCATCCGCTCGACGACCGGTGCCGCGGAAGAGCGTCGATCATTCATCCCGGCATGATCCTCTGTACCGGATCCTCGTCACAACTCCCCTCCCTCTCCGGCGCGTTGAGGTCCTGGTTCTCTCCGCCGGGCCCCGGGTGAAGGCGGGTTCGGGTTCCGGCGTGCGGGAGGTGGTGGCCGGTGAGGGCGCCCCGTACCGCACCTGCCGCCTTGCGTGATCCGGCCGCTCGGCGACGACAGTGCCGAGCGACCGTCAGGTCACGCGGGGGCCGTCGTCCGGCAGGCCGCGTGCCTTCGACGCGCACCGGGACGGGTGAGGCGGAGAAGGATTCCGCTCCGCCTCTCATCGATCATGGGAAACGGCGCTCGCCCACGCATCGCGCAGAGCGCGCAGTCCACCGTGGTCACCCGCAGGAAAGGCCGGCAGCAGAGTGCAGCACTTCTCAGAGGACCCGCTGTTCCAGATGTTCGCGGAGCGGGCGCTCACCACGAGCACCCGCGGGGGTGCGGAATACGGGGAATGCGCGGCGGTCATGCAACGCATTCCGCCCGGGGACAACGACGCCTGGTACCGGGAGTGGACCGCGTGGGCCGCCCAGGTCGCCGCCTGGGGCGAGGAGAGCGCCGCCCGCGGTCACGATGTCAGCGCCCGCGAGGCATTCCTGCGCGCCACCACCTATTACCGGATCTCCTATTACCCCTTGTTCGGCGCCCCTGTCGATCCCCGGCTGTCGGAGGCATTCGACCGCGAGGACGCGTGCTTCGCCCGTTTCGCCGAGCGTGCCGGACATCCCGTGAGGCCGGTCGAGATCCCTTTCGAAGGAACTGTTCTGCCGGGCTGGCTCTGTCTGCCGAGGGCCGGGTCCGAAAGCCTTCCCACCCTTATCGCGGTCAACGGCTACGACTCCAACGTTCACGAGATGTACTGGTCCCACGCCGTTCCCGCCGTGCGGCGCGGCTATGCGGCACTTCTTGTCGACGGTCCCGGACAGGGGCAGCCGTTGGTGAAGCAGGGACTGCCGATGCGGCCGGACTGGGAGACCGTGCTGAGCGCCGTCGTCGACCGGGCCGAGACCCTCCGCGAGGTCGACGCGTCCCGGCTGGCGGTCATGGGCTGGAGCTTCGGCGGCTATCTCGCGCCGCGCGGGACCGCAGGTGAGGGCAGGATCGCCGCCCTGATCGCCGACCCGGGCCAGTGGGACCAACTGGATGCGTTCCGCGACGTCCTGCCCGTACCGGCGGAGTTGAAGGACCGGCTGCCGGATGTCGATCCCGCCGAACTCGATCCCCATCTGGCCGTTCTGGAAAAGAATCCGGTGATGCGGTGGAAGCTCGTGCAGCGCGGTCTGTGGGTCCACGGACTCGCGACGCCGGGGCAGTACGTGGTCGAAATGGGCCGCTTCCGGCTCTCCGACGTGGTGGACGGAATTGCCTGCCCCACGCTGGTCGTCTCCGCCGAGGGCGAATCGGCCTCCGGCCCCGACCGGTTGTACGAGGCGCTTTCCTGCCCGAAGGAGAGGGCGCGCTTCACGAAGGCCGAAGGAGCCCTGGGCCATTGCCAGGGCTGGAACCGTTCCCGCTTCGATCAGCGGGTCTTCGACTGGCTGGACGAGGTGCTCGGCGTCTGACCCCTGCCGTTCGCCGTGGACCGTGAAGATGCGACATGGCTGCGTCAATTCGACAATCAAGGAAATTCCCGGCGTTGAGCGGGCAACCGGACAGTCTGTTCTCCCGTGCTCCTGGTTGAGAGCTTGATCCGAACTGGGAGGGGAATTTCCATGAACAACGGTTTCCGTGCCACCACTGCCGCGGCCGTGGTCGCTCTGTCGGCGACCCTCGTGCTCGGGGCGACGGCCGGGGCCTATGCGGCGACCGGTGAGCAGGCCGGGCAGTCCGCCTCCGCCGGCACTCGGTCAGCGTCGGCCGCCGCCCGGCCCACGCTGACCGCGGCCCCCAGCGCGAGCAGCGTCAAGGCGTGGCAGGAGTTCCGGATCACCGGAAAGGCGAAGGACGTTGCGGCCGGTACGAAGCTCACGCTGCAGCAGAAGCAGCGCTCGAAGTGGGTCTCCCTTCCGGCGACCACAGTGGTGAACAAGAGCGGTGGGTACGCGCTGCGCGTCAAGCTGGGTCTCAAGGGCAAGAACGAGCTGCGCATCGCCGGCGGGCAGGCCGTCTCGCCGGTGGTCACCGTGACAGTGCGCTGACACCGGCCCCGGGCACCCCCGCCCTCACCGCCTGCTGACACCGACCGCCGTCACCGGGACATACGAGGTCGGGGTGGACCGGTGAGCATCGAGCCCCCGTCTCCGGTCACGGACGGGGGCTCGACGCATGCCCCCTCGGTGCCGCCCACAGCGCCCTCCATGGCCTCCGCGCGCCAACCCGCCCCGCGCGCCCGCCCGTTCACGAGAGCGGCACATTTTCGTCACCGCGCACCCCGTACACATCGCCGCGATCGGGGCCTACCATCCACAAAAATCTTGAACATTGTTCATCTTTTTCTCAGGAGGGGTGGCGCAAACATGTCGGTGACCCGGAGGACTGTCCTTGCCGGTGCTGCGAGCGCTCCGCTCGCAGCCGCCGTACTGCCCACGGCTGCGAACCCGGCAACGGCCGCCACGCATGCCGCGGACCGGCCCGAGAGCTTCGAGGTCGGGGTCGGGTGCGCGGACATCACCGGCCCGGCCGCCGAGAACGGCATGATGGGCTACTCCCAGCCGGCCCAGAAGACGTCCGGCATCCATCTGCGCATGCGGGCGCGCGCCTACGTCGTGGCCGACGCCGGCGACCGGCGGGTCGTCTTCGTCAACACCGACCTGGCTGCACTCTTCCAGTCCGTGCACCAAGGCGTCATCGCGCGTCTGGCCTCCAAGTACGACGGCCTGTACACCGAGCAGAACGTGCTCCTCAACGCCACCCACACCCACGCCGCCTGCGGTGGTTCCTCGCACTACGCGCTCTACAACCTCGCGATCCTCGGATTCCAGGAGCAGACCTACAACGCCATCGTCGACGGCATCGTCGAGGCCATCGACGCCGCGCACCGCAGCATGGCGCCCGGCAGCATCACCCTCGGCCGCACCGAGCTGAAGGACGCCAGCGTCAACCGGTCCCGCAAGGCCTTCGACCGCAACCCGGCCGGGGACCGCCGGCACTTCCCCGACGCGATCGACCCGACGATGACGGTGCTGCGCTTCCGCCAGGGGAGCCGGGACGTCGGCGCCATCGGCTGGTTCGCCACCCACGGCACCTCGATGACCAACGAGAACACCCTCATCAGCGGGGACAACAAGGGCTACGCCGCCTACCACTGGGAGCACGACGAGGCGGGCGTGCGCTATCTGGACGGCGCGCCCGGCTTCGTCGCCTGCTTCCCGCAGACCAACTCCGGTGACATGACGCCGAACCTGAACCTCAAGCCCGGATCGGGGCCCACCGAGGACGAGTTCGAGAACACCCGGATCATCGGCGAGCGGCAGTTCCTGGCGGCCAAGCGCGCCTTCGACGCCGCGTCGGAGAAGGTCACCGGCGGGGTCTACTCCCGGATGCGCTACGTGGACATGTCCGCGGTCGACGTCGACGGCGCCTTCACCCCCGACGGTGAACGGCACTCCACCTGCAAGGCGGCGCTCGGCGAACCCGTCCTCGCGGGCAGTAGCGAGGACGGGCCGGGAATCCCCGTGCCCGAGGGGACGAAGAACCCGTTCATCGACGCCCTCGGCGGCCTGGACGCCCCCATCCCCAAGGCCCTCGCCAGTGCCCAGGCCCCGAAGCTGGTGGTGCTGCCCGTCGGCGTGATGAAGCCGTACCCGTGGACGCCGGACGTCCTGCCGCTGCAGATCGTCCGCATCGGCCAACTGCACCTGGTCGCCGGTCCCGCCGAGTACACGATCGTGGCCGGGCTGCGCATCCGGCGCACCGTGGCCGAGGAACTCGGCGTGCCGCTGGAGAACGTCCTGGTGCAGGGCTACGCCAACGCCTACAGCCAGTACGTCACCACCCCCGAGGAGTACGACAGCCAGCAGTACGAGGGCGGCTCGACCCTCTTCGGCCGCTACACCCTGCCCGCCTACCAGCAGGAGTTCGGCAAGCTCGCCGCCGCGCTGCGCGCGGGCAAGGACGTCGACCGCGGCCCCACGCCCCGCGCCCTGTCCGAGCACCAGCTCAACTTCCAGACGGGAGTCGTCTTCGACAGCGCGCCGCTGATGAAGGAGTTCGGCGAGGTCCTGGAGGAGCCCGGGAAGAGCTACGCCCGCGGGCAGAAGGTGTCGGTGGAGTTCGCCACCGGCCACCCCAAGAACAACCTCCGCCGTGGCGGCACCTTCCTGGAGGTGCAGCGCCGGGACGGGGACCGCTGGGTCCGTCACGCGGACGACGGCGACTGGGCCACGCGGTACCGCTGGAGCCGTACGTTCGGCGCCACGTCCAAGGCGACGGTGACGTGGGACATCCCGCAGGACACGCCGGCCGGGACGTACCGCGTCGTGCACTTCGGCGACTGGAAGAACGGCTGGAACGGGCGGATCACGGCGTTCGACGGCACCTCGCGCGAGTTCACCGTCTCCTGACTCCTGAGCCCGGTGCTGCGTCTTCCAGGTCGGACCTTCAGGACGCGGGAAGGGGAACAGCAGGGAGCCCCCTGTGCCTGCCGGGCGTACCCGGTCGGCGCAGGGGGCTCGAGGACGCGTGCGTCAGCTGGCACGCATCCGCATCAGCACTAGCACCAGTGCGGGGCCGGGCCGATGTTCTCGATGTAGCGGGCCGAGGCGTACCCGCCGTAGCCGTTGATCTTGTACCAGCGCGGATTGCCGTCGATCGACTGCCCGTTGACCTTGCACTCGATGCTGACGATCTTCCCGTACGGAAGGAAGCCGACCACCGGCGAACTCTGCCAGGGCTGCTTCCGGACGTTCAGTCCGGTCGCGGCGATGACCCTGCCCTTGTAGTCGGACAGCATGTGCGGACTGCTCGCGCTGCGCTCCGCGGTCCCCGTGGCGTACGCGGGGGTGACCGCGGTGAAGGCCAGCAGACCGGCCGCGGTGGCGAGGGCGAATCGGCCCAGCCTGGATGTGAGCACGGTGTTCCTCCTGGTGTCCGAAGCGGACTTCTGCGATGAAAGCGACACAGCAATTCCTCCTTGGCGTCAGCTGACGTGGCGTCAGAGCTGAACGGGAACGGTGCCGGACCGGTCGCAGCAATGTCCCCGCCGGACGGTGCACGGCAGCCGGGTGACGAGACGTCACACGGCGTCCGGAGGGGGGAGGGGGACACGCTCTGGTTGGACCTGAGGTGCGGTCGTACCAGTGGGCCACCGGTTGCGCGTGCGGGCAACGGTTGCGCGGCCCGTCCACCCGAACGGCCCAGCGCACGGCGCGCAAGCCCGGCGGCCGGAGCACTCCGGAGACATGCGATCGCTTCTCGGCCACGCCGGGACCCTGCGCCGCAGGCTGGGCCATGCGCCAAGTCCCGGACGGAGCGGAGTCCCGGCAGGCTCAGGACCGACGCGTCAGCTCCGCAGCTCCGCCAGGATGCGGTCCCGATAGGGTTCCTCGCCGACGACGACGCCCACGCTGTTCCGGGCCTCGTCCAGCGGCGCGGTGGAAACGGAACCGCGCGTCCCCGTCACGGGTGTCGACTCGTCCGACTCGTACTCGATCACCATCGCGCCCTCGGAACAGTGCAGCTTCCCGGACCACGCGGGGCCGTCTCCGGACGAGGAGATCGAAGTAGAGCTGTAGGGCCCCAGGGGCAGGCCGCCGGAGCCGTCCGGCTCGCCGTCATGCGGCCGGGCCGCCTGCGTGTCCGAGGTCCTCAGGAACGAGCGGTCGGCAGGGACCACGGTCATTCCGCACATCTTGCCCTCGGTGTACGCGATGATCCGCTCCTTGCCCCGCGACACCACCGCGAGGACGTGCTTCTCACGCGACGTGTCCTCGGGGAGCCGGCCGTCGGTGCTCGCCACCTCGGGAAGCTTGTCGAGGGCCGCGGGCGATCGTGTGGGGGCGGATGAAGACGTCGGGGCGGAAGACGCGGAGGCGGAGGACGTGCGGGCGGGCTCGTCGTCCGATGGGGTCGGGGTCTGCGAACAACCGGCGCAGACAAGTACGGCCACGGCGGCAGCCGTCAGCGCGGCGCTTCCCCGGTGCATCGGCGGACCCCTCCTCCTGTCGACGGCGTACGGGCCGCAGACGCCGGGCGCCGCTCGGGCGCGCGTTGCTTTCGCCGGTGGACAGTACCAACTTCCGCAGCGATTCCGGAGCCCGCTCCTCACGTTGTGGGCGCCGGGCCCCGGCGGGACACCGCCGGACCGTCTCCTACGGCCCGCGCGGCGGTGGCGGGACCGCCCGCCACCGCCGTACCGCCCGCGCGCCTCACCCCGTGGCGCGCCGGTCCACGAACGTGCGCAGCTTGCCGCTCGTCGCGGTCCGTTCGAAGGACGCGACATCCGTGATCTCGACCGACAGCGTCAGCAGCTCC
This sequence comes from Streptomyces sp. NPDC047108, assembly GCF_040643575.1. Taxonomy (NCBI): domain Bacteria; kingdom Bacillati; phylum Actinomycetota; class Actinomycetes; order Kitasatosporales; family Streptomycetaceae; genus Streptomyces; species Streptomyces sp. NPDC047108. Next base: position 67,482 of record NZ_JBEYUP010000025.1, read on the forward strand.
TCCTCCTCGACCGCCGACCGCAGCTCCGGGATCGCCGCCAGGAAGGCGGCGCGCGCCTCGTCGGCCGACGGCGCGTAGAGCGCGTCGAGCCGGACCGTGAGCCGCTCGCACACCGGCTCGGACGCCAGTACCACCTGGAGTTCGCCGCGGTAGCCCAGTCCCGTCTCGGCGGCCGACACGAAGGCCCGGTAGTGGTACGAGTACCCGCCCACGCGCGCCACGTCTCCATGGCGTCCGAGGAGTTCGATGCGCGGGGTGCGGCTGCCGCACGGGCAGACGCCGTCGAGCGCCCGGCCGATGTCGCCGATCTCGTAGCGGTCCAGGCGCTGCCCCGCCCGGGCACGGCTGGTGAAGACCAGGCGGCCCGGCTCGCCCACGGCCACCGGCCGGTCCTCCTCGAGGCCGAGAACCTCCAGGGTGTGCAGGTCGGTCAGCACGTGGTGGACCGAACCCTCGGCGTGCTCGCACTGGTAGCCCAGGGGCCCCAGGTCGGTGGACCCGTACGCCGCCGACCTGATCACCTCGACGCCGAACTCCTCGATGAGGACGCGCCGTTGCTCCGCGGTGAAGTGCTCGCCCCCGTAGTACACCTTCCGCACGCCGCCGTAGGCGCGCAGGGTCTCGCCCTGGGTGTGGAAGAGCTGCCACAGATAGGACGGCATGCCGAACAGGGTGTCCGCACGGTAGGTCACCAGGGCCTCGGCGACGGCGGCGAGGTCCGTTCCGGCGGACAGCGGGATCTGGGTGGCGTTCAGGCGCTCCAGGATCGAGAAGAAGCTGATGAAGCTGCCGTACATGCCGCCGCTGTAGAAGAGGTTGGCGGCACGGTCGCGGGCCGGGTCGAAACCCGAGTCGACCAGGCCGCGCGCGGCGGCCCGCATCTGCGTGTCGTAGTCGGCGTTGGTGAACACCGACAGCGCGGGCGCGCCCGTCGTGCCGCCGCTGCGGAAGTACAGATGGGCGTGGTCGGGGTGCAGATGCCTCAACTGCTCCTGCACACCGGCCTTTCCGAGCAGCGGCCCGGCGGGAGGGGCGGGCAGCAGGGGCGGCGCGACCAGGTCGTCGAGGCAGGAGGTCGCGGTGAACCGCTCGTCCGCATGGACGGCGACCCGCCTGCTGTAGCGCTGCAACGCGTAGACACCGTCGTGGGGTTCGCCCTCGTAGCTCTCCAGCATGGCACCCACCGGCGTCACCCGGGTGACGCCCGCGGTGACGAGCGCGCGGGACAGCTCGGCGACGTCGGCGCGGCTGCCACCGACCGCCGCGGTCTGGAGGTAGCGGCGCATCGGGCGCAGGGTCGCGGCCAGGTCGCGGCGTGGCAGCGGCTTGACCCAGACGCTGCGATGCAGCGGCGAGGCCGTGAGGGCGGGGCGGACGTCGGCGATGACGCGCCACGAACCGTCGTCCGCGGCGACGACGCGGGTGAGGCCGAGGTGCTGCTCGAGCCGGGCGAGAAGTTCGGTGCCGGTGATCTCCGCGTGCTCGGCGAGGCCGAGTCCGGGGCGGGGCAACTTGTCGGAGACCTGCGCCAGATGGGCGGCGAACGTCTCGGCGAAGGCGAAGACCTCGGCCCCGGCTTCACTGTCCTCGCCGCCCCTGTCCCTGCTGTCACCGCCACCGTCGCCGCTGTCCGTGTCGAGGTAGACGACCTGGGGGCTGGAGCACGCCTGCTGCTCCAGACGGCAGACGTCCGCGGCGAGCGCCGACAGGACGGAGGGGTCGGTCCACGCCTCACGCGTCAGATAGGCGAACGAGATCTTGTGGCCCCACTCGACCAGGCGGCAGCCGGGCGGCGTCAGCGCGGCGATGCCCGACACGGCGTCCTCCCCGCCCCAGACCGCGATGGCGTCGGCCGCGGCGCACAGCGGCTCCAGCCACGCGCGCCGGCCGGAGGAGAAGCTCAGGACGACGATCCGGCGGGCGAGCCTGCCGGTCTCGTCGGCCGCCGCCAGCTCGGCGAGCAGGTGCTGCGCGAGCAGCGTGTCGGAGCTGCTGGTCTTCAAGATGTTGAGGTTGCCGGTCAGCAGACCCTCGACGACGCTCAGCGGGGCGACCCCCGCCGCGTTGCCCGGGGCGATGTGCACCAGCAGCCCGACCGGGGCCCACGCCTCGTAGACGGTCTCGCGCGCGTCGGGGCGGGTGAGGCGCTCCGGGTGCAGTCCGCCGAGTTCACGGCGGAGCTTGCGCTCCAGGGCGGAACGGCCGAGGGCGGCAGCGAGTTCGGACAGCAGGGCCGCCGCCTCCTCGGGCTCGGTGCCGCCCTCGGCGAGGCAGCCGGTCAGCCGCGCGTGCACCGCGCTGCCGGGCGCGCGCAGTGCGTCCGCGACCCGCTCGCACGCGCCGAGGACGATCTCGGTGGGCAGCGGTTCGCGCAGGGCGCGTTCGGTGAGGGCGGGGAGATCGGCGAGGCGCTCGGCGACCTCCGCGTCGTCGATGTACGTGCCCTGCCACAGGTGCAGTCCGCGACCGGACACGTCCGTGCCGCCGGTCAGAGGCGTCCCGGCCCTCGCCGCGCTCGTACCCGGGGTCGTCCCGGGGGTCGGTGCGCTGGTCATGAGAGTCCTTTCAGGAGTTCGGCGGCGGCCACCGCGCAACTGCGGTTGCGGCTGACCCCGGCCCGGCCGTGCACGGTGAACCACGGTGTCGGCTGCGCGCAGCCGCACTCCTCGCCCGGATGCAGGGACGCGAGGTCGCCCATGAGCACGCTCTGGGCCGGGACCGAGGTGATGTACGGCGAGACGAGCTGGAGGTAGCCGATCCCGCCGTGGGGAAGCGGTTCCAGGGTCGCGGTGTCGCGCACGGCGGCGCGCGACCAGACGGGGACGTGCAGCCGGTGCCGTTCGCATTCGACGTACGGCACGCAGTGCTCGACCGAGCCGAAGGTGTCGCGGATCCGCTCCGGCGCTATGCCCAACTGCTGGGTGACCTCCGTGTAGAAGACGTCCTTGCCGATCTGCCGGTCGGCGTGGCCCTTCCAGCCGCCGCCGAGGACGACGAGCGAGCCCGGCGGGAGCTGCACCGGCGGGATGCCCAGTGAGCGCATCCGCTCCAGGGTGAAGTGGAGGAAGGCCGGGAAGCCCAGGATCCGTACGGGCAGACCCTCCTCCGCGTACCGCTGGAGGGCGGCGATGCAGCCCCGTACGTCGAACTCGTGGCCCGTGCCGGTGTGCCGCAGGGCGTGGGTGGTGTCCCGGGCGGGCGCGAAGTCGCAGAGGTAGTTGTCGGTGAAGGAGGTGCCGAGCTTGAGCGAGGGGGCCGGCTCGTAGCTGTAGAGCAGGTAGTTGACCGGCTGGTCCGGGGTGATCCAGCCGTAGTGGTCGAAGATCCGGCCGACCATGCGCTGGGCCGCGCGGATCGTCCACTCGTCGAAGAACATCTGCGACTTCTGGCCGGTCGTTCCCGAGGAGGTGAGGTGGAGGTGCACCTTCTCCCGGGGGATGGAGAGCAGTTCGTGACGCTTGAAGAAGTTGGCGTGCACCAGCGGGGCGCGGACGTCGCGGCCGACGCTCGGTGCGGGCGTCTCGGGGTCGTCGGTCAGCAACGAGCGGAAGAACGGGGAGCGTTCGGCGTGCCAGGAGTTGGCCTCGGCCATGGCGGCGGCGAAGAGGGAGTCGGTCTCCGGCCCGTGCTCGTAGGGCGCGGGCAGGTCGCACAGCCGCTGGACGTGCTGGAGGGAGACCGGGTCGGGGACCTCGACGGGAAGCAGATGCGGGTTCAAGAGACCACCTCGTGAAGGGGAAGGTAGGTCGCGGTCCAGGCCCTGAGGTATGCGGTCAGGTACGGCTGCACCAGCGCGCTGACGGCGGCGGTGCGGAAGTCGATCTGACGGTTGGTCCTGGACAGCACGACGTAGTCGTGGAAGCGGTCGCCGATGCGGCGCATGGCCGGATAGAGCGCGCTCGGGACGAAGCCCGCGGCGAGGAAGGCGCTCAGACCCGCGGTGTCGGACAGCGGCAGCAGGGTCTCGACGTAGTCGGCCCCGGTACGGGTGACGGCGGCCATGAGCGGTTCCAGGGCGTGGGCCATGGCCGCGGGGTACGGGTGCACGGCGATGAGCGAGCAGCTCCGCGCGGCCGGGTCCAGGTCCGCGTACACCTCGAACGTGCCGTCCTCGGGGGTGAGGACGGCGTTCGGGGAGTGCAGGGGGAAGAACCGTCCGGCCGGATCGGGGAACAGTTCCAGGAAACGCCGCCGGACGAACGAGCGGGCGGTGATGATCTCCATCGCCGTCGTGGCGGGGACGGCGGGGCCGGAGAACAGGCCGGTGCCCCGGGTGTCGATGGGCCGGACCGCGCCGAAGCCGATGCCGGAGGCATCCTCGGCGGCGGTGAGGAGCGGGGAGATCGGCTCCGGCACGCACGGCACGGTCTCGCGGCGGTCCAGCACGCCGTCGGCGTAGCGGGCGAAGAGGGCGAGGCTTTCGCAGCCCGCGACCTCGACGGCGTTCGGCATGAGTCCCAGCGGGCGGAAGCCGTGGCGTACCACGACGTGCTGCGGGCCTTCCGTCACGACGCGGACGGTGGCGTAGATCGAGTCGACGGTCCCGGTGGCCAGGGCGTCGTCGCAGACCGCTCCGGTGAGGCGGCCCGCGAGGCCGCCCTGCCGGTGGCCGGGGTGCACGGCGAGGCCGAGGAGCTTCCCGATCCGGCTGCCGGGGTCGGTCTGCACGACCACGGACCCGGCCAGTTCGTCCTCGCCGGTGCGGCGGGCGACGAGCCAGTGGGTGTGCGGATCGGCGATGAGCCGCCGCATCTCGGCGGGGTCGCTGCCGAGCGGCACGGGATAGCCGTGGCCGTAGACCTCGAAGTACAACTGCCGTAGATCCGCGACGTCCTGGAGGACGGCGGGGGTGATGGTGACGGTCATCGTGCTCCTCCTCCGGTGGTGGCGGTCGTGTGCGAGGTGGCGGTCCGGTGCCGGGTGTCGGGCTCGTGCCGGGTGCCGGGCTCGGGCGTGGTGTCCGCGTCGGCGGCCTCGCGGCCGGGCGTGGTGCCACGGGTGGAGGCGGTGTCAACGCTCGTCGCGGTGTCGCGGGCGGGTGCGATGGCGCCGTCAGGCGCGGTGTCGCGGGCGGGAAGGGGCGGCGGGGCGGGCGCGTCCGCGCGGGTGCCCGTCCACCACAGGGCGACGGCGACGGGCACCAGGCCCACTGCCTGCACCAGGCACAGCGTGCGCGGCGAGATCTGGTCCCCGAGCACCCCGAACAGCAGCGAGGCGAGCGGGAAGGTGGCGCCGAGGAGCGACTGCATGACCGCGAAGAAGCCGGGCTTGTCCGCGGCCGGTACGAGCCGCTGGAACAGGGCCACGAACCGTACGCCGATGACGCCGACGCACCATCCCGCGGCGACCATGGCCGCCGCGTAGGCGGTCCGGTCCGCGATCAGGCCCGGCACGGCGAACGAGGCCGCCATCAGCCCGAGGCAGACGGTGCCGGTGGTGACCGGCCGCCCGGGCAGCCGGCCGCCCGTGAAGGACCCGGCGAGCGTGCCGATGCCGAGCGCCGCCTCCAGGAGGGCGACGGTCGACCCGTCGTCGTGCAGGACGGAGGCGGTGTAGAGGGGCATGACGACGAACACGGCGGTGGTGAACACGTTCGCCGCGGCGAAGCACAGCAACACCCGCCGGATGAAGGGGAGTTCGCGCAGGATGCGGCGCAGCGTACGGCGAGGGGCGGCCGTCGGCTCGCCCGTCGCGTCACTCGGCCCGCCGCTGTTCGCCCCCGTGGATCCGTGCGCGGTCGCGGCCGCGCACGGGAAGCGTGTCAGGCCGATCAGGACGGCGGCGAGCAGATACGCACCGGCGCATCCGGCGGCGATCCCGGGCAGTCCCCAGGCGTCGACGACGAGCGGCCCGAGCAGGCCGCCCGCCAGCCCGGCGAGCGACTGCGTGGCCAGCTCGAAACCGGTGGCCTCCTCGATGTCCGCGTCGTCGACGAGGACGGGCACCGAGGTCGTCAGGCACGGATCGAACAGCGCCTGGCAGCCCGCCATCAGCAGCGCGGCACCGTAGGCGACGCCCATCGGCAGCGGTTCGGCGTAGGCCCAGGCCGCCGTGGCAGCGGTGACGAGCCCGGCTCCAGCGGCCGCCGCGGCCATGACGGTCCGGTACGGGTTGCGGGCGATGACGGCAGCGACTGCCGGAGCCAGCGCGACCGCGGGCAGGGTGCTCACGGCGAGGAACGCCCCCGAGGCCAGGCCCCGTTCGGATCCCGCGGCGTACTGGACGAGCCACCACACGATGCCGACCTGGAACATCCGGGCGGACGCCTGGGTGAGCACCTGGGCGACCCAGACGGCACCGAAGGACGGGTTGCGCAGGACGACGGGCAGCCGTGAGGCGGATCGTTTCCGCACAGGCACGGACGCGGGCGGCACGACGGGCGGGGATGCGGACTCGGCTCCCGGCACGGACGGGGACGCGGGCGGACGGTCGGATCCGGGCGCGGTCATGCGTGCGGCCGTTCGTCGAGGACGCGGATCAGCTTCCCGGAACGGGCGTTGACGGCGAGGTCGGCGTGGCGCACCCACTCCAGCTCCACGGGGTGGACGTGGCGGGCGGCGACCGCCTCCGCGTACATCGGGCGGGCCGCGTGGAACGCCTTCTCGATCGCCGCGCCGAGCTCCGGCAGATCCCCGGCGCCGGACGCCATGTCGCAGCCGAGGCGCAGCACCAGACCGTCCCGGTCCTGGCCGTCCCCGTCCTCGAAGCGGCGTACGACGAGCTGCACTCCGGTGACGCGGCCCGCGACGTCCGCGGCGCTCACCAGGTCGTGCACGTCCTGGGTGTGCAGGGCCACGGGCCCGACGCGTACGCCTTCCTCGGCGCGCCCGAGGATCCGGAACTCGCCGGACGCGACGTCGGTCCACTCGGCGCGGTCACCGACCGGATAGCGCAGGACCGGCATCAGCCGGCGCCGCAGATCGGTGACGACGACCCGGCCGGGAACGCCGTCGCGGTTGACCGGCTCACCGGTGACCTCGTCGAGGATCTCCACCACGGTGTACGGGGCCGGGGCCCGGTGCAGCCGAGGGTCGTCGCCGGGGACGGGCAGGCCCACGAGACCTGCGTCGACGGCGGCATAGCCGATCGAGGCCACGCCGGCGCGCGGGAAAGCGGCCGCGAGCAGCCGCTGCTGGTCGCTGAAGACGCTCTCGCCGCCGAAGAACAGCGTGGTGACACCGGTCAGTTGACGCCCCTCGGACCTCAGGTGCTCGGCGACGGAGCAGAGTGTGGTCGGGGTTCCGGCGATCACGTCGACACCGAACTGCTCCAGTGTGGCCACCGTCGAGGCCAGGGGAGCGGAGCCGCCGATCGGGAGGCGGACATTGGCGACGGGGGAGCGGTGCAGGGAGTCGAGGATGAAGGTGTGGCTGGCGTAGAGGTCGCCCGCGTAGAAGAGGTCGGCCACGCGCTGCCCGGGCCGGAGTCCGGCCGCGGCCAGCCCGGCGCCGAATGCGGTGGTGAATTCCCGCCACTCCTCCCGGGTGTAGAAGGAGAACTTCGGTGCCCCGGTGGTCCCTCCGCTCTTGAATACGACGGCTTCCTCGAGGGGGCCGGTCAGAAGGGTGTTTCCGCGCGGGGAGTTGGCCTGCCAGAACTCGGTCTGCGGGATGACCGGAAGCGCGGTCAGCTCCGTGACGCGCTCCGGCAGACCGGAGTAGAGCTCCGCGTAAAAGGCCGAGTTGCGGCGGACGAAGCGTATGAGTTCCGCGAGTGTTTGAACGGGCATCAATTCCTGCTTTGCGGCATGCGAAGGAGAGCAGTGTCCCGGAAACGCGAACACCGCTGAGGGGTGGTGTGGTTCAACTGCTGGTCACGCAGATACGGCGGTGCTGTACGGCCGTGCCGGAGGTGCTCACGGACTGGCCGGAATTCGGCCGAGGAGCAAGAACCGAATCCCTTGCACCGTGGCCGACTCTGGTTTGTCTCTTAACGCTTGAGATACCGCTTGACGCTTGCGCCGACACTCAACAGTAACACCCGCTGTGGGGTTCCGATTACGCAATGGACCCAGGAGCGGGGGTGAGGTGCATCTCATGGCGGAAAAGCATCGGAACAGCGCAAGGGGACCGCCCCATGCTCCTTCCGGAGCGCATGGGATGCGGTCCCCTCATTCCCGAGTCGCAGCCGTGGCCGCGGACTTCGGGAAACGTCACTCAGGGCATACGCCCCGGGCGTAGTCGAACGTGGCCGTCTCCTTGGAGTACTTCCACTCGGGGTCCAGGAGCGTGTCCTTCAACTGCCCCGCGGCGGTGCGGTCCTCGACGATGTAGCCGAAATCCTGCAGCCAGGCCGGATAGAGATTCTTCGATCCGACGTAGAACGCCGCGTCGTCCACCGAGACGACCTTGTGATGGGCCGCGTACGGCTTGCCGTCCGCCCACCGCGCCTCCGGGGAGCTGCGGAAGGTGGCGAGTTGAAGGTTCTCGCACATCGCCGATGCCGCCTTCTCGCGGCTTCCGGTGCGTTCGCGGAGCCGGTCGCGCAGGACGTCACTGATCTCCGAGAGGGACTTGATCTGGGAGTAGCCGCCGCTGCCGACGGCTCCACGATTGGCCGGATCGCTCACCACGATGCGTACTTTCACGCCGTCCTGGAGCTTGGCCGCCAAGGTGTCGTAGAGCCGGACGTCGTAGCGGGGCAGGGGCGGGCAGGTGGCGTTGAGGTCCTGCTGCGAGATGTCGATACGGCTCTTGGCGCTGCCGACGAGAGAACGGAGGGCGCTCTCCTCGGGGTTGACGGTGTCGTAGTCGCGGTTGCCGTTCGTCCGGTCGGCGAGCCCGGCGGTGCAGGTGGCGTCCGGAGCGGTCGGCAGGGCAGGCGCGAAGAGCGAGGACGGGTCCTTGTCCTTGATGCCGACGCCGAGGCCGCCGACGGCGATGACCGGGACGTCGCCCGCTGCCTTCGCCGTCCGCCCGCCGTCTTCCCCGTTCCCGGAGCGGTCCCCGTTCCCGGAGGGGCCTCCGCTCCCGGAGCCGCCGCCGTCCCCTGAACCGTCACCGTCCTTCCCGTTCCCGGAGCCGTCCCCGCCCTCCAGGGTCCGCATGCACGAGGCGCCCCCCGAGGTCGCGAGCCATACCTTCGCGGGGTTCCGGGAGTTGCCGCAGGTCCAGTCCCACAGCGTGTCGAGGTACCGGGACGCGGACCCGGCGGCCGGGCCGCTGAGCGCGATGTCGGCGTCCGACACCGGGTGGGCGGTGTCGAGGTAGTCGTCCTTCCAGCCGTTGATGCCACCGGTGACGGCGGTCCGGCCGTCGACGACCAGCAGCTTGGAGTGGTTCCACGAGAACGCGGTCTTGGACGTGGTCATCGAGGCCACGTTGAGCGTCACATGCTGTGCGGCGTCACCGAGCTTGCCGAGCAACTCGTCCCGGTAGCGGGAGGGGATGACGTTCAGGTGGTAGAGAGGTGCGGCCCCGACGAGGATGCGGACCCGGGGCTTGTGGCCGGCCGCCACCGAAGCCTTGAGGCCCTTCACGATCGCGTCCTGGAAGCCGCCGTTCGGGAAGGGCGCCAGGGTGGAGATGTCCACGGTGCGCTCGGCCCGCGCGATGTTCCGCTCCATCCGCTCCAGCAGCGAACGGGACCCCGCGCGGTCCTTGCACGCCGGGTCGCCCCAGCAGCCCGGGGTCTGCAGAAGCCAGCCCGACGGATCGCCCTCGGGCGCGTCGAGCCGGTTGCCCTCGGTGCGCTGCCACACCGAGCCCTCCAGACCCGGCGAGACCTCCTCGAGGTCCTTCTCGACGGCGTCGAGGTGGGGCGCGGGCGGAGTGTCGGCCGCGTGGGCCGGGGCGACGGATGCGGCGCCGAGTGCGGTGGTGAGCGCGAGGGCTCCGGGTATGAGGCGGTGAAGACGGTGACGAGCCAAGACGGCGTCCTTCTGATGCATGAGCGATGCACTGAACATCCTGATTGACTGTTCAGTGCCGGTATGACCAGAAAGGTAGCGGATCGCCTGATGCCATGATCACCCGGGTCCCGATCCTGCCCCGCCTGAATCGCCGTGACCCCGGGTGGTGTTGAGGCGCTGCTCCCTCTCGCGCAGTAGTCCCCCGGAGCGGGCTCCGAGTTCCCGCTGACCGAGTCGGGACGAGTCGGGGCGAGTCGGCGCCGTACGATCCTTCTCGATGATCCGGCCGGGCGGGGGGCCCGAGCCGGACGGGGAAAGGGAGGCCACCGCCATGGGCCCGTTCTACAAACGTGCCGGCAGGACGTACGACGTGGACCGGATCGACGCATCGCTCCGGGCCGCGATCGCGGCGCACGCCGAAGGGCACCAACTCGGCGACGTCCTGGGCCGTACGGCGCTGTGCTTCGAGACCGACAGTGTGCGGCTGCGTAAACCCGGCCTGTTCGCCCGCCTCATGGGCACGGCGGATCCCGACACCTCGCATCGCACGCTGACCCTTGTCGCCCCTCCGTTTGTCGTCGTCGTGGTGACGGGCGAGCGGCGTGGTGTGCATGTGCGGTCCGCGCGGCTGGACGCCGTCAGCCTGGATGAGTCGCCCTTCCCGGGCGGCATCGACAAGGGAGTCAGGATCGCCGGGATGTGGTCGGGGTCCAGTGAAGGCGCCTCGTTCTTCCTCGGAGTCGGGGACGACGCCGAGGGGCGCCGTCTCCTCGACACACTCCGTACGGCCGTGACCGAGGCGAAGAGCGGCTGACGGGTAGCGCGTCCATCGGGGACGCCCGCCGGTGCCGTGCCGGAGGAGGGTAACGGCGTTGCGCGCACGCGGCGTTCGTACGCGCCGACACCCTTTCCGGGCGGCGTGCCGCCTTACCTCCCGGCCGCGACGCCTAAACCCTACTTGCGAGTAACTGGAAGGACTTTCCTGACTCCGCCTCCCGCCGCGCCGTGACTCTGGTTGCCATGCCCATGGTGGCCGGCCCGGCGGCCCCGGGGGCTTCCCTCACACAGCACATGTCCGGGAGAAAGGTGAAGAACGACTTGCGACGGATCAAGCTGAACCGCAAGGGAGTCATGGTCAAGGGAGCCGTGGCCGTGGTGGCCGGCGGGCTGCTCGCCACCCTGAACCTCTCGTCCGCGTCGGCCCACGGCATGCCCGGCTGGGACGCGGAGAACCCGGACCTGGTGGGTGACTGCAACGGGAGCAACCCGTACGACGACGACGTGAGCCCCTCCCAGGAGGACGGCTGCCGCTACCAGGTGGACCGCCGTGAGGTCATCGAGGGCAAGGCGAAGAAGGCATCGAACGTCTTCGAGAACTGCACGGGCCCCGGCAACGCCCTCATAGCCATCACCAACACCCACACCGTGACCTCCGACGTCTCCCTGGCGCGGACGCACACCGTCGGCATCACCGTGAGCAACCTCTTCCAGAAGGTCCTCACGGCGGGTGCCAACTACCAGTACTCGGAGACCAGGACGACGAGCTTCGGCAAGGCGACGGCCAAGGCGGAGGCCGTGACCATCAACATCGAGCCCGGCTACAAGGGCTGGCTGGAGTTCCGCCCCGAGCTGACCCGGACGCACGGCACGCTGATCGCCGAATACGGTGAGCCCGTCGGCCCCGAGGGCGAGCAGCACAAGCTGTGGTCCTACGGCGACGTCTTCGCCGACACCCCGATCACCGAGAACGGCATCGCCTCCGGCACGTGGGTGCGCCGCAGCGCCAAGTGCGCCAAGGGCGACAAGACGGTCTCGGCGAAGGTGGCCGAGGCGAAGCGGAACCCGTCGGGAACGGCCTCGGTCCGAGGCTGAGCCGTTTCCGCACTGCCCCGGTGCCCGCACAAGTTCCCGGACTGTGCGGGCATCGGCGTCGTGCCGGAACTGCCGGGCGGGCGCCCCGTGTTCGCGGTCGTACGTCGTAATTCGTGCGTCGTACGGCTCGCGCCCCGGGGCAGGAAGGCGCGAGCCGTACGGTCGGGCGGGCCCGGCGAAGGGGTCAGCCGCCCACGCTGACGTGCCAGCGGACGGGGTTGCTGTCCCGTGCGCTGCCGTCGACGGGGTGGGTTCCCTCGGGGCTGACGTCGTCGTAGGGGAAGCCGTATCCCTGGGGGGAGTTGGCGTGGACGATCCGTGACCAGTGGTTGGTCGTCGCGTCGAGGTAGTAGTCCTCGGGGGTCGCGCTGTCGGGCTGGTCCGGGTGGGTGAGGAGGGTGCTGCGGTTGAAGGCGGCCGCGAGACGGGCCATGACGGTGAGCCGCGGCTTGGACCCGGCATTGGTGAACGGCCCGGAGTCGCAGCTGAAGATGTCCGCGGTCGTGGGCTTGGCGAACGGCGTCTCCAGCCCGGGGAACGTCAGCGCGCCTCCCTGCACGCGGCCGGTGAACACACCCCAGCTCCCCGCGTTCATCCGCAGATCGGTGGAGGCGTACTTCTGCCAGACCGCGTCGGTGTAGGAGTCCCAGTAGCTGCCGAACGACCCCTGGGACGCGGGCAGTTTCTGAGGTGAGATGGCGCGCAGGACCGTACCGCCGTCGCTGATGACCAGCTTGTCCCAGGGGTATCCGTCCTTGGCGGCCTGGGCCCGGAGATCCGCCGCGATGCGCTCGGCGCCGTTCAGTGCCAGCGGGGCCACGGTCCGGGTGTCGTCGCCGGTCAGCGTGAAGCCGATCGGGAGGGCGGTGACCAGATCGACATAGCTGAGGTTGGCGTACAGCTCCGCGGTGTTGAACGTGAACTCGCAGAACGACCAGACCTTGCGGTAGTTGTCGTCCGCCTCGGCGACGAAGCTCGGCTCGACGAGCTGGCTGACGTCGTTCACATAGAACGTGATCTTGTCGTTGCGTACGAAGTAGACGCGGGCCCCGTACATCTGGGGCAGGGTCACCACCGTCGGGCCGTTGCCGGCGGCCTTCAGGGGGATCGAGCAATCCTCGATCTCCTGCATCTCGCTGCTCTGCGGCAGGTAGAACTTGCTGCCGTCGGGCCGCAGCAGGACCCACTTGCCGGTTCCCTCCTCGTGGCCGGTGACGTACGCGTTCACCGACCCGGGCAGGCTCTTGTTCTCCAGAGCCAGTTCGCAGGTGGCCGGGGCCGCGGCGGCGCGGCTGCTGAGCAGGGTCCCCGCGAAGGGGGCGGTGACGGCCGCAGCGCCGGCTGCGGTGAGGAATTTTCTTCGGCTGACCATCTTCGATGAACCTCCGGGACGTGGGGCCCCCGTGATGAGCGGAACCCACTGTCGGCCGGGCTCCGGGGGCGGTCAAGGTTTTGCACGGAATTTCTGAGAGCGCTCTCATCCGGTTCTCGGGGAACGCCGCGGTAACTGGAAAGACCTTCTAGGTCCATGGACTCGGCGGCAGTTGGGGTGGGAAGCGGTGGGGTGGGCGTGCCGGTCGTGAGCGGCGAGGTGACCCGTATCGGGGAGGGGCCCGGGGCGTACGGCTCATGGCCCGCCTTCCTCGGGGGCGGACCCCAGCGGCGGCCCCGCACGTGAACCGAGCCGGACGGCGCTCTCCGCGAGGACGTCGACGAGGAGGTCCAGCAGTGGCGGCGCACTGCGCGGGTTCCACAGAGCCGAGTACGCGACCGTGACGGGCGAGGTGATGGTCAGGGCGACCAGTCCCCGGGGAAGGCGGTCGGCGTACGAGGCGGGCTGCGGCATCACGAGGTCCTCCTGGAGCAGCCGCAGATGGGACAGGCTCAGCCAGGCCTCGTGCAGCGCGGGCTCGCGTTCGAGGAAGCGTGCCAGACCGTGCAGGGTGTTCCAGTGGCCGGGATGGCTTGCGCGCGGCCAGCACAGCCAGTCGTATCCGGACAGCCCGGAGAGCGTCACCGCGCCGGCCCCGGCCAGCGGGTGCCGTCGGCCCACGACGGCGCACAGCCTCTCCCGGCCGAGGGTGCGGCCGGCCAACCCGGGGCCCGGGGGGCCCAGTTCGATCCCCACGCCGAGGTCCACGCGGCCGCCCAGCAGAGCCGGGCGCAGTGACTGCTCGGTGCATTCGACGCTGCGCAGGTGCAGTCCGGGCTCTCTGCGCTCCCAGATGCCGGCGCTCTCCGGAAGCAGACGGTGGCCTGCGTCCGCGGTGTGGCCGATGCGCATCGACCACTGGCCGGCCGCGCCTGCTTCCCGTACGCAGGCCAGGGCGCTGTCGAGTGCCTGGAGGGCGGGATCGATCCGGTCCCGCAGCAGGCGGCCCGCGGGAGTGAGGTGGACGCGGCGGGTGGTGCGGTCGAACAACTGCACCTGCAGCCCGGCTTCCAGTGCGCGCACCTGGGCGGACACCGCCTGCTGGGTGAGGAACAGCCTTCGGGCGGCACGGGTGAAGCTCAACTCGTGTGCCACGACCAGGAAAGCCCGGAGCAGGCGCACGTCGAGCTGGCTCGTGGCGGTTGACGTCCCTGTCCCTGGCCGCGCTCCCGCGCTCGTCCCTGCCCCCGCCCCTGCCGTGTGCCGGTGGCGTCGTACCGGCCCGGATCGGTTCTCCGACGGCCGGGACGGCGGTTCAGCGGATGCCTGCCGGGCCAAGGCGATCGCTGGGGACGGCGGCCGGACCGGCCGGGACCGCATGCGTCGTCGTGTCCGGCGGAACCGGCTCCGCTGCGGCCTGTTCGGGCACCGTGGGCTGTGACCCTTCAGGGCGATCGCGGCTCTCCTCGTCCGGTCCCTGCCACGGCACCGAGCCGTGGTGGTCCGGGAAGCGCAGCCGGGCCCGTACCGTCTTCCCCCGAGCCGTGCGGTGGACCGACCAGTCGTCCGCGAGGCTCGTGACGATCTGCATCCCGAAGCCTCCCGATTCGCCGCGAAGCTCCTCGGGCACGGGAGTCGGTGGCTCGGTACCGGCGTCGTCGACCTCGATCACCAGTGCTCCGCTCTCCCAGCTCATCAGCATGGTCAGCGCCCCGTCGCCGTGGCGGCAGGCGTTGGTGACCAGTTCGTCGGCGATCAGCAGGGCGGCGTCGATCAGTTCCGGTGGTGCCGGCGCGTCGCCCGGTCCGGTCCCGGTCGTGGTCAGGTACCGGTGGAGTGCGCTCCTCGCGTGGCGCGCCGGTTCATGCCGTGCCGCGAGATCGACGCAGCATGCGCCGCACGGGATCGTCCACTGCGCCTGCGCCATGAAGCCGCTCCTCTCGGCCCGGGTGCGGCGTGCGGCCGTGCACCCGTGATCACCGTCCTCCTTCGCCGGGTGGGGCGTACCAGGGAAAGTCCCCAGGTCTGTCCGGGCAGGGCAGAGCCGGGTGCTCGGCCGTATGCCGTACGGGGGTGCGCGGCGGACCGGATGCGACCGTCCGGGGGTGCGCGGCGGACCGGATGCGACCGTACGGGGGTGCGCGGCGGGTCGGTTGCGACCGTCCGGGGCGTCGCGCCCGTCCGCGACTCCCGCGAGCTGAAGAGGGTTTGCCGTGGTGAGCAACCCGATTGAGTAGTCCGGCGTCTTGACCGGAGGCAGGACCACCCCGGTTCTCCCGGCTCCCGAGGCTGCTTCCGGGCGCGCTATACACTCTGTGTATACGCGAAGTGCACAGTCGGGTGCCGGAGATCCGGGGCGGGCCGGCCGCACCACGAGATTCCCCGCACCCGAAAGGCTCGCATGTACGGCAAGGCATTCGCCCCGGAGTACCAAGGCGCCCTCACCGCACTCTCCGTGAACTCCTCACTGACCGACGTCCTGGCCGCCGCCAGCGAGCAACTGAGCGCCGCCGAGCGGGCAGGGCAGCCGAGCGAGGTGGCGCGCTGCGGACTGGCGGTCGCCGAGGCGCGCCGACGGCTGGGGCAGGTCGAGGACGCCGACCGGGCGTGGAAGGCCAGTTACCGCACCGCACGGGAGGCCGGGGACACCGCGGCCATGGCCTGGGCGCTCTGGAGCGGCGGCACGCTGGCCCGCCAGCGCGGCGCGTTCGCCCTGGCCTGGAGGCTGCTGGGACTGGCGGCCGAACTCGGCGAACAGGGCGGCGACATCGTCGTTCGCGGCTACTCCCTGGCCGGACTGGCCGAGACCGGCCGCATCCAGGGCGACTACGACGCCGTGGGGCGGCTCCACGAACAACTCCTGGCGGAAGCACGGAAGCGGGGTGAGGCCCGGCACACGGTCTGGGCCCTGGAGGGCATCGCACAGATGCACCGCAACACCGGCTCGTACGACACCGCGTACGCGATGTTCGAGGAGGCGGCCGGCATCGCCGCCGGCGCCGACGACCAGCGGGGCCGTGCCTGGGCCCTGCGCGGCCTGGCCGACGTCGTCTCCGTCCGCGACGGGGACATGGCCACGGCGCTCGGCCTGCTGTCGGAGGCCGAGGAGATCTGCAAGGCGATGAAGCTCTCCAGCGCCCTCGCCTACAACCACAAGATGCGCGCCAACGTCTTCTACCGGGCCGGTCGTTACGCCGAGGCCCGCGACTACTACGAGCAGGCGCTCGCGCGGTTCCGCGGGATGAGCGAGCCGCGCGGTGAGGCGCTGGCGCGGCTCGGCCTGACCAAGTCCCTCGCCCGCCTGGGCCGCGACCACGACGTGACGCTGGCCGAACTCGCCGAGCTGGAAGCCACGTTCGCCCGGATCGGGCTGCGCCACGCACGGGAGATGACCGCGCGGGCGCGGCACGAACTCGGCCTCGCCGGCGCCGTTCCGCGCCCGGCCGGCACCGTCCCGGCACCCGTGGCCGCCGACACGATCGAGGAGGCCGTACGGTGACCGTGACCCGTACCGAGGCACACGCCCCCGCAGTCCGCTGCGCCGCTCCCCACGTCCTGGGCCGCTGCCGGGCGTTGGTGCGTCCGGCGCTCGCCCGGGCCGTCGAACAACTCCACCCCTGGGTCGGGGAGATGGCGTCCTACTCCTTCGGCTGGTGCGAGCCGGGCGGCGCGCCCGCCGACCACCCCGGGGGCAAGGGCATACGCCAGGCGCTCGCCGTACTCGGCGCGGAGGCGGCTGGCGCGCCCGGACAGGCAGGCGTCGATGCGGCCGTCGCCGTGGAGCTGGTGCACACCTTCTCCCTGCTCCACGACGACATCATGGACGGTGACGCGACGCGCCGTCGCCGTCCCACCGTCTGGAAGGCCTACGGCACCGGGCCGGCGGTCCTGGCGGGGGACGCGCTCTACGCCCTCGCCGTCGAGACCCTTGCCGTGTCCGGCGGTGGCCCCGACGCGATACGGATGCTGTCCGGGGCGCTGGGCGACCTGGTGTCCGGGCAGGCGGACGACCTGCTGTTCGCCGCCCGCCCGTGGACGGGGCCCGAGCGGGTGCGTCCCGAGGAGTACCGCACGATGGCCGAGCACAAGACCGGCGCGCTGCTGGGCTGTGCCGCCGCGCTGGGCGCCCTCTCCGGAGGCGCTCCGCCGGAGACGGTCACCGCGCTGGAGCGGGCAGGGCGGCATCTCGGGATCGCGTTCCAGGTGGTCGACGACGTGCTGGGTATCTGGGGCGACCCGTCGGTGACGGGCAAGCCCGTCCACGGTGACCTGCGGGAGCGGAAGAAGACCTTGCCGGTGCTCGCGGCTCTCGACGCCCCTGGGCCCGTGGCCCGCAGGCTGGCCGCCTTCCTGGAGTCCGCGGAGGCGGTCGACGACGCTGCCGCCGCGCACGCGGCGGTCCTGATCGACGAAGCGGGCGGCCGTACGGCAGCCCTGGCCGAGGCCGCCGACCACATCGCCTCCGTCGAAAGGGCGCTTACGGGCGTACCGCTCGCGGCAGCCGCCGCGAACGAACTGCGTCTGCTGATGGACCACCTCGTCGACCGCGACGTCTGACGGATCGGCGTCTGACGGGTCTTCACGGGGCGTACGGCCCGGGCGCGCTGCGTGTCCGGGCCGTACGCCGCAGGCCGTACGCCCATGGTGCGGGAGCGGATGTCGCCCCGAAGCACGACTTGTGGTCCGTCTCAACTCCCGCTCGGGCCGCGGGTCGTTGGCGAGACGATGCGCGAACTGACCGCCGTGACCCGAGGACGCGGCAGCGGTGGTTCCCCAGGGCTCCCGGGTCAGAGACCGGTGTCGGGAACCGAAGCGGGTGTCGTGGGTGAGGCGGCGCTCAGCGGGGACTCGCTCCGGAGCGCCCGGGCTGCGACCACGAGCAGAGTCGCCTCGAGGAGTGAGACACCCAGGATCTGGACGACCTGGGCGATCAGTGCCCCGGTGGGGAAGCCGGGGGTGAGGTAATAGATCGTCGCGTCCAGGGAGATGGCCACCATGGGCAGACCGAGGACGGCAAGAGCCGCGGGCAGTGCGGGATCCGCGGCCGTCACGCGCGTCGGGGCTCCCCGTCCGCCCGGAGACGAGGCCGAACTCCCGGACTTCGAGGGCTCGGCGGGCTCTGCCGTCCGCCGGCGGGCCCGTGCGCGAAGACCCAGGCTCACCACTCCGCCCACCACGAAGACCCAGACGTGGCCGGTGCCGCCGAAACCGAGAATCATGTGGCCCACCACGATCGTGGCGAGGAGGACGAGAGCGCAGGCCGCCGGAATCCACTCGACGGCGAGGCGCGAGATCTCGGCGCGCGGGGCACCGGAATGGAAGGCTGTCGCCACGCTGAGGGTGACCAGGACGGCGAGCGCGGTCATGGCCATGTTGGCCATGGATGGCGCGAAGCCCTCGAACACCGACCGGCCGAAGCCTTGCACCCAGGGGAGGGCGCCCACGGCGCAGAAGACGGCCGCACTCCGCCGGTGCCCTCTTCCCAGAGCCACGGCTGCGGCGATCCAGCCCAGGGGCAGCAGCACTCCGTCGAGCAGGGCGAGGGCGGTGTGGAAGGCGTCGACCGATGATCCGTTCACACGCCCGAGGAGGCTGTCCGTGATCATCTGCTGGTCCTGGGCCGATCCGGCGAGGAGGACCGCCAGGTCGGTCAGTGTGCTCACGGCCGTCGTGGCGGCGAGCAGGGCGACCCCGAGCAGACCGACGAGGCGCGCGGTGCGGCCGTAGGCGGCGTAGCGGGCGGGGGCGCCGGGCCCGGCCAGCCGCGTACGGATCGCGAGGGCGAGGACTCCGGCGACCTCGCGGGGGCGCGGGCGGCCCAACTCGGCGTCCTCGTCGAGCGGTTCGTGGTCGCTGAGGAAGGTGTCGACCATCTCCTCCTCGCGTTCCTGCCGGTAGTAGGCGGGCAGGACGCGCAGGACGGCGCGGAACCGGTCCTCCAGGAGGCTGGGGGAGTTGCTCGTGCTCATGCGGTGCCTCCTGCTCCGGCGGGTCGTGTCCGTCCGCGGGATGGGGGTGCGGTCGGGGTTGCGGGTGTGTCCGTCGCGGGGGAGCCGGTCAGACGCTGCTCGGCGGCCCGGACGTTGGCGGCCATCCGCGCGTTCTCCACCGCCAGGGCGCGACGTCCGTCGCTGGTGAGGCGGTAGTAGCGGCGCAGCCGGCCCTGGTGGACCTCGTCGTGGTCGTGCTCGACGAGTGCTTCGGCGGTGAGTCGGTCGAGGACGCCGTAGAGCGTGCCCACGCGCAGATCGACGCGCCCGTCGGACAGTTCGGCGGCTTCCTGCTTGATGCCGTAGCCGTGGCGCGGTGCGTCGTGCAGCGCGAGGAGCACGAAGAAGACCGGTTCGGTAAGGGGTTTTGACGCCATGCGGAGGACAATACATCGCGAGCCGATATATAAGGAAGGGGCGTGCATGAGGTCGTCGCGCCGGACGCTCACACGCGGTTGGGGCGGCGACGGGTATTGATGCCCGACGTCGCCCGTAATACCAGCATTTGGCATGGTTCGCAGCGGATCGTTGATGCGGCCAAGCTCAACTCGGCTCCGGGTAGGGGCCGGACGCGGACCACGGACCCGTGCGCGGACCACGGACCCGTACGCGGACCACGGCCCGGACCACGGACCACGGCCCGGACCATGGACCCGTACGCCTGCGTGATCCGTTCCGGTCCCCGGCGGCGGGCTCCGCTCAGCGGCTGCGCGGCGAGGGGCCCGTCGATCCCCGGACGACGAGCCGCGCCGGGAGCTCCGCTCCTGCCGTGGCGGCGGCCGTTCCGCTGTCGTCCGCGGCGTCGCCGTCGTGCAGCGCGGCGAGCAGGCACTCGCCGGCCTGCCTCCCCTTCGCCTCGTGCTGCTGGTCGACCGTAGTGAGCGGGGGCGTGGTCGAAGCCGAGGCGGGCACGTTGTCGAAGCCGACCACGGAGACGTCGCCGGGGATGTCGAGGCCGAGTTCGCGTGCCGCGGCGATGGCGCCGACGGCCAGCCGGTCGCTCATCGCGAGCAGGGCCGTCGGCCGGGCGTCCCCGCCGAGCAGCATCCGCGCCGCGCGTTCCCCTTCCGGCTCGGTGTTCGCCTCGGTCTCGACGACGGTGACGGACTCCGGGGCGAGCCCGGCCGCCCGGGCGGCTGCCGCGTACCCGGACAGGCGTGCCGCGGTCATGGCGTTGGTCGCGGCTGCGATGCGCTCCGCCTCCACCGGCCCGAACCTCCGCCGCGCGGTCAGTTCGAGAGCGATCACCCCCAGCTGGCGGTGTCCGAGGCCGATCAGGTGTTCGGCGGCCGCCCGTGCCGCGGCTTCGTCGTCGATGGTGACCCGCGCGAAGGACCGGTCCCGTGGCGAGTCGACGAGGACCAGTGGGCGGTTTCTGCTCGCCGCCGTCGCATAGAGCGGATCGTCGTCCGGAAGGGAGTAGACGACGATGCCGTCGACCACGGCGGTCCGGAGGGCTGCGAAGGGGCGGTCGGCGGCGGCGCCCGGCCTGCGCGTGCCCCGGGACGCCTCGTCGTGCATCTGCCGCGCGTCACTGTCCACCGATCCCGGCGACTCCGCGGGGATCAACAGCAGGCTCAGTCCCGCCTGTTCGACGGCGGCGGTCAGTCCACGCAGGAAGAGCATGAACGCGGGGTCGTCGAAGGCGTGCGAGAGCCGGTCGTTGTAGAGGACCCCCAGGGCTCCGGCCCGGCCGCCGCGCAGACTCTTCGCGGCCGGATCGGGTCCGCCGTACCCCAGTCGCCGCGCGGTGCGCAGGACCTCCGACCGCAGTGCGGGTGAGAGCTGGTCGGGCCGCCGGAAGGCGTTGGAGACGGTCTGGGCCGAGACGCCGAGCTCCCTGGCCACGTCACGCAGCGTCGGCCTGCCCTTGCGGGAGGCGCCGCGGCGCGGGTTCCTGTCGTCCGCTTCGCCGATCCGGTCCATCTCGTCCACCGGCCTATTCCATCAGTCGCGCCATGGGCTACCGTGGCACACGGTCGTCTTTAACGATAAAGAAGGAGGGCGTCGTGGGCGAGTGGTGGCGGAGGGCGGTCATCTACCAGGTCTATCTGCGGTCGTTCCAGGACGGTGACGGCGACGGCGTGGGCGACCTGCCCGGACTCGTACGGCGGCTGCCGTATCTGGCCGACCTGGGCGTGAACTGTCTGTGGATCTCGCCCTTCCACCCCTCACCGCAGAAGGACTTCGGCTACGACGTCGTCGACCACCGCGGGGTCGACCCGCTGTACGGCTCCCTGCGCGACATCGACCACCTCCTGGAGCGGGCCCACGCCCTGGGCCTCCGCGTCCTGATGGATCTGGTCCCCAACCACACCAGCGACCAGCACCCCTGGTTCGTGGACGCCCGCGCCTCACCCGGCTCGCGCTTCCGGGACTGGTACATCTGGCGCGACCCGGCCCCCGGCGGCGGTCCTCCGACCAACTGGCGTGCGGTGACCGGGGGTTCGGCGTGGATCCGCGATCCCGGTTCCAGCCAGTACCACCTGGCGTCGTTCCTCCCCTTCCAACCGGATCTGAACTGGCGGAACCCGAAGGTCTTGGAGGCGCCCACGTCCCCGTCCGCCCGGCCGGTCGGCCGGTGCCGATGGGGGCCTGGGCATGGGGCTGTTGCGCCATGTAGGGGCCGGTGGGTGGTATTTGAGCATCGGGGCGGGGCGGGTCGTCGGCTGAGGTCGATGCCCGAGGCGGCGGCCGTCCGGGCTTGCGCGGCAACCGGCTCGTGTTCTGCATCGGCTTGTTCCAGGGGCGATTTCAGAATGCTTGACTGGAGGCAAGCATTTTCGCAACGGGTGCCGGAGGGCAGGCTGAGACCGGGGCGGGCCCGCCAAGTACCTGGCCCATCACCGGCCTGCGCTGCGGATGCGGCCTTGGCCACGTCCCTGCCTGACCGATGCTCGGCCTTGCGCCGGAGGCGCGAAACGAAGCCGTTGCCTTCCAGGCGGTATGAGTCCGGCGGGTTTGCGGGAACCCTGCCCGGCCACCGACCCTCGCTGCGGGTGCGTCCTCGGCCACGCCCTCTCTACTACGGGGACGAACTCGGCCTCACGGACACACCCCTGCACGCACATCGCCCGCTCGATCCCTGGAACCACAATCGTGGGGAATCCAGGGCCCGGGCCGGACACTGCTCTCCACCCACCGAGGGGCGGATTCCCCGCACCCCGAAGAGGACCTGGCGCCGTTCGAGGCGCGGATCGTGGAGGTGACGGGGTGACGGCGCCGGGCAGCTCCACCTCGCGCCGCGCCCCGCATCGTACGGCTGCCACCTGGACCGCCTACGTCCTCCTCGGGCACTACGCCTTCGTCGTCTCCGCCATCGGGCCCGCCGTCGCCTTCCTCCGCGACGAGCGCGCGCTCAGCTACACCGCGGGCGGTCTGCACTTCAGCGCGCTGGCCGCGGGAGTGGTGATCGCCGGTGCGTTCGGGGACGCCCTCGTGCACCGCCACGGCAGGCGTGCACTGCTGACCGCCGGGCTTCTGGGCTTCACCGCCGCGCAGGGGGCGTTCGTCCTGGGGCCCACGCTCGGTGCCACGGTCGCGTCCGCCGCCCTGATGGGCCTGTTCGGAGGACTGGTGCTCTCGGGGAGCACCGCGGTCCTCACCACCGAGCATCCGCGGCACCGAGCGGCCGCCCTCGCCGAGGCCAACACGGCAGCGAGCGCCATGGCCGTGGCCGCCCCCTTGCTCCTGGGAGCCGGCGCCGCCACAACGTTCGGCTGGCGCCCGGGAGTTGTGGCGACCACGCCGATCGCGCTGGCCTGCGCCGTCCTGGTCCGGAAGCTGCCGGACCGGGGCGAGGACGCTGCCGGTCCCGTACGGCGACGGCCGGGAGGACGGCGCAGGGCCGAACCCCTCCCACCACGCTTCTGGACGCTGTGGTTCCTGCTGTTCCTGGTCGATGCCGTCGAATTCTCCGTGGCCTTCTGGTCCGCCTCGTATCTGGAGGACGCGGTCGGACTCGCCCGGCCGGTCGCCGCCTCCGCGGCCGGGGCGTTCCTCGTCGGGATGCTGGCCGGACGCGCCGCCGGATCGCTTCTCGCCCGGGGCGCGGGCAGGGAACGGACGCTCCTGACCGGCGCGTTGGCCTTGGCCGGACTGGGCTTCCTGATCTACCGCCTGGGGCCCGGGTGGGTGACGGGAGGCGGCGGCGCTAGCGCGGCGACGGGTACGACAGCCGTCGTCGGGCTGCTGCTCCTCGGGCTCGGAGTGGCCAACCTCTGGCCGCTCTCCCTGTCTCTCGCGCTGGAGGCTTCGGGTGGCCGGCCGGACGCCGCGGCGGCGCGCTCGTCCCTGGCGGCCGGAGTGGCCATCCTCGTCGCGCCGTTCCTGCTCGGCCGCCTGGCCGACCACTTCGGTCTCGCGCCCGCACACTGGATCGTCCCGGTCCTGCTCGGCGCGGCGGGTGTGGTGTTGTGGTGGGGGACCGATCGCGGTCCTCGTAACGGCCGCCCTGTCCGGACGGACCGCGGAGTGCGAGGTCGGCGGCTGGTCGGCTGACGGCGAGACGAGGGCTACCGCTCCGGGGGAACTCCTTTGGCGGCCGGGTCAGGTGCACGATGTGATCACCCCCGTGCACCACACCGTCACCTCACCCCGCTGCTCGCGCGGATCTGTCAGGGCGTCCCTCGTTCACCGCGCGACGCACCCACTCTCCCGCACCGGCGCACAGATGTCGTTGGCGGAGCGTCGCCATCCGCTACGCAATCCGTGCATCACCAACGGGTGGTTGGCGGATGCGCATCACCTCGCCCCTGCACGGCATATGACGTTCCCTCAGGCCGGACAAAGGCGTCTCACCAGAGATCCGTTTCTGCGATCGTCTGATGCCGTGGACACCATCTGGACGAGCGTCGTAGCCGTTGTGGGCACCTTGCTGGGATCCGTGATCACGCACACGTTCCAGCGGCTCGCGTCCCGGCGCAGCGAGGCGTTCGCGCGGTCCGAGGCGCTCCGTCAGGAACGCACCGCCGTCTACAGCGCGTTCGCCGGAGCGGCGGAGGACTACCGCCACGGCCAGGCGGAACGCTGGTACTGCCTGGAGGAGGATCCGGACGGAGAGGCGTTCATCAGGGCGCGGGACGAGGCGCACCGGCTGAGGACCGCGGCCAGGCAGGCGCTCTACCGGGTCAAGCTGATCACCGATGACCGGGACGTGATCCTGGAGGCCGAACGGGCTTACCACGGAACCCGGTTGGTGTCGAACGCCCGGACCGCCGCGGAGCGGGATACTCAGGACACCGAAGCCAAGCAGGCCATCGAGACGTTCGTGAGCCGGGCGTCGTTGCTGCTGCGCTGAGCAGGAACTGGCGGCCTCCTGGCCCGGATCGGGCGCATCCTGCCACCCCACGTACGAACCGCGGGCGGCCTGCCCCCGCGTGACGCAGAACACCCCTGAGTCATGCCTGGTTGAGTAACCATTCATCATGCCCGGCCGGAGAGGCGGCCCCTAGCGTGCGTGCCGAGGGGCCCGCCCGTCTCCGGTGTGACGGGGGCTCGATCCGTCCACGGGGCGAGGACACGTCGTCGCGACGTGCGCGTCCCTGGGCGCCTGAACGGCAACTGTGCAGTGTTCAGGCGCCACTTCGGCGGGCTCGACGTCGGTGCTCACGCCCGGTCGCCCGTAACGCACTGATGGTCGATGGAGAAAGAGAACCAGTGAAGATACGCAACATGGGCATCCTGTTGTCCTCCGTGGCGATGGCCGTGGCCCTGACTGCTTGCACCGACAACGACCCGGACGCGGCCAAGGGGGACGGAGCGTCGCAGTCCGCGTCCGACGGGAAGGCGTCCGACGGCAAGGACACCGGCAAGGGCGACGGCGACAAGGGCATCGCGGTGGGCGAGAAGGACCCGGCCTCGGGCGGAGGCTCGAACGGTGGGTCCAACGGCTCGGGCGGTGGGTCCGGCTCCGGCGACGAGTCGACGGAGGCCTGCTCGAACCCGGACCTCAAGGTGACCATGACGGTCCAGCCGGGTGAGCAGGGCGTGGGCGTCAGCACGATCCAGGCGAAGAACACCGGTTCCACGCCGTGTCACCTCCCGCGCGTCCTGGACCTCCAGCTCACCGAGAACGAAGAGGAACTGCCCGTCGAACTGGACGCCGACCCGGCGAGCGACGGACTGAAGCTCGCCCCCTCCGCTTCCGCCACCGCACACCTCACCTACGGCCTGCCCGACCCGGACACGGACGACGTGGGCAGCATCGTGGACAGCGCGCAGGTCGAGTTCAACGAGGTCGGCAGCGTCGCCGCGGATCTGAAGGACGGGATCGGGATGGACGGCATGGTCGTCATGGGCTCGGACTTCACGCTCAGCGGCTTCGAGAAGGACTGACCGGGCGGGCAGCCCCGTACGGACGCGGGACGCGACAGTCCGGCCGGTCGGACCGTACGGACGCGGGACCCGACAGTCCGGCCGGTCGGACCGTACGGACGCGGGATGCGTCATGGCGTGTCGCCATGATGACCGCAGAACGCAGGCGTGGACGAGTCGCTACGTGCCCGCCGACCCCCGGGAAGCTCCCCGGGGGTCGGCGGGCGCCGCTGTTCCGGCGCCCAGTCCCTCCGCGGTCGGGGTCGGCCGACGGGGCGGTTCGGCCGAGCCGGGAGACGGGTGATAGGAAAGAGGTTGATACGGGTCGTATGTGACCCTTTCAATGGAGTGTCTGTCGAGATCGGGAGAGTTGTTGTGCGCATTGCAGCGAGCGTGAACGTCATGGCCCCTGCCGGGCTTCCGTTCCCCGCTCCGGTGCGTCGTGGTGTCGCGTACGGCCGGGCGGGACGTACGAAGGACACGACCCCTGGTGCAGCACCTTCTCCGCAGTAGCTCTCTTCCTCGATCCTGTCCGAGGCCTTGGGCGGCCCTCTACGCGCTCTGCGTGAGCTTCTTCATGATCGGGCTGGACGCCACGATCGTGAACGTGGCGATACCCCGGATCCAGCATGCCCTCCACGCCACGGTCAACGACATGGTGTGGGTCAACAGCGCGTACGCCCTGTGCTACGCCGTCCCGCTGATCGCCGCCGGGCGCCTCGGCGACCGCGTCGGCCCCAAGCGGGTGCTCCTCGCGGGCCTGGGCGGCTTCACGCTCGCGTCGCTGACGTGTGCCGTCGCGCCCGGCCCCGGCGTGCTGATCGCCGCCCGAGCGGTCCAGGGGCTGTCGGCCGCGTTGATCGCCCCGCAGACCATGGCCCTGATCGTGCACATGTTTCCGGCCGACCGGCGAGGGCGGCCGCTGGGCGTCTGGGGAGCGGTCGGTGGGGCGTCGATGGCGGCGGGTCCGCTGGCGGGTGGCCTGATCGTCGCCACACTGGGCTGGCGAGGCATCTTTCTCGTCAACGTGCCGGTCGGCGCGGCCGGGTGGCTCGCGGCCGCGCGCCTGGTCCCCGACCGGCGACCGCTCACACATCACCAACTCGACCTGTGGGACACAGTGTTGAGCGGAGCGGGACTGTTCGCGGTCGTCTTCGCCGTCCAGAGCGGCGGGCTCTACCACTGGGGCACCGTCGCCGGACCTCTCACCGTCGGGTGGATCATCGCCCTCGGGCTGGGCTGCCTCGGAGTATTCGTGCTCCGGCAGCACCGCAACCCCGGGGAGCCGCTGATGCCGCTGCGCCTGTTCCGTAACCGGGACTTCTCCGCCGCGAGCGCTGCCGGCGGCGCGATGGGCTGCGCCATGGGCGGCCTGTTCCTGCCGCTGATGATCTACGTGCAGGGCACCCTCCGCCACCCGCCGCTGGAGGCGGGGACGGTCACGGTGCCGATGTTCGTCCTGTCCGCCGTTGCCGCGCGCGGGGCGGGCCGGTGGTCGGACCGCGCCGACCCGAGGCTTCCCGCGGCTGCGGGCTTCGCGCTGCTGGTGGCGGGGACCGGCTCGCTCGTGATGCTGCTGCGGCCCGGTACGAGCCTGTGGGCTCTGCTGCCCTCACTGCTGATCGCCGGGGCGGGGATCGGACTCGTCTCCGCGCCGCTCGCCCGTATCGCCACCTCCACCCTCGAGCCGGGCCTGGTGGGGGTGGCCTCCGGAGTGTTCAGCACCGCCCGGCAGATCGGTGGCGCCTTCGGAGGTGCCGCGACCGGCGCCGTGCTCCAGGCCGCGGTGGGTGCGAACACGACCAGCGCGACCCGGGCCGCCCTGCTGTTCCCGGTGGCCATGCTCCTGATCGGCCTCGCCTGTTGCGCCCTCGTCACCGGGCAGGACCGGACAGGCGGTCGGGCGACGGGTTGATCGATCCCCGCAGGACCTCGGCGCGAACATGATTCCCGCGGCGCGTGCGCACGGCCGCCGGGCGATCGTCTCGCGCGGGTGGGCCGATCTGGCGTTGCCGGACGACGGACCCGACTGCCTGTCCATCGGGGAGGTCAACCAGCAGGCGCTGTTCCGGCGGGTCGCCGCCGTCGTGCACCACGGCGGCGCGGGCACCACCACGGCGGCCGCGCGGGCGGGGGCGCCCCAGGTCGTCGTCCCGCAACACGTCGACCAGCCGTACTGGGCCGGGCGCATCCACGACCTCGGGACAGGAGTCGCGCACGCCCCTGGTACACCGACGGCCGACTCGTTGACCGACGCTCTCGGCCGCAGCCTCGCCCCGGACGTGGCGGACCGCGCGCGTTCCGTCGCCGCCGCGATCCGCACCGATGGTGCCGAGGTGGCGGCGCAGTTGCTGATGACGGGTGCCTAGCCCGGCGGACTGCACCGGGAGGCGTCGGGACGGTGCGGTCAGGTCACCGGGTTCTCGATCAAGGTGACGCGGTTGCCGTCGGGATCGTGCAGGGCGGCGAACCGTACGGTCCCGCCGCCGCGCTCCACGGGGCCGGCGGTCAGACCGCGCCCGGCGATCTCGGCCAGAGCCGTGTCGAGGTCGTCGACCACGAGATTGAGCAGCGTCGACCCGGCGTGCTCGGGCGATGCGAACACCTGGACCCAGCCGCCGGGGGAGATGTGCCAGTCGGCCAGCCCGGGCATGGGCCTGCGGTCGGCGGGCCGGCCGGTGAGGCGTTCGTACCAGGCCACGGCGGTCTCGATGTCCCGGACGGGGGCGACGGCCAGAACGTGCGTGAAATCCATGGAGGCGTCCTCTCGTTCCACTCGCTCCGCGGAGGGGCGGAGTGTTCCGCGGTGGGCAGGGTTCTCCCTGCTTACACCCGTACCGACTCCGCGCCCGGGCAGGACTCATCGGTCGTGTCGCCGCCATGCACCGGACCACCGGGGCACACCGGGAGGCGACCAGGCGCGATCATGGTGAACGACCGCCCGCCCAGGGACCACGCCCACCGACCCGACGGAGATTGCTGATATGAAGCTGCGCTGTGCCGTGCTGGACGATTTCCAGGGTGTGGCGATGACGGTGGCCGACTGGTCGCCGGTCGAGCGTGAGGTGGAGG
>NZ_JBEYUP010000026.1:0-84929 GCF_040643575.1 Streptomyces sp. NPDC047108
GGGGGGGGTTTTGGGGGGGGGGGGTGGTGGGGGGGTGTGCGCCCCCCCCCCCCCCCCCACAACGCCGTCAGCCCGCCATCCCCATTTCCGCTTTGTAGCGGTCCCTGAACTCCCGCATATACGTGCGCAGATAGCTCTCGCTGAGCAGGCTGCCGTCGCTGTTGGTGACGCCGAAGCGGTCGTTGAGGACGCGAGCGAGCTGACGGGCGGTCGGAAATGCGGACTGTTCCGCGGCGAACGCGCGGTACGCCGCGAAGTACATGTCCTCCCGGGGCATGCCGTCCGGTATGCCGACCGGGTCGTTGCCCACGTCGAACTCGGATGCCGCGACCTCCTCCGGCGCGGGCGTGGGCTCGACGAACAGCTGCTCCTGCAGATCGGCCCCGTTGGCGCGGGGCGAAGGCACGAACGCGGACTGGCCGGGTGCCTGGGCCTGGGCCTGGCCGAGGGTGCGGTAGCGGCCGGGAGCGACCGGCACGGTGACGTGCGAGGGCTCGGGCTCCGGCTCGACGGCAGGCGCGGCGGGCCCAGGCTGTGCCGGGTGCGGTTGATGGGGCTGTTGCTGCTGGGTCACGGGCTGGTGCGGTTGCTGATGCGGTCCGGGGCGGTCCTGGGGCAGCGCCTCGGCGGTGGTGGCCCAGGCTGCGTCCGCCTCGTACGCCGGGCCGGCCTCGTACGCCGCGCCTGTCCCGTACGCCGCTCCCGGGTACGTCTCGCCGTCGCTCCCGGTCCGGGGCTCGGCACCGGTCCCGGCCCAGGGTCCGGGTCCGGCCGTGGCTGCCGCCTCGGCCGGTTCACCGGCGGTCAGTGACCGCCGCTCCTGCCCCGCCCCTGGCGCGAGCCCATCCGTCCGGTCGGTGGGCGCGGTGCGGCCCGTGGTGACGACCGGCGGGTCGATCCCGGCCGCCGCAAGGCCCGCCGGGCCGGTCTCGGCGAGCGGGATGCCGTAGCGGGCGAGCTTCAGCGGCATCAGGGACTCCACGGGCGCCTTGCGGCGCCAGGCGCGGCCGTAACGGGCGCGCAGGCGCGCCTGGTAGACGAGGCGGTCCTGTTCGAGCCGGATGACCTCGTCGTAACTGCGCAGCTCCCACAGCTTCATGCGACGCCAGAGCCGGAAGGTGGAGGGGAAGGCGAGCAGCCAGCGGGCGATGCGGACCGACTCCATGTGCCGGTCCGCGGTGATGTCGGCGATCCGGCCGATCGCGTGCCGGGCCGCTTCGACGGCGACGACGAAGAGGATGGGGATCACCGCGTGCATGCCGACGCCGAGCGGGTCGGGCCAGGCCGCGGCGCCGTTGAAGGCGATGGTGGCGGCGGTCAGCAGCCACGCGGTCTGGCGCAGCAGCGGGAACGGGATGCGGATCCAGGTCAGCAGCAGGTCGAGCGCGAGCAGGACGACGATCCCGGCGTCGATCCCGATGGGGAAGACGACGGCGAAGGCGCCGAACCCCTTGCGTTCGGCCAGGTCGCGCACGGCCGCGTACGAACCGGCGAAGCCGATCCCCGCGATCACGAGCGCGCCGGCGACGACGACGCCGACGAGTATGCGGTGTGTGCGTGTCAGCTTCATCGCGTTCGGCGCGGCCATCCCGCGGTCCCCTCCAACAGCCTTCGTCATCCGGCGCCGCACAGCCTGGCACACGCGCGGACGCGGCGGTGCCCGGGTCCGCGGGGGACCCGGGCACGGTGCTGCCGTTTCTGCTGTTTCGCGGCTTACGTCTTCACGACGTCCGCACGGCGTCGGGTGTACGCCGCCTGACGCCGGGTGTCCGGCGCCTGTTGTCGTACGTCCGGCGCCCGCTTCCGGCGCCTACTTGCGGGTGTCCTCGACGGCCTTGACGGCCTCCTTGGCGGCGCTCTCCACGTCCTTGACCATGTCCTCGGCCTTGGGCGTCTTGGCGTCCTCGTAGCCCGTCCCGTTGTAGTTGACGGTGATCACGACGTTGGCCGTACGGACGACGGTGGTCTGGTTCCTGAAGTCGTCCTTGTCCTTCTTCAGGTCGTAGCTGAGGGTCGTGGCCTGGTCGCCGACCCCGGCCGTCGTGGCCGTCTTCAGCTTCTTGGCGCCCTTGACCGACTTGGCCGCGGCGACCTGCTTGGTGAAGTAGTCCCCGGCGCGCTCGGAGCCGCTGCCCAGGGAGGCGTCGGACTCGAAGCGCTGGAAGGAGACGTCCAGCCAGCGGTACTGGAAGCCGTCGAGGCCGTTCCAGGAGCAGGAGCTGCGGGATTCCAGGTCGGCGGACTTGCCCTCCGAGCCGGACTTGTTCTTCGCCTTCGGGACCAGGTCCTTGACGGTCTTCTTCCCGAGGGCGTCGCAGGGGCGGGGCAGCTTCGCGAACTTGGCGGGCTCGACCTTCGGGGCGGCCTCGGCCGACTTCGACGCCTCGCTGCCGGGCGCCGCCTCCTTGCTGTCGTCGGAGGAGCCGAGCGAGCAGCCGGCTACGAACATCACCGGTACGACGGCTGCGCACGCGAGGAGGCGGGCGAGTCTCGGGGTGGGTCGCTGGGCTGTGGTGTGCATGGTTCCTTCGCTCTTCTGTCGGCGGCAGTCGTCGATGGGGTCGTCGATGTCGTCCATGTCATCCCTGGGGCGGACGGTCACGCCGTGCCCCTTTCCGCCCGACAGGCTATTCGTCGAAGCGGCCGACGAGCTCCTCGGCGAGGCGCTGGGCCTTGCTCTGGAGATCGACACTGTCCGGTACGGCGGAGGGGACGGAGGACCACTGGTCGTACTCGACGGTGACGATGACGTTCGACGCGCGGAAGACGAGGGTCACGTCCCTGTGAACGCCCGAACCCGCCGTGACCAGCCGGTCGTCGAGGTACGCGACGTCGGCGAGATCGTCGAGCGGGCGGGGCGCGGTGGCGGGATCCGAGCTCGCGTCACCGGGGGAGGGGGAGCCGCCGGAGGGAGAGCTTCCGGGGGCGTCGTCGCCGTTCTTGTTGTCTTTCTCACTCTTGTCCGCCTTGTTGGCGGCGGACTCCGAAGCGGACGCGGACGCGGAGTTCTCCGGCCGCGAGCCGTTGTCCTCATCGCCCTTGGATGTGCCGCTTTTCCCGCTTCCGCCCTCTTCGTCGCTTTCGCCGCTCTCCGGCGGATCCGCGCTCTCGTCCGCATCGGGTGCGACGGGCGGGATGTCGGCGGCCGCTGCCTTCTTGTCGTAGAGCACCTGCGCGCGGTCGTCGTCGCTGACGGCCGGGTCGTAGGAGACGACGCGCTCGAAGTCGACGTTCAGGTGGCGGGTGCCGTCCGGGGACTGCGCCTGCCAGCGGCAGCCCACCCGGCGGTCCGTGTCGTAGGTGAGAGCGGCCTCGCCCTCGTACGCCTCGTCGCGCTCCTCGTCGGCGAGGCTGTCCAGGCCGGGGAGGAGCGCGCGGAGCGTGCCGCGCTCGACGGATCCGCAGGGCTCCTCGAGCGTGCGGTACTTGCCGGGCTCGGGCTCGGGTGCCGTGGCGGCGGGATCGCCGGGCTTGGCGTCGTCCGTGCCACCGCCGTCCGAACCGCCGGTGCAGCCCGCCAGGCCCGCGGCCAGTCCGGCCGCGAGGAGCGCGGCGGCCAGGGCGGTGCCCGGTGCGTACGGCCTTCGCTGCACGGTGACCGGCTCCCTTCGGACGAAAACGTGTTGCCGCCGGTCGGCGGACGCTGGAGACAATGTCTATCGCACGCACTGCCGCGCCTGCCGGTTCCTTGCCGAGAAACTGGCGTTACGTCCGGCTTTTGCGGTTTCTGTTTTTTGGGGGAATTGAGGACGTCATGACGTACACCGAAGTGCCCGGCGCACGGGTACCGATCCGGATGTGGACCGACCCGGCGACCGTCGAGGGCGGCGCGATGCAGCAGCTCCACAATGTCGCGACGCTGCCGTGGATCAAGGGCCTCGCCGTG
Organism: Streptomyces sp. NPDC047108; assembly: GCF_040643575.1. Classification (NCBI taxonomy): domain Bacteria; kingdom Bacillati; phylum Actinomycetota; class Actinomycetes; order Kitasatosporales; family Streptomycetaceae; genus Streptomyces; species Streptomyces sp. NPDC047108. The sequence goes on from NZ_JBEYUP010000026.1 coordinate 3,887, forward strand.
ATGCCGGACGTGCACTACGGCAAGGGCGCCACCGTCGGATCGGTCATCGCGATGCACGGCGCGGTGTGCCCGGCGGCGGTCGGTGTCGACATCGGCTGCGGAATGAGCGCGGTCAAGACCTCGCTCACCGCGAACGACCTTCCCGGCGACCTCTCCCGGCTGCGCTCGAAGATCGAGCAGGCGATTCCGGTCGGGCGCGGGATGCACGACGATCCGGTGGATCCGGGGCGGCTGCACGGCTTCCCGACCTCCGGCTGGGACGGCTTCTGGTCGCGCTTCGACGGGGTCGCGGACGCGGTCAAGTTCCGTCAGGAGCGAGCCACGAAGCAGATGGGTTCGCTCGGCAGCGGTAACCACTTCGTGGAGTTCTGCCTGGACGAGTCCGGCTCGGTCTGGCTGATGCTGCACTCCGGGTCGCGCAACATCGGCAAGGAACTGGCCGAGTTCCACATCGGCGAGGCCCAGAAGCTCCCGCACAACCAGGGCCTGGTGGACCGCGACCTGGCGGTGTTCGTCGCGGACACCCCGCAGATGGCCGCGTACCGGAACGACCTGTTCTGGGCGCAGGAGTACGCCAAGTACAACCGCGCGATCATGATGGGCCTCTTCCAGGACGTCGTCCGCAAGGAGTTCAAGAAGGCCAGGCCGACGTTCGAGCCGGTCATCTCCTGCCACCACAACTACGTGGCGGAGGAGCGGTACGAGGGCATGGACCTGCTGGTGACGCGCAAGGGCGCCATCCGTGCGGGCAGCGGCGACCACGGCATCATCCCGGGCTCCATGGGCACCGGTTCGTACATCGTGCGCGGCCTGGGGAACGCGGCGTCGTTCAACTCCGCCTCGCACGGCGCGGGCCGGAAGATGAGCCGCAACGCGGCGAAGAAGCGCTTCACGACGCGGGACCTGGAGGACCAGACGCGCGGGGTGGAGTGCCGCAAGGACGCCGGCGTGGTGGACGAGATCCCGGGCGCGTACAAGCCGATCGAGAAGGTGATGGACCAGCAGCGCGACCTGGTGGAGGTCGTCGCCAAGCTCAAGCAGGTCATCTGCGTGAAGGGCTGAGGAGCGGCGCGTCACGTGGTCGACGAGGCCCTGGACCCTTGGTCCGGGGCCTCGTATGGTCCGGGGCCGCGTACATGGGGAGAGCCCTGTTCCGCCCAGGCGTTCGTCCCGGCCGCTCCGGTGACCCTCGCCGAGCGGCTCGGCGTTGCGCCGCTGACGGGCCCGTCTGTGCGCGTCCGATCCCGGGCGAGATCCGCGGTCCGGATCCCGGCGGGGCTGGCGTGAGCCGGCGCCGCGGATGGTTCTTGGCGCCCTGTGTGCCGTCAACAAGGGGCGTATAGGCAGGTGTTGGCGCATGTGGGATGTTTTTCGCGCCTCCCGGCGGGACATACTGCCTGTAACAAACCAAATGGGCCGCCCATTCCACCGGGATGCGCGGCCCGTTGCGTTGGCGATGTGGCTTCTGTGGTTGTGGTGTCCCGGACAGGGATTCCCGCACCTGTGCTGTCCCCGCAGGGGAGCCGGCCAGGCTCGGGGCGGCCCCTACCGAAGGGGCTCCACATGAGTACCAGCGTTCAGTCACTGTCGCAGGAACTGCTGCGGACAGCGTCCCTCCCCGGCCAGGCCCGGTCGACCGCCGAGTCGGGAGAGCCGGGTCCGACGGCGGAGCCGGGGCGAACATTCCTGGCAACCACGTCCATCCCCGTCGGCACCAACCCGGTCGGGCTGGCGTTCATCCCCAACGGCGACCTCTATGTCGCCAACTCCGGGTCGAACAACGTGTCCACCATCGACACCGCCACGGACACCGTCATCGGCGCCGCGATCCCCACCGGCACCACGCCGGCCTGGCTGACCGTCGCCCCCAACGGCAACGCCTACGTCCCCAACAACATCTCGAACAACGTGACGGTGATCGACACCGCCACCAGCGCCGTCATCACCACGTTCGCCCTCAGCGGCGGCCCCGCAGCGGCGGCGGTCATCCCCAGCGGCAACGTCTACGTGAGCCGCTTCGGGGCGAACAGCGTGCAGGAGATCTCCACCATCACGAACACCACCGTCGGCGCCGCGATCCCCACCGGCAGCGGCCCGGTCGGGATCGCGGTCGCTCCCAACGGCAAGGCCTACGTCACCAATCGGAACGCGAACAGCGTGACGGTGATCGACACCGCCACCAGCGCCGTCATCACCACCATCCTCGGCCTCAACCAGCCGAACTTCGTCGCGGTCGCTCCCAACGGCAACGCCTACGTCGCCAACATCGGGTCGAACAACGTGTCCGTGATCGACACCAGCACGGACATGGTCATCGCCACGATCCCCGTGGGCACCAACCCGTGGGGCATCACGGTCGGCCCGGACGGCAACGCCTACACGGCCAACCGGGGCTCGAACAACGTGTCGGTGATCGACACCACCACCAACACCGTCATCGGCGCACCGATCCCCGTCGGCAACCAGCCGATCGCCCTGGTGGTCGCCCCCGACAACAAGGTCTACGTCAGCAACATCGGGTCGGCCGACGTCAGCGTCATCCAGTTCGACCCGACGATCACCACCATCGCCCCCAATCAGGGGCCCATCGCGGGCGGCACGGTGGTGACGATCACCGGCACCAACCTGACCGGGGCGAGCGTCGACATCGGCGGCAACCCCGCGACCGGCGTGACGGTCAACGCCACCGGTACGCAGCTCACCGCGACCACTCCGCCCGGCGCGGCCGGCCCCGCGGACGTCACCGTCACCACCCCTGGTGGCAGCGCCACTCTGGTGGGCGGCTTCACCTACTTCGTCCCCGTCCACGCCACCTCGCTGACGGCGACCCCGGCGCTGACGAAGCTGTTCCCGCCGATCGTGTACTTCCCGTTCCTGTACGCGAAGTTGACCGATCAGGTCACCGGGCTTCCGGTGCCGAACCAGACGATCACCTTCACCACCGGCACCTTCGTCCTGGGCACCGCCACCACCAACGCCCAGGGTGTCGCCCACCTGAGCGAGCTCCTCACCCTGGCGCTCATCGTCCTCCATGGCGGATACGACGTCTCCTTCGCCGGTGCGACCACCCCGTCAGCCGTCCTGGCACCGTCCAGCGGCCACGGAGTGGTCATCGAACCCTGACCGGTTCGAGGTCCCTCCGGCCGGCAGCCGTCGTCGGCCGGAGGGGCCGCCTCCGCGTGGTGGATGAGGGGCGAACCTGTCCGGGCGTCGTCAAGGCGATCGCTCGGGCGGAACGTCGTCCGATCGTCGGTGCATGACGGGCGGCCGGTCCCGGAGGTAGGCCGTCCTGACACTGTTCTGACAGTCCCACACCCGAGGCGCCCGGGTCGTGCCCGCGTCGTCCGGGTCCGCAACGGGGACGCTCGTCACCCGCTCTTTTCCGGCGGGACGGGCGCTTTCCCGGAGTTCGCCGCGGCGGCGTCCGGTCCCGCTGTGGACATCGGGAGAGAGGACCACGATGACGTCACGTCGAACCGTCCGCACGGGCACGAGCACGAGCACGAGAACGGGTACGGGTACGAGCGCGGGCGCGGGCACGGATGTCCGTACCCGTACCGGCACGTGGAGTGGTACGGATACCCGTACCGGAAGACCGGCGGGCCGGGTGCTCGCCGCCGCCCTCCTGCTGGGCGCCGCGCTGACGGGCGTGAGCGCGTCCGCGGTGGCGTCGACGGGGACGGCGTCCGGCTCCGGCTCCGTCACGACCGCGGGTGACCGGGCCCGCGTCGTCACGGAGACCTACGACCTCGGTGACGAGGCCTTCACCATCCCCGGAAGCGGCACCGTCAGTGAGATCCGCGCGGTGGTGCACCGTCCGAAGGCCGTACGGGGACGGCTCCCCATCGTGGTCATGTCCCACGGGTCGTGGTACGCCTGCACCGATCCCGACGCCGGGAAATGGCCCTGCGACAAAGGCACGCCCTACCCCAGCTACCGCGGCTACGACTACGCCGCGAAGGCCCTCGCGCAACGCGGATTCGTGGTCGTCTCGCTCAGTGCGGACGCCATCAACATGAATTCCTTCGACTACGGCGACCGGGCCCGGCTGATCAACGAACACCTGCGCCTGTGGCGGCAGTTGTCCGACGGCAAGGGGGTACTGGCCAAGCGCCTGCCCGCCTTGAGCCGCCACGTGGACATGCGGCGCGTCGGCACCGTGGGGCACTCCCGCGGCGGCAAGGGCGTGATGTGGCAGGCGTCCGACAAGCACCGGGACGAGGTGCCCAAGGGAGTGCGCGTCGGCGCCGTCCTGGCCCTCGCCCCCGTGAAGTTCGACGAGCCGGAAGGGGACAACAGCGACACCCTGGTCACGGACACTCCGGTGGCCGTGGTCACCAGCGGCTGCGACGGCGCGGTGGGCGAAGCAGGGCAGCAGTACCTCGACGATGCCGAGGGACGCTCCACCGAACCGGCGTACTCCGTCTCGCTGCGCGACGGGAACCACAACTACTTCAACACCCAGTGGACCCCACCGGCCCCGCTCAGCGAGGACGACAGCACCTGCCCCGCACGCGAACTGAAGCCCAAGAGCCAGCAGGACGCCTTCACCACGTACGCCACGGCCTTCTTCGGGAAGCACCTCGGCGACAACCCCGAGGGGGACGATGTGCTCACGGGGAAGAAGCCGCTTCCCGGAGTGAAGTCGACGACCCGTGTGGTCGAACCGGTGACGGACTGACCCACAAGGAGCGCCTCGGGGGTGCGAGGCCGGTGCCCTGGGGGAGGGGCGGCCACGCGAGCGCCCCGGCATGAGGGGCCTCGGGGCGCGCCGGGGTGAGGAGCCTCCCGGGCGCGCCGGGGTGAGGAGCCTCCCGGGCGCGCCGGGGTGAGGAGCCTGGGGGCGCCCCGGAACGGACGTTGGGGTCCCCCCGGGGGAGCGGGCGCAGGGCCAGGCGGTTCCGCCTGGCCCTGCCCTGGGCTCACGCGGACGGCAGGTTCCACTCGCCCGTGTGCCCGGGCGGGAGCGCGAGATCGCGCCGGACCGCCTCGTAGTAGCCCTCGCGCGCGGTGCGCTGCCGGTGCAGCAGGCCCGACCACGTCTCCGGGTCCCGGCTCCGCTCGCGCAGGAACGCTTCCATCTCCATCACCACGACGACCCAGGCACGCGCTCGCTCGACCACGTCCGCCGTACCGAGCATCAGCAGCGCCTCACCCGAGGGATCCCGGCCGTCTGCCGCGGCGGCCAGATGGGGCGCTGCCTCCTCGGGCGACATGGGGTGCGGATGCGGATCGTTGCCGAGGTGGGCGGCGACGCGGTAGGTGAGCGTGACGCTCTTCTTCAGCGACCTCGCGTAGTCGGAGTAGATGGCGAGCCGTCGCTCGTCCCAGCGGGCGGCCTCCTCGCGCCGGAAGCGGGCCCGGTCCCCGCGGGTGATCGCCAGGTACGAGCCGAGGGCGCCGACGATCACGCCGAGCAGGGCGGGAAGCTGCTGTATGAACTCCGACACGCCACCACGGTATCCGCCGTACGGGCAGGGGGAGTTGAGCATCCGCACCCCGTATCCGCGGCGAGCGCACGCAGCCGCGCTCTGAGAGCACGTATCCGCGCCGAGGGTGCGTACCCGCGCTCTGAGGGCACGTACCCGCGCCGAGGGTGCGTACCCGCGCCGAAGCGCAGGCACCTGTGGCCGCGGCCGTACCGGCACCGCAGCCCTGTCGGGTGGGGTCGTACGGGGCGTGGCGGCGCCCGCCCAACCTCAGCTCTTGCGGTGGACCTTGTAGTTGGACGCCTGCGCGCGCGGGCGTACGACGAGCAGGTCGATGTTGACGTGCGGCGGACGCGTCACGGCCCAGTTGATCGTGTCCGCCACGTCTTCGGCCGTCAGCGGTTCGGCCACGCCCGCGTAGACCGCCGCCGCCTTGTCCTGGTCGCCGCGGAAGCGGGTGGTGGCGAACTCGTCCGTCTTCACCATGCCGGGTGCGACCTCGATGATCCGCACGGGCTGCCCGCACAGTTCGAGGCGCAGGGTCTCCGCGATGACGTGAGCGCCGTGCTTCGCGGCCACATAGCCACCGCCGCCCTCGTATGTCGCCAGGCCCGCGGTGGACGAGAGGACGACCACGGTGCCGTCACCCGAGGCGGTGAGCGCGGGCAGCAGCGCCTGTGTCACGTTGAGCACCCCGAGCACGTTGACCTCGTACATCGTCCGCCAGTCGTCCGGATCCGCGGACGCCACGGGGTCCGCGCCGAGCGCGCCACCCGCGTTGTTCACCAGGACCCGCACCGGGCCGTGGCCGTCGAGGAAGGCGGCGAACGCATCGACCGCGGCCCGGTCGGTCACGTCCAGCGCGTACGGCACCGCCTCGTGCCCCGCCTCGGTCAGCTCGGTGGCCAGGGCCTCGATGCGCTCCTTGCGGCGGGCGGTGAGGACGACCCGGTACCCCGAAGCGGCGAGGCCGCGCGCGGTCGCGGCGCCGATGCCGCTGCTCGCACCGGTGATGACGGCGGTGGGGGTGGTGGACATGGAGCCTCCTGGTGCACGTCGTTCTCGTTACGCAGGATAGTTCGAATCAACGGCCCCTCGGCGCGTACATGATCACCGCGACCCCGGCCAGGCAGATCAGCGCCCCGGCCACGTCGTACCGGTCCGGGCGATAGCCGTCCGCGACCATGCCCCAGGCGAGCGACCCGGCCACGAACACCCCGCCGTACGCGGCCAGGATCCGCCCGAACTGCGCGTCCGGCTGCAGCGTGGCGACAAACCCGTACGCGCCCAGGGCGATGACACCCGCCCCGATCCAGGCCCAGCCCCGATGCTCCCGTACGCCCTGCCAGACCAGCCAGGCCCCGCCGATCTCCAGGAGAGCGGCCACGACGAACAGGGAAACGGAGCGCGCGACGAGCATGAGCGCAAGCCTACGGACCGGCGGGCCGCACCCGGGGGCGTGTCAGTGGTGTGTGCCACGGTCGACGGCATGCTGATCGAGCGCGCGTACGCCCACCTTCCGGACAGCGACGAGTTCGACCGGAGCCAGTGGCCCTGGTCGGTGCCCTGCGTGCGGCAGTTGCTCGACACCAACGGTCTGCGTTTCACCGCGCCCGTCACCTTTCTGGTCGGGGAGAACGGATCGGGCAAGTCGACGCTCGTGGAAGCACTGGCCGAGGCGTACGGCCTGGACTCCTACGGCGGCTCGGCGGGCTACAAGTACGCGAGTTCGCGGACACGGTCCCTGCTCGGCGACGTCATGCGCTTCGATGCCACGACGGACGGCCGGCGGATGGTGCGCGGCCCGCGTGTCCGACGCAAGGGCTTCTTCCTGCGGGCGGAGACCGCTCTGGAGGCGCTGCGTTCGGAGATGGCGGGCAAGGGCCTGTCGGTCCAGGTCGACTACGTGAGTCATGGCGAGGGCTTCCTGGCGGCGTTCCGGGACAAGTTCCACCAGCGGGGGCTCTACGTTCTGGACGAGCCGGAGTCGGCACTGTCCTTCACCTCCTGTCTCGAACTGGTCGGGATACTGGCCGAGTTGGGTCGAATGGGTGCCCAGGTCGTCTGCGCCACGCACTCCCCGCTGCTGACGGCGCTGCCCGGGGCGGAGATCGTCGAGGTCGGCGAGCACGGCATGCGCCCGGTGGAGTGGAGCGACCTGGCGATCGTGGACCACTGGCGCCGCTATCTCGCCGACCCGAACGCCTACTTGCGCCACATCACCGGATAGCGACCCGCACACGAGGTGGGCACGCCGCCCAACAGGTGATGGTGGCTTCCCGGATGGGCCGTCCCGTACGGCTGGACCACCCGTCACCTCGGCGGGCGAGCCTCCCTCACCCAGTGGTCCCGCACCCTGGGTTCGCCCCGGCTGTGACCCGAGCTGGGCCGGAGGGCCGCTCACGGGTGCCGGCTGGCGCACCACAGCGACGGCCGGGGCCAAGGGAGTGGCGGCCGGGGTCGGCGGGGTGCGAGGCAGTCAGCCGATGAGGTTGCTCACCGGACGGGGCTCGCGCTGCGCGCGGCGGACTCCGGTCCGGCCCACCGTATGAGCGCGGCCTCCAGAGCCTCCGCGCGCCGGGACGGGTCCCGATCGTCGGTGGCCCATGCCACGTAGCCGTCGGGGCGGACGAGGACGGCGGTCGGGCGCGCGGGGGAGCGGGTGCCGGGCCAGGAGGCGACGGTGAGGCGGTCGTCCCGGGATCCGGTGTCCGTGAACTCGCCGGGCGGTCCGACGAGCACGAACTTTCCGGCGCGCAGCGCCTCGTGGAGGCGGACCGGAGCGTTCTTGAGTCCGTCACAAGTGGAGGCGGCCAGTGTCAGATCGGGGGCCCGGCGGCCGGTGAGCCGGTGCGCTCCGTGTCCACGGCCGTAGGCGATGCCGATCCCGGAAACCTGCCCCATGGCCTTGTCCCCGGCGGGGCGCACGGAGTTCAGGAACCACGCGATCGCGGCGCGGAGAGCGCGCTCGGCCGGGGTGCGCGCCATCGCGAGTCGCAGGATCGCGCCGCTGCTGCGCACCACCGATGCTCCGACCGGATGGCGCTCGGTCTGGTAGGTGTCGAGGAGGTCGGCGGAGGCGTGCCCCCTGAGGACCGCGGCGAGCTTCCATCCGAGGTTGGCGGCGTCCTGGAGGCCGGTGTTGAGGCCCTGCGCCCCAGGTGGGGAGTGGACGTGGGCGGCGTCCCCCGCGAGGAGGACACGGCCTTCGCGGTAGGAGGGGACCTGGCGCTCTTCGCTGTGGAAGCGCGAGAGCCACCGGGCGTCGTGCATCCCGAAGTCACTGCCCAGCGCGAGCCGGGCGAGGTTCTTCACCTCGTCGAGTTCGAGCGGGGCGGAGTCGGGCACCTGGTGCGCTCGGTTCCAGCCCATGACGCGGTACCAGCCGTCCCCGAAGGGGGCGATGAAGGCGAAGGCCTGGCCGACGCCGCTGACCGTCAGCAAGCCCTCCGGCTTCTCGGCGAGCCGCACGTCGGCGAGGATGATCGAGCTGATCACGGACCGGCCGGGGAAGGGCAGGCCGAGAGCCGTGCGCACGGCGCTGCGGACGCCGTCCGCGCCGACGACGTAGGCGGCGCGCAGCCTCTCCACGCCCGTGCCAAGGCCACCATCGCCGCCACCGTTCTCGCCGTCCCCGTCCCCGTCTCCGTCGCCGTCCCCGCGCCGGTGTCCGCGGACCTCGACCTCCACGCCGTCGGCGTCCTGGCGGATCCCCCGCACCTCGGTGCCGTACCGGAAGTGGACTCCCGCGTCGACCGCGCGCCGCTCGAGCAGCCGCTCCACCTCGTACTGCGGGGTGATGAGGACGAACGGGAAGCGGCTGCGGAGCCGGCTCATGTCGAGTGTGAGCCGCTTGAACAGCCGCAGCCCGTCCACCGGTTGGCCGCGCGCGACCAGCTCGTCGGCCAGGCCGCGCGAGTCCAGCAGCTCCAGGGTGCGGGCATGGACACCGAAGGCGCGCGTGAGATTGCTCGTCTCGTGCGGCCGCCGTTCGAGCACCGTGACCGCGACGCCCGCTGCCGCGAGATCGCCCGCCAGCATGAGCCCGGTGGGGCCTGCGCCGACGACGATGACGTCGGTGGGGCGAGGGCTCCGGCCGTATGTGCTCGCGCCCGTGCTGCCGATCCTGTCCGCCATGACCGCCTCCTCCGTGCCGTAGCTGCGCGAAACTCACGCCAACGCCTGTTGGTCAACGCTTGTTGGCAACGATAGAGCCGATCCCGCTGGCATGTCAACGCATGTTGGCCTACACTCGTTGACATGCAGGAAGCGGACAGAAGAGACGGCGCGGGCAGCATCCGCGAGACCGACCCCGCGGGTGCTGTGCAGGCGGGCGGCGGCGCCGTGATGCCTGCGGACGCCCGCCCCCGCAGGTCGGACACCACCCGCGCCGCGATCCTCGCCGCAGCCCGCGAGCGCTTCGCCGCCGATGGCTACGAGCGCGCCACGATCCGCGCCATCGCCGCCGACGCGGGCATCGACCCGTCGATGGTGATGCGGTACTTCGGCAACAAGGAGGGCCTCTTCGCGGCCGCCTCCGACTTCGACCTGAGACTCCCGGACCTCTCCGAGCTGCCGCCCGAGGAGATCGGGGAGGCGCTCGTCCGCCACTTCCTGAAGCGCTGGGAAGAGGACGAGGTGCTGACCGCGCTGCTGCGGGTCGGCGTCACCAACCCCGCGGGTGCGGAGCGGATGCAGCAGATCTTCCGGGACCAGATCAGCCCGGTCGCCGAGGCCGTCTGCCCGGACCCCGCCGAGAGCGCCCGGCGCGCCGCCCTGACGGCGTCACAGATCCTGGGCATGGCCATGAGCCGGTATGTGCTGCGCTTCCCGCCGGCCACCGAGATGACCCGGCTCGAGGTGGTCGCCTGGCTGGCCCCGACGGTCCAGCGCTACCTGACGGCTGAGCGGCCGTAGGGCTGTCCGCCAGGCCTCAGGCGTCGGACGCCTGAGGCCTGAGGCCGTGCGCCCTGGTGCCGAACACCGTGCTCCGCGCCGGTGCGCCCCGTCGTCTGACAGGTCATCACTCAGCCGCCCCGGGGGTGCTCCGCCCGGGGGTGCTCCGCCCGGGGGTTTGTGCCCGCCCCCGCGCTCCTGCCGTGACACGCCGTCAGCCCTGCGGAAAGGCGACGGCCGTACCCCCGTAGCTGATGCGGCATCAGGGTGACCGGACGGGGATCTCGCGTCGCGCGCCGCGGCTTCCTCGCTTTGCATCGTTTCTGTGTGCCGGATCTTCCGAAGGGGCCGACAGGGCCACGGCCGGCACCGGAGGGATTCATGCGTACTGCTCGCGCCTTCGCCACGGCGGCGGCCGCCACTGCCCTCGTCGGCCTGAGCGCACCGGCGGCCGTGGCTTCGGTCAGTCCGCAGTGGGCGCGCCCCGGCCAAACGGTGTGGATCAGCGACGAGGGGCGTTGCGACCTCCGCGAGGGAGCGACCGCGTACTCCGGGGCCTTCGGAACGGTCAGGCTGCGCCCGCGCGGCCACCACCTCGCCGATCGTGCGCAGGTCTTCCGGCACGCCAGGGGCACCTACCGGGTCACCATCCGGTGCGGTGACGGACAGAGGTACTTCGACCGGCTGCAGGTCGGCCCCACCCGCGGCGCGCACGCCGGTGAGGGCGGTGGCCTGGGCGGGACGACCCACGCGCAGTTCGCGACCGGTGCCGCGCTCGTCGCGCTCGCGGCAGGCGGCGGTGTCCTGGCACTGCGCCGCCGCACGAAGGGCGCGGCATGACCCCGACAGAAGCCGGAACCCGTACCCGTACGCTCCCGCGCACCCGTGTACGGGACGTGGGGCTACCGCGGGACCAGGCGCGGGCACGCCTCCCGTTGCCCGACATATGACTTTCGGCTGCTCCCGCCATGGGGCGTCCGCACGTGAGGGACATGGGTCACCGGCGCGGCCGGGGCATCCGGACAGGCCAGGGCACCGGCGTACGCGGCCGGGACGTCCCGGGCCGTCGGACCCAGGCCGGCCGGAGTCCCCACGACGGACCCGTCCCGGCCACGGCATGCTGTCCGCGGCGCAGGCCTTCGAGTCCTGGTCCCGCAGGTCCGTCCCGCCACGTCGGAATCCGGAGTGACCTGATCAGGAGCGATCCGATCCGGAACGGCGTATCCGGCTCGTGATCAGACCCGGACGCACGATCACATCATCCGGACCCGCGAACAGGGCCGGACGCGCGATCAGGGCCGGACTCCGCGATCAGGGCCAGACCAGGCAGTAGGGCTGGTGTCCCGCCTCGTGCAGCCGATGGCTGAAGTCCTGCCACTCGTGCAGGAGCTGGTAGACGTTGAACGCGTCCCGCGGCCCGCCGCGGTCCGGGACCGTCGACCAGATGAACGCCGCGGCGCCCACGGCCTCCTCGCCCACGCCGCGCAGCGGGTCGACGACCGTCATCGGCAGCCTGACCACCGCGTAGTCCGGGTGCAGCACGACCAGTTCGAGCGGCGGCACCTTGCTGAGCGGTATGCCTTCGATACCGGTCAGGACCATGGCGGCCATGGTCTCGGGCTTGATCTTGGTGAACATCCCGCCCATGCCGAGCTCGTCACCGCCGAGCTCCTCCGGGCGCATCGAGATGGGGACCCTCGCCGCGGTGGCTCCGTCGGGCGCGCCGAAATATTTGTACGTCACCCCCACCCGGCCACTCCTGCTCCCACCACTGTGCCCCTCGCGCTCGCGTCGGTGCCTCCCCCGCCCTTCACCACCGGCGTGGGGGACGCCGGCGCGCTCGGGGCCCAGGTCATCGGTCCCCTCACCCAGTCCGCCACCGCGCTGCATATCTCCACCCGACCACTCGCGGCCATTACCGCGCAACCCGATCATCGTCTCAGAGACCTCCCCCGCACACGGGCGGTGAAACGCCCCGGCGCGTGTCCCTGTACGGCTCTGACACCATGGATTACGTGACTCACTCGTACGATGCCTCAGTTGCCGCCTCAGTTTCGCAGACACTTTTCGACCGCGCTGCTGTCGTGACGCCTGGCGGCGTGAACTCCCCCGTACGCGCGTTCCGCGCCGTGGGGGGTACGCCCCGGTTCATGGTGTCCGGATCCGGTCCGTATCTGACCGATGCGGACGGTCGCGAGTATGTGGATCTGGTGTGTTCGTGGGGGCCGATGATCCTCGGCCATGCGCACCCCCAGGTGACCGAAGCCGTCCAGGCGGCTGTCGCGCGCGGCACCTCCTTCGGCACGCCCGGCGCGGGCGAGGTCGAACTCGCCGAGGAGATCGTGGGCCGGGTCGGCCCCGTCGAACAGGTGCGGCTCGTGTCGTCCGGGACCGAGGCGACGATGTCGGCCATCCGCCTCGCCCGCGGCTTCACCGGGCGCAGCAAGGTGATCAAGTTCGCCGGCTGCTACCACGGCCACGTCGACGCGCTTCTCGCCGCGGCCGGGTCCGGGGTCGCCACGTTCGGCCTGCCCGACACGCCGGGCGTCACCGGCGCGCAGACCGGGGACACGATCGTCCTCCCGTACAACGACCTGGAGGCCGTGCGGCACGCGTTCGCCCGCCACCCCGGCGAGATCGCCTGTGTGATCACCGAGGCCGCTCCGGGCAACATGGGCGTCGTGCCGCCGCTGCCCGGCTTCAACGCCGGCCTCAAGTCGCTGTGCGCGGAGAGCGGCGCGCTCTACATCTCCGACGAGGTCATGACCGGCTTCCGCGTGAGCAAGGCGGGCTGGTACGGCATCGACGGCGTGGAGCCCGACCTGATGACGTTCGGCAAGGTCATGGGCGGCGGCTTCCCCGCCGCGGCCTTCGGCGGCCGGGCCGACGTCATGGCGCACCTGGCCCCGGCAGGCCCCGTCTACCAGGCGGGCACGCTCTCCGGGAACCCGGTCGCGACCGCCGCCGGCGTCACCCAGCTCCGCCTCCTCGGCGACGCGGAGTACGAGAAGGTCGACGCGGTCTCGGCCGAGGTGCGGGGCCTGGTGAGCGAGGCGCTGGCCAAGGAGGGCGTCGTCCATCGCGTCCAGACGGCCGGGAGCATGTTCTCCGTGTTCTTCACCGACGAGGACGTGACCGACTACGACAAGGCCAGGACTCAAGCGTCCCACCGCTTCACCGCCTTCTTCCACGCGATGCTCGATCAGGGCGTCTACCTCCCGCCGTCCGCGTTCGAGTCCTGGTTCGTCTCGACGGCTCATGACGCCTCCGCGATCGAGCGCATCGCGGCTGCGCTGCCGTCCGCCGCCCGGGCCGCTGCCGAGGCGTCTGCATGATGGACGACATGACCAACGAGAGCGCCCCCGCCGCCGAAACTCCCGGCACCGCCCGGAACGACCTGACCGAGCCGAACGAGCCGGCCGTCACGGTCGTGCATCTGCTGCGCCACGGCGAGGTCGAGAACCCGGACGGGGTGCTCTACGGGCGCCGCCCCGGCTACCACCTCTCGGCCCTCGGGCGGCAGATGGCCGACCGCGTCGCCGAGCACCTGGCCGAGCGCGACATCCGGTACGTCGTCTCCTCCCCGCTGGAGCGCGCGCAGGAGACGGCGACCCCGATCGGCAAGGCGCACGCCCTCGACATCGCCACCGACGAGCGGCTCATCGAGGCGGGCAACGTCTTCGAGGGCAAGACCTTCGGCGTCGGCGACGGGGCGCTGCGCCGCCCCGCCAACTGGCGGCACCTGACCAACCCGTTCCGCCCGTCCTGGGGCGAGCCGTACATCGACCAGGTCGTACGGATGATGGCCGCGCTCTCCGCGGCGCGTGACGCGGCGCGTGGGCACGAGGCGGTCGCGGTGAGCCACCAGTTGCCGATCTGGATCGTGCGGAGCTACGCGGAACGGCGGCGGCTCTGGCACGACCCGCGGCGGCGGCAGTGCTCGCTGGCGAGCCTGACGTCGTTCACCTACCACGGCGACCGGATCGTCTCCGTCGGATACAGCGAACCGGCCGGCGATCTCGTGCCGGCGCATCTGCGGCCGGGTGCCCAGCGGCGGTTCGGGCGGGGCGCGGTGAAGGGCGCCGCCAAGGGGTTCGGCGCGTAGTCGCTGTGCCGTGGTCCACAGGCCGCGGCGCGTCACCGAATCTCCATCAAAAGGACCCAAGTTACTCGTAAGAAACCGGCCATGAGGCCGGAACCAGTCCCCCTGTCAATCCCTCTTAGTGGCTGTCCGGTTACTGGAGAAACCGGACACCGCTAGTTCGCAGGGGGACAACAATGCGTGACATCAGTCGACGGGGAATTATCGGGCTGGGAATGGGCGCGGCGGCTTCCGTCGGCCTTTCGGCCTGCGGTTCCGTCAAGGACTGGAAAGGGGGCGGGGGTTCGGGATCGGACGCCGGATCGGGGGAGAGCAGGAAGCCGGAGGCCGAGCCGATCGGTGACGGGTCGACCGCCCGTACCGGGCCGCAGCCGCACCAGCCGAAGGCCGAGCGGCTCGAACCCGGCCAGACGCCACCGCAGTTCGTGATCTTTTCCTGGGACGGCGCGGGAGACATCGGGGACGGTCTCTTCCCGCGCTTCCTGAAAGTCGCCAAGGACCATGGCGCCGCAATGACGTTTTTCCTCTCCGGGATCTATACGCTGCCGGAGTCGAAGAAGCGTCTCTACCGCCCGCCGAACAACCCGGTGGGCGCGTCCGACATTCGCTATCTCAGCGACGAGAATATCCGCAGAACGTTGAAGAGCGTGCGATCCGCCTGGCTCGACGGGCATGAGATCGGTACGCATTTCAACGGGCATTTCTGCGGTGGTACCGGTTCCGTCGCGCACTGGACGTCCGCGCAGTGGGAGTCCGAGATCGAGCAGGCTGTGTCGTTCGTCACCAAGTGGAAGACGAACACGGGCTTCAAGGACGTGGATCCGCTGCCGTTCGACTACCGGAAGGAACTCGTCGGGGGGCGGACGCCCTGTCTGCTGGGCCAGGAGAACCTGCTGCCCACCGCCAAGAAGCTGGGGTGGCGCTACGACGCCAGCTCGCCGGGCGGGCTCCAGGTCTGGCCGGGGAAGAAGAGCGACATATGGGACTTTCCGCTCCAGCAAATACCCTTCCCCGGTCGCAGTTTCGAGGTCCTGTCCATGGACTACAACCTCATGGCCAACCAGTCGCAGAACGCGACGCAGAGCGACAAGAGCAAGTACCCGGCCTGGGAGCGGCAGGCGCGTGACGCCTACATCGCCGGCTTCGAGCGGGCCTACGGGAGCAACCGCGCGCCGCTGTTCATCGGCAACCACTTCGAGTCCTGGAACGGCGGGATCTACATGCGCGCCGTCGAGGAAGCGCTCAAGCACATCGCGGACGAGAAGCGTAAGGACGTACGGGTGGTCTCCTTCCGGCAGTACGCGGACTGGATGGACGCCCAGGACCCTCAGGTGCTGCAGAAGCTGCGTGGCCTCGGGGTCGGGCAGCGTCCGCCCGGCGGCTGGAAGGCCTACCTGTCAGCTGCCTGATGCCGGTCCCTCTTCGTCCCGACCCGGACCGGGTTCGCCCGGCGTGCGATCCGGGCCGTGTGCGATCCGGGCCGTGTGTGGTGAGGGCCGTGTGTGATCAGGGCTCTGTGTGATCCGGTCCGTGCAGTCTCCGCCGGCGGCGCCCTGCCGGGGTGCCGTCGGCGCTGCTGTTGACTCGCATTGCCGCTCCGAGCAGGGGCGGCAGGTGGTTTCGGGTGACTTGAGGGGGGTGCGAAAGATCCCTCGGAGGTCCATGCGAAACTTTTCACATGTTTGCCAGCCGTGCCTCGCGACGCCGCACGACCTCCAGTCGGCCTGCGGTGCGGAGGACTTCCCGCACCACGCTGCTGGCCGCCGGAGCGGCGGCCGCGGCGATGGCTCTGACCGCGTGCCAGTCGGGCGGCACGTCCGGGGGCTCCTCGGACACGAAGTTCGTCACCGGCACCGGCGGCATCGACACCGCGAAGCCCGCTGACCGGAAGCCGCTTCCGGAGATCTCCGGCAAGACCCTCGAGGGCAAGCCGCTCGATCTCGCGGACTACACGGGCAAGATCGTCGTGGTCAACGTCTGGGGATCCTGGTGCGCCCCCTGCCGTGCCGAGATGAAGCACCTGGTGAAGGTGGCCAACGACACCAAGGCGGACGGGGTGCAGTTCGTCGGGATCAACACCCGCGACCCCAACAAGGCGCCGGCCGTCAAACTCGAGAAGGAATACGACGTTCCGTACCCGAGCCTCTACGACCCCATGGGCAAGCTGATGCTGCGCTTCCCGCCCGGCAGCCTCAACCCGAAGGCCATTCCCTCCACCTTGGTCATCGACCGCAAGGGCAGGATCGCGGCGCGGGCGCTCAAGGCGCTGAACGAGAAGGACCTCAAGCGCACACTTGAACCGCTGATCGCGGAGAAGTGATCACGTGATCGCTCTCGCCGCCTCGACGGACCCCAACCAGACGGTCCTCACGGGCGCCCTGCTGCTCGCGGTGCCCGTCGCCCTGCTGGGCGGACTGGTCTCGTTCTTCTCTCCCTGTGTGCTGCCGCTCGTGCCGGGCTATCTCTCGTATGTGACGGGGGTCACCGGGACCGACCTCGCCGAGGCGCGGCGGGGCCGGATGGTCGGCGGGGCGTCGCTGTTCGTCCTCGGCTTCACCGCGGTCTTCGTCTCCTACGGCGCGCTGTTCGGGCACTTCGGGCTGACGCTGGACGAGCACAAGGAGACGATCTCCCGGGTGCTCGGCGCCCTCACGATCCTGCTGGGGCTGGTCTTCATGGGACTCCTCGGCGGTTTCACCCAGCGCGAGTTCCGCTTCCACAAGCGGCCGACGCTCGGCCTCGCGGGCGCGCCCATGCTGGGCGTACTGTTCGGGATCGGCTGGACCCCCTGCATCGGGCCGACGCTGGCGGCCGTCAACGTCCTCGCCTTCAGCGAGGCGAGCGCCGGGCGCGGTGCGCTGCTGACGGTGGCCTACTGTCTGGGGCTCGGTGTGCCCTTCATCCTCGCGGCCGTGGCCTTCCGCCGGGCGCTGGGTGCGTTCAGCTGGGTTAAGCAGCACTACGTGTGGGTGATGCGGGCCGGCGGCCTCATGCTGGTCCTGGTCGGCGTCCTGCTCATCACGGGGATCTGGGACCGCCTGATCGGCGATCTGCAAGTCTGGTCCTCCACCTTCACTCCGGGAATCTGAGCCAATGTCCAACACGGAGACGCAGACCGACAGTCCGGCCGCGACCGGCGACGACCCGACGGGCGACGACCCGGCCGGCGAGGCACGGACCGAGGAGGGCACGCCCGCGGCGGACGAGCACGAACTCGGCGCTGCCGGCTCGCAGCTGTCCACGACGCCCGAGGACCGGATCAACGCCCCGGCGCTGGGCGTCCTCGGCTGGGCGCGCTGGTTCTGGCGGCAGCTCACGTCGATGCGCGTCGCGCTGATCCTCCTGTTCCTCCTCTCGCTGGGCTCCATCCCCGGCTCGTTGATCCCCCAGGACAACGTCGACCCCATCAAGGTCGAGGAGTTCCGGAACCGCCACGAGGCCCTCACCCCGCTCTACGACAAGCTGGGGCTGTTCCACGTCTACAGCTCGGTGTGGTTCTCGGCGATCTACATCCTGCTGTTCATCTCCCTCATCGGCTGCATCGTCCCGCGGAGCTGGCAGTTCGTCGGGCAGCTCCGCGGCCGCCCGCCTGCCGCCCCGCGACGCCTCACCCGGCTGCCCGCCTACACCACGTGGCGCACCGACGCCGAGCCCGGACAGGTCCTGTCCGCGGCGCAGCGGATGCTGGGCCGCCGCCGCTTCCGCGTCCACACGCCCGGTGACGCGGTGGCCGCCGAGAAGGGCTACCTGCGGGAGGCCGGCAACCTCGTCTTCCATGTCGCGCTGATCGTGATGCTGGTCGCCTTCGCCGTCGGGCAGCTCTGGAAGTCGGAGGGCGGCAAGCTGATCGTCGACGGTGACGGCTTCTCCAACACCCTGACGCAGTACGACGACTTCAGGTCCGGCGACCTCTTCGACTCCGACACCCTCGCCCCCTTCGGCTTCTCCCTGCACGGCTTCGAGTCCAGCTACGAGCGCACCGGTCCCGAGAAGGGCACCGCTCGCGAGTTCCGTGCCAAGGTCAAGTACTGGGAAGGCGCCGACGGAACCGAGCACAGCGACACCATCGAGGTCAACGAACCCCTCGACGTGGCCGGCAACAAGGTCTACCTGCTCGGCAACGGCTACGCCCCCGTCGTCACCGTGAAGGACGGGCAGGGCGACATCGCGTACCAGGGGCCGGTGCCCTTCCTGCCGCAGGACAAGAACCTCACCTCCGTCGGTGTGGTCAAGGTCCCCGACTACCGTGACAAGTCGGGCAAGAAGAACCAGCTCGGATTCCAGGGCCGGTTCACCCCGACCTATGCGCTCGACGCGGTGCGCGGTCCGCACTCCTCCTTCCCCGCGCTCGACTTCCCGGTGCTCTCCCTGAACGCCTTCCGCGGCAGCCTCGGCATCGACTCCGGTCTGCCGCAGAACGTGTACCAACTCGACACGCGGAAGATGAAGCAGTTCAAGGACGAGAAGGGCGACCTCTTCCGCAAGGCCCTCCGCCCCGGCGAGACGATGACGCTGCCCGACGGTGCGGGCTCGCTGACCTTCGACGGTGTGAAGACCTGGGCGAGCTTCCAGATCTCCTACCAGCCCTCCAACGGCCCCGCCCTCGGCGGGGCGATGGCCGCGCTGGTCGGTCTGGCAGGATCGCTGTTCATCCAGCGCCGCCGCGTCTGGGTGCGGGCCGTCCGGGGCGACGACGGCACGACCGTGGTCGAGATGGCCGGGCTCGGCCGCAGTGAGTCCGCCAAGCTCCCGGAGGAACTGGCCGATCTCGCCGTGGCGTTGCAACCCGATGCACCGCCGATCGCCGACGCCCCGGCGGGGGCCCCGGCGGGGGCCCCGGCAGCCGATGACCAGGCAGCCGACGACCAGCCCACCGAGGGCCGGCGCGACGATCCGGGAACGACCGGCCCGAAGACCGACGACCCGAAGACCGACGACCGGAAAACCGACGACCGGGGGACCAACGGCCGGGCGGCCGACGATGCGGACGCCCAGGACGACGATCCTGCTGATCCTGCTGAAGGCGAAGGAGCGCGCGCGTGAACCTCGCGGTCGCGGCCAACGAGAACATGGCCAACATCAGCAACGTGCTGATCTATTCGGCGATGGCCGTCTACACCCTCGCCTTTCTCGCGCATATGGCCGAGTGGGCCTTCGGCAGCCGAAGCAAGGTCGGCCGCACGGCCGCCGCGCTGACCGGCCCCGCCGCCGCTGCCGCTCCCGCGCCGACCGTGGCGGTGAAGGTCGCCACACAGGGCGGTGGCACCGCCGTACTGGAACGCCCCAAGGTCATCACCCGGTCCGCCGCCGGTTCGCGCGACGTCCCGGACGGGCCCGGCGCCGCCGGAGGCACCGAACAGGGCGATCTGTACGGCCGGATCGCGATCTCGCTGACCGCCCTGGCGTTCCTCCTCCACGCCGCCGGCGTCGTCGCCCGCGCCCTCTCCGTGCAGCGCGCCCCGTGGGGCAACATGTACGAGTTCTCGACCACCTTCTCCGCGGTGGCCGTCGGTGCGTACCTCGTCCTCCTCACGCTGAAGAAGAATGTGCGCTGGATCGGGCTCCCCCTGGTCACGACCGTCCTCCTCGATCTCGGCCTCGCCGTCACTGTCTTGTACACCGACAGCGACCAACTGGTTCCCGCCCTCCACTCTTACTGGCTGTGGATCCACGTCTCCTGCGCGATCATCTCCGGCGCGGTGTTCTACCTCGGGTTCGTCAGCACGGTGCTCTACCTCTTCCGTGACCGCTACGAGGCCAAGCTCGCCGCCCCGAAGGGCAAGCGCCCGGGCGCTTTCGCCTCGTCCGTGCTCGAGCGGCTGCCGTCGGCCGCGAGCCTCGACAAGTTCGCGTACCGCATCAACGCGACCGTCTTCCCGCTCTGGACCTTCACGATCATCGCCGGCGCCATCTGGGCCGAGGCGGCCTGGGGCCGCTACTGGGGCTGGGACCCCAAGGAGGTCTGGTCGTTCATCACCTGGGTCGCCTACGCCTGCTACCTGCACGCCCGGGCCACCGCGGGCTGGAAGGGCCGCAAGGCCGCCTACATCGCGCTGGTCGCCTTCGCCTGCTTCCTCTTCAACTACTACGGCGTCAACTTCTTCATCAGCGGCAAGCACTCCTACGACGGAGTCTGAGGAGTCCTAGGCAGAGGCAGAGGCAGAGGCAGAGGCAGAGGCAGAGGCCGACTCCGAGTCCGAGCGTCTGCGGCGGCACCGCCGCTCGACGCGGTCAGTCCGCGCTGATCGCGTCGAGCCTCGCCCGCAGGTACGTGTGCGAGTCCACCGGCTCGTACGCGACGGTGCCCACCGGCGCGGGCAGCGACTCCACGCGCGTGCGCGGATCGCACTCGTAGAAGTACACCAGTGACATCAGTTCCTCCGCCGGGGCGTCGGCCGGCGGGGGCAGCACCCGGTGGCGGCCGGAGCGCCAGCGGTCTCCCGTCCAACGGGCCATCAGGTCACCGATGTTGACGGTGAAGGCCCCCGGGTCGTACGGCGCGTCCTCCCAGCCGCCCTCGTCCGTGAAGACCTGTAGCCCGCCCTTGCCGTGCTGGCGGTCGAGGATCGTGACCGTCCCGAAGTCGGTGTGCGGGCCGATGCGGAACTGGCCGGGCTCCGGCTCGCCCACGACGTCCCGGCCCGGGTACCAGTTGATGTTGAAGCCCCACGTGGGGTGGCGCGTGTGCCGGGTGAAGAAGTCGAGCGGCACGCCGAGCGCCTCGGCCAGCAGCTCCAGCACCGCGTCGGAGAGCGACCGCATCCGCGCGACGTACGTCTCGACCAGCGGGCGCAGCCCCGGGGCCTCGGCGGGCCAGGTGTTGGGCAGGAACCACTCCGCGTCGACCGCGGCGTCACCGGTCGGCTCCTCGGCCGCGAAGGAGAGCGACTCCTTCAGGTCCGGCGGATTGGGCGCGTCACCGGAGCCGTCGGGGCCCGAGGTGTCCGCGCTCGTGTCCGCGTAGGCGTTGGCCTCCGCGCCCGGTCCCAGCCAGCCGCGGCCGCCGACCCTCACCGCGTACGGGCGTTTCGCCGCCTCCGGGAGCCGGAAGAAGGCGCGGGCCGCCTCGCGGATCCGGGTGCGCAGGGCCGGGTCGACGCCATGCCCGGTGATCAGGAGGAATCCGGCCGTCCGCAGGGCCTCGTCGACCCGTCGGGCGGTCCGCTCGCGCGCCGCCGTGTCCCCCGACAGCCACAGGCCGAGATCGATGACCGGGATACGGGACTGGCCCACGTGATCACTCCTCGGACGGGTGGTGGCGGGGAGGGCCGTCAGGGACGCCGCCCGCTCACCGGGCACGCCCCGGTCCGGTGGCCGGCCGGGTACGACGGGTCAGGAGCGCTTGTCGTCCGGGCCGTGGTCGCGGTCGCCGTCGCGCTCTCCGTCACGCTCCGGGTCTCCGTCACGCTCTGGGTCCGCGTCGGGCTTCCGGTCCCCGTCCCCGTCGCGGTCCTGTTCCGGCTGCCGCTCCTTGTCCCGGCCCTGCTCCAGGGACTTGAGGAAGTCGGGGTTGTCGTCCGGCGCGACCCAGCGCGTACGTCCGCGCCCGACCCCGTACGTCCGTCCGCCGCGCGCCGCCTCGGAGCGGCGCGGGCGACCCGCCAGCAGCCAGGCCAGGGAGCCGAAGAGCAGATAGCCGAAGAGCACGATGATGAGGACCCAGGCGGGCTTGGGCAGCTTGCGCACCTGGTCCTCGGGGGTGTTGAGGCAGTCGATGAAGGCGTAGATCCACAGCGCCAGGACCAGCAGGAACGGCAGATACCTGAGCATGGTGGAGCGGTCTCCCGGGATGCGGAGGGGGGCCCGGCGCGGCCCTGATGACGCGTCCAGGGTAGGCCCCCGGTGGCGTATCCACGGTAGGAGGTAGCAGATACTGGGGCGTATGGCTTACGACGATCTTCGCTCGCTCCTGCGGGCGCTGGAGCGCGACGGCGACCTCAAGCGCATCACGGCCGAAGTCGACCCGTATCTGGAAGTCGGTGAGATCGTCGACCGGGTCAACAAGGCGGGCGGCCCGGCGCTGCTCTTCGAGAACGTCAAGGGCTCGGCGATGCCGCTGGCCATGAACGTCTTCGGGACCGACCGCCGTCTCCTCAAGTCGCTCGGCCTCACCTCCTACGACGAGATCAGCGGGAAGATCGGCGGACTGCTGAAGCCGGAGCTGCCGCACGGATTCGTCGGGATGCGCGAGGCGTTCGGCAAGCTCGGCAGCATGGCGCACGTGCCGCCGAAGCGTGTGAAGGACGGCCCGGTCCACGAGGTCGTCCTCACGGGCGACGACGTAGATCTCGACCGGCTCCCGGCGCTGTTCACCTGGCCCGAGGACGGCGGGTCCTTCTTCAACCTCGGGCTCACCCACACCAAGGACCCCGAGAGCGGGGTGCGCAACCTCGGGCTGTACCGCCTCCAGCGTCACGACCGGCGCACGATCGGCATGCACTGGCAGATCCACAAGGACAGCCGCAACCACTACCAGGTGGCCGCCCGGCGTGGCGAGAAGCTGCCGGTGGCCATCGCCTTCGGGTGCCCGCCCGCCGTCACGTACGCGTCGACGGCTCCGCTGCCCGGGGACATCGACGAGTACCTGTTCGCCGGGTTCGTGCAGGGCAGGCGCGTCGAGATGGTGGACTGCAAGACGGTGCCGCTGCAGGTCCCGGCGAACGCCGAGGTCGTCCTGGAGGGCTGGCTGGAGCCCGGGAAGATGCTTCCCGAGGGCCCGTTCGGGGACCACACCGGCTTCTACACGCCGCAGGAGGACTTCCCCGCGCTGACCATCGACTGCGTGACGATGCGGCGCCGTCCTCTGCTGCAGTCGATCGTCGTCGGCCGTCCGCCGACCGAGGACGGGCCGCTGGGACGGGCGACCGAGCGGTTCTTCCTGCCGCTGCTGAAGATCATCGTGCCGGACATCGTGGACTACCACCTGCCGGAGTCGGGCGGCTTCCACAACTGCGCGATCGTCTCGATCGACAAGAAGTACCCCAAGCATGCGCAGAAGGTCATGCACGCCATCTGGGGTGCGCACATGATGTCGTTGACCAAGCTCATCGTGGTCGTCGACGCCGACTGCGACGTGCACGATCTGCACGAGGTCGCGTGGCGCGCCCTCGGCAACACCGACTACGCCCGGGACCTCACGGTCGTCGAGGGCCCGGTGGACCACCTCGACCACGCGTCGTACCAGCAGTTCTGGGGCGGCAAGGCGGGCATCGACGCGACGAGGAAGCTGCCGGAGGAGGGCTACACGCGCGACGGCGGGTGGCCCAACATGGTCGAGTCCGATCCGGACACGGCCGCGAAGGTCGACCGCCGGTGGAAGGAGTACGGCCTGTGAGCGCGGCTGAAGGCGTCCTCGGGTCCGGGCCGGGCTCCGGGCCCGCGCCCGCGCGAGGCGGTGTCCGGGCCTTCCTGCGGCTGGTGATGATCGAGCACTCGGTCTTCGCGCTGCCCTTCGCCTACATCGCCGCGCTCACCGCGATGTTCCTCGAGGACGGCACCGTCCACTGGTGGGAACTGCTCCTGGTCACCGTCGCGATGGTGGGCCTGCGTACCTTCGCCATGGCCGCGAACCGGATCATCGACCGCGAGATCGACGCCCGCAATCCGCGCACCGCGTCACGTGAACTGGTCACCGGCGCCGTGTCCGTACGGTCCGCCTGGGGCGGCGCGCTCGTCGCCGTCGTCGTGTTCCTGGGCGCGGCGGCCCTGCTGAACCCGCTGTGCCTCGCGCTGGCCCCCGTCGCCGTGATCCCGATGGTGGTCTATCCGTACGGGAAGCGGTTCACGCACTATCCGCACGCGATCCTCGGCCTGGCCCAGGCCATGGGGCCGGTGGGCGCGTGGATTGCGGTCACCGGCGTGTGGTCGTGGGACGCGGTGATCCTCGGCCTCGCGGTGGGCGTGTGGATCGGCGGTTTCGACCTGATCTTCGCGTGCCAGGACGTGCAGGCGGACCGGGCGCACGGCGTGCTGTCAGTGCCGGCGCGGTTCGGCATCCCGGCGGCGCTGTACGGCGCCCGCGTCTGTCACGTCGTCACCACCGGGCTGCTCGTCTGGTTCGGGGTCGCGACGGGGGCCGGGGTCTTCTACTGGGCGGGCCTGGTGATCGTCGCGGTGGCCTTCCTGTACGAGCACACGATCGTCCGGCCGCACGACCTGTCCCGGCTGAACCGGGCGTTCTTCACGGTGAACGGCTTCATCGGCATCGCGCTGTTCGTGTGCGCGCTGCTCGATCTGCTGGTCCGCGGGCTCGGCGTCTGACGGCGCCGGGCAGGCGGGGGGGCGGCCTGGTGTCGTGCTGGTGCGGCTCACACGTGCACGGCGCGGCGTCACTTGGGCGTTGACGGAGGCGAACGGTCCTGCGTCACCTGGGAGTTGACGGCCGCGGCTCACGGCGTGGATGGACCCGCGAGCACGCCCCCGAGGCGCCCCGTCGTCAGCGGGCCGGTTCCTCGCTCCGCTGCTCACGGAAGACGAAGGCCGCCAGCACACCACCCAGCAGGCCGAAGAGATGGCCCTGCCAGCTGATGCCGGAGTCCGTCGGCAGCGCGCCCCAGAGGATCGAGCCGTACAGCACGCCGACGACCAGGCCGATGCCGACCCACGTCGGCCTGCGGTCCACGAAGCCGCGCACCAGCAGATAGCCGAACAGCCCGAAGACCACGCCCGACGCGCCCGCCGTGAACGTGCCGGCCGGCGCGAACAGCCACACGCCCAGTCCGCTCGTCAGGATGATCACCGCGACCACTCCCGCGAAGCGGCGTATGCCGCTCACGGCGGCGAGGAAGCCGAGGATCAGCAGTGGCACGGTGTTCGCCATGAGGTGGCCGAACCCGAAGTGGAGGAAGGCCGCGGGCACCACGTCCCGCAGTTCACCGATCTCGCGCGGCGTGACGGCATACGTGTCCAGGGCGTGCCCGGTCGCCACGTCCAGCGCCTCCAGCAGCCAGAGCAGGGCCGCCCAGGCCAGCACGATCAGGGCCGCGGCCTTCACGCGCTCCCCGCGCCCGCGCGCGGCGGGCGGCTGCGCCGGTCCGGACCCGTACGGCGAGGGCCCGGAGCCGTGGGGCCCCGGTCCGTGTCGCCCCGGGCCGTACGACCCGGGGTCGGGCGCACCGAAACCGGAAGGTCCGTACACCATGGACGACCCCCTTTCCTCCATCACGACAACGCCCGGAACGGCCCCCGCGGTTCCTTCCCGCCCCGGCGGATAGGCTCGGTCCGTGCAGCCGCAGCAGAGACCGAGCGCCGATCCCGGCACCGGGCAGCGACGGCCGTGGGTGGTCGGGGTGTCCGGCGCCTCCGGCACGCCGTACGCCGCGGCCGTGCTCCGCGCCCTGCTGCACGCGGGAGAGGCCGTCGACCTGGTCGTCAGCCGCGCGTCGCGGCTCACCCTTCTGGACGAGACCGGAATCGCCTTCCGCGACGCGCACTGGCGCGAGGATCTGCGGAGCTGGCTGGCGCGGGGTGCGGACGGCACGCCGGACCGGTTCGCCGCCTCCCTGCCGGACCTGACGGCCCTGCCCGAGCGGTCGGACGTGCGTCACTGGGCCGCCGGCGACCTGGCCGCCGGGCCGTCGTCCGGCTCGTACCCGGTCAAGGGCATGCTCATCGTCCCCGCGAGCACGGCGTGCGTGGCCGGCGTCGCGCTCGGGCTGTCGAAGGACCTGCTGCAGCGGGCCGCGAGCGTGACGCTCAAGGAGCGGCGGCCCCTCGTCGTGACGGTGCGGGAGACGCCGCTGAACGGGCAGACCCTGGAGCACCTGACGGCGCTGGACCGGGCGGGGGCGGTGGTGATGCCGGCCTCACCGGCCTTCTACGCGGGTGCCCGCGACATCCAGGACCTGGTGGACTTCGTGGCCGGGCGGGTGCTGGACGCGGTGGGGGTGCCCCACAAGCTGTACCGCCGCTGGGACGGGGCGCTCGGCACTTCCCGGGACCAGACCTAGCCGGGCGGCTCGCGCTGTGACAGCCTGGCCGCCCCGCCTTTGATCCGTAGGCCGATTCGCAGGCGAGTTGGCCTGCAAGCCTTGGAATCCATATACTGAAGCCTGACATTGTGAACAATGGAAGGCGCCGGTAATGGACGCGGTTGACAGGCAGCTCATTCAGGCACTCCGGGAGAACGGCCGGGCCTCGTACGCCGAGCTCGGGCGGCTGGTGGGGCTCTCCGGCCCCAGCGTCACGGACCGGATCAACCGTCTGGAGGCGGCCGGTGTGATCACCGGCTATCGCGCGACCGTCAACGCCGCCTCGCTCGGGCTCGGCGTGACCGCCCTCATCGGCATCTCCCTCTCCGACGCCACCGACCACGAGGACGTGGCGCGCCGGCTGCGCGACCTCGAGGAGATCGAGGACTGCTGGTTCATCGCCGGTGACGACTCCTACATGCTCAAGGTCCGCGTCGGCAACGTGGACGGGCTGGAGAAGACCATCCGGCGGCTGTCCGGCACCAAGGGTGTCTCCCGGACGCGTACCACCATCGTGCTCTCCACCAAGTGGGAGAACCGGGTCGGCGAGCTGCCCGAGAACGTCTAGGCGTAGGCTCGTTCAGGCCCGATTTCGGCGGAGTAGGAAAGGCGGCGGCATGGACGCGGGGCTCAAGCGTGAGCTGGAGGAGAAGGTCCACGCCGGGGAGCGGCTGACCCGGGAGGACGGCCTGGCTCTCTACGCGTCCGACGACCTCGCCTGGCTGGGCGGCCTGGCCCACGAGGTGCGGGCGCGGAAGAACGGCGACGTCGTCCACTTCAACGTCAACCGCCACCTCAACATGACGAACGTGTGCACCGCGTCCTGCGCGTACTGCTCCTTCCAGCGCAAGCCGGGGGAGAAGGACGCCTACACGATGCGCATCGAGGAGGCCGTCCGCCTCGCCAAGGCGATGGAGGGCGAGAACCTCACCGAGCTGCACATCGTCAACGGCCTGCACCCGACGCTGCCCTGGCGCTATTACCCGCGCTCCCTCAAGGCGCTGAAGGAAGCCCTCCCGGATGTCTCGCTGAAGGCCTTCACCGCGACCGAGATTCATCACTTCGAGACGATCTCGGGGATGAGCGCGAGCGAGATCCTCGACGAACTGATCGACGCCGGGCTGGAGTCGCTCACCGGCGGCGGCGCCGAGATCTTCGACTGGGAGGTCCGGCAGCACATCGTCGACCACCGCACCCACTGGGAGGACTGGTCGCGCATCCACCGCCTCGCGCACGAGAAGGGCCTCAAGACCCCGTGCACGATGCTGTACGGGCACATCGAGGAGCCGCGGCACCGCGTGGACCACGTGCTGCGGCTGCGTGAGCTGCAGGACGAGACCGGCGGGTTCCAGGTCTTCATCCCGCTGCGCTACCAGCACGACTTCGTGGACATGCAGGACGGCAAGGTCCGTAACCGGCTGCAGGCCCGTACGACCATGGCGAGCGGGGCCGAGGCCCTCAAGACGTTCGCCGTCTCCCGGCTGCTCTTCGACAACGTCCAGCACGTCAAGGTCTTCTGGGTCATGCACGGTGTGCAGACCGCCCAGCTCGCGCTGCAGCACGGTGCGGACGACATGGACGGCTCGGTCGTCGAGTACAAGATCACGCATGACGCGGACAACTTCGGCACCCCGAACAAGCTGACCCGCGACGACCTGCTCGACCTGATCCGCGACGCGGGCTTCCGGCCGGTCGAGCGGAACACGCGGTACGAGGTCATCCGCGAGTACCCGGGCCCGGACCCGGACCGCCGCGAGTCGCCGCAGCCGATGCGGGTCTGAGCACGTCGGCGCCGGGTACTCGGCGCGCATGACCCGCGGTGATGCGGCAGGGGCGCGGTGCCCCGAGGACGCGTACACGGCCGAGCCCTTCCTTCCCGGCCCGTCCGCGCGGCTGGCCGCCCTCCGGCGCGCCGCCGCCGAGTGCCACGGCTGCCCGCTGCACCGGGACGCTTCGCGGACCGTCTTCGGCGAGGGCCCGGCGGACGCGCGCGTGCTGCTGGTCGGCGAACAGCCCGGTGACCAGGAGGACCGTCAAGGTCATCCGTTCGTGGGCCCGGCGGGCAAGGTGCTGACCCGGGCGCTGGACGACGCCGGGATCGATCCATTGGTGACGTACGTCACCAATGCGGTCAAGCACTTCAAGTTCGAGCGGGTCCCCGAGCGCGGCAAGCGCCGCATCCACAAGGCGCCGAACCTGCGCGAGCTGTCCGCCTGCAAGCCGTGGCTGGCCGCCGAACTGCGCGCCGTCGACCCGGAGGTGGTCGTCGCGCTCGGCGCGACGGCGGGAAAGGCGCTGCTCGGGTCCTCGTTCCGGGTGACGAAGCAGCGCGGGATGCTGCTGCCGTGCCCCGCGGTCGACGGATGGCCCGGCGGAGCTGATGCCGCCGAGGGCGGCGAGGGCGGCGAGGGTACGGAGGACGGGGAGCGCGGCGAGGGCAGGGGCGCGTGCCTGCTCGCCACCATCCACCCCTCCGCCGTGCTGCGCTCGGACGACCGCGAGGGAACGTACCGGGGTCTGGTGTCCGACCTCCGGATCGCCGCGGAGGTGCTGAGCCCGCCCGGTTAGGGTCGGCGGTATGCCGTCCCCACCGCTCGTCTTCGACCTGGATCCCGGCATGACGCGCGAGCTGCGCGACGGGATCTGCCGGCTCTGGGCGGACGTCTCGAACGCGGGCGGCGCCGTCGGGTTCGTACCGCCGGTGACCGCCGACGACGTCCGGCCCGAACTCGTCACGCACCTCGCCGCCATGGCGGAGGGCCGCGTCCGGCTCCTCGTAGGCCGTGACGAGCACGGCGAGGTCGCCGCGACCGCCTTCTTCACCCTCAACACCCACCGGCTGATGCGCCACTGGTGCTGGCTCCACACGGTCATGGTGCACCCCGCCCACCAGGGCAAGGGCTATGGGCGGGCGCTCATGGCCGCCGCGGAGGACGCGGCCCGCAGGGCACTGGACGGCCTCCGCGGGATCCGGCTCACCTGCCGGGGCGGAGAGGGGCTGGAGCGGTTCTACACCGCGTGCGGCTACACCGAGGCCGGGCGGGTTCCCGGCGCGATCAGGGTCGCGGAGGACGAGTACCGCGACGATGTCACCATGTGGCTCCCGCTCCATTGATCGTCATCGGCGCGTGCTTCACTGGTTGCTGTACGGCGTGACCATCCGCCGACGACACCAGCAGCCGGAGAAGAAGGTCGGACCGTGAGTACGAGTACGAGCAGCAGTGTCAGCAAGCAGCGTGTGACGCTCCGCTACACCGCGATGCGGCTCGGCGTCTTCGCCGGCTGCTTCTTCGCCGTATGGGGTCTGACCTACCTGGGTGCGCTGCCGAGCGGCCTCGGGGACTCCAACTTCGTCTGGGTCGTCCTGCTCGCGCTGATCCTGTCGGCCCCGATCAGCTGGGTGGTGCTGCGTAAGCAGCGCGAGGCGATGTCGGAGCAGATCGTCGAGTCGGTCGGACGCGCCAAGACGCGGCTCGCGGCGAACCAGGGGCAGGAAGACGCGTAACGCTCGTCACACCCCTTCAGCACCTTCACCGGCGCCCCGCCGCGGAGCACCCGCTTCCCGGTGGGGTGTTGGCGTTTCCGGGGACCTCTGACTCAAAGCAGAACTTTGAAGTCCCATAAGTTTGAGTGTTAACGTACTCGGCATGACGACAGCAGCCGCGCACCGCCACGCCTTGGGGCATCCGCTCCCGGCGCGCCTGCCCGTCGGGTTCTGTCGCTGCAATTGCTGTCGGTCCGCGGCCTGTTGCCGTCGCAGCTGAGCGACATAGCATCGGCGCTGCCGTCGTTACGTCCACGCGTCAGTCCCACCCGCGTCAGTACCGTCACGGCCCGCCGCACCCCGTCCCCGTAGGTCTTCACCCGCCGGAGTGTGTCCGTGTCTTCCCCCGAAACCCCCGCGTCCTCCGCCGATGCGTCCGTCCGGAAGCCGTCCGGCTTCTCCCTGCCCAAGGTGCCGTTCTGGGCCCAGATCCTGCTGGGCCTCGTCCTCGGTGTGCTGCTGGGCTGGGTCGCCCGCAGCGGTGACGTCGGCTGGCTCGTCACCACCCTCGACAAGATCGGCTCGATCTTCGTCCAGCTGCTGAAGCTGGCCGTCGCGCCGCTGGTGTTCTTCGCGATCCTGGTGTCGATCACCAATCTGCGGAAGGTCAACAACGCGGCCAAGCTGGCCGGCCGCACGCTGCTGTGGTTCATGGTCACGTCGCTGATCGCGGTCGCCATCGGCCTGACGATCGGCCTGATCACCAACCCCGGCGCCGGCACCGGCCTCACCGCGAAGGACGGCGCCAAGCCCGAAGAGGCGGGCACCTGGCTGGACTTCCTGACCGGCATCGTCCCCACCGATGTCGTCACGCCCTTCACCGAGCTCAACGTCCTGCAGATCGTCTTCCTCGCGGTCGTGGCGGGCATCGCCGCCCTGCAGCTCGGCGAGAAGGCCGAACCGATTCTGCGGCTCAGCAACACCGTGCTGGAGCTGCTGCAGAAGGCGCTCTGGTGGGTCATCCGCCTCGCGCCGCTCGGCACGCTCGGCCTCATCGGCTTCGCCATCGCCACGTACGGCTGGGACCTCATCGGCAAGTACGCGACCTTCACCGCGGACGTCTACATCGGCTGCGCGCTGGTGCTGTTCGGCGTCTACCCGCTGCTGCTGGCGACGGTCGGCAAGGTCAACCCGCTGCAGTTCTTCCGCGGTGCATGGCCCGCGATCCAGCTCGCCTTCGTCTCGCGTTCGTCCGTCGGCACGATGCCCGTGACGCAGCGCGTCACCGAACGGCTCGGCGTGCCGCGCGAGTACGCGTCCTTCGCCGTGCCGTTCGGCGCCACGACGAAGATGGACGGCTGCGCGGCGATCTACCCGGCGCTCGCCGCGATCTTCATCGCTGAGATCTTCGGCGTGAACCTGGGCATCGGCGACTACGTGCTGATCGCCTTCGTCTCGGTCATCGGCTCGGCGGCGACCGCCGGTCTGACGGGCGCGACGGTGATGCTGACCCTCACGCTGTCGACGCTCGGCCTCCCGCTGGAAGGGGTCGGCCTGCTGCTCGCGATAGACCCGGTCCTGGACATGATGCGTACGGCCACGAATGTGGCGGGTCAGGTCGTCGTCCCGCTGCTGGTGTCCGGCCGCGAGGGCATCCTCGACCGCGAGGCGTACGACAGTGCCGGGAGCGTCGGCCTGGACGCGGACGTGGACGCCGAGCCCGCCCCGGCCGCTGCGTAGGCGTCATCAGCCGCGGAGTCCCCGATCACCTCTGGGTATCGGGGACTCTGTCATGGGGCGCGTGCTGTGCCCCGTACGGCCGTTGCAACCCCGGCTGCGGTCGTCGGTAGCCTCGGAGCATGGCTGATTGCGTGCAGGTCTACACAGCGACGGAGAGCCGTGAGGCCGCTGTGGCGCTGGGCAGGAGCGCGACAGAAGCCCGTCTGGCAGCGGGTGTTCAGGTGGTGGGGCCGGTGGCCTCGCTCTTCTGGCACCTGGGCGAGTTCGGGCAGGGCGAGGAATGGCAGGTGATCTTCAAGACCACGGCTGCGCGCTACCCCGAGCTGGAAGCACACCTTCTTGAACACCACCCGTGGAAGAACCCTGAGATCATCGCGGTGCCGGTCCTGGCTGGTGCTCCCGGATACGTCGACTGGGTCTCCCGGACCGTGGCAGACGCCTCGGACTGAGTCACAGGGCTGCACGGTCCAGCAACTCGGCGACGGGCGTCAGCGATCGATGAGGGCGGAGCCGTAGCAGGAACTCATGTGCCCTGTGCTGGGGACGGACGGAGCCGACTCCGGCCGAGAGGTCCATCGCCCTGCCGATCACTGCAGTGGACTGTTCGACCTCCCCGGCGTCCAGATACGCGTGCGCGAGCCATGTGAGGTAGAGCGACTTGTCACGGGCGTGCGTGTCATCGAAGTCGGTGAGCGCCCCTTCCAGCGCGGGCACTGCCCTGAGCGGCCGATGCAACTCGGTCCAGCAGCGGCCCTTCATGATCTGGAGTTCGCGGGTATCGACCCAGGACGACCAGTCGGGCCCGGGCCGGTCACCGCGCTCTCCGATCAGTGCCTCTTCCGCCTGCTCAAGGGCGTGTTCGGCCTCCTTGGCCTGTCCAGCCTTCGCATGTGCCCAGGCACGGCGTTCGTGGAGCAGCGCGCGCACGGTTGCCGGGGCGTCGGGACCAGCTGTCTCGCAGGAAGCAGCGGCGGTGGCCACGCCTGATGCGTCGGTGCTGACTTGCTGATAGGCGAGAAACGCGAGCGAGTTGCCTGCAAGAGCAGTGTCTCCGGCTTGGGTCGCTGCCTGATGTGCCGTCTCGTAGAGCGCCGAGGCCTCTCCTTGGTCACCTGCGTCAAAGGCTGCCCAGCCGGCTTGCTGCGCTTGCTCGGCAACGATGCCCAGCAACTGGCGGCCGGTGGACTCCGTGTAGGCGGACTCCCGCAGCAGGGTCAGGGTGGTGGCGAGTTCGGCCCGATAGACCTGGCGTGTGTCCGCCCCACCGAGCACATCATCGAGGCCGCGAAGCCGTGCCGTACGCCGCTGCAGATGCTCTACGTCTCTGCTCCCGATGCGCCGTCCCCCAGTGGTCTCGGACAGAAAGGCCGCGCCGCCGGTGACACCTATTGATGCGGCAAGGAACTGCCTGCGTTGCACTTCGTCTCCTTCGAGATCGAAACTCCCGAGATCATGGAGTTCGGGGGAGTCCGCAATCGGCATGAGCCCGGGCTTCAACGCCGGGAGGAGGCGTCCTGAGGGCGTCCGCGCACTCTCCCAAGGGCGTGGTGCCAACCCGACCAGATGGCCGGGGATGCGCATGGCATCGGTGACTTGGGCAATCTTCTCGTAGGTCGTGATCGAACCTTCGCCGCGAGCGAGCTTTCCCACTCGCTCCGGTTTGATGTCGCAGGCATCTGCGATCTTGACGAAGCTGATCCCGCCCCATTGCCGAGCCAGCTTGAAAAGCCTGCCGAAATCGTGACACATCAACGCGGCTCGAACATCGGCGCGACTCAAGACCTCCGCCGGTAACGATGCTGGTGAGCGGTTCCCTGACATGCGACTTCCCCGAATCTGCGTGCACAGAAGGAATATCAGCCGACCTGCGAGCGGAGTCTACCCATCATGGGTACCCCCCTCGTCGGGAATCCCGGGTGTCGCCGGACCACCATCCTCTGAGCATGCAGGAGTCTCAGGTAGCTCTGAATTCGTCCGCTGTGGTGCGACGTTGGGCCCGGCACCCACGGTGTGTCGGACTGGCCCGCGCCGAGTTGCGTAAGGCTGTTGCTGATTGGGGTCTGGCCAAGATCGAGGACTCGGCCCTCGTTGTGCTGTCAGAGCTGGTGACCAACGCCTTGCAGCATGCCCGCGTCCCTCCGGGGCGAGAGATTGAGACACGTTACGTCCGACTGAGCCGGGGCCTCCTGATTGAGGTTCACGACGCGGCTGACGAGCGGCCCCATCGGCGTGCCTCCGACCTCGACTCGGAGACAGGCCGCGGTTTGGCACTTGTCTCCTCTCTGGCACACGAGTGGGGCGTGAACGAACGCGGTGGCGTCGGTAAGGCGGTGTGGGCTGT
This sequence comes from Streptomyces sp. NPDC047108, assembly GCF_040643575.1. Classification (NCBI taxonomy): domain Bacteria; kingdom Bacillati; phylum Actinomycetota; class Actinomycetes; order Kitasatosporales; family Streptomycetaceae; genus Streptomyces; species Streptomyces sp. NPDC047108. Next base: position 37,848 of record NZ_JBEYUP010000026.1, read on the forward strand.
GGTGGCGACATCTGATGGGGATGGTGATGCGTGATGACGACTGTGGGGATGAGGGCACCACAAGTACGACGCAGCCACACGGTCTGAGCCCCGGTCAACGGTGCGCGGTGAAGGCGAGCGCTGAGTGAGACGGCAACTGATACGGGCGACAGCGCCATCGGCGCACATTGTGACACCGCAAAGGCTCGAATCAGGAAAATCGGTGTTTCTCCTCCACGGAAGGGCTGGGGATACCACGATGTACGAATCACCGTGAGAGGTCACACATGGCTACCACTCTTTCCAAAGGCGGCAATGTCGTCTTGTCTGCGGCGGTCTGCCGCGTCACCCTCAGCTCCCCGACTACGGGCATCGATGTGTCTTCTGTGCTGCTCGGGCAGGACGGCAAGGTGCGGAGTGATGACGATCTGGTGTTCTACAACCACTCGTCGCAGGACGGGATCGAACTGAAGGGTCAGACCATCGTCGCGAATCTGGCCGCGGTCCCCACGACAGTCGAACGTGTCGCCGTTGTCGCGAGCATCGACCCGGAGCTGCGTGCCACTCACTTCGACACGAGCAACACCCCCCATGCGGTTATCGAATGCGGGGAAGCGCGGATCACCTTTGCGCCGCCGCCGCTCACGCATCGGGAGACGGTGGCCATTCTCATCGAGCTCTACCGTCGCGCAGGTAGTTGGAAGGCGAGAGCGGTAGGCCAGGGTTGGGATACAGGGCTGGCGGGTCTGGCCTCGGACTTCGGCATCGACGTTGACGACCCGGGACTATCCGCGGAACAGGTCTCGTCTGCGCCGCCCGTGCAGACCAGGCATCTGCCTCCCGCTTCGCCGCGCCTCACCTACGCACCGCACGTCTCGCCGGTGGCTCAGCGCGTCCCATCGACAACACCCGTTCGCCCCCTCGTCCCACTGGGCAAAGTCGCCCTCACCAAGGCCGGTCAGGCGACCATCGACATGCGCAAGGACGACCCGAACCTCATCGTGACGGCCACACTTGAGTGGAACGGCGGAAGCGTGGCCCGAAGGCGGGCCGGCGCCGACCTCGACCTGTACGCCCTCTACGTTCCTGGAAGTCTTGTCACCCCACCTGGCAAGCGTCCGAACAAGTCGGATGAGGTCATCTACTACCGACAGCTCGGATCGTCCGTAACGCCGCCCTACATCGCCTTGGATGGTGACTCCAGGGTGCCGGGCCGAGAGACGGTCACGATCCGTCGTCCGGACCTCCAGGGCTACGTCCTTCTGTGTGCCTACAGCGCGGTGGAGAACGGGACTGGTTCGTTCAAGTCCTACGGTGCCCGGGCAGTCGTCACTGACGGGCGGGGCTCCACCGTCACCGTGCCACTGTTCAATAATCGCAACTTGTCCTACTGGGTCGCCATTGCGTTGATCGACTTCACCGTCTCCGGCGGTGCCCAGATCCGGCATGTGGAGAAGTACAGCGGCAACCATGTAGAGGCCCGTCCCACGCTGTACTCGAATGGGAACTTCCGAATGAGCACCGGAAAGGTCGAGTTCAAAACCAGGTAGGCGCTAGCAGATTGTGATGCGGGCGGACGCAGGTCGGGCCCAGGCACTCTCCCGTTGACCGACCGCCTTCGGCGCGTGCCGGCCGTGCCCGGACCTTCTCCTGTGGGGCGCCCGCGTGCGTGCTGCTAGCGGGCGAACTGACCTACACAGGCGACGATCGCGACGAGAAGACTCAGCACGCCGATGAGGACTTGCCACTTGTCCGGCCCGGTCCACCTCTCGGGCCCGGCCCACCGGTTGCTCGTCCGCTCCAGGTCCTGATCGTCCATCGCTCCTCCTCGCTCCTCCGGACGGGCCCCGAGGGACGGGGCCTCCGCCGGCATCCAGCCGACGAAACTGTGAGGAGGAACGGGGATGAACTCCTTGAAGAATACAGGGAGTTGGTGAGTAGCGGCAGCCTTTCCCGCCCGTACGCCCAGGGGTGCGGGCGGGCCGCGGTTCGTCGCGGCGTGGCGAAGCACACGCCATCGAATGCGCGCTTTCATCTGCTTCGGGCCGTCGCTCTCCGCAGCCGCCGTCCCTACACTGACCGCTTGGTCAGGGCGGGGGAGAACGGTCGGGGACGCCGGGTGGCGCGGCGCCCGGGGACAGGGGGTGTGCGGTGACGGGTTTCGAGATCGCGGTCGTGATCATCGCGGGCGGATATGTCGTGGGTGGCGTCTGGGATCGCGTGAAGTCCGCGGCCCGCGACCGTCGTACGGAACGGCTGCGGGAGATCAACGGCCCGGAGCCGGTCTGCGGTTGCCGTCACCACCTCGCGTACCACGACCCGAAGGAGGGGCGCTGCTACGCCGAGGTGAAGAAGCCGGTGGAGTGGGACGAGGACGGGGACGAGATCCGGTTCGCGCACGAGCAGTGTCCCTGCCGCCGGTACGCCGGGCCGGAGCCGCTGGCGACCCTGTACGCGCCCGAGGTCACGGGTACCGGCGGCGGGCGCGGCCAGCGGACCGCGCCGGAGAGCGGCTGACCGCATCCCGTCTGCGCCTGAGCGGCGCGCCCCTGGCGACGGCGTCAGTCGTCCAGGCCCGTGGACGCCGCGTCGACCGCCAAGTCCTCGCGCATCTCGCCGCGCAGGTGCGACAGATGCCCCCATGCCTCGTCGAACCCCTCGTCGAAAGCGCGGAGTTCGGCCTCGTCGCACGGCGTCGTCCCGGCGATGCGCTTCAGCGTGCCGTATCGCGTGTTGAGGTGCCGGCTCACGATCCCCGCGACGGCGAGGACCTTCACGGGCATGATCATCTGGGCTTCGGCGTAGTTCTCGCGATGCGCCGTGCGGCGGTCCTCCAGCTGCTGGAGTTCGGCGTCGAGGTCACCCGTGCCGTCGCGGAGTGCGTGTACGACGTTGACCTGTGCGGTCATGTACTGCCGCGCCGCGGTGTTCACGGCGATGTAGCAGGCGCGGCGGAGTTCGAGAAGCTGCTGGGCACGGGCCTCGGCGCGTTCCGCCTGCAGCAGTGCATCCGCGTGCTCGCGCTCCTCGCGCCGCTGTTCGGCGGCCGCCTCCAGCTCCATCCGCTTCGTGCGGTCGGCGCGGCTCTGTGAGAGCAGCGTGCCCGTCAGGGTGCCCGCGACACCCACCACCGCCACGAGCAACGCGCCCCAGCCGTCCCCCACTTGGCCTCCCCTGCCGCCTCCTGGCGTGGCCGCCCGTCCACCGGCGTACGTGCGGCCCGGAAGAAGTATGGCCCGTCGCCGCGATCTCCCGTCATGGGGCCGGTACGAACCGCTCGACGCGTGCACGCCGCGGTAGGTGACCGCCCCCGCCGTCAGCCGTGCGCGACCGGCGTGAAGGGCGGTCCTGCGGGGCCCGCGCCGTGCCGGTCCTGCTGGGGCGGGCCGCGCAGTTCCTCCGGCACCGCGCCCCGCAGCGCCGCGGTGAGCGCGGCGATCGCCGGGTGGCCCGCCGCGCCGCTGCGGAAGGCGACCGAGGTGCGCCTGCTCATCGGCAGCCGCGTGAGCGCGACCCCGTCCGGTGCGTCGCCGATGGCGAGCTGCGGCACAAGGGCGACCCCCTGCCCCGCCGCCACCAGCGCGAGCACCGTCGTGAACTCGTCGACCTGGTGCCGGATGCGCGGGGTGAAGCCGGAGGCCTCGCAGGCGCGGATCGTCATCGCGTGGCAGAGCGTCCCCGGGGTCGCGGTGATCCAGGGGGCGTTCCGCCACCGGCCGACCGCCTCGCCCGGGCCGGCCGCGGTCGCCCCGGCGGCGGCCGCGCCCGCCGCCGTCACCGATGCGGCTCCCACGTACGACGCCAGGTACATCGCCTCGACGCACAACGGCCTGCTCTCCAGGCCGGGTTCGGCGAGCGGGGGCACGAAGTCGTACGTGTGGATCAGCGCGACGTCCAGTTCGCCCACCCGTATCCCGTCCGCCACGCACACCGGGTCGATCTCCGACACCATCGGCTCCAGGCCCGGGTGCTGGCGCGCGAGGGCGGTCAGTGCCGCCGGGACGATCGCCCGCGCTGCCGTGGGGAAGGTGCCGATGCGCAGCGGTCCCGCCAGGCCCTGGCGGGTGTCGGCGAGTTCGGCGGCGGCCTGTTCCAGGCGTTCGAGAACGGCCTCCGCGTGCCGTACGAGGTTGTGTCCCGCGGGGGTGAGGACGACCCGCCGCCCCGTGCGCTCCAGCAGCGCGACGCCCGCCTCCCGTTCCAGCGTGCTGAGCTGCTGGGACACCGCCGAGGGGGTGAAGGCCAGGGCCTCGGCCACGGCGGCGATGGTGCCGCGGAGGGCGAGTTCGCGTAGCAGACGCAGGCGTCGGACGTCGAGCATCGGCTCAGCTTAAGGCCACGCGCAGAAAAGCGAACTGGACCTGCATGATTCCCGTGCCTCAGCCTCGTCCCATGGAGCAGAAGACCTTTGCGTCCCTCTACGGGATCCATGTGCCGCTCGTGACCCCTTTCGCCGCCGACGGGCGGATCGCGGAGGACGCCCTCGAAGCCCTCGCCCGCTCCGTGCTCGACGCGGGCGCGGCCGGGATCGTCGCGCTCGGGACGACCGGTGAGGCCGCCGCGCTCGACCCCGCCGAGAAGCACGCCGTGATCGATGTCTGCGCCACGGTCTGCGGGGAGCGGGGCGCGGCGCTCACCGTGGGCGCCGGATCCAACGACACCCGGTCCGGTGCGGCGGCCCTCGCCGGGCTGGCGCGGTGGCCGCAGATCACGGCGGCGCTCGTGGCCGTCCCGTACTACACGCGGCCAGGGGAGGCGGGCGTCCACGCGCACTTCGCCGAGCTGGCCGCGTCGAGCCCGGTGCCCCTGGTCGCCTACCACATCCCGTACCGCACCGCGCAGCCGTTGAGCGGGGCGGCGCTGCGGGCGCTGGCCCGGATCCCCGGGGTCCTGGCCCTCAAGTACGCGGCGGGCGGTATCGACCAGGCGGCCGTCGAACTCCTCGGGGACCCCGAACTCCCGCAGGAGTTCACGGTGCTGGCGGGCGACGACGTCTACGCGTCCCCGCTCATGGCGATCGGGTCGGCCGGCGGCATCCTCGCCTCCGCGCACCTGGCGACCCGCCGCTTCGTGGAGCTGGCCGACGCGTGGCGTGAGGGCCGGGCGGGGCGTGCCCGGCAGCTCGGGCACGAGCTGGCGGGGCTGTCGGCCGCCGCGTTCGCCGAGCCCAACCCCACGGTGATCAAGGGGGTGTTGCACGCCCGCGGGCGGATCCCCACGCCGGACGTTCGGCTTCCGCTGCTGCCCGCGGGGCAGGACGCGGTGGACGCGGCGCTGAAGCGGCTGGCCGCGCTGGGGGAGTAGGGCGGGCGGTCGTGACGACGGTGGACCGGAATCCGCGGTGGCCCGAACAGCCGCTGGTCCGGGCAGAACTGGCGTCTTCGGCGGAATGCCCCGGGCGGTGTCCTGTCGGACCGTAAACTTACCTCCGAGTAGCAAGTGCGGCGGAGGGCGAGGGGCGTGAGTACGAGGAGCAGGCGGCTGCCGCGTGCGGTGCGGGAGCAGCAGATGCTCGACGCGGCGGTGACGACCTTCGCCCGGTGCGGCTACGGGAACGCCTCGATGGACGGGATCGCCGAACGCGCCGGCATTTCCAAGCCCTTGGTCTACCTCTACCTCCATTCCAAGGAAGAACTGTTCGCCGCCTGCATCCGGCGGGAGGCGGAGGCGCTGGTGCAGGCGGTGCGCGACGCGGTGCTGCCGGGAGACGGCACCCCGCCGCGGCAGCCCGCGCAACAGATGTTGTGGGACGGGCTCACGGCCTTCTTCTCGCACACCGCCGAACACCCGGACGGCTGGGCCGTGCTGCACAACCAGGCCCGCAGATACGGGGAGCCGTTCTCGGCCGATGTGGCGGCGATGCGCGCCGAGATCGTCGCATTCGTCACCCGGCTCATCGCGGACGCGGCGCGGGAGACGGCGTGCGCCACGGCGAAGGGCGGGGAGGCACGGCATACGCCGTCCAGCAGTGGTGGCGCGGAAGGCGGCACGGTGCCCTTCGTGGAGGTGGAAGCCGAGGCCGACGAGCTGGCCGAGCGCGAGATCGCGGGTCTAGCGCACGCACTCGTCGGGGCGGCGGAGTCGCTGGCCGCCTGGGCCAACGACCGTGGCGGCGACCGCCCTTCGGCCAAGGAGACGGCGGGCACGCTGATGAACTTCGCCTGGGCGGGCCTGGAGAACCTCACGAACGGGCAGCGCTGGAGCCCGCACCGGTAGCCCTGCCGGTCCGCGCGCCGTTCACGGCCGGACCTGCGGCAGCGTCACCTCGCCCCTGACGTGGAGGCGGCCGGGGTCGTCCGCGGAACGGAGTTCGAAGGCCGGGCCGTCGGCCGCGTACGCGGTCGCCGACGGGAGCAGCACCGGGCTGCGGAACTCGGCTCGTACGGTGACCTCGTCGGCCGACGCGGCGTCCGTCTCGGCGACGCAGCGCGCGAACGTCCACATGCCGTGGGCGATGGCGCGGCGGAACCCGAGCGGGCGGGCGGTCCAGGGGTGGAGGTGGATCGGGTTGTAGTCGCCGGACACGGCGGCGTGCCGCCGTCCGAGGCCGGCCGGCAGACGCCAGGTGGCGCGGTGCGGAAGCGTCCCCTCCGTCCGCGGCTCTCCCGTCCGGGGCCCCTCCGTCAACGACGCCTCCGTCCGAGGCTCTCCCGTCCGGGGCCCGTCCGGGACGGCGTTGGCGCGGTCCGTGGAGGCGACCGGTCCTCGTGCCAGGTACGTGCTCAGGTCCCGCCAGACCGGCACCCCTTCCCGCCGCGCCTCCGTGACGATCACCGCCTCAGTACCGCGCCGGTGGGGCCGCAACTCCTCGGCGTGAACGGACAGTTCGAGCACGTCATCCGCGTTGAGCCGTGTCCGCTGCGTGATCTCGATGGACGTGTGGACCAGGCCGAGCAGCGGGAGCGGAAAGGCCCGGGACGCCATCAGCCGGGCCGCGAGCGGGAAGCCCAGGACGTGCGGATAGGTGAGGGGCAGCCATTCCTCCACGGCGGGGGAGCCGGAAGGCGGTCCGGGCCGATCGCCGGGTCGGCCCCTGGCTGGATGCGCGGACGGGAGGCCGCGGGCAAAGCCGCAGACCTCGGCGTACGCCGCCAGGCGCCGCCGGTCGGTCCGGACCCCGGGCACCACGAGCCGGGTGCGGGGAAGGACCGCGTCCCGGCGCGGCCGTTTGCCGAGCCCTGTCAGCACCCCCACGGCGAGCGCGGGCACCAGCCGCGGCACGCGGGCGAGGCGCCGGACGTCCTCCCCGCCTCGGCCCCCGGAGCCGTCCTCGCCCCGGCACTCGAACCCCGCTTCGTCCCTGGTGTCGTCCCGCACGCCGCCGTCACGCTCCCAGCAGGCTCTGGCCGCAGACCCGTACGACCTGCCCGTTGACGCCGCCCGACGCGGGGTGTGCCAGCCACGCCGCGGTCTCCGCGACGTCGACCGGAAGTCCGCCCTGGGCAAGGGAGTTCATACGGCGCCCGGCCTCGCGGATCAGCAGCGGTACGGCCGCGGTCATCCTCGTCTCGATGAAGCCCGGCGCCACCGCGTTCACCGTGACGCCGTGCTCGGCGCGGGCCCGCGGGGCCAGGGAGCGGACGAATCCGATGATTCCGGCCTTGCTCGCCGCGTAGTTGGTCTGCCCGGCGTTGCCCGCGATGCCGCTGATCGACGCCGTGGCGACGACGCGGCCCGAGCCGCCCCGCAGGGTACCCGCGGCGAGCAGCCGGTCCGTCGTCCGCAGGACGCTGCCGAGATTGACGTCCAGCACCTGGTCCCAGCGGTCGGCGGCCATGTTCGCCAGCCGCCGGTCGCGCGTGATGCCCGCGTTGTGGACCAGGACGTCGAGCCCTCCCGGTACGGCGGCGGCGATGCGTTCGCCCGCGTCGTCCGCCGTCATGTCGACCGCGAGGGCCGTACCGCCCAACCGGTCGGCCAGCGCCGCCAGTTCGTCCTCCGCCTGCGGCACGTCGAGGCAGACCACGTGGGCGCCGTCGCGCGCCAGGACCTCGGCGACCGACGCGCCGATGCCGCGGGCGCTGCCCGTGACCAGGACCGTACGACCGGCCTGTGGACGGTCCGGCTCGTACGCCTCGCCCCCGGCGCCGTACGTCGCGCGCCTGGTGCCGTATGCCTCGCCCCCGGCGCCGTACGCCTCGCCCCCGGCGTCCACCTCGATCACCTGGCCGCTGACGTAGGCGGACCTGGGGGAGAGGAGGAAGCGGAGTGTGGATTCCGCGGCGGGCGCGGCGGAAGGCGCCAGGCGCACGAGCTGGACCGTGCGCCCTCCGCCCGTCTCCTTGCCGAGGGAGCGTACGAACCCTTCGAGCGCCTGCTGGGCGGCCGCCTGGTGGTGATCGGCCGGATCCGGCGCCGCGCCGACCACGATGATGCGTCCGCCGCCCGCGACCCGGCGCACGACGGGATGGAGCGCGGCGTGCACCTCGCCGAGTGCGCCGGTGTCGCCGACCCCGGTCGCGTCCACCACGACAGCCGCGTACGACAGGTCCGGCTGTGCACGCCCATGGACCTCCAGGCCGGTCCGCGAGAGGATCGCGGCCAACTCCGCGCCCTGCGCGGGCTCGGCCACGGGCAGGTGGAGCAAGGGGCCGGTGAGGGCAGGGTGCTGCGCCGACCACCGGTGCAGGGGAGCGGGCCGGGGCAGTCCGAGGCGCTGGGTGAGGAACCGGCCGGGAGCGCTTCCGGCGAAACGAAGATAGCGATCGGCCATTGGCCAACTCCTCACCCTGCCGTAAATTTACTTCGCGGTAAGGTTACTGCTGGGTCAGGAGCTGGTCGAGATGAGCTCTCACGCGCACGGTCCACACCGGGATTCCCGCGCCCAGGACGTACCCACAGGAGACGTGGCCACAGGAGACGTGGCCGGCGGGGACGCGCCCGCCACCTCCCCCGCGCCCACCGCGCCGCGCACGACGGATCCCGTGTCCGGCAGCAGCCTTGCGCCCGGTACGGACACGGCCCCCGCCACCGAAACCGTCTGCGCGGCGGGAGGCCAGGGGGTGACCGCTGTCCTCGAACGCCCCTGAGTCCGCGCGACCGTCGCACCCGTACCAGGGGTGACCGGCCGCGCACCCCGCCGGCCCGGTCCGCCGCCCGACAGCACTTACGACACTCGACGCGCTCACGAAGCATCCGTGACCGCATCGCCGCCGTACTGACGACCGACGCCGCTCGCACACCCCGCCGACAGCACCACCGCCCCGCCGAGACGCATCACCCGCCGACGCAGGACACGCACCACGCAGGACACGCATCACCCCGCCAGCCCCCACGCTCCCGATTCGCTCGCACCACCCAAGAGACGAGGAGCCGCTCGTGTCACGCCAGGAATCCGCACCGCCGTCACCCGCCACCGCCACCGGAAGCACCAGCACCGGAATCACCGCGGGGCCCGGCCCTGCCCCCGCCCCCGTGCTCGTCCCGCCGCAGAAGTCGGTCGTGGACGGCGTCGTGCGCGAGGTGTCCGTCCCCCCGTTCGTACCGACCGTCGCCAAGGGATCCGTCGCCGACATCCCCTTCGACAACGCGGCCGAGGCCCCGGCCGATGTCGTGCTCAGCCGGAAGCAGCCGGACGGCACCTGGCGGGACGTGACCGCCGCCGAGTTCGCCGCCGAGGTGCTCGCCACCGCCAAGGGCCTGATCGCGCACGGTCTCCGCCCCGGCGACCGGCTGGCCATCATGGCGCGCACGACGTACGAGTGGACTCTCCTGGACTTCGCCGCCTGGGCCGCGGGCCTGATCCCGGTCCCCATCTACCCCACGTCGTCCGCGAGTCAGGCCGCCTGGATCATCCACGACTCCGGTGCGGCGGCCTGTGTGGTGGAGAACGTCCAGCAGACGCGGCTGATCAGCGGAGAGCGCGCGGGACTGCCCTATCTGGCACACCTCTGGCAGCTCGACGCGGGGGCGGTCTCCCAGCTCGCCTCGGCCGGCCGGCACGTCACGGACGAGGAGGCGGCAGCCCGCCGTGCCTGGCTCGGACCCGAGTCGATCGCCACCCTCATCTACACATCCGGCACCACCGGCCGCCCCAAGGGCTGCGTCCTGACGCACGGCAACTTCTTCGCCGAGGTGGACAATTCCATCGAACTGCTCCACCCGGTCTTCAAGTCCGTGTCCAAGGAGCCCGCCTCCACTCTCCTCTTCCTCCCGCTGTCCCATGTCTTCGGACGGATGGTCGCGATCGGCTGTCTGCGCGCCCGCGTACGGCTCGGTCACGCCCCGAGCATCCAGACCGACGACCTCCTCGGCGATCTCGCGGGCTTCCGGCCGACCTTCCTGCTCGCCATCCCGTACGTCCTGGAGAAGGTCTTCAACACCGGCCGGGCCACGGCCGAGAAGATGGGACGCGCGTCGTCGTTCGACCGCGCCGCCAAGATCGCCCGGCGTTACGGGGAGGCCCTGGAGGCGCAGCAGCACGGCACGGGACGCGGGCCCGGCCCCGGCCTGCGTGCCGCCCGCGCGCTCTACGACCCCCTTGTCTACCGCCGCATACGGGCCGCCCTCGGCGGCAGGGTCAAGTACGCGGTCTGCGGGGGCTCGCCGCTCGGCCACCGCCTGGCCGCCTTCTACACCGGCGCCGGCATCGAAGTCTTCGAGGGCTACGGGCTGACGGAGACGACCGCCGCCTCGACCGTCACGCCGCCCCTCAAACCCCGGCTCGGCACGGTCGGATGGCCGCTCCCGGGCACCGGCGTGAGGATCGCGGACGACGGTGAGGTGCTGCTGCGCGGTGCCCACATCTTCTCGGGCTACTGGGACGCGTCCATGGCCACCGCCGTACCCGCGACGAGTGGTGGCTGGTTCCCGACCGGCGATCTCGGGGCGCTGGACGAGGACGGCTACCTCACCATCACCGGGCGCAAGAAGGAGCTGATCATCACGGCCGCGGGCAAGAACGTGGCCCCCGCGCCCCTGGAGGACCGGCTTCGCTCGCACCCCCTCGTCGGCCAGTGCATCGTGATCGGCGACAACCGCCCGTACGTCACCGCGCTGATCACCCTCGAACCGGACGGGCTCGCGCACTGGCGGCAGATGCGGAAGAAGCAGGACCTGCGGATCGAGGAGCTGGTGCACGACGCGGAGCTGCTGGCGGACGTCCAGCGGTGTGTGGACGACGCCAACGAACTCGTCTCGCGGGCGGAGTCGATCCGCCGCTTCATCGTGCTGCCGGTGGACTTCACCGAGGACCGGGGGCATCTGACGCCGTCGATGAAGCTGAAGCGCGGGGTGATCATCCGGGACTTCGCCCCCCAGATCGAGGCGCTGTACGCGAAGCGGCAGTAGCCGGGGCGGAGCGCGGGGCAGGTGCGTTCTCGCGCACCCGCCCGGCCCTCCGTCACTCCGCCCCGCCTGCGGCCCGGTACGTCTCCGCCCCCTCCCCGCCCGCGGCCGTCCGGTACGCGCCCGGCGTCGTGCCCGTCCAGCGGCGGAAGGCGCGGTGGAAGGCGGTGTCCTCGGAGAAGCCGAGCCGCGCCGCCAGCTCGGCGATCGGTTCCCGCCCGCTCGCCAGCGCCGCGATCGCCGCGTCACGCCGCACCAGGTCCTTCAACTGCTGGAAGGACGTGGCCTCTTGATGCAGCCGGCGCCGCAGCGTGGAGGGGCTGACCGCGAGGCGGGCCGCGACCTCCGCCGCCTCCGGGAGCCGGGCGGGACCGCCGCCCCGCAGGGCCGGTACGAGCACCCGGCGGACCTGTTCGGTCACGGTCGTCCCGTAGTCGTGGCGGCTGAGCAGGGCGGCGGGTGCCCGGCGCAGCAGCTCCCGGAGCGAGGACTCGTCCTGGACGACGGGGGCGGCCAGCCAGCGGGCGTCCACCGCGGCGGCGGTGCGCTCGGCGCGGAAGCGCACCGGGCAGCCGAAGAGCAGGTCGTACTCAGCGCGGTGCGGCCCCGCGGGCGCGGGGTGGGCGAACTCGGCGCGCAGGAGCGGGATACGGCGCCCGACGAGCCAGCTCGAGAGCCGGTGCCAGACGACGAGCAGGCACTGGGCGACGAAGCGGTCCTCGTCGTGGGAGAGGTCGTTGCGGACGACGCACACGGCCTCACCGCCAACGCCCGCGGCCTCACCGCCGACGCCCCCGGCCTCGCCGCGGCCGGTGCCCGCCTCCCCCGCCGGGGCGTGCCGCTCCAGGGAGAACCGGGGGCCGCACGGAAAGAGCCCGTAGAAGCGGAAAGCCCGTTCCGTGGCGGCGCCGAGGTCAGGGCAGCCCAGCGAGGCGCAGCACATCATCGCGAACGTGCCGGGTCTGCTGGGCGCGGCGCCGAGGCCCAGGAACTCGTCGCCGGTGGCGGTGTACACGGCCCGGATGAGCCCGGTGAACTGCTCGGGCGTGATCCGCGCCCGGTCGTCGCGGAGCAGCAGGGGCGGGATCCCGGCCTGTTGCAGCAGCGGTACGGCGTCGATCCCCGCGCGCCGGGTGCCGCGCAGGACGGCGCGCGCGTGGTGCACCGTGATCGTCCGCCGGTTCGGCATCGAGAGCGGCTCCGTGGGGGTCCGGGGGCTTCGCGGCTCCGTTCGGGCTGCGGGGGCCCGTCGGCCGGTCCCCCGTGATGTCCGTGGGCTGCGGCTCCGCTGCTCACCTGGTCGCGGTGAGCGGTGAAGCCAGTCGTGCTGACGCTTCCCGTCATGCCTGCCCGCCATGCCGCTCCGTAGCGTCGTGCGCGCGCGTCGTACGACCTACGCCCCCGCGGGGCCCGCGCCCCGCACGACCGGAGGAGGCGCCATGTCCGCACGGCCCGAACAGCACGCACGGCCCGAACAGTCCGCACGGCCCGAAGAGTCCGCATGGCCCGAACAGCCCGCCACACTCGCGGAGTTCGCCGAATGGATCGCCGACCGCTTCGGCGATCTGCCCGCCCTGCGCTTCCGGCGCGGAGACGGCTGGGCCGGCCTGACGTACGGGGAACTGCGCGACACCGTACGGGCTGTCGGCCGCGGACTGATCGGCGAGCTGGGGGTGCGGGCGGGCGACCGGGTGGCGATCCTCGGCGAGACCCGCCCCGAGTGGACGTACGCGCACCTGGCGGTGCTCGCAGCGGGCGCGGTCGCCGTCCCCGTCTACCCGACCGCGGGGGAGGAGGAAGTGGCCTGGGTGCTCGGCGACTCCGGGGCCGGCGTGATCCTCTGCGAGGACGCGGCGCAGGCCGCGAGGATCGCCCGCATCCGCGGCCGCCTGCCCGCGCTCCGGCACGTGCTGCTCATGTCCGGCGCCGCGGACGCCGCACCCGCCGACGCCGCGGACGCCGCACCCGCCGACGCCCCGGGCGCCGCCCCCGACCACGCATCGGGCGGTGCCGCTCTCGACATGAGCCCCCTGCCCGGTCCCGCGCCGCTCGCCGACCTTCTGGCCCGCGGCGCGGCCGTCAAGGCCGGCGACCTGGCGTCCATCGTCTACACCTCCGGCACCACAGGCCCGCCCAAGGGCTGCCGCCTCACCCACGGCAACATCGACGCCGTCTGCGCGGGCACGCTCGGACTCACCGACGGCGGCCCGGGCGACCTCACGTACCTCTACCTACCGCTCGCCCATCTCTTGGCTCAGCTCGTGCAGTTCAAGGCGCTCCTGCGCGGCGGGACGCTCTGCTACTTCGGCGGGCGGACCGAGAACATCCTCGCCGAGCTGGCCGAGGTCCGGCCGACCCATCTGCCGTCCGTGCCGCGGCTGTTCGAAAGGTCCACGCGGGCGTCCTGGCGGCGGCCGAGTCGCAGGAGGGCGGTCGCGACCGCTTCGAGGCCGCCGTACGGCTGGGCGTGCGGGTCGCGGAGGCGCGCGAGCGCGGCGAGGCGCTCCCGGAGGAGACGTCGGCCCGGTGGCAGGAGGCGGACCGCGCCCTCTTCGCCCGCGTCCGTGCGGCCTTCGGCGGCCGTCTGCGCTGGGCGCTGACCGGCGCGGCGCCCATCGCCCCGCAGACCCTGGACCTTCTGCGCGCCTCCGGCATCGCCCTCTTCGAGGGGTACGGGATGACGGAGTCGGGCGGCGCCGTCGCGCTCAACCACCCGGGCGCGGTCCGGTACGGGACGGTGGGCCGGCCCATGCGGGGCTGCGAGGTGCGGATCGCCGAGGACGGCGAGGTGCTGGTCCGCGGCGCCAACGTCTTCCCCGGCTACGAGGGCAACGACGCGGCCACCCGCGAGACGGTCGACGCGGACGGCTGGCTGCACACCGGCGACCTCGGCGCCCTGGACGCCGACGGCTTCCTGACCATCACCGGGCGCAAGAAGGACCTGATCATCACCTCCTCGGGCAAGAACCTGACGCCCTCGCTCGTCGAGTCGGCGATCCAGCAGTCACGGTGGATCTCCCGCGCGGTGATGGTCGGGGACCGGCGCCCGTACCCGGTGGCCCTGTTGACGCTCGACGCGGAGGAGATCGCCGGATGGGCGCGGCGCGAGGGCGTGGACACCGGCGGCCGCCCGGCGCGCCACCCCGCCGTGCGGGCGCTCTGCCAGGAGGCGGTGGACGCGGCGAACGCCCGGGCCGCCCGCCCCGCCCGCATCCGGGCCTTCGCGATCCTCGACGAGGACTTCACGGTGGCCTCCGGCCTGCTGACCCCGACCCTGAAGCTGCGCCGCGCGGCGGTGTCCGAGCGGTACGCGACGGAGATCGCGGCCCTGTACGAGCGGGACTGAGCGGGGCGCGAAGTCTGGAAGGACGCAGCCCGGGCCCGCATCAGAGCCGCCCTCCGCCCGGACCGCGGGACAAACCGGGCGGAGGGCGGACAATGGAGAGGTGGAACGGTCTCCGTCCCGCGCCGTGCACTGTCACGCGTACGCCTGGGTCGGGCCCCGCTGGCTGTTCGACAAGGAGGACGAGCGGCGGCCGGAGTTCGAGGCTGCCTTCGCGGCGTCGGAGGTGACGCCCCTCCGCGTCGTGGAGTGGCTGCGCAAACCCCGCCGGATGATCCGCTCCACCTTCACCGATCCGGCGGAGGCGGCCGCGTGGATCAGGGCCCGCGCGGGGGACGTGCTGCCGGATCTGCTGCACCCGGAGGACGCCCGGTGGCCGCCGCTGGACCGGCGCGAGAAGGACGCGGTGGACCTGCTGAGCCGGGGCGGGGACGTCGTATGGGGCTTCTACCTGCGGGACGGGCGCTTCGCCTCGTACGCGCTCATCTCCTGCCCCAATCGGCTGGACCCCCGTCTCGCCTGCCCGGAGCGGTGACGCTCACGGAGGCGGGGGCAGCCGTGCAGAGCGGTGACCGTGACCTGACACCCGGACCCCGCCGAGAGGCCCCGCACCACAGGCGCACCACGGGCCCACCACAGGCGCATCACGGGCCCACCACAGGCAGGAGCCCCGCTTCCCCACCGTGGTGGAGGAGCGGGGCTCCTTGGGTACTGCTTTGCTGGTTCTGCGATCAGGCAGGGGTGACGTTCTCCGCCTGCGGGCCCTTCGGGCCCTGCGTGACGTCGAAGGTCACGGTCTGGTTCTCCTCCAGGGAGCGGAAGCCAGACGCGTTGATCGCGGAGTAGTGGACGAAGACATCGGGGCCGCCGCCGTCCTGGGCGATGAAACCAAAGCCCTTCTCGGCGTTGAACCACTTGACGGTTCCGGTAGCCATAAGCCCTCCTTGGGCCAAAGGGTTGCCCTGCTCCAGAACCTGCAAGAAGTCTGAAAACTACAAAAGCCTGCGGCGTCACATGCTCCGCAGGCTCTGTACTGCAAGGGAAACCAAACTGCAACTTGCCGTGAGAGTAGCACGGGGCGTTCTCGCCGAGGAAGAGGTGAAGATCACCCAGGGGGCGGGTTTTGTCGCCGCGACACGTCTCTCACCTGCACGGTCACGCGCGGTGACGCGCGGCCTCCGGGGGCGCCGCGGCGTGGCGCGGCCCTGGCATTCGGGTGAATCCGCCGCCCGCCGCGGTCCGGTGCGCACCCCCTGCGCCTCCGCCCCGCCGGGGACCGATTTCGCGCCACGCCGCGCTGTATGCGCCCCCGCGCGCGGGACGCGGCGCCGCCGGGTCTAGCCTCCCGATGTGGAGAATCCAGACCGCGCCGCCGACGGGGGCAACACCCCTGCCGCCGACGGCCACCGCCGCAGCCGGCCCCGGGTCGGCCACATCCAGTTCCTGAACTGCCTCCCCCTCTACTGGGGCCTCGCGCGTACCGGCACCCTCCTCGACCTCGAGCTGAGCAAGGACACCCCCGAGAAGCTCAGCGAACAGCTCGTCCGCGGCGAGCTGGACATCGCCCCCGTCACCCTCGTCGAGTTCCTCCGCAACGCGGACGACCTCGTCGCCTTCCCCGACCTCGCCGTCGGCTGCGACGGCCCGGTCATGTCCTGCGTGATCGTCTCCCAGGTGCCCCTGGACCAGCTCCACCGCGCGCGGGTGGCGCTCGGCTCCACCTCGCGTACGTCCGTACGCCTGGCGCAGCTGCTCATCGCCGAGCAGTACGGGATCGAGCCCGAGTACTACCGGTGCCCGCCGGATCTGGGGCTGATGATGCAGGAGGCGCAGGCCGCCGTCCTCATCGGTGACGCCGCTCTGCGGGCCTCCCTGCACGACGCTCCCCGCCTCGGCCTGCAGGTCCACGACCTCGGGCAGATGTGGAAGGAGTGGACGGGGCTGCCGTTCGTGTTCGCCGTCTGGGCGACCCGTCGCGACTACCTCGCCCGGGAGCCGCGGATCGTGCGCCAGGTGCACGAGGCGTTCCTCGCGTCCCGCGACGTCTCCCTCCAGGAGGTCGCCAAGGTCGCCGAACAGGCCGCGCGCTGGGAGTCCTTCGACGAGGCGCTGCTGGAGCGCTACTTCACCACGCTGGACTTCCGGTTCGGGCCCGAACAGCTCGCGGGCGTGGCCGAGTTCGCGCGGCGGACGGGCGACACGACCGGCTTCCCGCCCGACGTACGCGTCCGGCTCCTGCCCCGGCCGGAGACCGGTCCGGAAACCGAGGCGGGGACCGGTCCGGAGACCGGGAGCGAGGCGGCTTCCGTGGCGGGCGCGCAGTCCGTCCCGGGCGCTTCCGGCGCCCGCCGGGACGCCGATCCGGTCGCTCCCTGACGCCGCTCCCCAGCCTCTAAGCTGTCGGCACGCCGCAGGAGCACATCCGGGCGAGCGGAGGGGGGACCGCAGGCATGCATCCGCTGGGAGCGGACGATCCGCGCGCCATCGGCCCGTTCCGGCTGCTGGGCAGGCTCGGGGCGGGCGGCATGGGCCGGGTCTATCTGGGGCGCAGCACGGGTGGCCGTACGGTCGCGGTGAAGGTGGTGCATCCCCACCACGCGGGCGAGCCGGAGTTCCGCGCCCGCTTCCGGCGCGAGGTGGAGTCCGCGCGCCGGGTCGGGGGCGACTGGACCGCGCCGGTGCTCGACGCCGACCCCGAGGCGTCGCTGCCCTGGGTCGCGACCGGCTATGTGGCCGGTCCCGACCTCAGCCGTGCCGTGTCCGACGTCGGCCCGCTGCCCGCGCACACCGTACGGACCCTGGGTGCCGGACTCGCCGAGGCGCTGGCCGCGGTGCACGCGCTCGGCCTCGTGCACCGCGACGTCAAACCGTCCAACGTCCTGCTGACCGTGGACGGTCCGCGGCTCATCGACTTCGGCATCGCGCGCGCCACCGACGGCACGGCCTCGCTCACCTCCACCGGTGTCTCCATCGGATCGCCCGGCTACATGTCGCCCGAGCAGATCCTCGGTCACGGGGTGACGTCCACGTCCGATGTCTTCTCGCTCGGCGCGGTCCTGGCGTTCGCGGCGGCGGGCGAAGCGCCGTTCCCCGGCGACAGTTCGGCCTCCCTGCTCTACAAGGTGGTGCACGAGGAGCCGGAGTTGGGCGCCGCGCTGACGGGCGACCTGCGCGACCTGGTCATCGCCTGCCTCGCCAAGGACGCCGCGGCCCGGCCCGCCCCGCGCGATGTGGCGGAGCGGCTGGGCGGCGGGACCGGCGCGCAGGGGCTCGTACGAAGCGGGTGGCTGCCGGGGCCGCTGGTCGAGCAGCTGAGCCGGCGGGCCGTGGAACTCCTGGACCTGGAGGCGGAGTCCGGTGCGTTCCCGGACGGTACGGAGCCGGGCACGGGTGCGGGTTCGGGGCAGGACGGTGCACGGGCGGACGGTGGCGGGCCGGGCCGTTCGGGCCCCGTGACCCTGCAGCCCTCGGAGTTCCCGTCCGCGGAACCCGGGCCGGGCAACGGCGCCGGCCCCACATGGCCGCCCGCGCCCGCGGCGGCGGGGGTGTACGGACCGCCGCACCCCTCCTACGCGGACGTGCCCGCCGCACCGGAAGCGGCCAACGGGCGCGCGGGGGACGGCGGTCGGGGGCTGTCCGTCTCCGCCACGGCCACCGCCGTACCCGCGCCTGACGGGACCCGCGGTGGGCGACGGCTGAGCTGCACGCTCGTGCTGTCCGTGGCCGCCGCTCTCGCGGTCGCCACCACCACCGCGTACCTCCTCGGCCTCATGCCGGGCACCGGGGGCGAGCGGGACAACGCGGCCGACAGCGCGGGCAGACCGTCGGCTTCGGCGTCCCGGTCCCCTTCCGCCGCCCCGGCCACCGTGCCCACGGCGTTCATCGGCACCTGGCAGGGGGACCTCACCTCCGAGAACGGCATCCCCGGCGGCCTGATGACGATCACCATCGAGCAGGGCGAGGTGGGCCAGAAGGTGGGGTCCGGCGACATCCGGCTCGCCCCGCTGAGGTGCCGCAGCCTCTGGCGGCTCGTCACGGCGCGCCCCACCGAACTCGTCCTGGACTCGCGCTTCGAGGAGACCGAGGGCCAGGCGCTGTGCAGCCAGGGGTCCACGGAGGAACGGCTCACCCTGCGGCCGGACGGCACGCTCCGCTACGCGGCGAAGGACGACCCGGCGGGCAACCCCACCGGGACGCTGCGTAAGCTCGCGCGGCCCACGCCCGACGCGAGCTGACACGCGCGGGCGGGGACGAGCACGGGGGCGGGGAGAAGCGAGGTGGGACGCTCGGCACGCCCGGGCGCCGCAAGGCCGCACCGCGCGGCGGGACATCGAGGAACGCGAGGAACGTACGTCTGGGCCGCCGGTCTCGCCGCGACCGTCGCCACGGCCGTCCTGCTCGTGCTCCTCCTCAGCGCGCTCGGCCGTCGCCGGAAGGACGGTCCGGAGGACGGCCGGGAGGACGCCGGGCGGGACGCGGCACGGGCAGGGTGAGCGGCGGCGGTCCCGTTCCCCGTGGCCGCGGAGTGCTGGCGTACGCTGGGGCGGTCGTCACGTACCCCTGTCGGAAGGGACCGGTACCGGTGAGCGAGAGCGCCGACCTTCAGTCCGTCCTCGACCGCGCCGCTTCCGGTGGTCGCATCACGCCCGAGGAGGCGCTCGACCTGTACCGGTCGGCGCCGCTGCACGCCCTGGGCTCGGCAGCGGACGCCGCGCGCCGCCGCCGCTACGCCGGCACCGAGCACATCGCGACGTACATCATCGAGCGGAACATCAACTACACCAACGTGTGCGTGACGGCGTGCAAGTTCTGCGCCTTCTACGCGCCACCGAAGGACACCGCGAAGGGCTGGACGCGGGACCTGGACGACATCCTGGGGCGGTGCGAGGAGACCGTCCGGCTCGGCGGCACCCAGATCATGTTCCAGGGCGGCCACCACCCGGACTTCGGCGTGGAGTACTACGAGGAGCACTTCTCCGCCATCAAGAAGGCGTTCCCGCAGCTCGTCATCCACTCCCTCGGTGCCTCCGAGGTCGAGCACATGGCGCGTATCTCCGGGGTCACCGCGGAGGAGGCGATCCGCCGGATCCACGCCGCGGGCCTGGACTCGTTCGCGGGCGCGGGCGCCGAACTCCTCCCCGCCCGGCCGCGGAAGGCCATCGCCCCGCTCAAGGAGTCCGGCGAGCGCTGGCTGGAGATCATGGAGCTGGCGCACGGCCTCGGCGTCGAGTCGACCTCCACCATGCTCATGGGCACCGGCGAGACCAACGCCGAGCGGATCGAGCACATCAGCATGATCCGTGACGTCCAGGACCGTACGGGCGGCTTCCGCGCGTTCATCCCGTACACCTACCAGCCCGAGAACAACCACCTGAAGGGCCGGACGCAGGCGACGATCTTCGAGTACCTGCGGATGATCGCCGTCGCCCGCCTCTTCCTCGACAACGTCGCCCACATCCAGGGCTCCTGGCTCACCGTCGGCAAGGAGGCCGGGCAGCTCTCGCTGCACTACGGCGCCGACGACCTCGGCTCGGTGATGCTCGAGGAGAACGTGGTCTCCTCGGCGGGTGCCAAGCACCGCTCCAACCGCATGGAGCTGCTGGAGCTGATCCGCGCCGCGGGCCGTGTCCCGGCGCAGCGCGCCACCACGTACGAGCACCTGGTCGTGCACGACGACCCGGCGAACGACCCGGTCGACGACCACGTGGTCTCCCACCTCTCCTCGACCGCGATCGAGGGCGGAGGGGTGGCGCGCAGCGCCTCGGTCGAGGGCGGGACGGCGCACCCCGAGCTGAAGCTCATCGAGGCCAACTGACGCTGCGGTGCTGACCGTTCACGTCGCGGACGACCTCTGGCCGGGGCCCGGCACGGAGGTCGTCCGCTGCGGCGCGGTGGCCGTCGAGGGAACGGTGATCGCCGCCGTCGGCCCGTACGAGCAGGTGACGGCGGAGCGCCCCGGCGCCCGGATCCGGCGCTGGCCGGGGCTGTTGACGCCCGGCCTGGTCAACCGCCGGGCCGGACGGCTGCTGGAGGCGGTGTACCACCCGGACCCGCGCGAGGCGGACGACCTGGGCACCGAGCCCGTGACCGACGCGGCCCTGGCCGGCGCGCGGCTGGGCGCCAGCGCGCGGCGCGGCATCCAGCGGATGCTGGCGCACGGGACGACGGCGGTGGCGGGGGAGTTCCGGGCGCCGGAGGTGCGGACAGCTCTCGCCCGTGCGGGGATGACCGTCGTCGGCGGCCCGGGCACCGACGCCTCCCTCGCGCCCTCGCTCGACCCGCTGGCCGGCGGGGTGGGCGACGAGGTCTTCGCGGGGGTGCTCGCGCCGGGCGGACGCGCGGACTTCGCGGTGTTCGCCGTGGGAGCCGTGGACGACGCGGGGGATGACACCACGGACGCCGTCACCGGGTCCGGAGGCGATCCGCGGCAGGCGCTCGCCGCGCGCGGGGCGGGGACATGCGTCGCCACGGTCCTGGGGGGCCGTCTGGTGTACCGGGGCCGATAGGCCAGAATGGGCCGCGTGACCCGAGCCTCCCTGGACAAGCAGCCGCAAGAAGTCGCCGCGATGTTCGACGACGTGGCGGCGAACTACGACCTCACGAACGACGTGCTGTCCCTGGGCCAGGCCCGGCTCTGGCGCAAGGCCGTCGCGCAGGCCGTAGGAGCCCGCCCGGCCGAGCGGATCCTGGACCTCGCCGCGGGCACGGCCACCTCCTCGCAGCCCTTCGCCGCCGCGGGCGCGTACGTCGTCCCGTGCGACTTCTCGCTCGGCATGCTGCGCGAAGGCAAGCGGCGCCACCCGCACATGCCGTTCACGGCCGGCGACGCCACGCGGCTGCCCTTCGCCGACGACGCCTTCGACGCCGTCACCATCTCCTTCGGACTCCGCAACGTGCACGACACGGACGCCGCGCTGCGCGAGCTGCTGCGCGTGACCCGGCCGGGCGGCCGGGTGGTGATCTGCGAGTTCAGCCACCCCACATGGGCGCCGTTCCGCACGGTCTACACCGAGTACCTGATGCGTGCCGTGCCGCCGGTGGCCACCGCGGTCAGCAGCAGCCCGGACGCGTACGTCTATCTCGCCGAGTCGATCCGCGCCTGGCCGGACCAGCCCGGCATGGCGGCCCGCATGCAGAAGGCCGGCTGGTCGAAGGTCGCCTGGCGCAACCTGACCGGCGGCATCGTCGCCCTGCACCGCGGGTACAAGGCGTCGTAGCGGCGGGGGCGCGCGGGACCGCCCGCCCCGGGCCGCGTCTCAGGAAGACGCGGCCTGGCGCCCCACCGGCAGGCCGCGCGGCTCCTTGATCCGCTTCATCACGATCTGCGAGTTGACCTCCGTCACGCCGGGCAGCGCCGTGATCCGCTCGATCCACAGCCGCTCGTACGCGTCGATGTCGGCGACCGCGATCCGTAGCAGGCAGCCGGGGCTGCCGAAGAGCCGGTACGCCTCGACGACGTCCGGAAGCTCGCGCAGGGCGTCCTCGAACGCCTCGACCGTCTCGCGGTCGCGCCGGACCTCCACCGAGACGAGCACCTCGAACCCGCGGCCGACCTTCGTCGGGTCGACCACGGCGCGGTAGCCGCGGATCACCCCGTCCTCCTCGAGCTGCCGTACGCGGCGGAGGCACGGCGAGGGGGTCAGGCCGACGCGCAGAGCCAGTTCCTGATTGGTCAGGCGCCCGTCCTTCTGCAGCTCGCGCACGATATTCTGATCAATCCTGTCCATGTGAGCAATTATCTGCCACACCTGGACCGGTGTGTGTGAAATTCCGCCATCCCATTGCAACCAGAAGTCCCTATTCTTGCTCGAAAGCGATCGGGGGGCGGAACAGAGCGGAAACGCGCCGGGGAGAAGGTGAGCAGGGCATGCGAAGGATCGTCGTGGTGACCACGGGCGGGACAATCGCCAGCCGCTGGCAGGGCAACGGCTACGCGGCCGACGCGGCCGGGCGGGACGTCCTCGCCGTGGCGGCGGTGCCCGAGGGCGTCGAGACCGAGATCGTCGACCTGTTCACCGTGAACAGCCCCCGGCTTACCACCGCCCACCAGCTCGCGCTGCTCCGCGCCGTGCACGACGTCCTGGAGGACTCGTCGGTCGACGGCGTCGTCGTCACCCACGGCACCGACACCCTGGAGGAGTCGGCCTTCCTGGTCGACCTCCACCACCACGACCGCCGTCCGGTCGTCTTCACCGGGGCCCAGCGCCCGCTGGAGGCCGTCGACGGCGACGCCTCCGGCAACCTCTACGACGCGCTGCTCACCGCCGCGAACGTCCAGGACCTCGGCACCCTCACCGTCTTCGCGGGCCGGATGCACGCCGCCCGCGGCACGATGAAGACCCAGACGATCGCCTCCGACGCGTTCGCCGACCCCTCCAACGAGCCCGTGGGCAAGGTCGGGTTCGGCCGCGTCCACGTCCTGCGCACCCCCGAGCGCTCCAAGGCGCTCCCGCTGCCGTCCGTGGACACCACCCTGCCGCGCGTCGACATGGTCATGCACCACGCGGACGCCGACCCGCTGCTGCTGGAGTCCGCGGTGGAGGCCGGGGCGCGCGGCATCGTGCTCGTCGCGGCCGGTGCGGGCAACGCCACCCCGGAGTTCGCCGCCGAGGTCGAGCGCGCCGTCTCCCGCGGCGTCCTCGTGGCACTGACGACCCGGGTCCCGGCCGGCCCGGTCACGCCGATCTACTCGGGCGGCGGCGGGGCCGTCGACCTCATCGCGGCCGGTGCCGTACCGACCGGCACACTGCGCGCGGGCCAGGCCCGTATCGCCGTCCTCTCCTCGCTGATGGCCGCGGAGAAGCCGGACGAGCAGACCGACATCCTGCGTCGCATCGCGGAACCGGACGAGGCCGTCTTCGCGGCCCGGGCGTCCTGACCGCACTCCGACTCCGGACGGCCCGCCGCGTCGCCGAGACCGCGGCCGGCCGTCCGGGCCTCACCGGCGCGCACGGGACCACCGGCGGGTGGGCGAAGCGGGCGTTCTAAACTGCGAGCGTCCGCCGTCTTTCCGCCGAGAGCACCAGGAGTGCCGACGTGCCCGACACCGCCCGCAGCGAGCGCAGTGCCGATGTGATCGTCGTGGGAGCCGGGCCCGCCGGCTCCACCACCGCCTACTACCTCGCCAAGGCCGGACTCGACGTCCTGCTCCTGGAGAAGACGGCGTTCCCCCGCGAGAAGGTCTGCGGCGACGGCCTCACGCCCCGCGCCACCAAGCAGCTCGTCTCCATGGGCATCGACATCTCCGAAGAGGCGGGCTGGCTGCGCAACAAGGGCCTGCGCATCATCGGCGGCGGCGTCCGCCTCCAGCTCGACTGGCCGGAGCTCGCCTCGTTCCCGGACTACGGACTCGTCCGCAAGCGCGACGACTTCGACGAGCAACTGGCCCGGCAGGCGCAGAAGGCGGGCGCACGGCTGCACGAGCGGTGCAACGTCGGCGCGCCGATCATCGATCCGCGTACGGGCCGCATCACCGGCGTCGAGGCCAAGCTCGGCGAGGAGAAGACGCCGGTCACCTTCCACGCGCCGCTCGTCGTCGCGGCCGACGGCAACTCCACCCGGCTGTCCCTGGCGATGGGGCTGCACCGGCGCGAGGACCGCCCCATGGGCGTGGCCGTTCGGACGTACTTCACCTCGCCCCGGCACGACGACGACTACCTGGAGTCCTGGCTGGAGTTGTGGGACCGGCGCGGCGAGCAGGACCGGCTGCTGCCCGGCTACGGCTGGGTCTTCGGCATGGGCGACGGCACCTCCAACGTGGGCCTGGGCGTCCTCAACACCTCCGCGGCGTTCAAGGAGCTGGACTGGCGCGAGGTGCTCAAGGCCTGGTGCGCGTCGATGCCCGAGGAGTGGGGCTACACCCCGGAGAACATGACCATCCCGATCCGCGGGGCCGCCCTCCCGATGGCGTTCAACCGCCAACCGCACTACACCAAGGGCCTGTTGCTGGTCGGTGACGCGGGCGGTCTGGTCAACCCGTTCAACGGCGAAGGCATCGCCTATGCGATGGAATCCGGCCAGATCGCGGCCGACGTGATCGTCCAGGCGCACGCGCGGGCGACCCCGACCCAGCGCGAACTGGCCCTGCGCGCCTACCCGAAGATCCTCAAGGAGACCTACGGCGGCTACTACACGCTCGGCCGCGCGTTCGTGAAGCTCATCGGCAACCCGAAGGTCATGAAGGTCGCCACCGAGCGCGGCCTCACGCACCCGCTGCTGATGAAGTTCACGCTCAAGATGCTCGCCAACCTCACCGACCCGAGGGGCGGCGACGCGATGGACCGCATCATCAACGGCCTGAGCAAGGTGGCCCCGAAGGCCTGAGAACCCGCGAAGGCCTGAGAACCCTCGCGGGCCTCGGAATCCGCGACGGTCCGAAGAACCCGTCGGTCCGAGCCGGGCCGGCGGGCCCGTGAAGGCCCGTGAAGGCCCCTGAGGGCCCGCGGACGGGCCTGAGAGGGCTCCGGACGACGCGAAGGGCCGCCGCTCCCGGGAGAGGGAGCGGCGGCCCTTCACATGCGCGCGGAGGGTCCGCGGTGGCCCGAAGGCTCTTAGAGCACGCGCGTCGCCGAGGTCGCCGGGTAGTCGCTGAGCTTCTGCTTCACCACGCCCTTGCTGGGGTTGGCGGCGTCGATGTACATGCCGTCGCCCGCGTAGACCGCCACGTGGTAGGCGCTGCCCGTACCGCCCCAGAAGAGCAGGTCGCCCACCTGGAGGTTGTCCAGGGAGACCGGCGTACCGGTCGTCGACTGGTCCTGCGAGACGCGCGGCAGGTCCACGCCAACGGTCTTGAACGCGGCCTGGGTGAGGCTGGAGCAGTCGTACGCGGCGGTCCCGGTCGCGCCGAGGACGTACGGCTTGCCGAGCTGGGCCTCCAGGAAGCTCATGACCTGACCCACACTGCCCTTGGCGGAGGACGCGGTGCTGAGCGTGGTGCGCTCGGCGGAACGGGAGGCGCGCTCCTTGGCCTCCGCGGCCTTCTTGGCCTTCGCCCGCGCCTCGGCCTTCCGCTCGGCCTCCTGCTTGGCCTTCTTGGC
Source organism: Streptomyces sp. NPDC047108 (assembly GCF_040643575.1). Taxonomy (NCBI): domain Bacteria; kingdom Bacillati; phylum Actinomycetota; class Actinomycetes; order Kitasatosporales; family Streptomycetaceae; genus Streptomyces; species Streptomyces sp. NPDC047108. Next base: position 63,492 of record NZ_JBEYUP010000026.1, read on the forward strand.
GGCCTTGTGCGCGGCATCGGCTGCGCGCTCCCGCATGTCCTGCAGGTCGGCGCGCTGCTGGTAGTCGATGGCGGCCTGCTCGGTCGCCGCGGAGGACTTCGCGGCGACGTCCGTGAGGACGTCGTTGACCGCGGGCAGCTCCGCGGTCGTCTCGCCGGCGGGCTCGGCCGCGATCGCGGACCCCGATCCCGCAGTCACGGCGATGGTGCTGAGGACGCCGCCGGCAACGCGCGCGCGTACCCAGGTAGAGGTGGTGCGCGGTTTCCGGCGGCTTCGTATGTGAGCGGTGTGGGACATGCGTACACGGCTACCAGGGAGCCACAGGTTCCTTCAAGAAACGTGTGATGCGCCACACTTGTCGAGTACGCGACGAGAATCGACTGTTACCGATCTTGGTGCACTGATTCCACTCCGGAGGGATCAGTCGCGGTCAGAGCCATGATCATGGGGTTTCGTTGATTCGCCCGAATTGCGCGACGCTTACCACCACTTACGGTCGGTGGCCAAGCAACGGATTTCGCACCCGTCATGCAGAGTGGGATAGCTCACGGTTTGGCGAAACATTGAACGGCCGCCGACGCAAGTGAATGTGTGCACGCACTGGCGATCTTGGCCGGATTTCGAGCCGTCGCGCGGAACCTTTCCCGCGCCCCCTTGCCGACGTGTCCGGAGTTCAACTATCAGGCCCCGCTGTCCATTGCGAATTTGCATGGACAGCACGGCTTTGCTAGGCGGGCACCGCCCTGACCAGCGGTAAGGCCGCCGAATGTCACGTCTCGTGGTCGACCGGACGCTTCGCGTATGAAGATCACCGCTGATCCGACTTCATGATCGTTCGTCAGGTGGTGGAGATCACAAAGCCCTTGTGCAACCCCGTGTCGCAGATCACAGGACGAGGGGCATAGGATGCATTCGACTCGGGCTTGTGAACTGCCTCACATGTGCACGATCTTCGTCTCGGCAGAGCACACGTCCGGTCGCGGTCCGCAGTCATCGTCGACTGGAAGGAGCGAGGAGCGTGAACGCCTATGCGCCCATCCTCGTGCTAGGCGCCCTCGGGGCAGGCTTCGCGATCTTCTCCGTGGTCATGGCCAGTCTCGTCGGCCCGAAGCGGTACAACCGGGCCAAGCTCGAGGCGTACGAGTGCGGCATCGAGCCGACCCCGCATCCCGCCGGCGGCGGGCGCTTCCCGATCAAGTACTACCTGACGGCGATGCTCTTCATCGTCTTCGACATCGAGATCGTCTTCCTCTACCCCTGGGCCGTCACCTTCGACGCGCTGGGGCTGTTCGGGCTCGTCGAGATGCTCCTCTTCGTGCTCACGGTCTTCGTCGCCTACGCCTACGTATGGCGGCGCGGCGGCCTGGAATGGGACTAGGGAGCTAGGGGCCAACACCATGGGTATCGAAGAGAAACTGCCGAGCGGTTTCCTGCTGTCCACCGTCGAGCAGGCAGCCGGCTGGGTGCGCAAGTCCTCGGTCTTCCCGGCCACGTTCGGCCTGGCGTGCTGCGCCATCGAGATGATGACGACGGGCGCGGGGCGCTACGACCTCGCGCGCTTCGGCATGGAGGTCTTCCGCGGATCACCGCGCCAGGCGGACCTGATGATCGTGGCGGGCCGGGTGAGCCAGAAGATGGCGCCGGTGCTGCGGCAGGTCTACGACCAGATGCCGAACCCCAAGTGGGTCATCTCCATGGGCGTCTGCGCCTCCTCCGGCGGGATGTTCAACAACTACGCGATCGTGCAGGGCGTCGACCACGTCGTGCCGGTGGACATCTATCTGCCCGGCTGCCCGCCCCGCCCCGAGATGCTGATGGACGCGATTCTCAAGCTCCACCAGAAGATCCAGGGCGAGAAGCTCGGCGTGAACCGCGAAGAGGCCGCACGCGAAGCGGAGGAGGCGGCGCTCAAGGCCCTTCCGACGATCGAGATGAAGGGGCTGCTCCGGTGAGTGACGACAACGGGGTCAACCCCGACAAGGACCTCAACGCCCAGAACCTGCCCGGTCAGCGGGGCGACCAGGGCGAGGTCATCGACGTACGCCGCGGCATGTTCGGCGGCAGCACCGGGGGCGACACCTCCGGCTACGGCGGGCTCGTCCGGTCCGTCCGGCTGCCCGGCGCGTCCAGCCGTCCGTACGGAGGCTGGTTCGACGAGGTCGCCGACGAACTCGAGGGCGCGCTGGAGGAGCAGGACCTCCTCCCGGAGAACGCCATCGAGAAGACCGTCGTCGACCGCGACGAACTCACCTTCCACATCGCCCGCGAGCACCTCGTCCAGGTCGCCACGACGCTCCGCGACGATCCCGCCCTGCGCTTCGAACTGTGCACCGGCGTCAGCGGAGTTCACTTCCCCGGCGACAAGGGCCGCGAGCTGCACGCCGTCTACCACCTGCGCTCGATCACCCACAACCGGCTGATCCGGCTCGAGGTCGGCTGCCCCGACGCCGACCCGCACATCCCGTCGATCGTCCCGGTCTATCCGACCAACGACTGGCACGAGCGCGAGACCTACGACTTCTTCGGCATCGTCTTCGACGGCCACCCGGCGCTGACGCGGATCATGATGCCGGACGACTGGCAGGGCTTCCCGCAGCGCAAGGACTACCCGCTCGGCGGCATCCCCGTCGAGTACAAGGGCGCCCAGATCCCGGCTCCCGACCAGCGGAGGTCGTACACCTGATGTCCACCCACGCAACTCCGCGCGAGACCACCGAAGGCACCGTCTACACCGTCACCGGCGGTGACTGGGACGAGGTCGCGGCCGCCGCGGCCAAGGCCGACGACGAGCGCATCGTCGTCAACATGGGCCCCCAGCACCCGTCCACGCACGGCGTGCTCCGGCTGATCCTGGAGATCGACGGCGAGACGGTCACCGAGGCCCGCTGCGGAATCGGCTACCTCCACACCGGTATCGAGAAGAACCTCGAGTACCGGACGTGGACCCAGGGCACCACCTTCGTGACGCGCATGGACTACCTCACCTCGTTCTACAACGAGACGGGGTACTGCCTGGCCGTGGAGAAGCTGCTCGGCATCGAGGACGACATCCCCGACCGGGCAACCCTGATCCGTGTGCTCCTCATGGAGCTGAACCGCCTCTCCTCGCACCTGGTGTGCATCGCCACCGGCGGCATGGAGCTGGGCGCCACCACGGTCATGATCTACGGGTTCCGGGACCGCGAAATGATCCTGGACCTCTACGAGTTGATCACCGGCCTGCGGATGAACCATGCGTACATCCGCCCCGGCGGCCTCGCCCAGGACCTGCCGCCCGGCGCGGTCGACGCCGTGCGCGAGTTCATCAAGACGATGCGGAAGAACCTCCCGGAGTACGACAAGCTCGCTACCGGGAACCCGATCTTCAAGGGCCGTATGCAGGGCGTGGGGTATCTCGATCTCGCGGGCTGCATGGCCCTCGGGGCCACAGGACCGATTCTGCGCTCCACCGGTCTCCCGCACGACCTCCGCAAGGCTCAGCCCTACTGCGGCTACGAGACCTTCGACTTCGAGATCCCGACCGCCGACACCTGCGACTCCTACGGGCGGTTCCTGATCCGCCTGGAGGAGATGCGCCAGAGCTTGCGGATCGTCGAGCAGGTCCTGGACCGGCTGGAGCCGGGCCCGGTCATGGTCGGGGACAAGAAGATCGCCTGGCCCGCTCAGCTCGCGCTCGGCCCCGACGGCCTGGGCAACTCGCTCGACCACATCAAGAAGATCATGGGCACGTCGATGGAGGCCCTGATCCACCACTTCAAGCTGGTCACCGAAGGCTTCCGGGTCCCGCCCGGCCAGGCGTACGCGGCCGTTGAGTCGCCCAAGGGCGAGCTGGGCGTGCATGCGGTCAGCGACGGCGGCACCCGCCCGTACCGGGTCCACTTCCGGGACCCCTCGTTCACCAACCTGCAGGCCATGGCGGCGATGTGCGAAGGCGGCCAGGTCGCCGACGTCATCGTCGCGGTGGCGTCCATCGACCCCGTGATGGGAGGCGTCGACCGGTGACAGCCAACCCAGCCAACCCCGAGGTGCAACTGGGGATGCCGCAGCTCCCGGCCCCCGACTACCCGGCCGACGTCCGGGCCCGGCTGGAGGCCGACGCGCGCGAGGTGATCGCCCGCTACCCCGGCAGCCGGTCCGCGCTGCTGCCGCTGCTGCACCTGGTGCAGTCGGAGGAGGGGTACGTCTCCCGCACCGGCATCCGCTTCTGCGCCGAGATGCTGGACCTCACCACCGCCGAGGTCACCGCGGTCTCGACCTTCTACACGATGTACCGGCGCAAGCCGTCGGGTGACTACCAGGTCGGCGTCTGCACCAACACCCTGTGCGCGGTGATGGGCGGCGACGCCATCTTCGACGAGCTGAAGCAGCACCTGGGCGTCGGCAACGGCGAGACCACCGAGGACGGCAAGGTCACGCTGGAGCACATCGAGTGCAACGCGGCCTGCGACTTCGCGCCCGTCGTGATGGTCAACTGGGAGTTCTTCGACAACCAGACGCCCGACTCCGCACGGCAGTTGGTGGACGACCTGCGCTCCGGCCAGGACGTCGAACCGACCCGCGGCGCGCCCCTCTGCACGTACCAGCAGACCGCCCGGATCCTCGCCGGCTTCCCGGACGAGCGGGCCGGAGCGGTCGAGGCCACCGGCGGCGCGGGCCACGCCTCGCTCGCGGGACTGCGGCTCGCCAAGGGCGAGACCGGTCCCGGCCGGGTCGTCTCCCCCCGCTCCGCCGACCGGTCGGCGGACGAGCCGTCCGCGGCCCGGCCGTCGGGCGAGGCGCCCCCGACCCACCCCAGCTCGCACGACTCCCGCCCGTCGCCCGACCACCACCCCTCATCGAGTCCCTCCGGGACGCAGCAATCACCGAAGACCTCCGCCTCGGACCCGAAGCACCCCTCCGGTCCGGTGTCCGAGGAAGGCGAGGAGTGATGACCGTGTCAACCGAACAAGGCGGCACCTCCCGGCCCGAGGCCGGAGGGGAGACCAGCCCCGAGAAGCTGCTCGTACCCGTGCTGTCGGCGTTCTGGGACCAGCCGAACTCCTGGACCCTGGACACCTACCGGCGCCACGACGGCTACCAGGGGCTGCGCAAGGCCCTGGCGATGGCACCCGACGACGTCATCGCACTCGTCAAGGACTCCGGTCTGCGCGGCCGCGGCGGCGCGGGCTTCCCCACCGGCATGAAGTGGCAGTTCATCCCGCAGGGCGACGGCAAGCCGCACTACCTCGTCGTCAACGCCGACGAGTCCGAGCCCGGCACCTGCAAGGACATCCCCCTCCTCTTCGCCAACCCGCACTCGCTCATCGAGGGCATGGTGATCGCCTGCCATGCGATCCGTTCCAGCCACGCCTTCATCTATCTCCGCGGCGAGACCGTGCCCGTGCTCCGCCGGCTGCACCACGCGGTCGCCGAGGCGTACGAGGCCGGCTACCTCGGCAAGGACATCATGGGCAGCGGCTTCGACCTGGAGCTGACCGTCCACGCGGGCGCGGGCGCGTACATCTGCGGCGAGGAGACAGCGCTGCTCGACTCGCTCGAAGGCCGCCGCGGCCAGCCCCGGCTGCGGCCCCCCTTCCCCGCGGTCGCCGGTCTCTACGCCTGCCCCACCGTGGTGAACAACGTCGAGTCCATCGCCTCGGTTCCCGCGATCCTGCACAAGGGCAAGGACTGGTTCCGCTCGATGGGCAGCGAGAAGTCCCCGGGCTTCACGCTCTACTCGCTCTCGGGACACGTCGCAGGCCCCGGCCAGTACGAGGCACCGCTCGGCATCACGCTGCGCCAACTCCTCGACATGAGCGGCGGCATGCGGCCCGGCCACCGGCTGAAGTTCTGGACGCCCGGCGGCTCCTCGACCCCCCTGCTCACCGACGCGCACCTCGACGTCCCGCTGGACTACGAGGGCGTGGGCGCGGCCGGGTCGATGCTCGGCACCAAGGCGCTGCAGTGCTTCGACGAGACCACCTGCGTGGTGCGGGCCGTGACCCGCTGGACGGAGTTCTACGCCCACGAGTCCTGCGGCAAGTGCACGCCCTGCCGCGAAGGCACGTACTGGCTCGTGCAGTTGCTCCGCGACATCGAGGACGGCAAGGGCCGCATGGAGGACCTCGACAAGCTGAACGACATCGCCGACAACATCAACGGCAAGTCCTTCTGCGCCCTCGGTGACGGTGCCGCCAGCCCGATCTTCTCCTCCCTGCAGTACTTCCGCGAGGAGTACGAGCAGCACATCACCGGCCGCGGCTGCCCCTTCGACCCCGCGAAGTCGACGCTGTGGGCCGACGACCACAAGACCGCCACCACCAAGGGGGTGCACGCGTAAATGACCGTCACGACGAACGCCCCCACCGGAGGCGGGGAGGCGGCGGTGCCGCCGGAGGACCTGGTGTCCCTCACCATCGACGGCATCGAGATCTCCGTCCCCAAGGGGACCCTCGTGATCCGGGCCGCCGAGCTGCTCGGCATCGAGATCCCGCGCTTCTGCGACCACCCGCTCCTCGACCCGGCCGGCGCCTGCCGCCAGTGCATCGTCGAGGTCGAGGGCCAGCGCAAGCCGATGGCGTCCTGCACGATCACCTGCACGGACGGGATGGTGGTGAAGACCCAGCTCACCTCGCCCGTGGCCGACAAGGCCCAGCGCGGTGTGATGGAGCTGCTGCTCATCAACCACCCCCTCGACTGCCCGGTCTGCGACAAGGGCGGCGAGTGCCCCCTGCAGAACCAGGCGATGAGCGCCGGGCAGGCCGACACCCGCTTCGAGGGCAGGAAGCGGACGTTCGAGAAGCCGGTACCGATCTCCGCGCAGGTGCTGCTGGACCGCGAGCGGTGCGTGCTGTGCGCGCGCTGCACCCGCTTCTCCAACCAGATCGCGGGCGACCCGATGATCGAGCTGCTCGAGCGCGGCGCGCTCCAGCAGGTCGGCACCGGCGAGGGCGACCCCTTCGAGTCGTACTTCTCCGGCAACACCATCCAGATCTGCCCGGTGGGTGCGCTCACCTCCAAGGCGTACCGGTTCCGCTCCCGCCCCTTCGACCTCGTCTCCTCGCCGAGCGTCTGCGAGCACTGCTCGAGCGGCTGCGCGACACGCACCGACCACCGGCGCGGCAAGGTCATGCGCCGTCTGGCCGCCGACGACCCCGAGGTCAACGAGGAGTGGATCTGCGACAAGGGCCGTTTCGGCTTCCGCTACGCGCAGCTCCCCGACCGGCTGACCACCCCGCTCGTCCGCAACGACGCCGGTGAACTGGAGCCCGCGAGCTGGCCCGAGGCCCTGGAGGCCGCGGCCCGCGGACTGCGCGACGCCAAGGGCCGTACGGGCGTGCTGACCGGCGGCCGGCTCACCGTCGAGGACGCCTACGCGTACGCCAAGTTCGCCCGGGTCGCCCTCGACACCAACGACATCGACTTCCGGGCCCGCGTCCACAGCGCCGAGGAGGCCGAGTTCCTCGCCGCCCACGTGGCAGGGCGCGGACGGGACGTCGGCGGTCCCTCCCAGGGAAGCCCGGGCGTCACCTACAGCGAGCTGGAGAAGGCACCCGCGGTGCTGCTCGTCGGGTTCGAGTCCGAGGAGGAGGCGCCGGGCGTCTTCCTGCGGCTGCGCAAGGCCAACCGCAAGCACGGCCAGCGGACCTTCGCCATCGCCCCGTACGCCACGCGCGGCCTGACCAAGGCGGGCGGCGTGCTGCTCCCGGCCGCCCCGGGCACGGAGACCGCGTGGCTGGACGCTCTCGCGGGCGCCTCGGGCCTGGACGGGGAGGGCGAGCAGGCAGCCGAGGCGCTGCGCGCCGAGGGCGCGGTGATCGTCGTCGGCGAGCGGCTGGCGGGCATTCCCGGTGGGCTAACCGCGGCCGTCGGCGCGGCATCCGCGACCGGCGCGCGGCTGGTGTGGATCCCGCGGCGCGCCGGCGAGCGCGGAGCGATCGAGGCGGGCGCCCTGCCCGGGCTGCTGCCCGGCGGCCGCCCCGCGACCGACCCGCGGGCCCGCGAGGAGACCGCGGCGGCCTGGGGGGTCGGCGGACTGCCGCACCGTCACGGCCGCGACACCGCCCAGATCGTCGAGGCCGCCGTGGGCGGCGAACTGGCCGGACTGCTCGTGGCGGGCGTCGAGGTCGCCGACCTGCCCGACCCGGACCGGGCGCTCAAGGCCCTGGACGAGGCGCGGTTCGTGGTCAGTCTCGAACAGCGGCCGAGCGAGGTCACCGAGCGGGCGGACGTGGTGCTGCCCGTGGCGGCCGCCGCCGAGAAGGACGGCACGTACCTCAACTGGGAGGGCCGCGCGCGGATGTTCCAGGCCGCGCTCAAGCCGGACCTGATGGTGCAGCGCCACCGCATGACGGACGCCACCGTGCTCTCCATGCTCGCCGACGCCATGGACGAGCACCTCGGCCTGCCGGACGTGCGCACCGTACGCCGCGAGATGGAGCGGCTCGGCGCCTGGACCGGCCCGTACGCCACCGGGCCCACGGAGCAGCCGGAGACGCTGCCCCGGCCCGCGGAGGGCGAGGCCGTCCTCGCCGGACACCGGCTCCTGCTCGACCAGGGCCGCCTGCAGAACGGTGACGAGGCGCTGGCCGGGACCCGGCACGCCGCGGTCGCCCGGCTCTCGGCCGCCACGGCCGAGGAGGCAGGGGTGGCCGACGGCGCGATGCTGCGGATCTCCGGCCCGGCCGGGTCCGTCGAACTCCCGCTGCAGGTGACGCCGATGCCCGACCGGGTGGTGTGGATGCCGCTCAACTCGACGGGCGGAGGCGCCCACCGGGACCTGGGGACCGTGCCCGGCCGACTCGTGAAGATCGCCGCGGCCCCGACGGAGGTGGACGCATGATCCAGACGCTGGCAGCCGAGGACCTGTCGATGTTCGGCCACGACCCGTGGTGGCTGGTCGTCATCAAGGCGGTCTTCTGCTTCGCCTTCCTGATGGTGACGGTGCTGATCTCCATCGTCTGGGAGCGCAAGGTCGTCGCCTGGATGCAGCGCCGCATCGGCCCCAACCGCCACGGCCCCTGGGGCATGCTCCAGTCCCTCGCGGACGGCATCAAGCTGATGCTCAAAGAGGACCTGATCGTCAAGCGCGCCGACAAGGTGGTCTACGTGCTGGCGCCGGTCGTCGCGGCGATCCCCGCCTTCATGGCGATCGCGGTGATCCCCTTCGGCCCGGCCGGCAACGAGATCTCGATCTTCGGCACGCGCACCACGATGCAGCTCACCGACCTGCCGATCGCGATCCTCTACATCCTCGCGGTCGCCTCGATCGGCTTCTACGGCATCGTGCTCGCCGGCTGGTCGTCGGGCTCCACGTACCCGCTGCTCGGCGGTCTGCGGTCGGCGGCCCAGCTCATCTCGTACGAGATCGCCATGGGCCTGTCGTTCGCGGCGGTCTTCCTCTACTCCGGTTCGATGTCGACCTCGACGATCGTCTCGGCACAGCACGACCGCTGGTTCGCGATCCTGCTGCCGGTGTCGTTCCTGGTCTATGTCGTGTCGATGGTGGGCGAGACGAACCGCCTGCCCTTCGACATGCCGGAGTCCGAGGGCGACCTCGTCGGCGGCTTCAACACCGAGTACTCCTCCATCAAGTTCGCGATGTTCATGCTGGCCGAGTACGTCAACATGGTCACCGTCTCGGCGGTCGCGACGACGCTGTTCCTCGGCGGCTGGATGGCCCCGTACCCGATCAGCGCGATCTGGGAGGGCGCGAACCACGGCTGGTGGCCGATGCTCTGGTTCACGATCAAGGTTCAGCTGCTGCTGTTCTTCTTCATCTGGATCCGCGGCTCGCTCCCGCGCGTGCGCTACGACCAGCTGATGAAGCTGGGCTGGAAGGTCCTCATCCCGGTCTCGATGGTCTGGGTGATGCTCGTCGCGACCGTCCGCGCCCTGCGCAACGAGAACGTGGACTACCAGGAGATCGTGCTCTACGTCGGCGGCGGTGTTCTCGTCCTGCTCCTGCTGTCGTTCGTCGTCGACGTCTTCCGCGACCGCGGGGCGAAGGCGGCCGAGGCCGAGGCCGGTCCGGAGCCGGCGTTCGACCCGATGGCCGGGGGCTTCCCGGTTCCCCCGCTGCCCGGACAGACCCTGCCACCCGTTCCGCGCCGACGGCCGCGCGAGAAGCGCGAGTTGATTGTCAGTGGCGGAGTCGATACTGACCGTGACGGAAAGGAGGCTGACGGTGCCTGACTTCCAGAATCCGGTGGCCGGCTTCGGCGTGACCTTCAAGGCCATGTTCACGAAGCGGCTGACCGAGCAGTACCCGGAGGAGAAGAAGCCGACCGCGCCGCGCTTCCACGGCCGGCACCAGCTCAACCGCCATCCGGACGGGCTCGAGAAGTGCATCGGCTGCGAGCTGTGCGCCTGGGCCTGCCCGGCCGACGCGATCTACGTCGAGGGCGCGGACAACACCGAGGAGGAGCGCTACTCCCCGGGCGAGCGGTACGGCCGCGTCTACCAGATCAACTATCTGCGCTGCATCCTGTGCGGCCTGTGCGTCGAGGCGTGCCCCACCCGCGCGCTGACCATGACGAACGAGTACGAACTCGCCGACCGCACCCGTGAATCGCTCATCTACACCAAGGAGGAGCTGCTCGCGGGGCTGGACGAGGGCATGGTCGACTCACCGCACGCGATCTTCCCGGGCATGACCGAGAAGGACTACTACCAGGGCCTGGTCACCGGGGCCGCCCCGGACACCGAGCGCCAAGTCGCGGTGTCCAAGGGCGAGAAGCCCCAGGAGGCCGACGCGGCGACCGGGGAGAACGAGCCGGCGGCCGACCCGGCAGCGCGGAAGGGGGCGGACGGATGAACGCGCTCGCCGCCTACTCCACCTCCACCGGCGAGGCCGTCCAGTTCTGGGTGCTGGGCACCGTGGCCGTCATCGGCGCGCTGTGCACGATCCTGATGAAGAAGGCCGTGCACAGCGCCCTGTGCCTGGCCGGCACCATGATCGTCCTGGCGGTGTTCTACCTCGCCAACGGCGCGTACTTCCTCGGCATCGTGCAGATCGTCGTCTACACCGGCGCCGTGATGATGCTCTTCCTCTTCGTCGTCATGCTGGTCGGCGTCACCGCGTCCGACTCGCTCAAGGAGACGCTGAAGGGGCAGCGCTGGCTGGCGGCCCTCTGCGGACTGGGCTTCGGCGTCCTGCTGATCGGCGGTGTCGCCAACGCCTCGCTCAAGGACTTCAGCGGTCTGGGCGAGGCCAACTCCGGCGGGAACGTCGAGGGTCTGGCCGCCCTCGTGTTCACCAAGTACGTCTTCGCCTTCGAGATCACCGGCGCCCTGCTGATCACCGCGGCCGTCGGCGCGATGGTGCTCACCCACCGCGAGCGCACCGAGCGCGCCGCGACCCAGCGTGAGCAGGCCGAGGCCCGCGTCCGCGCCAACAAGCAGGTGCCGCCGCTGCCCGCGCCGGGTGTCTACGCCCGGCACAACGCCGTCGACATCCCCGGACTGCTGCCGGACGGCACGGTCTCCGATCTCACCGTCAGCGACACGCTGCGGGCCCGGGGCCAGATCCGCGATGTGTCGGGCCAGGCACTCGCCGACCTCGCCGCGCTGGAGCAGCGCGCCGAGGCCCGGCTGGGCCGGCTCGAGCGAGCCGAGGAGGCAGGCAAGTGAACCCGGTCAACTACCTCTATCTGGCCGCTCTGCTGTTCAGCATCGGCGCGGCCGGGGTGCTGATCCGGCGGAACGCGATCGTGGTCTTCATGTGCGTCGAGCTGATGCTGAACGCGTGCAACCTGGCGTTCGTCACCTTCTCGCGGATGCACGGCAACCTCGACGGCCAGATCATCGCGTTCTTCACGATGGTCGTCGCCGCGGCCGAGGTCGTGGTCGGCCTGGCGATCATCGTGATGATCTTCCGCTCCCGCCATTCGGCCTCGGTCGACGACGCCAGCCTGATGAAGCTGTAAGGGGTCGCAACAGTGGACAACCTCATCGGACTGCTCATCGCGGCCCCGCTGATCGGCGCGGCCGTCCTCTTGTGCGGCGGGCGGCGGCTCGACCGTATCGGCCACTGGATCGGCTGCGCGCTCGCCTCGGCGTCCTTCGTCATGGCCGCGGTGCTCTTCTTCCACATGCTGGGGCTGGGAGGTGAGGAACGGACCATCCGCGAGCACCTGTTCAGCTGGATTCCGGTCGGCGGCTTCCAGGCCGACGTGGCCTTCCAGCTCGACCAGCTCTCGATGACCTTCGTGCTGCTGATCAGCGGAGTGGGCTCGCTCATCCACTTCTACTCCGTCGGCTACATGGAGCACGACGAGCGCCGCCGCCGCTTCTTCGGCTACCTCAACCTCTTCCTCGCGGCGATGCTCCTGCTGGTCCTCGCCGACAACTACCTTCTGCTGTACGTCGGCTGGGAGGGCGTGGGCCTCGCCTCGTACCTGCTCATCGGTTTCTGGCAGCACAAGCCGAGCGCGGCCACGGCGGCCAAGAAGGCGTTCATCGTCAACCGTGTCGGCGACATGGGCCTGTCCATCGCGATCATGATCATGTTCGTGACCTTCGGGACGTTCGCGTTCCAGCCGGTGCTGGACTCGGTCGGCGAGACGAGCGAGGGCACGCTCACCGCGATCGGGCTGATGCTGCTCCTCGGTGCCTGCGGCAAGTCCGCCCAGGTCCCGCTCCAGTCCTGGCTCGGTGACGCGATGGAGGGCCCGACCCCGGTCTCGGCCCTCATCCACGCCGCGACGATGGTGACCGCGGGGGTCTACCTGATCACCCGCTCCGGGGCGATCTTCAACGGCGCGCCGGACGCGCAGATCGCGGTCGTCACGGTCGGCGCGGTCACGCTCCTCTTCGGTGCGATCGTCGGTTGCGCGAAGGACGACATCAAGAAGGCCCTGGCGGGCTCGACGATGTCCCAGATCGGCTACATGATCCTCGCCGCGGGCCTCGGCCCCATCGGCTACGTCTTCGCGATCATGCACCTGGTCACCCACGGCTTCTTCAAGGCCGGTCTCTTCCTCGGCGCCGGTTCGGTCATGCACGGCATGAACGACGAGGTGGACATGCGGAAGTACGGCGGCCTTCGCAAGTACATGCCGATCACCTTCGTCACCTTCGGGCTCGGCTATCTGGCGATCATCGGCTTCCCGGGCCTGTCCGGCTTCTTCTCCAAGGACAAGATCATCGAGGCTGCCTTCGCCAAGGGCGGCACGGAGGGCTGGATCCTCGGCGGCGCCGCGCTGCTGGGCGCGGCCATCACCGCGTACTACATGACGCGCGTGATGGTGATGACCTTCTTCGGCGAGAAGCGGTGGCAGCCGGACGCGGAGGGCAACGAGCCGCACCCGCACGAGTCGCCGAGGTCGATGACCATCCCCATGATCATCCTTGCCTTCGGATCAGTCTTCGCGGGCGGGCTGTTCAGCATCAACGAAGCGTTCGTGAAGTGGCTCGAACCGGTCACCCAGTTCGAGCACGGGCACTCGCCGCTCAGCGCGGCCACGGTCACCACGGCCACGGTCGTGGTGATGCTGCTCGGCGTCGGTCTCGGCTGGGCGCAGTACGGCCGCCGGCCGGTGCCGGTCACCGCGCCGCGCGGTTCGCTGCTGACCCGGGCCGCCCGACGCGACCTGCTGCAGGACGACTTCAACCATGTCGCCCTGGTCAAGCCCGGTGAGTATCTGACGCGTGGTCTGGTCTACCTCGACCACAGCGTCGTCGACGGAGTGGTGAACGGCACGGCGGCTTCGGTCGGCGGGCTGTCGGGCCGGATGCGCAAGGTGCAGAACGGCTTCGCCCGCACGTACGCGGTCTCGATGTTCGGCGGTGCGGCGATCCTGGTCGCCGCGACCCTGCTGATGAGGGCGGTCTGATCGATGTCATTTCCCCTGCTGACACTCACGGCCGCGGTGCCCGCCATCGGTGCCGTCGCCACGGCCGCCGTGCCCGCGGCGAAGCGCACGGCCGCGAAGTGGCTGGCACTGACCTTCTCGCTCGCCACGCTCGTCCTGGCGGCGGTCGTCCTCGTACGGTTCGAACCGGGCGGCGCGCGCTACCAGTTGACCGAGTCCCACGCCTGGATCGCGGACTTCGGCGTGCGCTACGAACTGGGCGTGGACGGGATCGGGGTCGCCCTGGTCGCCCTGACGGCCCTGCTCATCCCCTTCATCATCGTGGCGGGCTGGCATGACGCCGACCCGCTGGAGGAGAAGGCGCCCAACCGCCGGTGGCGGCCGACCCAGGGCTTCTTCGCGCTGATCCTCATGGTCGAGGCGATGGTGATCCTCTCCTTCGAGGCCACCGACGTCTTCCTCTTCTACATCTTCTTCGAAGCCATGCTCATCCCGATGTACTTCCTCATCGGCGGCTTCGGGGACCGGGCGAGCGCTCACGGCGAGGACGAGGCGAGCAAGCAGCGCAGCTACGCCGCGGTGAAGTTCCTCCTCTACAACCTCGCCGGCGGTCTGATCATGCTGGCCGCGGTCATCGGGCTCTTCGCCATCACCGCCGACGACCTCGGCCAGGGCACGTTCTCCCTCCAGGAGATCGTCCAGGCGCGGGCGAACGGCGACCTCACCATGGCGACGTCCACCGAGCGGTGGCTGTTCCTCGGCTTCTTCTTCGCGTTCGCGGTGAAGGCGCCGCTCTGGCCGCTGCACACCTGGCTGCCGAACGCGATGGGGGAGTCCACGGCGCCCGTCGCCGTCCTCATCACGGCGGTCGTCGACAAGGTCGGCACCTTCGCGATGCTCCGCTTCTGCCTCCAGCTCTTCCCGGAGGCATCGAAGTGGGCCACGCCGGTGATCATCGCGCTCGCGCTGGTCAGCATCGTCTACGGCGCGCTCCTCGCGGTCGGCCAGCGGGACATCAAGCGCCTGGTGGCCTACGCGTCGATCTCCCACTTCGGCTTCATCATCCTGGGCATCTTCGCGATGACCACCCAGGGCCAGGGCGGCGCGACGCTCTACATGGTCAACCACGGGATCTCGACCGCGGCGCTGATGCTGGTCGCGGGCTTCCTGATCTCGCGCCGCGGCTCGCGCCTGATCGCCGACTACGGCGGTGTGCAGAAGGTGGCTCCCGTCCTCGCGGGCACCTTCCTGATCGGCGGTCTGGCCACGCTCTCGCTGCCGGGGCTCGCGCCGTTCGTCAGTGAGTTCCTGGTCCTGGTCGGCACGTTCAGCCGCTATCCGGCGGCGGGCATCATCGCGACCTTCGGCATCGTGCTGGCCGCGCTCTACGTCCTGGTGCTCTACCAGCGCACCATGACCGGGCCGGTGAAGGACGAGGTCCGGAGCATGCCCGACCTCAAGGTCCGTGAACTGGTGGTCGTCGCCCCGCTGATCGCGCTGCTGATCTTCCTGGGCGTCTACCCGAAGCCGGTCGCTGACATCGTCAATCCGGCGGTCGACCACACGATGTCCGTGGTGGATGAACACGACCCCAAGCCTGACGTTCCGGTACGAGACCTGGAGGCCGCGAAGTGATCGCCGTGGCAGACGCAAGTGTTGTCCACAGCCTGTGGACAACGGCGGCCGAGGCCCCCCAGAAGATCCCGGCCCCCGACATCGAGTACGGGCAGCTCGCCCCGACCCTGATCGTGATCGGTGCCGCCATCGTCGGCGTGCTCGTCGAGGCCTTCCTGCCGCGCCGCAGCCGCTACTACACGCAGCTGATGCTGTCGCTGACCGCCCTCGCCGCCGCCTTCGCGGCGGTCGTGGGGCTGGCCGCGGGCGGCTTCGCGGACAGCAAGTCACGGATCTCCGCCATGGGCGCCGTCGCGGTGGACGGCCCCGCCCTCTTCCTGCAGGGCACGATCCTGCTGGTGTCGCTCGTCGCGGTCTTCACCTTCGCCGAGCGGCGGCTGGACCCCGCGGCGCACGGCAAACAGGTCGACTCCTTCGCGGCGTCGGCCGCCGCCACACCGGGCGGACCGGCCGAACAGGAAGCGGTCAAAGCCGGGTTCACCACCACCGAGGTGTTCCCGATGCTGCTCTTCGCGGTCGGCGGCATGCTGATCTTCCCCGCCGCGAACGATCTGCTGACCCTCTTCGTCGCCCTCGAGGTCTTCTCGCTCCCGCTCTACATCCTGTGTGCGCTGGCCCGCCGCCAGCGGCTGCTGTCGCAGGAGTCGGCGATGAAGTACTTCCTCCTCGGCGCCTTCTCCTCGGCGTTCCTGCTGTTCGGCATCGCACTGCTCTACGGCTACGCGGGCACCGTCACGTACGGCGGGATCGCCGACGTCGTGGACGGCACCGTACGGGAGGTCACCCCCGCCCTCGCGGGCACGATGGGCAACGACGTTCTGCTGCTGATCGGCGGCGCGATGGTGCTGATGGGGCTGCTCTTCAAGGTCGGCGCCGTGCCGTTCCACATGTGGACGCCGGACGTCTACCAGGGCGCCCCGACCCCCGTCACCGGCTTCATGGCCGCCGCGACGAAGGTCGCCGCGTTCGGAGCGCTGCTCCGTCTGCTGTACGTCGTCCTGCCGGGCCTGCGCTGGGACTGGCGGCCGGTGATGTGGGGCGTCGCCATCGTCACCATGCTGGTCGGCGCGATCGTGGCCGTCACCCAGACCGATGTGAAGCGTCTGCTGGCCTACTCCTCGATCGCCCACGCGGGCTTCATCCTGGCCGGTGTCATCGCGGCCACCCCGGACGGCGTCTCCTCGGTGCTGTTCTACCTGGCCGCGTACTCCTTCGTGACGCTCGGCGCCTTCGCCGTCGTCACGCTGGTGCGCGATGCGGGCGGCGAGGCCACCCACCTGTCCAAGTGGGCCGGGCTCGGGCGGCGTTCGCCCCTGGTGGCGGCGGTCTTCGCGGTCTTCCTGCTGGCCTTCGCGGGCATCCCGCTGACGTCCGGCTTCTCCGGCAAGTTCGCCGTCTTCAAGGCGGCGGCCGAGGGCGGTGCCGGCGCGCTGGTCGTCGTCGGTGTCATCTCGTCGGCGATCGCGGCGTTCTTCTACATCCGCGTCATCGTGCTCATGTTCTTCAGCGAGCCGAAGCCGGAAGGACCCACCGTCGCCGTGCCCAGCCCGTTGACGACGGCCGCGATCGGCATCGGCGTCGCCGTGACGGTCGTGCTCGGCGTCGCGCCGCAGTACTTCCTGGACCTGGCGGGGCAGGCGGGTGTGTTCGTGAGGTAGTCCCTGCCGAGGCCGTCGTCCTCGCGGACGGTGGCCCGTCCGGCTGCGACGGCCCGTGGTGCGCCGTGTCCTGAAGGACATGGCTCCGCACCGCGGGCCGTTGGTCTGCCGTTCACGGCCGGATGCCACAGTTTCCCCGTGAACCTCCCACATCACCGTCGTTCATCCGGCGCCCCGGCCGCCCCCGAACGCCGGGTCACCCAGGTCGTCGCACATCGCGGCGCCTCCGACGACCATCCCGAGCACACCCTCGCCGCCTACGAGCAGGCCATCGAGGACGGCGCCGACGCGCTGGAGTGCGATGTGCGCCTGACGCGCGACGCGCGGCTGGTGTGCGTCCACGACCGGCGGGTGAACCGCACGTCCGACGGCCGCGGCGCCGTCTCGGCCCTCACCCTGGACGAGCTGGACCGCTTCGACTTCGGCTCCTGGAAGGGCGGCGGCGCCGGACCTTCGCGGATCCTCGCCTTCGACGAACTCCTGGCGCTGGCCACATCCGCGCCCCGGCCCGTGGACATCGCCGTCGAGACCAAGCACCCCACCCGCTGGGCCGGGCGGGTCGAGCACGAACTCGTACGCCAGTTGCGGCTGTTCGGGCTCCACCGACCACGCACGGGGGAGCGGCCCAGGGTGCGGCTGATGAGTTTCTCGCGCACCGCGCTGCACCGCCTGGCGGCCCTGGCGCCCGATCTGCCGCGCGTCCTGCTCACGGAGCGGCGGCCGCTCCCGGGCCGGGAGGCGGCCCTGCCGCGCGGCGTCCGGATCGCCGGCCCCGGCATCGATCTCGTACGCGCCCGGCCCGGCCTCGTACGCCGGCTGCGGGCGGCGGGCCACCAGGTCCACGTGTGGACGGTGGACGAGCCCGAGGACGTCGAGCTGTGTCTGGAGCTGGGCGTGGAGACGCTGATCACCAACCGCCCCCGCCAGGTCCTGGAGCAGATCGGCAACCGCTGAACCGGCCCGCGGACGGGCCGGTTCAGGGTCTGACCCAGGTCCCGGCGTGGGCGCCGGCGAGGACTGCGGCCAACGCGGGTACGGCGCGCTCGGCGCCGACGGCGGAGCTGGCGTTGCCACAGTGCCGCGCCACCGGGCGCCGACCCGGTGGCGTCTCGGACCTGGGGGTTCGTGCCTCCGCCGGGCAAGATCTGCCACCCGGTTCCGCCGGGTTCAGGAAGTGCGGGAGTACCGACGGACCGCCCGCCGCTGCCCGACGCCGCGCGAGAGGGGCGCCGGGCGCGGACGCCCGTCAGACCGCTTGGGCCGCCGCGGGCAGGACGCGGCCGGACACCTCGCCGAGGCCGATGCGGCTGCCGTCCGCGCCGGGGGCCCAGGCCGTCAGCGTCACCTCGTCGCCGTCCTCCAGGAACGTCCGCTTGCCGTCCGGCAGCTCCACCGGGTCGCGCCCCGACCAGGTCAGCTCCAGCAGGCAACCGCGCTGCTCCGGCTCCGGGCCGGAGACCGTGCCGGAGGCGAAGAGGTCACCGGTCCGCAGTGAGGCGCCGTTGACGGTCATATGGGCGAGCTGCTGGGCCGCTGTCCAGTACATGGTCGAGAAGGGCGGCTCGGAGACCGGGTGGCCGTTGATCGAGACCGTGATCCGGATGTCCAGCCCGCCGGGCTCCAGGTCCGCGTCGTCCAGGTACGGCAGCAGGGCGTGATCCCGGGCCGGAGGCGCCGTACGAGCCGCGTCCAGCGCCTCGAGCGGGGTGACCCAGGCGGAGACGGACGTCGCGAAGGACTTGCCCAGGAACGGCCCCAGCGGCACGTACTCCCAGGCCTGGACGTCCCGCGCCGACCAGTCGTTGAGCAGGCAGACGCCGAAGACGTGATCGCGGAAGTCGCTCTGCGGCACCGGCCGGCCGAGGGCCGACGGCGTGCCGACGACGAAGCCGACCTCCGCCTCGATGTCCAGGCGCAGCGACGGCCCGAAGGAGGGGGCCGGGTCGGAGGGCGCCTTGCGCTGCCCGCTGGGCCGTACGACCGGGGTGCCGGAGACGACGACGGTGCCGGCCCGCCCGTGGTAGCCGATGGGCAGGTGCTTCCAGTTGGGGGTCAGCGGCTCGCCGTCGGGCCGGAAGATCCGGCCGACGTTGGTGGCGTGGTGCTCGCTGGCGTAGAAGTCGACGTAGTCGGCGACCTCGAAGGGGAGGTGCAGGGTGACGTCGGTCAGGGGGTGCAGGAACGGCTCGATCGCCGGGTAGCCGAGCCAGGTGCGGATGTCGGCGCGCACGGCCTGCCAGACGGGGCGGCCCGCGGCCATCAGGGCACCCAGGGTGGGGCTGGCCAGCAGATCCGAGTGGGGGGAGCCGAGCGCCGTCGCCGCCGTGTGGACGTCCAGGACGTGGTCGCCGTAGCGGACGCCGATGCGGTGCCGGCCGGGCTCGTCCGCCGTGCTGAAGACGCCGTACGGGAGGTTGTTCAGACCGAAGGGATCGCCTTCGGGAACATTGAGCGGGCTCCGCTCGGGCTGCTCGGGCTGCTCGGGCATGGATCGGTGCCTCGCCTTCCTGTCCGCCGGGTGGCCGGTCCCACAGATTACGGCCTGGCGGCTGGCCATGGGCCGATAGGCAGTGAATCACCAATGCACATCACATGCTGGGAAAAAGCAGTGCGGGCGCGGGAGGTGACGCACGCGCCGGGTGGTTCGAGCGCACGCCCCGCGACCGTCCCTAGTTCTCCGGTCCCCGTTCCCCGGTCCCCCGCTCCGGTCCGCCGCCGTGCACCGTCGACCCGGCCGGTGCCCGCCTCCTCCGTACCCGTCCTGTGCCCCGGGCCCGTGCCCGCGGCACGCGCGCGCCGCGCCTGCGCGCCCCGCCGATCCCGCGCGCGCTGCGCCGTCCGGGCGAGCGCCCGCTGCCGGATTCCCGGCGTCACCGGTGGTCGAGGTGGTGTTCCCGCGGCCCGGCCGGTACGACGGACGGCCGCCCGCTGTGATCCACAGGCGACCGGATACGCTGCCAGTGGTGACAGCGACAGATCGACATTCCGTGTAGGTCGTTTGCAGACAGGAGAACCCCTCGTGACCGTCGTCGGGCCTTTCGGGCTGAGCGTGCGGGACCAGGCTCTGGAAGCCGATGTCCAGGCCGGGTTGGCGGCTGTCGAGGAGGGCCTGCTGGAGGCCACCAAGAGCGACGTGCCCTTCATCACCGAGGCGGCGCAGCACCTCGTGAAGGCGGGCGGCAAGCGGTTCCGCCCGCTGCTGGTGATGCTGGCGGCGCAGTTCGGTGACAGCTACGCCCCTGGCGTCGTCCCGTCCGCCGTGGTCGTCGAGCTGACGCATCTGGCGACGCTCTACCACGACGACGTGATGGACGAGGCCGATGTGCGGCGCGGTGTGGCCAGCGCCAACGCCAACTGGGACAACTCGGTCGCCGTGCTGACCGGCGACTTCCTCTTCGCGCGCGCCTCGCACATCCTGGCCGATCTCGGACCCGAGGCCGTCCGCATCCAGGCCGAGGCCTTCGAGCGGCTGGTCACCGGCCAGATCCTGGAGACGGCCGGACCGCGTGACGGCCGCGACCCGGTCGACCACTACCTCGACGTCCTCGCGGGCAAGACCGGCTCGCTGGTGGCGGTCTCCGGGCGCTTCGGCGCCATGATGTCCGGCGCCGACGAGCGCGTCGTCGACATCCTGACCCAGTACGGCGAACGGCTCGGCATCGCCTTCCAGCTCGCCGACGACGTGCTCGACATCGCGAGCGACAGCCACGAGTCCGGCAAGACGCCGGGCACGGACCTGCGCGAGGGCATCCCGACGCTGCCGGTGCTCCGCCTGCGGGCCCTGGCGGCCACGTCCGGCGACCCCGCCGACCAGGAGCTGTGCGCGCTGCTCGACGGCGACCTGACGGACGACGCGCGTCACGCGGAGGCGCTGCGCAGGCTGCGGGTCCACCCCGCGCTCGAGCAGGCCCGCCGGGACACCGTCCGGTACGCGGAGGAGGCGCGCGCGATGCTGGCGCCGCTGCCGGTGAGCCCGGCGCGGGCGGCGCTGGAGGAGCTGTGCGACGCCGTGGTGCACCGCGCCGGCTGAAGCCGATCGCTCGCCCGCTGACGCCGAACCCGCGCCGGCTGAGGCCGATCCCCTCGCAGGCATCTCGCCGAATCTCTCGTCGGGCCGTCCCCGGTCCCTCCCCGGACCGTCGTTGACGTCGCGTCACCTCGCCCGCCCCCGCCGTCGTGTCACGGTCGGTCCGTACGTCCACGGAGTCCGGTCCTCCTCCACCGGGTACGGTCCGCCGCCTACCGCCCGTCCCACCCCCTAGGTGTATTGATCACGAGCGTTGTTGACTGTCGTGGGGGTTGATCGATAGCGAAGACCTCCGCTGTGGTGGAGCTGTCTAGGACTGCACCGC